>JAFXPY010000034.1 GCA_017527495.1 Paludibacteraceae bacterium
ATGATGCTGTCGCAATGTTCGGTCATCAGCAGATGAATGATACGTTGGTCCAGATTTCCGTTTGCCTTGCGGAAAGTGTACTTGACCGCTACATACTTGCACGTTTGTCCTTGCCATTCACGAAAGCACTTGCGCTGAATACCATTGACAAAAACCAGTTTCTCACCCTCTTGCAGTCCACCGGCCTGTATGTAGCAATGCGCTGCAATACGGATGTTCCATTGTTCACTTCCGGGCATACACCCGCTCATCGAAAGTATTGCTGCGAGTACCAGTCCGATAATAAAAATTTTCTTTGTCATAATAGTGTTTTTTTTGAGTTGTTAAACCTTTCAAATTTTGCTGCAAAATTGCAACGAAAAACCACTTATATCCAAATTCTACGATTTATATTTGCTTTTTGTAAATTGCTGAAATATAGGCGGATCGAGAAAGAAAAGTTTATATGTTGGATTACGGTGGTTATATGAAGTGAAGAGGTTGGGGCATTTTGTGGAATTATTGGCACTTTGCGTTGCAAAAAGTAGAAATATCACAGATTTTTGCAGAAATATTTGCATATCTCAAAAAAAAAGTAGTAACTTTGCAGCCGAAAGTTACAAAAGATAATAAAAACGAGCACAAAATTATGGCACGACCAATTAAAGAAACACCCACATTGTATGGTGAAGACGCACGTCGTTTTGCTTATGCTGTAGAGCATCCGAGAAAGGTGTCCGCAGCAGAAATGCAGCGGATGGAGGAATCCTACCAAATGGTAAAGTCTATCGCTAATTTCGCATTCTGATGATAGACATCTCGCGTTTTGATCTTCGCCCACTAACAGCGGATATGCCGTTGTTACCATTTTGTTGTGCCGATAAGGATTTAAATGAGTTTTTAACTCAAGATGCCAAGAATTATCTTGAGGAGATGATGGCGGTTACCTACGTGTTTATTGATCCGGATAAACAGCAGATAGCCGCTTATTTTAGTTTGCTGAATGACAAAGTGGCTTATGATCCGCAGTCCAAAGGTATTTGGAATCGTATCAACCGCCATATTCATAACAATAAACGCCGTCGCAGTTATCCATCGGTAAAAGTAGGTCGTCTTGCGGTAGGTGAGGAGTATGCAAACTCCGGTTTTGGTTCCATCATATTGGACTTTATAAAACGTGAGTATGCAAAGGGAAATCGTGCCGGCTGTCGTTTTATAACCGTTGATGCCTACCGCGATGTAACGAAGTTCTATGAGAAGAACGGCTTTGAATACTTTACGACATTAGACATTCTGGATAGTACTCGCCTAATGTATTTTGATTTGAAGAATGTTAAGGAGCAATTAAAAGGAAACTAATTTTAAGACGAAGAGAACGAACTATAACTATGAAGACCTTATTGATTTTGGGGCGCTAAAGTTTCTCTGCTCCAAGATAGTAGAACTATAGAAATGACAGAGCATTTACGGCTAAAAGCAGCCTCTGATATTGAGTCAAAAGGAAAGCGATTATCGAAGCCATGCTTTCGCAGATGATAGAAGCATATAATCAATAGCATAGTGTCCATATAAGTATGTAACATACGTATATAAAGTATAATTATTTCATAAATGCAAAAAATATCACACCATGATTAAATTCATAAGAATAGAAAACTTACGAAGTTTGAAAGACACTGGTTTCGTTGAGTTGCGCCCATTAACATTGTTATTAGGGGCAAATAGTTCTGGCAAAAGTACATTTTTGCGCAGTTTTCCATTATTTACGCAATCTGTGAACAAAAAACTGCGCGGTGCCCTATCTTGGTTTGATGATTCATTAGTTGATTTTGGGGATTATGAAACAGCGATTAATAATCAAGCGAAAAAAGATGGAGAAAAGATACGATTTTCTTATAAAATATCAGCAATAAATGATGATATAGATCGTATACCATTTTACTATCGCCATATAGACATTTATCGTCATGAGATGTATGAGAATGGCTTTAATTCTCTCATCCCTAGCGATTTAACTGTTAGCATAACATATGACAATGATTCTAATGGAACATATGTGCAGAGTCTACGAATAGAATATGAAAATAGCACATGTGAAATATTATCAGACAAAAGAGAATCTGTGCTTCGCTTTGTATTGAATGGGGAAAGCATAGATATCACAAGAAACGCATTTTGGCGATATTCGAGTTATCACGCAATATTACCAAACATAGAGATTAAATCCAAGGATGAAAAAGAATCAATCTATTCTATCGTAATACGAGATATTGAGTCTTTTATAAAAGAGCGTTCCGACAAAAGGCTGAAGAAGTCTGATAAAATCATCGCAATTACAAGAAAATACGCATTAGACAATCAGAATTTTTTAGAGTATTTAAAAACAAAATGTGCAATAGATTCATTTGGAAAATATATAAAGCGGAATAATTGGAATGAAGATACTCCAGAAATTGTCTCTTTATGTAACAAATTAGCTTTTGTAACTATGTTGGATTTCATTCCAATAATAAATTCACAATTAATTACTTTCTATGAAAAATGTAGTTATATTGCCCCAACGAGAGCAGAAGCAAGCAGATATTATCGAACACAAGGATTACAGGTGGATGATATAGATCCATACGGAAGAAATCTTCAAGAATTCATTGCATCATTAAGTTCTGCGCAATTAAGATCGTATAAAGAATATACACAAAATCTCTTAGGAATCCAAGTAATTACGAAGAATGAGACAGGGCATAAAAGTATAAAATTAGTTTCACCAAATGGTGAGTTTAATATAGCGGATGTTGGATTTGGTTACTCACAAATACTACCCATAGTAACAAAATTATGGTATATTAGTAACAAGCGAGAAGATAGACGAGGAGAATTTAGGTATGTTTATTATGAATATTTTAGAGAATTAATTGCTTTAATTGAGCAACCAGAACTACATTTGCACCCTGCTTATCAGGCTAAGATAGCAGATGCGTTTATTAAGGTTATAAAAGAAAATAAAGAAGTAAGCGCAAGGCTACTAATTGAAACACACAGTGAGACCATAATTAATAGAATAGGTCGGCGTATAAGAGAAGGTTCACTGTCTTCTAAAGATGTTATAGTTGTTATTTTTAATAAGGATATTAAACAATCTAACACTAAAGTAACGACTCATACATTTAATGAGAAAGGTCAATTGGATAATTGGCCGTTAGGTTTTTTTGATCCTGAAGATTAGTCGTATATGCTGATATATTTGACCAATTCATTAATTGTAGATCCGAAAGATAGTAGCTACAATAATATAAGAATTGCAATAAGAAATATTGCATGGGCTGTTATTGAAAGTAAACATATCTTACGAGGCGATTATGAGGTGTTATGCAGTATGCGTGATATATTTAAATCCGATATAGACATATATCCTTTGTTGAAAAAATTATGTCTTGAATACTCAACACATACAATATCAAGTGAAATTCATCATTATGTTGAAGTTGTGAAAGATTCACCTGTTAATAGAGAAAATGATGGCTATTTTGTTACACAAGTGAGTTATAAGTATTTTCTTGATTCTTTGAAGGTTCAGCCAATGAATTTTATATTGGAAGATGAAGACGATGATATTATTTATAATCTGATAATAAATTGGTATATCAAAGAAAAAAATATAAATACTAATATTTCATATGCCATTGTGCACGGTGGAGGCGGTAATATTATCGATGTCGCGAAAAGATATATTAAAGATGGTAATATGGCAGTGTGTATAACAGATCCCGATTTACATTTCCCAGAACAGAAGATCAAGAGCGATTCAAGTTGCGCGAAATGTGCCAGATTATGTGCAACAGGTGGAATATATTACCATTATTATCCTAATGTACATGAAATAGAAAATTTAATACCATTAAATTATATTGATAGTTTGGATTGGCACTTAAAGCAAAACGAGCTGGATAAAGCGGCTTTTGATAAATTAAGAAATGGTGCGACAAGTGAAAAGATACTACAATTTTTTGATTATAAAGAAGGAATTAAAAAGAAGTCAATAGAAGAGGAAACAGAAAGAAAAGCTGAATATTATGAATATGCTAAATTATGTTGTGAACAAAATATTGAACTTTTAGATGGACAAGAATTTGATGAGTATTATCAAAAATTTGATAATAAAGATTATGTCTATCCTAGATTAAAAAAAAGGATAATACCTGACTTGAAAACCCTATTTGCAGGAATGTTGCCAAAGCCTCATTTGATGAATTTTCAAAAAGAAGAATGGACAAAAATGGCTGATCTACTAGTTGATTTATTTTGTGCGAGAAATAAAGAATCATTGTTGTGACAGCGACACTTCTATCATAACTCCCGTTTGCCGATGTAAAATAGCAAATACGGATACACAATCAATTAGTGCCTCTCGTGGGCACTTTTTCTTAAAAAACGCAAAATAGCTTCGTCCTGTTGAAAAATTCGAAAAAGCAGAAGCTTGCAGTGTAAAGTATATGAAGGGGTATAACAAATAGGAATATAATAGTTAAGGTTTTGCAAAAGATGAGAATACTAATTATTGGAGCCAGTTCAGGCATCGGTAGAGAACTAGCCATACAATATGCAACTAAAGGAAATGAAGTGATTGCGGTCGCACGTCGCAAACCATTACTTTGTGAACTTTCTCAACATTCATCAAACATCCGAATAGCCCAATGTGATATATCGAATATAGTAGAAACTAATACACTTCTTTCGACTATTTTCAAGGAAACCATTCATTTAACTATTATATGTTCTGGAATAGGAGATTTTAATTCGGAACTTGATTTTGCAATAGAGAAACAAACCATCGATATCAATATTGTTGGTTGGACGTTTTGTGTTGATACAATATACAAGAATCTTGAAGAGCAATCAAGTGGACATTTGGTAATACTCAGTTCTTGTGGTGGTCTCCGAGGCGAACCTTTGGCTCCTGCATATTCTGCTTCTAAAGCATATCAAATTAATTATATAGAAGCGTTACGCAAGAAAGCTTACAAAAGCAAATTACCAATTCATATAACTGATATTAGACCTGGATTGGTTAATACAAGGATGGCTAAAGGTAGTGGCTTATTCTGGGTCATGCCAACTGAAAAAGTAGCAAAACAAATTATAAATGCCATAGCCAAGAAGAAACATGTCTCTATCGTAACAAAACGTTGGAAAATTATACATTGGATTTTGCGACATCTTCCTCGCTCTTTATATATCAGGATATGAATTGCTGATCAATATAAATGCAAGCCTGTAAAACGGGCTTGTTTCTTTTATGGAAACTTTATATTTGCTGCTCGTAAACCATTGAAATACAGTGTACTTGCTCAATAAAAGTTTATATGCGGACGTTTTACTTTGCATAATTCGTAAAAAAGCAGTATCTTAGCAGAAAATTTCAAGCAAGCAGATGAAAAGCAAGTTCTTAATATGGACGATAGGAGCGGTGGCTCTTTGCCTCATGAGTGCGTGCGCTAACGGAGACGTGCAGCGTGTGCAGAAAGCGGAAGAGTTACTGACCGTTAACAGAGATTCAGCAATGGCAATACTGCGCGAAGTGGTACGACCGGACCAGTTGCCGGAAGAATCAAAAGCCCTGTATTGGTTTTGCGTGGCAGACATACGCGCCAATACCATGCAATCGCTGTCCGAAGACTCCATGATCTGTTGGGCTGCGCAGTATTTCCGCAACAGGTGGCTGCAAGACGGCGAGTATGAGGATTATATGATGAAAGCGGGCATGGAGGAGGCTTTTTATTGGTGGTGGAATGATAACAAAGAAAAGGCACAACAAGTTCTGCAACGCCAGCAGCAATATGCCGCGGAGATAGCAGAAAAGAAGGGCGAACACATCTGGGAAGTGATTTTGCTGCGTATATCTGCCGAATTGGCTATGCGTGATTACGATTATGAACGCGTGCGCGATTACACGGAAGCCCTCATCCGTCTCGGTGACGGGAAAGCAATCCATCTGGACGAAGTGGTGCGTGTCTATAACGGCATGGCAATTACGTATTTTTATTTGGGCGAATACGACAAAATGGAAGAGTGCTTTGAGAAAGCGATTGCGCAAACTTCGGACTCCGCGTTTATTGTTAATTTGGTACGCCGTAATTATGCCGATTTGTTAGGAGAAATCGGGCAGACCGACCGCGCTATCCGAATGCACGAGGAACTGGCTGCTATCTATCGGAAAGGGGAGAGTTGGCTATTGGTGGAAAGCCTTTATTCTTTGTCGCGTCTTTGGCTTAATAAGGGCGATAAACAGCGTGCAGACCGCTATATGCGAGAGGCGGAAGAACTGTTTGAAACTTACCGTGCAACTATTTCTTCTCCATCCGCAGAAGCAGGTTTGTTGGCGCACCGGCAAGTGCTGAACTATGCACTGCATGGCCACTATCAGATGATGCCCTTAGCCACGTACAACACGCAATGGCAGGACAAAGATTATATTCGTTACCGTGTAGCAGAAGCCAAAGAACGCTCCATGAGTGACTTGCGCGAACAAGTACTGCGTCAGCAATTGGCAAAGCAGCGGCAAACGATACTCATTGTTGGTCTTGTATGCGTGGTCTTGGGATTGTGTATGTTGTTTGTATATCTGTACCGCCGTCGTCAAAGGCTGCTTTTGGAGAAAGAAGAAGAGATAGAGACCCTAAAAGGAATCATAAATAAGGGACTAAGTGACAAAGTACCGAGTGACCAAGTCCCAAGTACGAAGGAGGCGGATGGTAATGTCCGCAAACTGATGTTGCAGCAATTGGGTGTCATCAAAACGATTGCCGGAACACCCACCGAAGCCAACCAACAACTGTTAGCACGCCTCATGGCATTGAACGAAACAACCGCCGATGCCCTCATAGACTGGCAAAGCATTTACCAGACTATCGATTTAGTCTATGACGGCTTCTACACACGTCTTGTTGAGAAATACGGGGACAAGGGACTAAGTGAAAAGGGACAAAGTGACCAAGTACCAAGTACCAAAGAGGGAGGACCGCTTTTGAACGAGAAGGAGATACAGCTCTGTTGCCTGTTGAAAGCCGATTTCTCCACCAAGGAGATCAACATGCTCACCCGTCAAAGTCTCCAAACTATTTACCAGCGCAAGACCCAAATCCGTCAGAAACTCAATCTCGCCGAAGCCGAAGACATCGCAATGGCTATATTATAAAAAGAACAACGCTCTATCGCGGAGCGTTGTCTTTCACCTTTTTAAGTGTAGATATTGGACCTGCCAATACGGACACTATCTCAATTGACGCTGCAAATGCAGTAATTATTTTTTATTCAGTAGAATATATAATAAATCAATCTATACGGAAAAAAACTGCATTGATTGGTGTCTAGAGAGATAATGCAAAAGCGAAATTTATCATTTGTAATATTTATCAGTATCAATGTGAATTATAGGATCACTATATTGTATATCCCCTAACACATTGTGAATGTCGGCTCTACATGTTGCAGTAAAAGGAAAATCCATGTGGGTAACATATCCATTATCTTTACTCAAATCGCTATTAGATCCGATTTGCAGACGAGTGTATACGGATCCATACGCTTCCACCTCAATAGTTTCTCCAAGTTCTTTTAAAGTATATCCTTCAATTCCGAAATCTTCTATTGAGCTGTGTGTTGATAAGATATCTATATCATTAAATGTTTCAATAGAAAAACTATTTCCAATTCGTGTGGAAAAATCATCTATAACGGCATTACGAACTTTTACTTTACATTCATCAATATCCATTAAAAAACGTAATAAATCACCAAGCATATTTAATGACTCCATGGTTTTTATAGCCCCATAAACATTAAATGTCTTGCTAGTTATATGAGTGTACTTACTCATATTATTGACACTCGTATTAAGATCATCAATGGAATCAGCAACATCTAAAGAAAGCTTGTTTTTTAGGATATCCTCTGTTAGCCAGCCATGTATAGCATAATGCATTCTCTGCTTTCTAGTAATACTTTCTTTACCATCTTGATTCATGATTGGAGTATACCATGGCGCTCCTTTTACTTGCTCATCTGGCGCTAACCTGGAAAGGAAATTTCTCACTAACTCTCTAATAGCATAGGAGAAATTATTTAAACTTAGTACATTGTTATTTTCGTCAAGATTTGCAATAGCAGCTTTGAACAAATCTTTTTCAAAATCTGTCTTGAAGTGTGGCGCTATGCTGTCTTCTAATTGTTTGTCCATCTGATTGTTAGCTTTGTTTTAGAGTTGCACTCTTTTTGATGATTCAAGTATTTTATTCAGACCTTCTAAGATTGTTTGAAGATTATTATTAACATAAGGATTCATTAAATGCGCCGTATATGCATTTGCAGACCCTAGATCTTCCGCAGAGATTGGATCGGCATGACAAACAAATTTATCCGCAATAAATTTCAACATTTTACGAATGGACAAATCTGACCATTCATATACTTGTTGATCAAGAAACGCGTTAATTTTATCTGCTGTATCATCATCTCTTTTTGCCCGATAGTAATGTTGTATGGTATATTGTGTATTCCCATTTTCTAAAAATAAAGCTCGGAACAATACTAAGAAAGCATCAAAAGCCATTAAAAATTCTTCTTTGTTCGAGGAGTCTGTGACATCAATATCCTTCAGCCTGTTATAGCGATAATTTAGATGATTGATGTTCATTGCCACCTGTTCTGCAAGCAAAGGAAATCTAAAGAACTCCTCATACTTAACTTTTTGCTCGTCATTTCTAATCTCTGGACTGGTTGTCGCGTTCTCCATAATTGAACAAGATGATTTAAATTACACTTATCTATGTTTGAATATTCAAATACGCTACAAAGAAACAAAAAATAATTCAATTAACCAAAGATTTTGCAATTATTTTCTTCATCGTTATATAAAGTCAGTGTGTTTTTTGAATATCAGATAAAAATCGGTAGCACTCAAACGTGGAGTGCTGTCTTTCACCTTTTAAAGTGTAGATATTGGACCTGCCAATACGGACACTATTTATAACATTGCGTTAGGTTGATATGTTTGTATGTCAAAATCAGGTAGTTTACTGCCTCGGCTTTTTACGGCGCTGATAAAATTATTAATCTCTTCAATGTTCATTTTCTGACGTCTCCATGCATAATACAAAAAATCACAAGTCGTCAGATAAGTTATATTATTTTGTGCACAATAATCTTTAATATCCCTTAGATTACTACTGCCAACTACGTTGTTTGTATATTTACAATATGCCATACAAGCACTCTCGCCTTTGCCGAAACGTTTGACAAGTTGGGCATATTCTTTCGCCATCTCTTTTTGAGGTGCAAAATCTACATATGTTATGTTTTTAAGTAATAGTTTTTGGTTGTCCAATGCAGAACGAATATCATACAATATTTCATTCCTAACATGTGACAGGACAATGTGTTCGTATTCACTTAATATGTTGGGAAGAAAAGTTAGTAATCCTCCTTTGTAGAAATGAATAATAACATCCGCGTCTAACACAATCTTAACTTTCTCCATATCCAATTAATTGCATTAGTTCATGATAATGTCCCTCAGAGATTTTTTCGTGCTCAAATAGTAATCTTGCCTTTTCTCCAAAGTCTCCGATGATTAGGTTCTCATTTCCTGGCTCATAAAGAGATAGATCGTATCCGTATGCTTTTGCTGACCACTTTACAGGTAGACCGCAGAGCGATTCATATTGCTCTTGAGAAATGTATTTCAACTTTAGTAAGCGATTCAATAACGCTTTTCTGGATACAGAAAAGAACTGCTCTATTTTGAGAATAGTGGCAATGGATACATTCTTTTGTTGCAATTCTGGCTCTGGAATCATTTGTTTTACTGCATTACTCGGTAACAGTAGAGCACTTGCAAATGCGTCAGCATTTTGTTCTGGAATCGGGCGGCTCATGCCCTCATTCTCTTCGTCAATATGTGGAATAGGGTGCTCTTCGTAAAATAAATGATATAACTCATGAGCGATAGTGAAATGCTGATGACCTCTTGTTCTACTACTATTAATCAGCATGAAGCATTTGCCATCCTTTGATTTTAAGGATAGCCCGTGAAGATCTTCGCTTAATGGACGATATACCGTTAAGATATTCAACTTGCGCAAAATGGTTTTTGCGTGAAATGGTTGGGAATTTCCAATTCCGTATTCAGTGCGAAAACTCAACGCCAAATCATCGGCTTCTTTCAATGATAATTTTTTCATAGGCATGAACTCATCTTCATGTAATTCATAACAATGCTTTTAAAATAAGCAATTTCACGACAGTCATCTGCTGTTAAATTTTCCATTCGGAATGCGCTTTCCAGCACATCAGGACGTTTTGTCTCGTCCTCTTCATAGAGAGCAGCTAAATCTACACCCAAGAAGTCGGCAGCTTTTTCTAAAAGTGCCAACGGCATCTCCCGCAACCCTGCTTCATAATTTGCATATGCAGAACGATTGATTGATAAGCAGTCGGCCACATGCTGAGCTGTGAAATGATTTGCTTCGCGCAAGTATTTTAAATTGCGCCCAATTATTGCTTTCATAAGCCATATTTGTGGCATAATTGTAATAAAATTTTAATTTGCCACACTTATAATTTTTGTAAATTTATTGTGTTATTGGTGTTTGTGATTGATGTCCGTGTCAATTTTTTTGCAAAATTACTGCTTTTTTTTGATATGTGCAATAGTTTGCCACACTTTTTTTGATTTTTTTTGCCTTTCGCACTTTTTTGATTTTTCTATATTTTCTGGTTTTTTTCTGTTTTTTAGTTGATTTTCTTCATAAGGTATTCGTTGTACTCACGTCTGGTTTAACGATTTTTTCTTTCCCCCCATTAATAAGGTGTTCGCTTCGCTCACGGCTTTGTCTTTGCTCCGCAAAATTTCTTTATAGGATGGGGTCGGCTTACCGCTTGCATCGCCGGACATGCTATACAAAGAAAGAACCCCCAAGATGAATCTCAGAGGTTCTCAAAGTGCCGCCTACCATACTCATCCACGTTACAGTGCGCATATATGATGTTTTTATCGAAATTATTCTAAAATTTGTATTTTCTTGCTGATAAATTCGTATAATTCAAAAAAAACAGTACCTTTGCACTAACTCATCAGAGGGTACTGTAAAAAGAGGAACAGTGCCGGATAAGATGGCTTTCTTCTGTTAGAGGACTGCACACATCGAATTCGGCACTGTTCCTCTTTAGTGTTTAACAATCAAATTTATCATGTATG
The DNA here is from genome assembly GCA_017527495.1 of Paludibacteraceae bacterium. Taxonomy (GTDB): domain Bacteria; phylum Bacteroidota; class Bacteroidia; order Bacteroidales; family Paludibacteraceae; genus RGIG6639. The sequence continues at coordinate 11,231 of JAFXPY010000034.1, forward strand.
AAGGAATGGTTTTTCTTATTGGGTGCTATTGTTTTATAAATCTGTTGTTTAGTCATATCTTTTACTTTCTTTTATTACTTCGGATACTATCCGACAAAATGTTTGTTTCGGTTTATGTCCGATGAGGCAATTACCGCAAAGCGGTTGTGAGAGATGGAATGTGTATATAAATTTTCTATTAATATGAAACCGCTAAGCGGTTTTTTCTCATTGAAACTAAAATAAACAAAGGGATTTGAATCTGACATAAACAAGTTCCTATAATTTGACACATTAACTACTTGCGAAATTTGAATAATTTATTACTCTAAGCAATATGTGAAACTTTAGTAAATAACAAATACTACAACATATTATACATATTTGACACTACTTTTTCTGAATCTGTTTAACACATACTTTTAAGAGTGCCCTGATTTTTGTCTAAAAATAAGCTATTTTTTACAACTCGTTTCATATTTCAAAAAAAAAGTGTAACTTTGCAAATGTTAATTTTTTAACAAAAAATGTGTTCAAATTTGAAGTGGAAATTGTTTTATTTCCTCAAAAACATACATTAATTATGATGAAAAAAGGTTATAAATGGACTTTCCAAAACATTGGAGGTTCAACACGTGTTAAAATTCAGTCTGGTGAAGACATTGCCCATCTTGGCGAACTTGACCCTAAGATGTGGACTGTGCTCTCATGTCCGACAACAGGTCTTGAAATTGACGAAAAGAGTTTGAATTATGTCGATTTGAATTCAGATGGTAAGATTCACCTCGATGAAGTCGTTGCAACAGCCGAGTGGCTTACCGGAATTTTGAAAGACAAAGACTCAATTTTGAAGGGTGATAGCGTGCTGAAATTAAGCAATATCAATCAAGACGATGAAAATGGCAAAAAACTCTATCTTTCGGCAAAGCAAATACTTTCTAATCTGGGTAAGGCTGATGCTCAAGAAATATCAGTTGCCGACACATCTGATAGTATAAAGATTTTTGAGCAGACCTTGTTCAATGGTGATGGCGTAATCATTCCTGAATCAACCGATGATGCTACTTTGAAAGCCATTATCGAGGCGATAATAGCTCATGTCGGTAGTACTCAAGACCGCAGCGGAAAAGCCGGTGTTACAGCAGAGCAGATCGAAACTTTTTTTGCAGCACTCGTTGATTATGCAGCATGGGTGGCTGCAAAACCTGAATTACCTTACGGCAACAATACCGATGCTGTTATAGGTGCGTGGCGTGCTCTTGATGCCAAGATTCAAGATTTCTTCATGCGTAATAAATTGGCACAATTCAGTGAGGAAAGTGCCAAAGCACTTGATGTACAAGTGGGTCAAATTGAGGCAATTAGCGCGAACAACTTGGTTGAAAAAGTTGGTGAAATAGCAAATTATCCAATTGCAAGAATAGAATCGAAAGACACACTCGACCTCACTGCTCCAATCAACCCCGCGTGGGCTGCGCAGTTTGATGTGATTCGCCAAAATGCTATCGACCCTAAAGCAAAAAGTCTCACTCTCGAAGCTTGGAATGAGATAGGTGCAAAATTTGCTCCTTACACTGATTGGCTTGCTGCAAAGAAAGGTGCTGCTGTTGAAGCATTGACTGAAGACCAGCGCAAACAATTCTGTTCAGAAGAAAATAAGCAAGCACTGTTAGACCTTATTGCAAAAGATAAAGCTCTTGAGGCAGAAGCCAACTCAATAGCTGATGTGGATAAATTGCTTCATCTCTATCGTGATTTTGCTCGTTTGCTCAATAACTTCATCACTTTCCAAGATTTCTATACACCTGATGCAAAGCAAAAAGCTATTTTCCAAGCAGGACGGTTAGTTATCGACCAGAGAATATGCGACCTTTGTATGTTGGTAACCAATGCTGCCAACCATGCGGCAATGGCTCCGCAGAGCGGTATGTACCTCTTGTATTGTGACTGCACAGCGAAGAGCAAGCCTGCAACATTGCAAATCGTTGCAGCAATGACAGCCGGCGATGTGGGCGATCTGTATGTCGGGAAAAATGCTATATTCTACGACCTTAATGGTGTTGATTATGACGCCAAAATCACCAAGATAGTAGATAATCCAATCAGTATTCGCCAAGCTTTTTGGTCGCCTTATAAGAAATTTGTGAAATGGATTGAAGACACCATCAACAAACGTGCAGCCGAAAAAGATGCTAAGGTGTTTGACGATGCCACAGCTAAAGTGAATACAGCTACTGCCGAAGGAATTGAGGGTGCAAAAAATGCTCAACCCCAAGCATTTGATATAGCCAAATTTGCAGGTATCTTTGCTGCAATTGGTATGGCTGTCGGGTTGATTTGTGATTTCTTGCTCGGTTTACTCGACAAGATGACGCAATCTGTTTGGACCTTCTTTGGCTCAATAGCAATTATTATGCTTTTGATTTCAGGTCCGAGCATGATAATGGCATGGCTCAAATTGCGCAAACGCAACCTCGCTCCACTACTCAACGCCAATGGTTGGGCTGTCAATGCCGGTACAATAATCAACATCCCATTTGGTAATACACTGACAGAAATGGTCAAATTCCCAATCGTAAAAGGCGAAGATCCTTTCCGCAAGAAAATGCCACTCTGGAGAAAATGCCTGTATTGGCTCATGCTCTTGGCTTGCTTGTGTTGCGGAATATGGCTGTTTAATGGTTTGAAGTGGGCCGGTGCTCCTTCTCCATTATCAATTTTCAATGAAGAAAAAGTTGAGCAAGTTGAGTCTCCTGCACCCAATGCAGAAGCGCAGACTGCACAAGCTCAGACCGAGCAAATTGCAGAGTAAAATCAAAAAAAACATTAAGTCGCTTTATTCTGAAAAACCGACCTATTGTAAAAAAAAAGAGTAGCATGTTTTGTTACTCTTTTTTGTTTTCCTATAATATCTCAGGCGTCAAAAAGTACTGTTCATTTGACAATTTTTGCTATTTATCTTTGAAAAATAACATATTTTAATACTTGAAAAATAAAAATCTATGTTTTGTCTATATAGACATTTTGACAAAAAATGTAATTTTGCATTGTCTTTTCAGGTTGTGTTAAAAACTTAATCTGAATTTTCAAAAAAACACACTGACCACTAATTGAAAATAGTTGTTCATCAAAAAATGGGTTACCTCCCTTAATCATTTCCCATTTTTTACTCTCCCGTGTTTGTTGTTGTGTCGCGGGAGAGGTTTTTTTTGAGAGAATCAACCAATTTGGTTGATTCATTTTTTTCTTTTTTGCCATATTGGTTGATTCATTTTTTTCTTTTTTGCCAATATTGGTTGATTCATTTTTTTTCTCTTTGCAAAAAATGCCTTAATAACTTGCTTAAATCATTAAAAAAATGTAATTTTGCAAACTATTTTATAAAGGAGACTAATGTCAGCAGAAAAAGAAAAAGGCATAAATGTTGTTGGAGCAAGGGTTCATAATCTGAAAAATATTGATGTTTTTATTCCGCATCGTTCTCTAACTGTGATTACCGGACTTTCAGGTAGCGGTAAGTCAAGTCTTGCTTTCGATACTATTTTTGCTGAAGGTCAGAGAAGATATATCGATACATTTTCTTCCTATGCAAGAGGGTTTATAGGCAATATGCAAAGGCCTGATGTAGATAAGATTACAGGTCTTTCGCCCGTCATTTCAATCGAACAAAAAACAACCAATTCCAACCCTCGTTCAACTGTTGGTACTACAACGGAGATTTACGACTATCTTCGTCTTCTCTATGCTCGTGCCGGAGAAGCATATAGCTATGTTACGGGAGAGAAAATGGTGCGTTACACTGATGACCAGATTGTTGATTTGCTCGTTCATGATTACGATGGTGAACGTGTTTATTTGCTCGCACCTCTGGTCAGAAATCGAAAAGGTCATTATCGCGAACTGTTCGACACTATCAGGAAAAAAGGTTATATCTATGTCCGTGTAGATGGTGAATTGCAAGAGATTGTACAGGGTATGCGTGTCGATCGTTATAAAAATCACTCAATCGAAGTAGTCGTAGATCGTCTTATTGTAAATGGCAAGGATCGCAAGCGCATGCGTGATTCTATGGACAGAGCTATGAAGCAAGGCAATGGCATTGCGATGGTGATGATTGACCGCAAAGACAATGCAGAAACAAAAATCCGCTATTTCAGTCGCTCGCTGATGTGTCCGACAACAGGTATTTCCTATAACGAACCGGCTCCGCATTCTTTTTCTTTCAATTCTCCGATGGGCTATTGTCCGACTTGCAAAGGTTTGGGATATGTCAATCAAATTGATATGGAAAAAATTGTTCCAAATCCGGATTTAAATATTGAGCAAGGAGCAATTGAGCCTCTGGGGAAAAAAAAGAATACTGTCATATTTATGCAAATCGGTGCAATTCTTGAGCAATATGATTGTACTCTGAAAACGCCTTTTAAGAACCTACCGCAAGAAGCTGTGGACAAAATATTCAATGGCACTGACGAACAGTTAAATCTCAAAGACGCGCCACTCGGTTATTCAAATTTCTTTGTGCGATATGAAGGCATATTGAAATATCTTGAGCAGCAGCAAGAGAGCGATAGCATGATGGCACAAAAGTGGGCAGGGCAATATAGCAAAAAATGTGTTTGCCCCGAATGTAACGGAGCGCGACTCTGCAAAGAGAGTTTGCATTTCCGCATAGGCGACAAAAATATAGCCCAGCTTTCAGATATGGACATTGATGATTTGCTGAACTATCTGAAAAATATCGAGCCTCAACTTACAGAAAAACAACAAAAAATCGGACATGAGATAATCAAAGAGATATGTACACGACTGCAGTTTATGCTTGATGTCGGTCTGCAATATCTTTCTCTTTCTCGCAGCAGTCAGACGCTGTCAGGCGGCGAAAGCCAGCGCATACGCCTTGCAACACAGATTGGCTCTAAATTGGTAAATGTGCTGTATATCTTAGACGAACCGAGTATAGGTTTGCACCAGTCGGACAATCAACGATTGATAAATTCGCTCAAAGAGCTTCGCGATGCCGGAAATACTGTCGTCGTTGTTGAACACGACGAACAGATGATGCGTGAGGCTGATTATATTATCGACATCGGTCCGAAAGCTGGTCGATTGGGAGGCAAAGTGGTTTTCTCCGGAACACCTGAACAAATGCTCAAAGCCGACACTCTAACAGCGCGTTATCTCAATAAGATAGAGGAAATAAAGCCCCGTTTTCTTCCTCGCAATGGCAATGGCAAATTCCTTACTCTGCGTGGTTGCAAAGGGCATAACCTCAAAAATGTAGATGTTAGTTTTCCGCTCGGAGAAATGATCTGTGTTACAGGTCTGTCAGGTAGTGGAAAGTCAAGCTTGATAAACGGAACACTGCAACCTATTTTGAGTCAGCGATTCTATCGCTCGTTGCAAGAACCATTGCCATACGATAGTATTGAAGGATTGGAAAATATAGACAAGGTGGTCAGTGTCGATCAGGCTCCTATCGGGCGCACTCCAAGAAGTAATCCTGCCACTTACACGGGGGTGTTTAGCGACATAAGAAACTTGTTTGTCAATGTCCCTGAGGCAAAAATCAGAGCGTATAAGCCGGGGCGTTTCTCGTTCAATACTGCCGGCGGACGATGCGAAGCATGTGCCGGCAATGGCTATAAAACAATAGAGATGCATTTCTTGCCTGATGTGTATGTTCCATGCGAGGTATGTGGAGGAAAACGATATAATAAGGAAACACTTGAAATTAGATTTAAGGGTAAATCAATTGCTGATGTACTTGATATGACTATCAATCAGGCAGTTGAGTTTTTCGAAAATCAACCAATCATACTCAATAAGATTAAGACACTTCAGGAAGTAGGACTCGGATATATCAAACTTGGGCAGAGTAGTACAACACTTTCAGGCGGTGAGAGCCAGCGTGTTAAACTCGCGACGGAACTTTCAAAGCGAGATACCGGTCGAACGCTATATATTCTTGACGAACCGACAACAGGTCTGCATTTCGACGATATACGAGTATTGCTCAATGTGTTGAATCGACTTGTTGACAAGGGAAACACTGTGATAATAATTGAGCATAACCTTGATGTTATACGCTCTTGTGATTATATCATTGATCTTGGTCCGAAAGGTGGACGACAAGGAGGTGAGATAGTATGCACAGGCACACCCAAAGAAATAGCACAATGTAAGCAAAGCGAAACAGGAAAATTCCTGAAATAAATGTTTAGTGTTTAGCGTTAATCATAATGATTAACCTTTAACCTTTCACCTATAACAAAACCATAAAACCATGACATCTATCCTTAACATTACAATCATAGTGGCACTCATTCTTGTAGTGCCCGTCTTGTTCCGTCAGTTACGACTTCCAAGTATAGTCGGACTGATTCTTGCCGGAATACTTATCGGCCCGTATGGCTTTCAAATCGTAGAGAGAGACTCTGTCATCGATTTTTTGAGCAAGATAGGTCTTTACTATATTATGTTCACATCAGGCATTGAAATTGATATCAACGATTTCAAGCGCGAACGCCGAAATACCATATTTTTCGGTTCTCTGACATTTGCAGTGCCGTTGGTGTTAGGCTTTTTTGTGAGTGTGTATGTCTTGCGTTTTAGCGTGTTGAGCAGTCTGCTCCTTGCTGCAATGTTTGCGTCTCACACGCTGATGGCATATCCTGTTGTGAGCCGGTATGGAATACAGAAAAATTCTGCTGTTGGAGTAACTATAGGCGGAACGATGATTGCCGTCACTCTTTCGCTTTTGCTTATTGCAGGTGTCTCAAGTTTTTCAAAAGGTGAATTGACAATTACTTATCTAACGCATTTAATTGTTTTTTCAGCAATATTTATTGTCGTCGTGCTTTGGATCATTCCAAAGATAGCGCATTTCGTTTTTCGACAATTCAACGATTCTATTTTGCAGTTTACTTTTGTTCTGCTTGCCATCTTTGTGGGGGTATTACTTTCAGAATTGGCTGGTTTGGAAGGCATTTTGGGCGCTTTTTTGGTCGGCCTGGCTCTCAATCGACTCATCCCGAATCTCTCGCCACTGATGAATCGCATAAGCTTTGTAGGCAATGCTATTTTTATTCCTGTTTTTTTGATAAGTATAGGTATGCTTGTCGATCCGAGCGTTTTCCTTGATGGCGTGGAGACATGGTTTGTGGCTGTGGTGATGTGCCTGACGGCTCTTGCAACCAAGTGGATTGCTGCATGGCTCACACAACTTCGTTGCATCTATTCTACCAATCAGCGGCAGCTTATTTTCGGACTTTCAAGCGCTAAGGCTGCTGTCAGTTTGGCTTCTGTCATGATTGGATATAATCTCAACTTATTTTCTGCTGATGTGCTGAACGGAACGGTGGTGATGATTCTTGTAACATGTACCGTAAGTAGCATAGTGACGGAAAAGTCTGCCCGACATATTGCTCAACAGCAAAATCCCGAAAATCGCAATACACTATCTTCAACGCATAGTATTCTTCTGCCCCTTGCTAATCCCGACAATATGGAAGCCTTGCTCAATCTCGCCTTTATATGCGCTGATCCAAAGCAAGGAATGGGAATAACAGCTCTGAGAGTAGTCAAAAATTCCAATCTGCTCCCCTCGGCTGAAGAACAACTTGTTCAGGCCACACAGCTCGCACAATCGGCTGAAAGACAAATGAGTTGTTACACGCAGGTGGCTGCCAATGTGGCAAACGGAATAGCTGATATGTCAAACAGACTTGATTCAGGGGAGATAATTATCGGAAGCAACAAGACAGAAGTTCAGCTCGAAGATACTAACATGCTCAAAGACGGAATGAGAACAATAACATACGGCAATGTTATTACTCACTTGCTCAATAATCAATCGAAGCAAATCACCATCTACAAGCCCAAACAACCCATCAACACAATCACAACGATGCGTGTTGCTATTCCCGCGGGGGCTGAACGTGAAGCGGGCTTTTATGCCATTTATGACAGAATTTATCAAATGGCAGCGCAACTCGGTTGCTCCACTATATTTTATGCACAGAAGCAAACAACAGACCTACTTCAAACTTTGGGCTCACGACCCAAAAAAGAGTTTCATGCAGAATATAACAATCTTGAAGATTGGGAAGATTTTCTTCTCATTGCCAAAGACATAAAGCATGATGATATGCTTGTTGTGGTGCAAGCAAGAAAAGGAACAATAAGCTACAACCCTCTTTTCAGCAAAATGCCTTATATGCTCTATCGTTTTTTCAAAGACAATAGTTGGGTTGTGATTTATCCTGAGCAACAAGGAACAGGTCAGCAACAATCCAAATTGATTTAGTCTGTTATGTATCAGCTATATATGGCTGATGTATGATCTGTGTGTCAGCCATATATGGCTGATGTTTGACAAAAAAGGACTATCCTTTTTTGAATAGTCCTTTGATGATTTTCCAAACAGATATTATTCGATTAATCTTAGAGGTAAATGATGTTGTTGTACTTCCAAACGATCTGCCCAAATCAAGCCAATAATCCCATTTCTTTTGAATTTGCTCAACATCATGCCTCACATTTTTCTCTTGTCGGTAGAGCCTTTTGAGCAACACTACACGCTGACGATCAATTTCTTGTGTGTTGCTTATCTCATGCAGCTGTTTCATCTTGAACCTCCTCTCCTTTTTCTTCATTAGTGTCTGCAAACAGCATACCGCTGAAGAGTTTTACTAACGGGTTGATAAAGACCTTTTCTCTAAGCAGGTAGAGAATGAGTGCGACAAGAAGAATTATACTGCCAAGTATAATGCAAGCAACACTTGTTGACATAAAGGTGGAAAGAAAATGTACCAGTGCCACCGAGAAATATGCCAATGCACCCATAATCAGGAGTAAGGCCACAATGACTAAAATCAGAATACCGACAATCTGCGACAACTTGTCTAACAACTCTAAACGCAATAAATCGTAGCGAGTTTTTAGATATTCTTTGCTGTCTTCTATCAGTTTTTTGTACTCATCCATTTTGGCTTATTTTTATGCAGGATCAGCTTCCGTAGCTTCTGTCTCCATGTTGCGAGCTTTATTGACAACTTCGTCAACAAGTTCATCTAATTTCTCTTTCGACAGATTTGGAAATTTCTCTTTGAGCAAATCTCTGATTTGTGAGCGTGTCTCAGCTCCGCTTTGGGGAGCAAACAAAATACCAAGTACGGCACCTAATGCCACACCACCTAATAAAGAAAATAAATTACGCATGGTTTTAGTAAATTTAAAAGTTAAACAAATTTTCCTAATAACTATTAACAAAAATCATTCCAAAGTGAAACGATTGTCAATAAGTCGGTTTGTGTATTGTTCCAAATAGGCTTTCAAGTATTCAAGTGCAGAATTAATGTCAGTCGTCCCTGCAATATTGTCATGCAGCAAGCGGTCCTGCTTGAAGTTATACACAGCTTTAACTTCTGTGCCGTCAAACTGAATCAACAGACTATCGGTGAAAATCTGGTAAAGCCCATTATTGTAATTGATTGCGTAGGGGTGTTGTTTGGTTTGCGTCAAACCATCTTGTCCAAAAGCAAAATAATCAGTATCATAGTGTAGGTAGTTCAGCACCGAAGGCATAATGTCTGTTTGAGATATTGGCTCATTATGCACTATGTTAAGCAGACTATCGCTCATCTGTGGATCGAAGAATACAATAGGTACTTCAAATATCCCCTTGTCGTTGAGGTATTCAGGGAATGTTAGCTGGTTGGTATGGTCGGCTGTGATGACAAACAATGTATTTTCATACCATGGTTGTGTCTTGGCAAAATCGAAAAATTTCCTCAGGGCATTGTCGGTGTAACCTACGCATTTATGAATAGGTATTATCCCATCAGGGAATACTCCTTCATATTCTGCCGGAACTTGGAAAGGATGGTGTGATGAAGCTGTAAATACGGCTGTCATGAATGGTTGCTTCATTTCAGTCATCTTGCGAGCATAGAATTGTAAAAATGGCTCGTCCCATATTGCCCATACACCATCAAAATCACCTTCACGATCGTATTCGTCAAGCCCATAGTAGGCGCCAAAACCGGCACTACGTGCATACGCCTGAAAACCCATCGAACCATTTGGAGCACCATGGAAAAAAGCAGTTTCATATCCCTTACGATTTAAGCAATCAGCAATAGACGATACTTTGTTTGTTGAATAAGGCGTGAGAATATAAGGAGAGATAATCATTGGAATGCTCGAAAGAACGGAAGGCATGGCATCAATACTCTTTCTGCCCGAAGCCAAGCTAAGCGGGTATGTAACCGAGTGTTGCAAAAGAGAATCTAAAAATGGTGTATAACCCTGATATGTCCCTGACTCTAAATCATGATTAAAATAGCCGATATATTCTTTCGAGAAACTCTCAATGATGATTACCACAACATTTTTTGCGTCAAAATTGTCATGATTTCCTTCATGAACAGGTGTCATAACAGAAGCTGCTTTTTCGGCTTCAAAATATGTCAAACGAGGTATGCTTTCCGATTCTGTTGAGCGCATTATAGCAAACGGAGTATTCAAAACTATATTTGTCTCATTAGGATGGTTGGTGTATTGAAGTGCATTGGAGAGTGTTATAGGACGAGTGTAGGCGCCAAAACCACCGCGAATACCGATAACGATGAAATAAACCGATGCAACAAAAATGACGCTTTCGCGAATATAATACAGCAAAGGTCTAAGATTTGTTTCGCATATTGTTCTTTTGCGAGTCAGAAGTATAAGTATAGCGCAACATGCAATGAAAAACAATGTGATGTACCAGTATTGTCCAATACCTTTCAATATAATTGTTCCAAGGTTGCCATCGTTCTGAAATTCAGACAAAAAAGTTATTGTTGTGCGCCTTCCCGTGAATTGCATATAAGCTATGTCGCCACAATTAACCAGTAGTCCAACGATGTTAGGAACCCAATAACACCACTTTGCAACTGTCTGATATGTGCCGTTTTGTCTAAACTTGAATGGCAGAAGCATCAAAAGCAGATAAAGTGAATTAAGATAGAGTAGGGCAGTAAGGTCAAAGCGCAAGCCGCCTGCCATAAGCTCAAAGAAATGGGATGTCGTTATGTCGGAATAAGCATCGCGTGTGATGAAAAAAAAGAATAAGCGTGTAAGGCTGTAAAGAAGCATTACAAGCCCAAAATTACAAAACGCAACGACAAAGGGGTGGTAAAAAATATTTTTATTTTGTGAGTTCATAAAGGAGTTATGTTATTAATATGCAAAATTACAAAAAAAAACGAAAACAATCAATGTTTTCGTGTAAATAGTTTGTTCGATAAAGAAAAAAGAGGTCTAAGTAGGCAATACGATTGATAAATCCCTAACAGAATGTCGGGAAGGAGTATTAGATTTTTCCCTCGTTAATTGCCGACTCAGACCAATTGAATTAGTAGGTGATGGCAATAGATTCAACTATTTCATCTTGCTTCCTTTATAAATAACAATAAAGAATTACCATTCATCTTCATTTGAACTTTTTATTAGTGCTTGTTCTGCACCTGAAACAATAATATTCATATATGAAATTGATTTATCAAAAGCGGCAATGATAGATTTCTTTGGAGCATTTAATTCCATCATATTATATTTATCTGTCACAGGTACATACTCTGTAATATAGTAAGAATTCTTAAATGTATTACGATTTGAAGATGAATTTCTCACATCAGCAACATCAATATATATTTTTACTTTGACTCTCCCATCTTTGAATGCAATATCTAAATTATGATGAACATCAATGGTAAAGGCACCCAATGAAAAAGTTTCAATTTCTCCAAAAATACCTGTATAGATTAAATGATTTGGATTGTTTAGTTTATTTGTGTAGTTTGAATTATTATACGCACTTGCAAGATATGCTTCAATCGCGTCATGGGCTTGTTCGATACTTAAATCAGTTTGAAAGATTTTTTCTACGACAACCTGATTCCCTACAACCTTGTAATTTTCTTTTTGTGCAAATAAATAGGTGCACATACAAATAATGGTTAAAAATAAAAATATCTTTTTCATAATTATATATGTTAAATATTATTATAGTTCCATTTAATGATAAAAATATCAGTATTTTACTAAAATTGCCCACTTACTTAAATTATAGCGTAGCCGTTTAATATTAATAGATATAATTTACTAACCTCCTTCATTCCAACCACGGAGTGGTTGCACATTGCTCAATATTGAAGTTGTCCGCATTGTAAATATTTTTAATATACAACCATTATCTCGGTTGAGAGATAAGAGATTAATACAATTTTCTATTTTATGTAACGGCTGACACCGTTAATCACCGAGATATTAATTTTTTTTTAATGCGAAACTCGAATTAGTATTTTTTTTATTCTTTTCTTTTATTTATTCTAATCGTTACGAACAATTGTTGTTCGGGATTGCGGCACTCTGAATCTTTCACGCTGAGACGGCAATCGAATAATTCTTCCCATCCCATATCTAAAAAATCAGCAATCTGTTGGTTTTCACCACGCGGGAGATAACCAAGCAGATAATCTTCACCTTCTTCGTCTTTGAAGATTATCGCTACAGCATACGGATCATGACGATTGTCTATATCGTGCACGAGTTGCAACTGACAGCCAACCTTAAGTTGGTCGAACACTAAATCAGCATCATGATATTTGCGGCCGGCGATATGACTGCTCTGAAAGAATAATTTTTTTGCTTGCATAGTTGTATGTTTTTTTATGGTTAATAAACAAATCTCTCAGCAAATTCAGACTTTGCTAAGTTCAACTATGCAAAATTACAACTATGCTGTACCAAAACGTGGTACAGGTTTAGATTTTTTTATAATTTTTTTGCATTCTTTCTATTTTGTCGGCAATTTCTTCCCTAAGCCAGAGCGGCTCAAGTACTTCAAGATATTCAGCTTTCGACAATATCTCAGAAACAAAATCAGAAGTCGGACGCAAATCAATTGCAAAATCTGCGTAATTCTCGCCCTCTTTAATTATTCTCTGAGAGTGGTGCATAGGTAAGGTTTGCAAATAATTTTTTTGCAGTTCGTAGGCACGGATTATGATATGCTCCATCGGAATACTATTGTCGGAATATATACCAAAGTATTCAGAAAAATATTGTTCAGGACTAAAATCTTCCGGCATAGTGAATGTCTCCTCTGCAATGTCTATTTTGCTGATTCTGTCAAGTGAATAGATGGCATAGTGATTACCTGTGAAGGTGAATAAATACCAGCGTTGATGGAAGAGTTTGAGTGTGTAAGGGGCTACGGTTTTCACTGAACTTTCTCCATTGAAGCGCTGATAGTGAATTGTTAGTTTGTGATTTGTTTTCAATGCTTTGATTATTGTACTGAAGTATTGATCGCCATTAGGTATGTTTTCGAGCAAGATTTTGTTTTTCAGGCTTAGGCTATCAACGAGCATATTGTTTACTGTCAGTGTTGAAAGCATCCAATGTGTTATTGAATTGTCGTTTAGTGTCTCCGGATTGTCGATATAGTATTCATAGCCATTGTTTTTGTCGCATTCAATGATGATGCCGAACATGTCAAGCAATGCGTCGCGATGGCGGTTGAAGGTTGAGCGGGACAACGGATTGCCGTCGCCTATCTCGTCTTCAATCCAATGATTACTTATTTCTTCAAAGGTAAGTCGTTTGTATTGGCGCAGTAAATTTACGAGCCAAGTGTATTGCCGAAAAATCAACGATGGTTTCATGGTGTGTGTGGTTTAATGATCACTTCTCACTTCTCACTTCTTACATCTCACATCTCTTAACGACTTGTTTGCCCATGGTTGGTTTTGTGGCCACGGAATAGAGTAGATTATTGCTGTAAGTACTACACCTATAATGCAACCGGCAAGTACATCGGCAGAGAAGTGTTGAGAGAGGTATATGCGTGAATAGCCTCCAAGAGCAGCAAGAACAAGATAGAGAGCTTGCAACCATTTCTTGTCTGTCATGAGCGAAAGCAGAAAGAAAAGTGAGAAAAAGGCCGTTGTGTGCCCAGAAGGGAAGCTATACCACGAGTGCATATTCAGTTGCTCAAGCCAATGGAGGTCGGGGATAAGCTCGGGATAGTTACTCTCAAAAAATGTCTTCGGGCGTGGATGATTGAATATGTGTTTTAATGCCTGTGTTGTCAATGTGGCTCCAAGTTGTCCTAGTGCTGCAATGATTGCCCAGCCGTATTGATAGAACAGCAGTGCCACAATAACTATATATGGCACATATTCTGCTATTTTTGTAAAATAAAAAAAGAACTGGTCTAAAAATGGAGTGTGTAGTCCTGTGCCATGTCCTAAGTCTATTCCGTCGTTGAGTGCCACATGCAGTGTGGCTTTGTCGGTAAAGCCAAGTGCCATGGTTAGAACCATCACAATCAGCAACCAGCCGATAAGAAATACTTTTTGTGTCTTTACTAAATTAATGAAGCGCTGTTTCATATTGAATTGTTTGCGTCTCTAATGTATTTATCCCGATTTGAAATCAAAAGGCTGTCTGACAATTTGTTAGACAGCCTTTTGTCTGATTGAGTTATTCGTTTATTTTACTAATACTCTGAATGATTGTGTCGTGCCGTCTTCGAGTTGTACTTGCAGCACATAGACACCTGACTTTTGTGGTGCTTCTATTTCGGCTGTGTTGTTCACCGATGCACTTGTCTCTTTCACGCCTGTCGCGCTGAACATTGTGGCACGTGCGGTGAGGTCTGCTTCGATATTTATCTTTTCACCACGATTAACTACGGTTGGTGTAACTCTTATGTTTGCTTCCGGTGTTGCATATTTATCGTATGCTATTACTGGGCATGATGCTAATGTCAAACCATCTGTTGTAGTGAGCATTACGTAGTAGTATGCACCAAATTCAAGTGTCTGGTCTGAACCTGCATGGTAGTAAGAACCTGTTGCACCTTCGATAGGCTCATCGTTCTTGTACCATTGGAAGGCAGTGAATTTATAGCCACCATTCTTTGTCTCATTATATACTGCCAAGACATTATTCCATTTTTGAGCAATGATGCTACTTGGGAAATGTGTTACAACAGGTACATCAAGTCTGTACTGACGGTTGCAAACAGGGTCGGTGAGGTGGATATAAGCATTTTCATATATTCCTGGTTCTAATCCGAGTACCAAAAGTCTTCCGCTACTTGGTTCGTCATCTCTGATGAGAACAGTCTTTGTTCCACCCTTACCTGTGTAGAACAAACCTTTGCGTGGCATCTCGCCTTTAAGCAGTGTGTAGTAAACCACAAGTGTATCGCCACCGCAGACATCATAGCTGTATTCAATTTCCATCTCTGTGCAGTGGAGCACCTCGATGTTCATCTCCACTGTACTGTCGCAACCTGTTACGTTTTTGTAGTGGCGTTCGAGAATAGCACTTTCATATACATATTGTGAAGGATTGCTCTCGTCGCCTTGTACAAACACACTGTCAAATGCTTGCAGATAGACAATAGTGTCGGTTGGAGCACCAACGATAATATTCTCTATTGCCACATATTCGCAGTCGTAAGAAACGGTGTCGGAGAAACGGCCAATAGTGTTGTATTGTTCGCCGTTATGATAGTCACCTTGGCAGAGGAACACATTGTTATTTATCGTGTCCGGTATATTCACATAGAGTTTTACTGCCAATGCTTCATTTGCAACGACTTCATTTGTACATTGGTTTGTGAGTGAGTAGGTTACAATAATATCATACCAACCCGGAGCATCGTAGTTATAGAGATATGTTGCGTCAGAATAGTAAGTATTGGTAACGCCATCGCCCATATCCCATGTTATTTGGTCAACAGTATATGTTGAGAAATTAGTAGCAAATTCGATTGGCTCGCCAAGGCATATCACAGCCGAGTCGCCATCGCCAAGCTGTATGCCGTCAATCTGTATGCTGCGTTGAACGGCTGCCGAACCAACAGAGTAGGCGTATGATTCTTTCGAACCATTACCATATACGTGAGCTATAAAACCTTTATTGCCTTTGATTGTAAATGATTTACTTATTGGTCGAGATGTATTACTATGATCAATCTTTATGCGAGCGTAAGAATAGTCAGGATTACCTAACACCGGTTGGAAATCTGAAGGTGTCAATTTATTTTGTTTCCCGGGGTCTGTAGGCTCAAACAATTGCATAGTTTCTACATTGCTGGTCTCTGTTATGATATTAACATAGTGATCCTCGGTCTTATCGGTTGCAAATTCACCGAATGTTATCTCTTTGATTTTTTGTTCGAGCGGAGAAATCCATACCATTGACGGGTCGCCATTGTCGTATGTTGCATCTTTTTGTTTGTATTTCTGACTAACTATATACAAGTATGTTGCAACAGGGCATGATGTCTTGATGTAGTGGGCATCAGCTCCGCTGATGAGTTCGTCATACATTGTGAACATCTTGTTCAGTGCGCTTTGGTCGATATTACCTTCGCTCAACTCAATCTCGTATGTTTGACCTGAATTGATAATGGCTTTTTTGATTCCGTTGATGTAAATTTCTGTTCCGTCGTTGAGTGCTGTCATCCTGACACGGTCAGCATCGCGGTCCATAGTGCGGGTAACAACAAATTCTGTTCCCCAGAAAGCAGTAGGCATTTGTTGTTCGTAAAGCAAGTCGCGAGCTGAAGCCTCGCCCGGAACATCGGTGTTGACATCACCGGCAAAAACGGCAATAGGCTGGTCAGCAGTAACTCTTGTTCCTGTGAATGACGAACCTTTTGTGTCTTCTGTTATAACATGATAAACTTCTCCTCTATTCAGTGTTGCTGTGAATGCGCTTCCGGCTGCATTACCATTTCGTGTTTTGTAGGTCGGCACAATACGGATATGTGTATTGTTTTGTGTTGCTACAACAACAAATGTTGCACTATTCTGGTCGGCTTTGTCTTCGTGGTCGCAAGCAGGATAGTCTTGTATCATATAGTCGCCTGTAAGGGCTGAGATAGGCAATACATTGGTCGCATCAAACGAAAACTCCATTCGAGATGCCACATTGACGGATACATTTTCTGTACTTGTCAGCAGTAGGCCTAAAGGTTGGGCAACTTGAAAGTCTGATGTGTTGAATGAGGTATTAACCCATTGTGTTTGTGGAATCTCTGACGATTCAATAGTGGTCAATCCGGCAGGAATATCTTTTTCAACCCCTGACCAATTGCTGTTTGGATTTACCAATTTTATATGACAAGCTTTTTTTGCTGACACAGTGATGTAGGGTGTATAACCGCCACTACCTGTTGTCTTTGCTTTTGTCAGTGCAATCCAAAACTCGCGTCCTTCTGTTGACGACGATTGTGCTTTCACATAAGTCAGTATGCCGCTGAACATTATCAGTGCAGCAAACAAAAATAGACGAAAAGATGTTTGTTTCATATCTGTTTGTATATAGTTTCAGTTTAACGCTTGCAAATTTAATACTTTTTTTTCATTTATTATAATTTTTTAAGTGTAATTTATGCCGTTTTATGTGGATTTTTTTGCTCAAAGTGTTAAAAAAGCCGTTTCACATGCAGTGAAACGGCTTTTTCCTATTTTGTCTTTAATCTTTTGTCTTTCAGCGAAGCGATCTTTTGTCTTTCAGCGAAGCGATCTTTTGTCTTTTAGCGTAGCGGTCTTTTGTCTTTTACAATATTTCAACAACTACACGGCGGTTGTTCTGACGACCTTCTTCGGTGTCGTTGGTGTCGATAGGTTCTGTTTCACCACGACCTTCGGCTTCGAGGCGTTCAGGATCAATACCGCGTTCAATCATCTCTTGCATTACTGACTGAGCACGACCTTCTGACAAGATTTGGTTGTCTTCGTCTTTACCGACAGAGTCGGTGTGACCAATCAACTTGATGCGAACATCTTTGTTGTCGTTCAAGAAGCTGAACAATTCTTTCAAACTCTCTTCCGAGCGCTCTTGGATTGTGGTGGCGTTGGTGTCGAAATAGAGGTTGCGAATGATGTATGTCGTTCCTTTCTTGAGCGGTTGAAGCTCGAACTTAAGTGCCTCGAGTGAGAACTCGATGTCTTCATCGTATGGCAGATAACCCTGTTTGTTGATTAAGATATGGTATTTACCTGCCGGCAATTTGGTTGCAAATGTACCCTTTGTTGAGTCACTCTGTGAGTTGTAAACTTCTTGGCCTGTTGAGTCTAACAATACAACATCTGCTTTGATTGGCAATTGAGTCTCAAGATTGTAAACAATACCGTTGAGTTGTGCTGTTACTTCTTGACGGGCATGTTCTTCGCGTTGTTTTACCGGACGCGGTTTCTTTACAGGAGGAGCAACAGGTTTCTTCTCTGGAATTTGGAATTGTACGGCAAATTTCAAACCTACAAACAAGTTTTTCAGTGCCGGTGCATCAGTTGAGCCTACTGCCTTTGGCATTGTGAGCATGCTGTTCATGTCACTTACTGCAAATTGATCGAATTTAGCCAAGTTTTGCATGTCGGCTGTTGAACCATTCTGATTGAGCAGTGAGTATTCAGCAAAGACGCTTACTTTATAGTGCAGACTCTCTTTGAATGATTGTTTTGATTTACGGCCTTTTTTCTTCTTTTTGGGTTGAACTTGCAGCCACTCGTCGAGGTCAAGACCAAACTCTGCCAAGATAGACAACTCAGGTTGCTTGAGGTCGAGTTTGTGTTTGTTTTTGTCGAGTGTGTAGTTGGTCAAACCGAGACCTTTGTTGTTACCGATTTGGCTAATCAATTGTGGATCCCATGCTGTTACGTCTATTTCGCCTGATGTAGTTGCATTGCCAACAAGATTGTATCCTGCACGAACACCGACCATCAAGAAGTAGCGACTTAATTGTGCACCTACCATAACTGGTACTCCAACATGCATTATGTTGCGTGTCTCGTTTAGATAGCCGAAGCGATAAGTATAGTCGAGAGGCACGATAAGATCTTTAACTCCTGTTTGTGTGAGAGTTACCGGGCGATGCATATCGAAGGCATATTTGCTTGTTGAGCGCAGGTAATTGAATTCAATGCCTACACTTGCGCGGAAGTATCGATATTCATAGTCGTAGCCAAAGCCTATTCCGGCACCCGGACCGCCGAGCAGTTGTTGGTTGGAAAGCATTGCCGGTTGGTCGCTGTTTTTTGTGAGTTTGCTCAGGTCGTCAAACATGGCGGCATAGCCAACTTTGCCATATAGACGGAGATAGTGTTTTGAATCGACAGGGTCGGGAGCCAATGCTGCATTGCGTGCTGAGTCGGCTTGTGCCTGCGCTTGTGCCATAGAGTCAAGAGCTGCAACGGATACTGTCTCGTTGGCTTGTGGCTCTTGTTTCTGTTCTTGTGCAAATGTCATAGAGGCTAAACTAACCGCTATGATTGATAAAAATATTTTCTTGTTCATAATAGTAAGTGGTTAGTTAATAGGTTATTTTACTAATACTTTGAAACTGCGTTTTGTTTCGGCTTTGATATTGAGTAGGCAAACGCCTTTTTGGTCAGGTACTGCAATGAGGCAACCGCCTGCCGGTATGGTTCCGGAATTGATTTTCTTACCTGTTGAGTCGTACCATGTGTATTCGCCTTCTTCTTTTGTTGTTACATAAAGTGAACCGCCAGCGTCAATATATGTTCCTTGAATACTTATTGTTGTGTCAGGGTTAAGACTGATGTTGTCGCCTTGATTTACAAATTTTGTCGGGCATGAACACATTGTCTGACCTTGTTCGTTGGTCATACATACATAGTATTCGTTTTCGAAATCGTAGTTTCCATCGAGGTTGATATATGAATTTGTCTCGCCTTCGATAGGCTCACCATTGCGATACCATTGGAATGAACTGAATTTGGAACTTGTTTCGTTGTAATTCTCGTTATAAACAGCGAGAATATCATTACCGCGTTGTGCCACATTGGCTACTGCTCGATAGTTAACTTGGAATGGTACGTGTGTTGTGTCATTACCGCAGTCACTTTTCAACACGATGTCGAGTGCATAACCATCAGTAGCAGCTTTGGCTGTTTCTGGAACAATGATTTCGAAATATTTGTCGGTAATAATGAGGTTGTCGGTGTTGGTGAATCCTTCTGCTTGAGCTTTGGCGTTGAACGAAACAGTACCGCTGTCGATTGCTGCTCCCATCGGGTTTTCGTACCAGATTTTGAACTTACCATTGTCGGCGCATATCATGGTGTCGGTGCGTACGTTTTCTATACGCATACGACCTATGGTAACACGAATAGGAATAGTTACAGTTGCGAGTTCACCTTGGCAGAGGTTAGAGCTTGACATACTGATTGTTACGGAGGCGTTATACACGCCGTCAGCAGGATAGTAGTGTTTGATTGTTTCAATGTCGGCTGTTGTACCTATTGTGTCTTTACCATCGCCGAACACCCATTTGATGCTTTCGTAGATATAGTCAGGATTGCAAGCAAATGTTACGGTGTCAACACCGCAAAGTTGGTTGTCTGATTCTGGAGTAAATTCACGACCATTGATAGTTACTGTTTGTTTCAATTCTTTTGTTGCTCCACCGGCTGAATAAGCGTAAGATTCATTTTCTGTAAAACCATATACGTGGGCGATAAAGTTGCCGTTTTCACATTTTAGTGTGTGAGTACCTCCTGTTGAGCCTGAAGAGGTTGTTCCTAAACTCAGTTGTGCATAGTAATACTTTGATGAGCCTTCAACTAATGAAAAGTCAGAGGCGATAGATGCTTCATCCAGATACATGTCATTTGGCTTGTCTGTTACAACATTAGTATAGTGATATGTTGTACCATTATTACTTCCGTAAGTAGCAAATGTAACTTGGTCGATTTGTTGCTCAATCGGGTTTATCCAAAGCATAGCAGGGTCGCCATCTGTTTTCTTATCACCGGCTGTTTGCCCATGTCCTCCATATTGTTGTGATACAATGAATAGGTGAGTTGATGCAGCGCATGATGTATTTACTAAACAGCTTCCGCTTTTTGCATAATCGCCATTGGTGCCAATTTCAAATTCCCAAAAATGTTTTGTGTCTTGTGAAAAATCAAAAGTATGAACCGTTTCGCCATTGATTCTTACTTCTGTTCCGTCGTGCAGAGCCATAATACGGACAATATCAACAGGGCGTGATTTTGAGGCAGTCAAAACAAATGTATTGCCCCAATATTTTGTAGGCATAGCCTGTGAGAAAATATGGTCACGTTGTTTAATGGCATTTTTGATGTTTGTGTGAGGGCAACCTTGGAACACTGCTATTTTCTTTCCATCACGTGCTTTCACCCATGTGCCTGACAAATCACCAATCTCTCCATCTTTTTTACCTGTCCATACATAGAATACTTGACCTTTCTTTAGTACCGGAGTTGCTATCGTATCTCCCAATTTGTGCTCCTCAATATCAATTGAAACAGTTGGAACTGTCGGGCAGTAATCAACAACAACATCATCTTCCGCAGCTATAATTGCAAAGTGTGAGCCTTGTGTTGAAGATGAGCCACCATGGTCTGATGGTGTATAGGTTTGAATATAGTATTCATCAAGCAAAGATGCAGTCGGCAAAACATTGGTTGCATCAAATGTCGCTTTTTTGTAGTTTGTTGCAAATAGAGAAATCGGTGCTGTTGATGTAACATGCAATGCACATGTGTCAACAATCTCAGAATTTACTGCGTAACAAACTTTGCCGGTTTCATTCATTGCATTACGAGCGTTGTTTCTCAACACATTTCCGTTATACAGATCAATAACCTTTGTCTCGCCTGCAATGACAGATTCAGTCTGTGAATAGTTTGTGTAAGGATTTTCAACTGTTACCTCACAATTCTCTCTTGAAGAGATAGATAATTGAAGGTTCAGACTATTATTGTCATCTTGGTCTGCTTGCAAAAAGGTAACCCAAAAGTCGTCACCCTCTGTCGTTTGAGCTGACGACCGAGTTATCCAACCGCCTGCAACAATGACTGCAAGCAGCAGAAATAGTTTAAGTGTTTTTGTTTTCATTTTCTTTTATAGTTTTTATTATTTATTTTTTAGCCTTTTTACATTTGATACGCAAAATTAACATTTTTTTTGATTATATATGTACAAGATTTGTCAATTATTGTGTAATTTTTGTCATTAATGTACTAAAACTCTAAATGTTCGTCTATTTTCAGCTCTTATTTCAAGAAGCCATAAGCCTTTTTTGTCAGGCGAATTAATTATGCTTCCTCCCGCAGAAATAGTGCCATTGAGCGCTTTCTTGCCCTGCATGTCATACCATGTGTATTCTCCTTTTTCGCGTGTCGTGATATAGAATTGTTCCCCAACTACAATTGTTGTTGCGCTGACTCTTATTTTATCTTCAAATTCAAGATAAAAATCTTTGTCAACGAATTTAACTGGGCATGAACAGAGCGTATCACCTCCTTCCCTGACTAAGCACACCGTGTATTCCGACTCAAAGTCGTATTGGTCGTTCAAATTTAGCACTGACCTTGTCTCTCCTTCTAACTTTTCGCCATTGCGATACCATTGGAATGCCTCAAAACGTTCTAAGTTTTCGTTAAGGCTGCTATTTAGGACTCCAAGAATGTTTTTTCCTCGTTGAACTATATTTTTTGTTGCATTATAATTGACGATAAACGACTGTTTTATTGTGTCGTTACCGCAATCATTGCTGTATATTGTCAGTTGTAAATCGTATTTACGCGCTGAAACTAATTTATCTATGCCCTCAAAAAGGAAATAACTATCAGTAAAAGGAGCATTGTATATTTCTTTTGAATATTCGTTTTGTTCTTCGGTAGTTATATTCCATTCTGTTAGATAGATATGCGCATTCATCGGGTTGGAATAATATAATTTGAAATTGCCTTTTTCGGCGCATATAGGATTTTCTATTGAATCGATTGTCAGTTGCATTTTACCTATTGACACTCTAATCGGTATGATAGTTTTTTCTGCTTGCCCTTGGCATTGGTTAGTGCTCAGTCGTTCAATTACCACTTGTGCATTGTATATCCCGTTTTCTTTGTAGTAGTGATTCACTATCTCTATTTTGTTGTCGGTTCCAATAGTGTCCGTTCCGTCTCCAAAAATCCATTGTATGCTCTTGTAGGGATAGTTTGGTTGGCAAGTAAATGTGATATTGTCTTTCCCGCATATCTGATTCTCTGTGTCGGGAGTAAATTCTTCACCGTTTATCATTATGCTTTCTGAAAGATTTTTTGTCGCGCCTCCGGCAGAGTAGGCGTAGGATTCTTTTTCACCAAATCCGTAGGCATGTGCAATAAATCCACCTCCGTTAGTAGCTTTGATGTGATGCTGTTCAGCTATGGTTGAGTGGTTGATGAAGTGTTGAGTAAAGGCATATTTAGGCTCGGCGGCAAGCGGTTTGAATTCGGAAGATATATTTACTCCGTCAAATTCAATATATTTGGCTGTGGTAGTGTCGGTCACGATATTTACAAAATGTTGTGGCTCGGCAGTCTCTTGTCCGTGAACAAGGTAGGAGATAAATGTGATTTCAGATAGTTGTTGTTCGATAGGGTTGATCCATACCATAGCGGGATCGCCATTTGTCAGTCCTGAAGGGTCGTCGTCATGATTAGAAGTCATGTAGAGAAAGACCTCAATAGGGCAACTGCTTGTTAGATAGCAGGCTTCGCCGTCGCTGATTGGTATGGTGAGTGTGCGTTTAGGGTGTTTTTCTGGTGTGATGGTGGCTATTTCAGTTCCATTTTTCCATATTGTAGTTCCCCAATCGCGTGCTGTTATGCGAACATAGTCGTGTTTGCGTTTTGTGTTGGTGCCGTTTTCGTTTTTAAGCATTGAGCCTGTCACGACAAATTGTGTGCCCCAGTATTTTACAGGCATGGCTTGTTCATAGAGATGGTCGCGGTCGCGCACCTTATTTGGTATATTGGTGTGTGGAGCACCGCAGAATACGGCTATAGGTTTGTTGGCAACAATATGTGTGCCGCTCAAGTCGGATGCGTCTTGTTCGGTTGCGCCAGACCATACATAATATACTTGACCGGTTTGCAGTTCGACATGATTGATTTGGTTGGCTGCTTGCCATGTGTTGGTTTGCGAATTCCAAACAGCCGTTGTCGGTGTGAATTCTATGTCTGTTGCATTCTCTGTGGCAACGATAGCAAAATGTGTTCCTCGATTTAGTGGACCGCCATTATCCGGAGTGGTGTGGTCTGACGCTGGATAGTTCTGAACATAATATTCTGTTCCTAAGGCTGTTGTCGGCAACACAATGCTTGCGTCGAATGATTTGTTGCGATAGTTTCCTGCAAATACAGATATTGTGTCGGTGGAAGTAATATGAAGAGCTTTATATTGCGATGTCAAACTCTTTTTTACATAACAAGTACTGCTATCGCAAGTGTACGACATGATGTTGCCCGCAGTGAGCTGAACGACATTAACCTTGCCGCTGTAGTCGTTAGATATGCTTACTTGGCAGTCTTTTTTTGACGAGAATGTAAGAGTCAAGCCGTTGAGTTCAGGGCCCGGATTGGCTCCTATCTCATCGGCTTGCAGAAATGTAACCCAAAAATCTGTCCCTTCTGTTGTCTGAGCTTGCAGCTGCAAACAACATAGTAAGAGTAATATAATTCGTAGGGTGTGTTTCATATAAGAGTTTAGACTGCTCTGCTGTTAGAAAGTTGAAAAGTGAAAATTGAAAGGTTACTTTCACTTTTCACTTTTCACTTTTCTTACAGCGATTTTGCTACTTCTATCTGGTCGAAGGCTTCAATTAAATCGCCTGGTTGTATGTCGTTGTATGAGCGGATATTAACACCACATTCTGTGTTCAAACCAACTTCCTTGACATCGTCTTTTTCGCGTTTCAAACTTGCAAGGTCACCTGTGTAAATCACTATACCATCGCGAATAACGCGTACTCGTGAAGAACGTTTTATCTTACCGTCGCGGACTATACAACCGGCTATCATGCCCACTTTGGTAATCTTGAATACTTGTCGTACCTCAAGCGTACCCGTAACTTCTTCTTTTATATCCGGTGAGAGCATACCCTCCATAGCCGATTTGATTTCTTCAATGGCATCGTATATGATTGAATAAACGCGTACGTCTATTTCTTCACGATCGGCAAGTTTCTTTGCTGTTGCTGTCGGACGAACATTGAAACCAACAATGATAGCATCGGATGCAGCTGCAAGCAATATGTCAGAGTCTGATATTGCACCTACGGCCTTGTGTATGACATTGACTTGAATATTCTCTGTCGAGAGCTTAATCAATGAGTCTGACAATGCTTCAACAGAGCCGTCAACATCGGCTTTCACGATGATATTCAATTCTTTGAAGTCACCAATAGCCAAGCGGCGACCTATCTCTTCGAGTCCGACGTGTTTCTTTGTGCGTATTGATTGTTCGCGTTGTAACTGTTCGCGTTTGTTGGCTATCTCGCGAGCTTCATGTTCAGTTTGCATTACATTGAATTCATCACCCGCTTGAGGTGCTCCATTCAATCCAAGAATCAGAGCCGGTTCACCCGGAAGTACCTCTTTAATCTTTTGGTTACGCTCGTTGAACATTGCTTTGACGCGTCCATGTGCAGTACCTGCAAGAATGATGTCGCCTTGATGAAGTGTTCCGTCTGAAACAAGCACTGTGGCAACATAGCCGCGACCTTTGTCGAGCGACGATTCTATAATACTTCCCTTAGCGCGGCGTTTCGGATTGGCTTTCAGATCAAGCATGTCGGCTTCGAGCAATACCTTTTCAAGTAACTCAAACACGCCCGTTCCTTTCTTTGCACTTATCTCCTGACTTTGATACTTACCACCCCAGTCTTCAACGAGATAGTTCATATTAGCCAACTCCTCTTTTATCTTTTCCGGATTAGCTCCCGGCTTGTCTATCTTGTTTATCGCAAAAATGATTGGTACGCCGGCTGCAGATGCGTGATTGATAGCCTCTACTGTCTGTGGCATCACATTGTCGTCTGCTGCCACAATGATGATTGCTATATCTGTCACTTTTGCACCACGAGCTCGCATAGCCGTGAAAGCCTCGTGTCCCGGTGTGTCGAGGAATGTGATGTGACGACCATTCTTCAACTTAACATTGTAGGCACCAATATGTTGTGTTATACCACCTGCCTCACCGGCAATAACGTTTGCATTACGAATATGGTCGAGTAGGGATGTCTTACCATGGTCAACATGTCCCATAACGGTTACGATAGGAGCACGGCTCTCAAGGTCTTCATCGCTATAATCTTCTGTGTCATCCTCTATGCTTTGCACAACCTGTGCCGACACAAACTCAGTCTCAAAGCCAAATTCCTCTGCCACGATATTTATTGTCTCCGCGTCAAGGCGTTGGTTGATACTTACCATCAAGCCTAAACTCATACATGTAGAGATTACTTGCATTACTGATATGTTCATCATTGTTGCAAGTTCGTTGGCAGTAACAAACTCGGTGAGTTTCAGTACCTTTGATTGTGCTGCTTCCTGCTCCATCAGCTCCTCTTGGTGCTCTCGAATATGTTCGCGTTTCTCTTTACGATATTTGGCACCTTTGCTCTTTCCTTTGTTGCCTTGCAAGCGAGCTATTGTTTCTTTTATCTGACGTTGTACTTCCTCTTCAGATATCTCTACTTTTATCGGTCGTTTGGCAGCTTTTTTGGCTTTTTGGTTTGCACCCTCTTTTGCCACATCTACCTTACCTTGTTTGATGCGTTCGCGTTTTTTCTTTTCGCCCTGATTATTGCCTTGATTCTTCTCGTTTTGTTGTTTGCCTTGCTGCCCTTGATTCTGGTTTTGATGTTGCTGACGACGCTCCTCACGCTCGCGTTTTTTCTGCTCTTTGGTCTTTGATTTCGGACGAGTTGATTGGTTGAGATTGTCCAAGTCGATAGTTCCTAACACAACAGGCTGTTTGGGCATGTTGTGACGTTTGATTTTGAATATCTCTTCCTCTTCAGGCTCCGGTTGAGGTTCTTCTGTGATTACCTCCTCTTCTTCTTCTTCTTCCCCTTCCTCCTCATATTCTTCCACATCTTCGTTTGTTTGAGCAGGTTCTTCGGCGGGCTCTTCCGGTTGATTATCAACCTCTACTTCCGGCTCTTTTGGTTCCGGTTCCGGCTGTGGCTCAGCAACAACCGGTTGTGGTTCAATAGTTTCTTGCTGTTGAACTTCTTTTTCCTCTTCATTAGTCGGTGTGTTTTCCTCTTGTTCGGTTTGTGGCTGTTCTGTCTCTGCCGCTTTTTTGCCGCCTAATTTATCAAGGTCAATAAAACCAATCTCTTTGATATGTGGTTTTTCCGTTTCTTCTTTGGGTATAGATACGGTAGTAAGTTTCTCTCGTTCCTGACGCTCCTTTTGTATGCGATCTGCCTCTATCTTTAGAGCCATATCGCGATTGAATTGCTTTGCCAACAACAAATAAGTGTCGTCGTCAATACGCATATTAGGATCGTTGGTAGAGAAATCACCCATACCTTGTTTAGTAAGAAAATCGGTTGCTGTTTTCACTCCGATATTCAATTCTTTGCAAGCTTTAATTAGTTTTATTGCCATTTATTGAAGAGGTTTAGTTAATAATCAATTTGTTTCTTGTTGTGTGTATATCCAAGTATCAAAGCGAAGTTTTATCGCTTTGATACTTAATTCTTTATCTTATTCAAATTCAGCAGACAATACTTCGAGCACATGGTCAACTGTTTCTTCCTCTAAATCGGTGCGTGAGATAAGTTCGTCTCTCGGTATTTCGAGTACGTCGCGTGCTGTCTCGCAACCGATATTCTTGAAGGCATCAATAATCCATTGTTCGATTTCGTCATTGAACTGATCCAAATAGATATCGTCAATCTCGTCTGTTCCATCTTCCTCGCGGAATACGTCAATGCTATATCCTGTAAGCATCGAAGCAAGTTTGATGTTGAAACCGCCTTTACCAATAGCGAGTGATACCTCGTCGGGACGCAAATAGGCGTTGGCATGTTTTGTCTCTTCGTCAATCTCAATACTTGATATCTTTGCTGGTTGCAAAGCACGAGCAATGAGAAGTGATGGATTTGGACTATAAGGGAGGACGTCAATGTTTTCATTGCGCAACTCACGTACAATGCCGTGAATACGAGCACCTTTGATACCAACGCATGCTCCTACTGCATCTATTCTGTCGTCAACACTATCTACTGCCACTTTGGCTCTCTCGCCCGGTATGCGTGCAATAGCTTTTATTGAGATAAGTCCGTCATGTACCTCAGGTACTTCAAGCTCGAACAAGCGTTCGAGGAAAAGTTTGTTGGTACGTGAAAGAATAATTTTAGGGTTTGAATTGTTATTTTCCACTCTAATCACAACGGCACGAACCATCTCGCCTTTACGATAGAAATCAGACGGGATTTGCTCTGATTTCGGTAGGTAAAGCTCGTTGCCTTTGTCGTCAATCAAAAGCCACTCTTTTTTCCATACTTGGTACAGCTCGGCTGTTACTATTTGTCCGAGTAGCTCCGAATAGTGATGGTAGAGATTTTCTTTTTGCAACTCAAGAATCTTTGATGCTAATGTTTGGCGTAAGTTAAGCACTGCACGGCGACCAAACTTGAGAAAGTCTATTTTCTCTGTCACCTCCTCACCTATCTCGCATTCATCATCTATCTTGCGTGCTTCGGATAGCTCAATTTGCAAGTTGCTGTCTTTCACTTCTCCATCAGCCACAACCTCACGGTTCTGATAGATTTCCAAGTCGCCTTGGTCAGGATTGACAATTATGTCGAAATTCTCGTCGGTACCAAACATTTTTGCAATGACGCTATGGAACGACTCTTCTACCACACTGATGAGTGTCTCTCTGTCAATGTTTTTGCTTTCTTGAAACTCGGCAAACACTTCTGCCAAGTTGATTTGATCTGATTTTCTTGCCATATCTAATTATTTTCTTAATTTACTTATTTTAAAGGTTAGCCCGGCTTGGCCTGTTAGATGTTAGACTGCTTTGCCTGTTAGATGTTAGACTGCTCACTTCGTTCGCTGTTAGAGATCTCTTTTGTCTTTCAGCGCAGCGGTCTTTTGTCTTTGTTCTTTTGTCTTTCAGCGCAGCTGTCTTTTGTCTTTGTTCTTTTGTCTTTCAGCGCAGCGGTCTTATCTCTCACTTCTTGTTTCTCACTCCTCACAGCGCAGCGATCTCACCTCTTATTTCTCACTTCTCTTCTATATTTTCAAATCGTATAGTGTGTATTTTACTTCATCGTATTTGAATGTATGAGTGATTATCTGAGTCTCTTTGCGTTTTTTGCCTTCAATTTGCACCTTTTCTTCAATATCAACCAAAAATTTATCTTCGTCTGCATCAACAAGTTGTCCGTGTAGTTTTTTGCCTTCTTTAGTTAGTATTTCCACCGGATTGCCAATGTTTTTCTGGTATTGCATCAGCACTTTGAATGGCGTTGTCAGTCCGCTTGAGCCTACTTCAAGTTCGTAGTCCTCTTTGTCGCGATTGAGTTGGCTCTCAATATGATGAGTCAGTTGGGCACAAAAATCAATGTCAACACCCTCAAATGAATCTATTTCAACCACAATCCTATTATCAGCACTTATCGTCAAGTCGATGAGCTGATAATCTGTGTTCTGCAAAAAAGCTTCTACTATATCTTTAACTATTTGTTTTTCTATCATCCTATATTAAACTTTGTACTTGCTATTACGAAGAGAGGAGAACTCTCGTTCCCCTCTGGTCATCTCTTTCCGATTGCAAAATTAATATTTTTTTTTGATTTAACAAAATTTTTATATTCTTTTTTGCAAAATAGTTGTGTAAAATAAAGATTATTAACGCCAATGGTTCCACTCGCATACTACACACCTGCCTTTGTGATTAGGCAAAATCTCGAATGTAACTTTCATACCCGCATTCAAGTTGTGAAGTTTTGCATCGCAACCCTCTCGGCTGAAATAGACATGCGTCAAATCAATCACGAATGGATCGGAAGGGTTAGGTTGCGCGATAGAATTAAGTCCTGAACGTGTGCCGAATTGAATGATACCAAAATCAGCAAAAAAACCTACTTTTATTCTGAATTTTTCAGGTACTATGGCAGCAACAGCCCCCAATTCTAAAGACCCTAATAGTTCGGTATTTAACCATCGTGTAGAACTTGTTTTTACCGGCTCGTAGGTGTGAAAATTATGATTAGGCATGTCGGTCAGAGTCTCGTAAAATCTGTCGTAATCGCCCTGCGTGGAGAAATAGCCTCTTTGTCTTGTCCAGCCAATACCATTGACAGACAACTTCACCCCGGCAAGAAAATAGAAATTATCAGTTTGCAAGCCAAGCATAATCGGAATATTAGCATCAAGGGCTAATAACTGATCGTTGCGATTTATTACTTCGCCATTATATATAAAACTCTCATGCTCGCTGTCAACAATGCGTGAGCGAAATGTCGTGTCGTTCAAACCAATATTGCGGTCTTGAAAGCTTGCTTCAAAGCCTATATTTACAATAAAAAGATTTTTTTGCCACTGATAGCCTAAACCTATCGTACCACCACCGCCAAATTTAGTTGTAGTCCAACTCAAATCATCAAGTGTCATACTTGTTCCGCCGCTCAACCAAGTGATGAAATAATTTTGTTGGGCAAAGCAATGAGCAGACAGACAAGTGAGCAATATAGCAAAAAAAATCTTTTTCATTTTTTTGTCATTTGGTTAGCAAAGGTACAACATATTACTAATTTATGCAAATAAGTTGTTAGAAAAACTTGAAAAAACTGATTTTTTTTATTTTTTTTTGTATGAATTAAAAAAAAAGTGTAATTTTGCAATCCCTTATTCAAGTGGTATCAAATAAAATCACATACCGTTATGTAGTGAGATTTTTATTTATATCTTGAGTTATTTGCGGCAATGGCTCAGTTGGTAGAGCATTGGCTTCCCAAGCCGAGGGTCGCGGGTTCGAGTCCCGTTTGCCGCTCAAATGTTGATTTACAAAGAGTTTTAGAAACGAATTTTGTAAAAACTGCGACATAATCCCGACAAAAAAGCGATGGAATGATCCGTCGCTTTTTTTTTAATACGGCATTATAATTTGTTTTCAATTAAAATTTTGTAGATACAACAACACAGATTGCACAAAATTATTTTATTGGTGTCCGATAAAAAACATATATGCATTGATATGTTATTGAAAATAAGCATAATATGACAAATATTAAAATAGGGGGCTTGTTTTTTTGAAAATATCGCGTAGCGATTCTCTTTTAATAGAATAATCAGGTTAATTTCAAATTTATATCCCGTAGGGATTTTCTTTTAATATCTTATTATCAATGGTTTAAAAGGAGCTCCCTACAGAAAATCTCAGACTAAATAAAAAGTGAAAAATGAAAAGTTAAGGTTTCCTTTCAATTTTCAGCTTTCACCTTATAATGAGTTTCCTATGGGAAAACATTGATTTATAGGACAAAAATACAATTATTTATCTAATTCAATTTTCGCAAGCATTTAGTATGTTACATTATAAGAACTTGTTTATGCCTGATTCAAAGGAGAAAAACCGCGATAGCGGTTTCATATTAATAGAAAATGATGATATTATTACCCCTCTGCCTAACCGCGTTAGCGGTTGCATATTAAAACACTTTTCAATATAGTATGAATAATTGACAATGTGCAACCACTTGTGGTTGTTGAGTTTGTAATCTTGAATATATCTATTAATATGTAACGGCTACGCCGTAATTTTAGAAGTGGGAAAGTTTAGTAAATAAAAAGACTTTCCCTATTGGGATATATCAATTGGGACATCTATGTTTATCTTTAGAAAGAAACAAAAGGTGCGACAGTCGCACCTTTTGTTTCTATTTTGAGGAAAAATTAGTAGCTCATTTTTGGCTCTAATGTCTTTGCTTCGTCAATCATGGCTTGAAGCATTTCAACTGTTGGAACTCGACGAGTGAGGTTCTTTTCTGCATTTACTTCTTCCATCTTGGCTGCAAGATTAGCTGCAACGCGGTGACTGAATTCTTTAACAGTGTCAACACCGGCTGCTTCAAGCAATTCTGCAAATTGAGGACCTACACCATTGATACGATATAAGTCGCAATGGTTTGCCCATTTCAAAATCAATTTTCCACTAATACCGGTTTCTTCTTCCAGTGCTTTGCGTCCTGCCGGTTTCTCACATTTTTCTAATAGTTGGCTTGCTTTTGCAATTCCTGCTTTTTCGAGTACGGCTGCATATTTTTCGCCTACACCCTCAATGTCAATTACTTTGTAATCCATGATTATTAAAAATAAATTGTTGTTAGTTAGGTTGTTATACAATTCCTTCGGCCAGCATAGCATTTGCTACTTTCATAAATCCTGCTATATTGGCACCTTTCATATAGTTGATGTAACCATCTTTTTCGGTTCCGTATTTGACGCATTGCTCATGAATGGATGTCATGATGTGGTGCAATTTTTCGTCCACTTCTTCTGCTCGCCAGCTCAGGTGCATTGCGTTTTGTGTCATTTCCAAACCTGATGTGGCAACACCTCCGGCATTAACTGCCTTGCCCGGTCCATAGACAATTTTGTTTTTTATAAATGTGTCGATAGCCTCCGGTGTGCAACCCATATTTGATACTTCTGCTACAAGTAAGACATTGTTGGCAACTAATTGTTTGGCATCTGCTTCGTTCAATTCATTTTGTGTTGCGCAAGGCATTGCAATATCCACTTTTTGTTCCCATGGTTTCTTGCCTGCAAAGAATGTCGCATTTGGATATTTCTGAGCGTATGGTGCCACAATATCTTGACGACTATTGCGCAGCTCAAGCATATAATCTATTTTCTCGCCTGATATACCATCTGGGTCATATACATATCCGTCAGGTCCGGAGATGGTTACCACTTTTGCTCCCATTTGATTGGCTTTAGTCACTGCTCCCCATGCCACATTTCCGAATCCAGACACGGCTATTGTCTTGCCTTTGATGTCTTGATTCATTGTTTGCAACATTTGTTTTACGAAATATAGTGCTCCGAAGCCAGTTGCTTCTGGGCGGATTAGACTTCCGCCATATTCCAGTCCTTTGCCTGTGAGTACGCCGGTATGTTCGCGTGCAAGTTTTTTGTACATACCGTAAAGATAACCTATCTCGCGAGCTCCAACACCTATATCGCCTGCCGGAACATCAGTGTCAGGACCAATATTGCGCCACAATTCGGTCATGAAAGCTTGGCAGAAACGCATAATCTCGTTGTCTGATTTGCCTTTGGGATTGAAGTCGGAACCTCCCTTGGCACCACCCATTGGCAGTGTGGTAAGGGCATTTTTGAATGTTTGTTCAAATCCTAAGAATTTCATGATTGAGAGATTCACTGAGGGGTGGAAACGAAGTCCGCCTTTGTAGGGACCTATAGCACCATTGAATTGAACTCGATAGCCGATGTTGATTTGTACATCGCCATTGTCGTCGAGCCATGGAACACGAAACATGAAAATACGATCCGGTTCTACAATACGCTCTACAATCTTGGCCTGTTCAAACTCAGGGTGTTGATTGTAGGTGTCTTTGATTGTCATCAGAACCTCATGAACAGCTTGCAAATACTCCTTCTCGCCGGGATGTTTTGCTTCAAGATTAGCTAAAATACGACTCTCGTCCATAACTTTAATGTATTAAGTTTGTATGTTTTTGTTTCCGCAAAGATAACACATTTTTTTGTTATTAACAATTTTTTTTTGATTTTTTTTAACTCAAATCAGTCGTTTGAATTTTGATTTTTTTTTAGAAATTTTTTGAAGTGATTTTTCTGGGAATAAAATAGGTGTTTTTTCAACTGATTATTGTGGCATATAGTTGTTTAGTTGCACGCTCTTAGTTGAATAAAAAATGTAGTTCCTTTTCCCGGCGTTGATTCAAACCACATATTGCCACCACTTCTGCCCACAATGTTTTTGCACATGGCAAGTCCAAGTCCCATACCTGTTGTCTTGGTAGTGAAATTAGGCAAAAATATCTTGTCGCGCAGTTCTTCCGGTATGCCGGGTCCGTTGTCGGATATACTGATTTCTACCCATTGCTGGTCCTGTTTGAGCATGACAATGATATCGCCGTTTTCTTGCTTTTCGAGTGCTTGCACTGCATTCTGAAGTATGTTGGAAAAGACGCGGCTTATTTGTTCCACATCGGCATATACCATTGTTCCTGATTCCGGTCCTATATATCTCAAACTTATGTTTGGATAATTAGCGAACATCATTACTGCATTGTGTAGTTTCTCGGCAATATCTATTTCGTCAAGTTTGATTTCATCAGGCAAGTTTTTTGCAAAAGCAGAAAACGAACCTGCTATGATTGAGAGTGTATCTATTTGGTCGATGAGTGATTTTGTCGATTTGTCAAAATAGGCTGAAAATTGTTCACCGCCTTTTGTTTTTGCTCGTTGCATCTGTTGTACCGTGAGTTTCATGGGTGTGAGCGGATTTTTTATTTCGTGTGCCACTTGGCGAGCCATCGTTTGCCATGCTGCTTCACGCTCTTTTTCTGTCAGTATAATCACATTCTGATTCAAGTCGTTGACCATAGCATTGTAGCTTTCCACCAAATCGCCTATCTCGTCGGCATTGTTATATTCTATTTGTGTGTTTTTTTTGCTCGGGTCAAGATTGCGGAGCCGATGGCTTAATTCCGAAATCGGACGCGTCAACGCGTGAGCCAGTAATATACTGAATAATGCTGTAAGTCCAAGTATAAGTATGAATAGCGGCATCGTGTTGGTCATCAAATCATAAAGCGACTCTTGCATTGTTGTCTCACTGATGTAGTAGGGTATGCAGATATAGCCGATTTGAATGTCGTCCCAGTTGACACAATCAATATATCCGGCAAGGTATTTCATCTCGCCGATATGCTCGTATTGAATATGGGGTTCGTCGAATTGGTAGTTTTTGTCGTTATAGCGTTGAAAGATGATTTGTGGTGCAATTCTCTTGCTGTGTAGTCCGCTCTCGAATATATCAGGGAATGTGGTGCTGACCAGATTTCCTTTGAGATCGTAGATATGTATGTCAGTCTTGTATGTCGTTGCCAATTCTTTGAGTTCAGCATTGAGGTCGTCGGCTTGTTTGTAGGATATTGAGGCCATATATGCCACTTTTGTCTTGAGCGATTCTTGCATATATTTGCATTTGTCGTACAGCATTTGTTGCTGACCTTCTATGTATTTATTGCTGACAATGTTGGTCACCAATACTCCTATATAGATTATAGCAGCAATTGATATGATGCTGAAACTGAAAAATATTTTCAGTGCAAGCGGAAGGTTGCGGAATCCTTTGTATTTGATGATGTTCGAGATGGCGTAAATGAGAATCAGGAGTATGCCGATAATGAATACTCCAAAAGTTATGTACCATGAGCGTCGAAGACGTTTGATTTCTTCGTTGTCGTCGTCTGTTCCAAAAAGATTTTGATAGCTGAAGCTTTGTATTGTAGATTGTTGTTTGGCGTTTTGTTCTGTTTCTTTACTCGGCTTTTTGATTGAAAACAGGTAGTCGTCGTCAGGAGAATAAAGAGCTAATCTCTCATCTGTTAAAACAGGAACAATATCGTATTCGCGATTGATTTCAAATGGTTTTGTAAATTCGTTCTTGAGCCATTTGTTTTCTATTGCGTATGCATATTTTACAGGGATAACGCTGACTACTGAGTAATTACCAACACTTGTCCAGCGGCATATTGTGTGAGCATTGCTGAATTTTTGATAGTACCATTTGTTGTAGCCTTCTAAGCGAAGCATGTTGGCGGCTAACCAGTTGTCCGACCAATAGACAAGCCCTTTTTCATCGAAAATATAGTATAGTGTGTTTGAGTTTGTAAAGTCAAGTCGATAGAGTGAATCAATGGCTTCTTTATTGATAAGATCTGCGATATGACTTACAACTTCTTGTGCTTTTTCTTCCTCTTGGTTGAGCTGTTGTTGCAAAGTGGTCTTGTCAGATTGAATCTTACAACCCAACATAAACCATAAAGGTAGTGTTAATATGATAAATCTTGAAATCTTCAAATCTTGAAATCTTCAAATTTTCAAATCTTGAAATCTTCACTTCACATATTGTTCTAAGAAGTCAAACATCTTGTGGTATAGGTGTTTGTAGTGTTTTCCTTTTCGCATGAAGTGATTGTCGTCGGGGTAGATTTGCATGTCGAATTGTTTTTCGGCATCAATGAGTGCTTCAACATACTGCATTGTGTTTTGGAAATGCACATTATCGTCGGCAGAGCCATGCACGATGAGTAGTCGTCCGTTGAGTTGTTGTGCTAAGTGTGCGGCGTCGGTCTGTTCGTAGCCTTCATCGTTTTCTTGCGGGCGTCGCATATAACGTTCGGTGTAGGCGGAGTCGTACAGGCGGAAATTAGTTACGGGTGCGACAGCTATTCCTGCACAAAAGACTTTTTCAGGTTGCGACATAGCCATTATGGTGTTGAAACCTCCGTAACTCCAGCCCCATATTGCAATTTTCTTGCTGTCGATATATGGCATAGTTCCAAAATATTGTGCCACAGCCACTTGGTCTTGAGCCTCTTTGGTGCCCAAATTCATATAGGTCTCATTGCGGAATTTTCTGCCTCGTGCATCTGTTCCGCGTCCGTCGAAGCATACAACTACATAGCCTTTATCGGCGAGGAAATATTCCCAGTCTTTCTTCCATCGATTCAAAGCTTGTTGTGATGCCGGTCCGGAATATTGAATTTGAAGCAACGGGTATTTCCGGCTTTCTTTGAAATCGGTCGGGTAGAGTATCCATCCAAAAAGAGTGTCGCCGCGAGATGTAATGATTGAAGTGAATTGTTTCTGAGGTAGATGGAGTGATTTGAAGTCGTTTTCCAACTCTGTATTGTCAGCGAGTATTTTGATTGTTTTGCCTTGGTTGTTGCGAATCTCAACTCTTGGAGCCGAAGTAACTGAACTATATGAATCAATGAAATGCTGTAAGTTCTTAGAAAATGAAGCATTGTGCATGCCTTCTTCGCTTGCAATGCACACTTCTTTTCCCTTTTTGTTGGCATAAATCTGGCGTTGTGTAGGGCTGTTCTTTGCTGCTTGATAGTAGAGCGTTTGCGATTTTGCATCGTAGCCATACACTTTTGTAATATCGTATTTGCCTTTTGTTATTTGCTTGATTAGTATTCCGTTAGCGTCATAAAGATACGCATGACGATAGCCGTCTTTTTCGCTGACTAAGATGAAGTCGTTGTTCTCTAAAAATGAGAAATTGTCGATATTGGCATAGTCAACGAATTCTGTTTTGCTCTCCTCTGAATTGATCAGTTTACTAACTGTTGATTTGGCGTTGGCAATGAACATTTCTATTTTGTTTTGATTGCGGTTGAGAGTAAAAATGGCAAATAGTTCTGCATTGTTAGTCCAAATCAGTCGTGGAATATAAGAATTTTCCGCGATGTCTAATTCTATCTTTTTCAAGCTTTTATATTGTGTGTCATAAACGATAAC
The DNA here is from genome assembly GCA_017527495.1 of Paludibacteraceae bacterium. GTDB lineage: Bacteria > Bacteroidota > Bacteroidia > Bacteroidales > Paludibacteraceae > RGIG6639. The sequence continues at coordinate 48,649 of JAFXPY010000034.1, forward strand.
ACTTGCCGTTGCATTTTCTTCGCCTGCTCGCGGGTATTTGAAGGTGTTGCTTTGTGGATAGCCTTGTTCAAGCATGGTTTGGTAGGTGAATTGTGGCACGTTTGTTTCGTTTAGTCTTACAAAGGCAAGTGATTTGCTGTCTGCCGACCATGTCATCAATGATGTTGTTGAGAACTCTTCTTCGTAGAGCCAATCTGCTGTTCCGTTGATGACTTCGCCTTCTTTGCCGTTTTGAGTTATGGCTATCTCTGTTCCGAAATCTAATTTGTGTATATAGAGATTATTTTGGAAGGCAAAAGCAATATATCTGCCGTTTGGCGAGAACAGCGGGTCACGAGCCGGACGACCATTGTTGAGCACTTTGAGCTCTTTTCGTTCGGTGTCGTAGATATAATATTTTGCTTCAAAACTTCGACGATAGATTTGTTGGCGTTCGTTGTAAACAAGCAGCCAGCGAGGGTTTTGACTCAAGACAAAACCTTGAATGGTGTCAAGTTTGAGAAGTTTTGTTTTCTCTATGTTGAATAATGTGTCAGTGAGTTCTCCTTTGTAATTGTATGACAAAATGCAGTTGCCGTCTTTAATAGCATAGTGTTCGCCGTCTGACAGATGTGTGATACGCGGCAGATTTTTTGCGTTATATCTTCCGCCAATCAAGTCTTCAAGTAATTCGGCGTGAGCAAATAGTGTTGCTACGCATAGTATTGTTGTGAGAAAAGTTTTTTTCATTTTATGTGGGTATTAAAAATATTCCATATTGGTGTGTTCGGTGTAGGTGCTTCAATGTGTATCTGTTGTTTTGAAACAGGGTGTATGAAGTCGATGGCTCTTGCATGCAAGCATATTCCGCCGTCGGGATTAGAGCGTTTTGAGCCATATTTCAGGTCGCCTTTGATTGGGCATCCTATGTTGGCAAGTTGGGCTCTGATTTGGTGATGTCGTCCTGTGTGTAGTTGTATTTCGAGCAATTGGTAGCGGTCGCTGCTGCTTATGATTTTGTAGTCGAGTATAGCCAACTTGGCATCCTTATGATTTTGTTCTACTATGTATGTTTTGTTTTGTGCTTCGTTGCGGAATAGGTAGTTTTCGAGTGTCGCTTGTTGAGGTATGGCTTTTATTTCTGTTATTGCCCAATATGTTTTTCTTATTTCACCATGTTTGCGAAACATCTCTGTCAGTCTTGAAAGTGCTTTGCTCGTTTTGGCAAAGAGCACTATACCGCTTGTGGGTCGGTCAAGTCGGTGAGGCACACCGATAAACACATTGCCCGGCTTGTTGTATTTCTCTTTGAGATAGTCTTTAAGCATATCTGAAAGAGGCTTGTCCTGTGTTTTGTCTGCCTGTACAATTTCAGAGCATGTCTTATTGACGGCAATAATATGATTGTCTTCGTAGAGTATGGTCATTATTCTATGCCTCTTTGTCTGACGATTTCATATAGTATCACACCTGCGGCAACAGACACATTGAGCGATTCTATAGTGCCTTGCATTGGTATGCGTACTTTTTGTGTTGCGAGTTTGAGTATGTCGTCGCTTATTCCGACATCTTCCGAGCCCATAACAAGAGCGAGTGGTTGTTTGAAATCAGCTTTTGTGTAATTTGTTGAAGTATGTTCTGTTGCAGCAATGACTTGCAGTCCACAGTCTTTGAGGTATTTTATTGTCTGGCTCAGGTTGTCGGTACGGCAAACGGGTAGTGTGTGTAATGCTCCGGCTGATGTCTTGATGGCATCGGCCGTTATGCTTGCTGTGCCGCGATTTGGGATGAGCAGTGCATCAACGCCTGTACAACTGCAAGTGCGTGCTATGGCGCCTATGTTGCGCACATCGGTTACTCCGTCAAGCACAACTATTGTTGGGGTCTTGCCTTCTTCAAACAGAGTGGGGATGAGCGTTTCTATGTTGCTGAATTGTATTGGCGAAATAAAGGCTATGGCTCCTTGATGGTTTTTGTCGGTCATTTGGTTTAGCTTCTCCACAGGTACGCGTACAATAGGAGTTGGAACACCATTGAGTTTGGCTATCAGCTGACGACCTAAATCGCTCGACATATCGCGACGCAGAAATATCTTGTCGAAGTCTTTTCCTGCTTCAATAGCTTCAAGTATGGCTCGAATACCGAAAATCATTTGTTTCTCAGGTATGCGATGTGTTTTATAGTCTTGTTTCGACTGGCGTGGTTTGAAATTTCTGTCAATCATATTTATTTCATCCAATTTAAGAATTTGTCAACATCCTCGTCGTAAGAATACGGGTCTGTCATTTTTTGTTCGTTGCTGTCTATTATTATATAATAAGGTTGTGCATTAGAACCATATTTCGTTCTTTGCAGATAGCTCCATTTGTCGCCTATTGTTTTGAGTGTTCGTTTTGAGCCGTTCTCTTCTATCTCAATGGGGTTAGGCAGTTGTGTCTTGTCGTCAACATAGAGTGAGACGATGACATAATCTTTTGTCAGTCGTTCGTGAACACGAGTGTCGGCAAGTACGGCAGCTTCCATCTTTCGGCAGTTGACACACCCATAGCCCGTAAAGTCGAGAAATATCTTTTTGTTGTTGGCACGGGCGTATTCAATACCTGCATCATAGTCGTAGAAATGAGCCGGCGATTGTGTGTGCTGTATGTTGAAATCTTGTGTGTCCATAGGTGGCGCGAAGGCGGATACTGCTTTTAGTGGTGCTCCCCAAAGTCCGGGCAGCATATACACTGCAAAAGCAAGCGAAATCATACCTAAGAACAGTCGTGTTGTGCCTATTGTCGTTTGGCGTTCTTGCAGGTGTAGCCATCCGAGCAGGTAGATACCCAACAAAGCGAATATCACAATCCATAGAGCGAGGAAGGTCTCGCGGTCGAGAATATGCCAACCGTAAGCAAGGTCTGCCACAGAGAGAAACTTCAGCGAGAAAGCAAGCTCTACGAAGGCGAGTGTAACTTTCAGTGTCGTCATCCAATCTCCCGATTTAGGCAGTTTGTTGATTATGTCGGGGAAAAATGCGCAAAGAGTGAAGGGCAGAGCAAGAGCTATTGCAAAGCCTAACATACCTATTGTAGGACCCAAGACAGAGCCTGTTGAGGCCACTTCGACAAGCAGTGTGCCAATGATAGGACTTGTGCATGAGAATGAGACAATAACGAGTGTTGTCGCCATAAGCATAATCGAAACTATGCCTGTTGTTTTTTCTGCTTTATTGTCCAGCCATGTACTCCATTTGGCAGGTAACTGAATTTCAAATGCACCAAAGAATGAAATTGCAAAGATTATGAGCAGGAGGAAAAGGAAAATATTTAGTCCGGCACTTGTTGAAATCTCGTTCAGTTTGCTTGCACCAAAAATGAGCGTGATGAGAAGGCCCAAACCTACATATATTACTATGATTGAAAGTCCGTAGAGTATGGCATCTGTTCTACCATTGTTGCGTTTTCCGTTTTTCTCTGCTCTCTGCCCTCTTTTCAGAAAAAAACTTACTGTCATCGGAATGATAGGCCAAATGCAAGGCATCAAAACGGCCAACAAACCACCCAAAAGTCCCATGACGAATATGTACCAGAGTGATTTGCTTTCGCTGTCTGTCGTTGCTGCCGCAGGGGTTGTGTCAATTTGTGCAATGTCAATTTCTTCAATAGGTATGGTGTTGATTTGTGTGAGATTATCTGTCTCGCCTACTGTGAAATCAAGTGTTTGCGGCGGCAGGCACATTTGGTCGTTGCAAGCCATAAATTCAACATATCCCTCAACACCTATTGCTTCTGTTGCGGTGATTTTGAATTTTTGAGTAAAGAGAGCTTCATGTTCATAATACGAAAGTATCATGTCAAAATTCTCGTCGTAATTAGATATTGTGTCTTGTGGTGTTTGAAGTGTGCCTAAAGGCTCTAACCCTTGTGCTTTGGTGAATTGTATTGTTGTCGGTCTTGGGCCATCATCGGGCAGAAAAGGAGTGTAGAGGTGCCAACCTTTTTCGATGGTGGCTTTGATTGTACACACAGCAAGTGTATCATTTTGGCGCTCAAGCTGATATATCCATTGAACAGGGTCGAAAATTTGTGCAAACAAATTAATACTTGTCGCAAGGAGGAGTATGATGAAAAGACTTTTTTTCATTTTGATATGTGTTAGGGTGTATAAATAAAAAAAAAGGTAAGCGATCTACATCGCACCGCTACAACCTTCTACCCTTGCTGCGGTCAAGCTCTGGGGGAGTTCAAAGGGAGCTGGTCGTGTAGGACTTACCCACTGCAAAATTACTATATTTTATTGTAATAGCAAAATTTTTTTGACATATTTTTACTTTTTTTTGTAATCAAATCTCTTTCTCAATCATGTAATTGTTGCGCTCCTGAGAGTTGCGAATGATCAGTTCACCGAGAAAACCCGTTACAAACAACAATGTTCCGAGCACCATACCCAATATGGCCAAATGGAAATACGGACTATTGGCAACTAAGGTGTCTATTCCGTAGATACCATGTGAGAGAGCTACCAATTTCTTTGCTCCCACAACAATAATCATTATAAAACCGGCAATAAACATAAGGCTACCAAGAGAGCCGAAAAAGTGCATCGGTTGTTTGCCGAATTTCGACAAAAACCACAATGTCATTAGGTCTAAATAACCATTGACAAAGCGGTTGAGTCCGAATTTTGATTCTCCGAATTCGCGTTTGCGGTGTTGTACAACCTTTTCTCCTATTCGTGTAAAACCGGCTTCTTTTGCCAAATAAGGTATGTAGCGGTGCATCTCGCCAAAGACTTCAATGTTTTTCACCACCTCGCTTCGGTAGGCTTTCAGACCGCAGTTCATGTCGTGCAGTTTGAGTCCCGTCACGCGTCGTGCAGTGGCATTGTAGAGTTTAGACGGTATGTTTTTGGTGAATTTATTGTCGAGTCTTTTCTTTTTCCAACCCGAAACTAAATCGTAGTTTTCTTCTTTTATCATGCGATATAATTCGGGTATCTCATCGGGCGAGTCTTGCAAGTCGGCATCCATGGTGATGACCACATCGCCTTTCGTGGCTTTGAAGCCGCAGTATAGAGCAGGCGACTTGCCGTAGTTATGACGGAATTTAATCCCGCGTACATGCTCTGATTTTTGTTGAAGTTTTTCTATTTCTTTCCATGAATCGTCGGTTGAGCCGTCATTGACAAAAATTATTTCCCAACTGAAATTATTTTCAGTCATAACTTTTTCAACCCATTCGTAGAGTTTACCGAGCGACTCAGCCTCATTATAAAGCGGTACTACTATAGATATATCCATTGTTTAATGTGTTTTTTATATTATATCATCGTCGTCGTTTGGTGTTTGCGACTTATTTACACTTCCTTTTGTGATTAGTGCGAAAATCAGTCCATAAAATACTGCTTGCAAGATATATACCCATAGATAGATAAATGACATTTGTACAGGTTGAAGCAACATCTGCATAATTCTTTTGACCTCTGCTTTGTCTTGTGATGCCGGCAGCTGGTCAAAGGCAGGCATCAACAAATCGTAGTAGTTGGTCAGTGTATCAGGATTAATCCATTTGAAGTATATAATGTTGATAGCAGTAGCGATGAGTGCACCAAAGATATATGTCATCGTAACATAGTAGAATGCTTTTCCGAAAGTGAGCTCTTCTATGCCTGATGTCTTTTTATAACGATTGGTAAAAAAATAGAGTAGGAACATCATCACTCCCCATACGCCCCACGAGAGGAAGTTGAGTCCCTGATTTTGAGTCATTTCAAGTAATGTGTTGAGCGCAATCAGTGGACCAAAATATAGTCCGTTACGCATTAGTTCGGTTGTTGTCTTCATATCGTTTATTAGTAATAATTGATTACTCGTTTTCTTGTTGTTATGTGTGGAAGCCCAAATGAATCATATTCCTTGATTTGTTCTTCCGTCCAGTTGCCAAGAGAATCGCATTTGCGAAAAGTCTGTACTTTGATAGAACTAACTTCGTTGTCGAAATCAAATTCATTTATTTCTTCGGATTGAAGAATGCCATTCTCGTCATATTTAAACACAAACTGCTGGTTATAGATATTGTCGCCGGTGCAAATTTTTTCTACAAGCAAGGTGTCGTTGTATTTGCTTTTTTCTGAATATACAATTCGTCCATCTGAGGCTTTGAGTCGACAAATGGTTTGATTACCATTTTTGTCGTATTCATACTCATAAGTTTGCACGACTTTTCCTTCTGCGTCTGTTTGGCTTAAAGCTATTAATTGACCTTTTTTATTATATGTGTGGTTATAAACAAGTGATATACCGCCTTCACTGCTGACACAAGTCTGTGTTTCCAAAAGCCCTTGTTTATTGTAGGCATACTGATTTATTTCAAGTATTTGCCCCAGAGTGTCAAGGTCAGTTTGCATAGCAATCTGTTGGTGGTCGTTGTAGTTGTAGAATGTTGTCCACTCACGAAAATGTGTTATGGAGTGCTCTTTCGTTACAAGTCCATTGCTGTCTTTATCTATTTCTACAATCCATTGCAACTCGTTGTTGCCGTCAATTTGGTATCTGAGTGAATCGGTATAGACGGTTTTCAGCTGTAGCTCGGAATTGGCATATAGAGTCTGTTCGGTGAACATTCCGCATGTGTCGAAAGACGCATAAAACTGCGTCGTGTCGGTCTCGCCTGTGGTTATCTCTATGATTTGCGACACGCGACCATTGAGTTCCATCAGTGTCAAATCGTTTTCAATTGTTTGCTTGATGGCTTGTTTTGAACATCCTGCCAGAACGAGTATTGAAACAAGATAGAAACAAAGTTTTTTTGTTGTCATAGTATCATTGTTTAATGACTGTTTTCAGCACATTACCGTTGTTTGTTTCTATTCTTAAAAGATAAGTACTTGGAGCTAATCCTTCTACATCCATTTGCATTCCACGAACCGACTTAATCAATTGTCCGTCTATGCTGTAAAGACTCAGCTGACAATTGGCGTCTGTTCCTATAATGTTTATTATGCTGCGTACAGGATTAGGAGCTATTTCAATTGATTTATTTTCAGCGTTGAACAAACTTGTCTGAACGCGGCGTGCGCGGCGCAGAGCATCAATATAGAATGTTCCTTCTTGCGACAATATATTGTCGGTGCGCTCAAGACGTATTCCGTCAAATTGATATGTTGTCAACTGCGGAAGGTCGTCGAGTGGTACAATATGTGTTTTCCAACCTAAGTAATTCATATCGCATAGTGGCAACTGAACTAAATTGCCGTCAGTCAGAAATTCTACATACAGTCTGTTGTACGACAAGTCGCCATATATATCAATAAATAAAGTGTCGTCTGACGAATATGTATAATTGAGGTAGGTTGGGAACATAAATAGCATTTCGTCCTGTCCTCCTGCAAAGGTATATTCTATTTTGTTGCAACGATTGCCTTCATTGGCGTTCGTGTGGTCGATAGAGATTGTCGCATCTACGCCCTGGCTTCTATCATCTGACGCAATCATAAAGATATCTTCCATACCATTGAGCAACTCAACATTAGAACTCAAAACGGCATGACTTCCGGTTGTGAAAGTTATCTGATAATCCTTTTCAAGCTCAATGCCGGAATTGTCGCTTACAGCTTTATTCACCAACAATGTATATGTTGTTTGTGTCTTCAAATCATTAGGCAAGGTGATAAATACCGAACCATATTTGCTTGACATCGAATTTACTTTAATTGCTTTTTCGTCAATTTCAATATTGTTGCCTTCTTCGTCTTGAAGTGTGATTAAAGAGTTGCTCAGATTGTCTATAATTGTTCGGTCAAACAACAGAGCTAAAGGTGCATTTGTCGGCACATCTGTTTCGTTGTTCTTCGGATATGAAAGCAGGACATCAAGTTTTTTGCGTTTCTCTGTTCTAAACTTAAAGTTGAATGTTTGAGCCATAGTGTTTGGATTGTTGAAATCCGGGTGGCATGCTGTTGCTGCAAGTGTTATGCTGTACTCTGTCGCTTCTGCCCATCCGTTGTCTGGTACAAAACGAACTCTATGTTTGCTGTTTTCAAATGTCAGTGTGCCTTCAATTGCGGGTTGTATGCTGAATGCATCTACAACAGATGATTCCAACATATCTACATTGAAATCTATGGTTACTGCCGTTGTCGTCTTGATAGAGTCTGTCAGCTCTACTGCCGGTGAGTAAGCAACAACAGCAGGACGGTCTAAGCGTTTGAGATTGAGCGACAGATTTTCGTAGCTGATCTGATTGCCATTCACCTGTACATATTTTTCTACTTCGTAGTAATCAGGATGGCTGATTTTGATTTTATATGCACCAGTTGTCAGGTTTTTGAATACGAATATGCCGTTGTTCAAATTGTCGGTTGAGATAGAGTCGAGCAATACTCCATTGTGACGATAGAGATAAATCTTGGCATTATTGATAGGCACATATTCGTCTTTTGAGCCCTTTTTTATCCAATAGTTGTCGGTTATTGTATTGTTGTTGTCTCGCAGTTGTCCGGCAATAATTCCTGTCGGTATTTGTTTGTTGCAGAAGAATGAGTAGAACGATTTTGCATAATTCCATGCTTCAAGATAGAGGTAGTTGGAATTGAGCAAGCGGTATGTCTCAGGAATATAGTCGTGCATTGAGCCAAAAGATATTGAGCCCGGCACTGTCAGTCCGCGCAACACGCCATGTCCATCTTCCCATCCAAAATGCGTTTTTGCGTATGACTTATCGCCGCCAACATGATATGTGTCTGAAGTCCATGTGGTCAGTTGGTTGCTAAGCAAATTTTGAGCTATGACATTAGCCATTGCACGGCTCTCCTCGGTGTTGAGTGCTGTGGTTGAATAAGTGGTCGTGTCGCTTGCGTCTGTTCCGGCATAAAGCTGAAGAACATAGTTGCTGTTGCCTGACCCTGAAATAGAGTGAATTGACAGCATATAGTCTGCCTCCCAGAAACTTGCTTCTGCGGCAATAGCTGACAAGGAACGATCGTTATATGAGTTGTTGGCATTTCGCGACATCTTGGTTTGGAAACCCAGTTGACGAAGCATTGAATCGAGCATTTGAGCTTTGATAAGATTGGCTTTTGATTCCCAGAAACCTAATGTATCTCCTTTGGCAAATGGTTCTACTACAATATTTCTGTCGTCAGCATCCCATCCTCCACGACCGGCATTGATGTAAATCCTAACATTCTTGGGTTGCTCGGTGTATGGCTTGTCAGGGTCGTATTTGTCAACTTTACCGATAGGCGGCATGGCTTCAACCAATATCATGTCCTCAATATCGTCTTTGGTCAGTTTGTTGGTTGAAATCTTCATCATCCGAAGCTGACCATCTATAGTGTTGTAGGCAATATAACCATTTTCGGCATTCACCGATGGGTACATCACTATCTCATCGTCATCAGTAAGGTATTGTTTCGAACTACCATCTATAGCTGCTATAACAATGCGTGATGAAGTGTAGAAATTCCCGTTGTTATTGTCGTCCATACCAACAACATATTTACTTCCATACCATACCGGTGCATTGATGTTGCCAAGGTTGATGATTTCTTTGCCTTGCAAATCGCATATTGCTGTTCCTTTGCAGGTGTTGAATAAGATTAAGTTGCCGTCCGGTGAAAGTGACGACCATATATAGTTGACATCATCTCCGTGCGGAGTGAGTATGGTTGTTTTGCCATTGATAATCAAATTGAGCTTCAAATCAGTGTTATTAACGAAAATCTGACCATTCGATTCCGGGGCATTATTGGGAATGTCCTCACTGGTTGAATATGTTACAACTGTTCCATTTTCATTGATTTGAGGATAGTAGCCATGGCCAAGATTATGTACGCCAATAACCTCAAACTGTGCCCACAACAATGTTGTGCTCGTTAGTATGATTGATAATATAGAAACAAGTTTTTTCATGATCGCATATTTTAACACGCAAAATTAAGCAATTTTTATTAAAAAAACAATAGTTTAACAATTTTTTTTTCTTCATAATTGTTTTTTTTTTGCATTTTATAAAAAAGAAAGAAGACCTACTTCTCAGTGGTCTCCAGTCTAAAAGGTATTAGTTTGTTTTCTAAGGTACAAAAAGATTGTGTTGTTTTAGTTCTAAAGTGTATCGTTTCACAACGACCGTTGCAAAATTACTCGTTTTTTTTATATATGCAAATTTTTTTTGTATGTTATAAAACATATCGCTATATGTTTTGCAACATATTTTTGCATTTCTAACATCTTACTTCTTTCAGCGTAGCGGTCTTTTGTCTTTCAGCGCAGCGGTCTTTTTTCTTTCAGCGCAGCGGTCTTTTGTCTTACTTCTTTTCCGCAAGTTCTATTATGTCTAAGTCTTTTATGTTGCTACCGTCAATGGTGAATTTCATTATTGTTTGTACAAGATGAAAACCTTGTTTCCCTGCGGCGCCGGGGTTTAAATGGAGTAGGTTGAGACGTTTGTCGTATTGCACTTTTAGTATGTGACTATGTCCGCAGATAAATAAGTTTGGTGGCATAGCATAAAGTTTGTTTCTGACCAAAGGGTCGTATTTCCCCGGATAACCGCCTATATGAGTCAAAAAAACATCAACATCTTCGCATTTGAATCGGTAGATCTGATTCAACCTATATCTCAAATCATATCCATCAATATTTCCCCATACTGCTCTTGTCGGTTTGAAAGCTTCTAACTTGTCAAGTACTTCAGCCGAACCTATGTCGCCTGCATGCCATATCTCATCGCAATCGGCAAAATGTTCAAAGATGCGTTTGTCGAGCATTCCATGTGTGTCAGATAGTAGTCCGATGCGTTTCATGATTATTTTCTAACTGATAATTGCTTGATTGTGATGATTATGAATAATGCACATAAAGACAAAAAATAAATCATGTCTCTTGAGTCGATTATTCCTCGGCTGATTGACTTGTAGTGGGCATTGAAACCGATATTTTGTATCTTCGCTATAGTCGAACCATTTGTAACAAGTCCGCTTACAAGGTCGAAACCATAGAATAGAATGAAACACACAACCATAGCAAGCAGAAATGACTCTAATTGATTTTTTGTTGTGGCTGAAGCCCAAAGTCCTATTGCGCAATATGTTGCCGACATAAATATCAAGCCAATGAATGCGCCCCAAAATGCGCCACTATCAACATTGCCTATCGGCTCTGCAAGGTTGTACACAACATAGTAGTGGAAAATGCAAGGTAGGAGTGCAATCAGATTCAGACACCATGCGGCAAGAAACTTGCCAAGCACGACCTGCCATATCTCAATAGGTTTTGTGGCAAGTATGTCCCATGTGTGATTTTGCCGTTCCTCGGCTATCATTCTCATCGTCAGCGCAGGACAAAGAAACAGAAATAGCCACGGAGTTATTTCAAAAAGTCCGTTCAGCTGGGCATAACCGGAATCTATGATATTGTAATTGCCGGGAATAACCCAAAGAAACAAGCTTATTGCAAGCCAAAACAAGAATAGAACTATATATCCTATTGGGGTGCCGAAAAAATATCGAAATTCTTTTTTGAATATTGCAAGTATGTTTTTCATAAGTTTGATCTGATTTCTACAAGTTGTTCTCTCATTTTCAGTAGGTAATTGCGTAGTCTTACTTTTTTTTCGATGTCGGTTTTGTTGTCGGCAAATTTTTTGCGAATCATTTTGATTGACATCTTTTCAACATCGCGCATATACTGTATTTGTTTCAGTATCTCTATGTCTTTTTCCGTATAGAAACGTGTATTGCCTTCATTCTTTTTGGGTTGCAGTTCTTTGATTTCTGCTTCCCAATAGCGAAGTGTTGAGTAAGATTCGTTCAGCATCTCGCTCACTTCTGATATCGACCAATATAGTTTCTTTACTTGCCCCATTATTTTTTGTAAATCTTCAGCACTCTGCCGGCTCTAATGCTTGTCCCTTTCAGTCCGTTCCATCTCTGCAACTGTTTGACGCTCACATGATAGCGTTTTGCTATAGAACCTAATGTGTCGCCTGATTTGATTTTGTAAGTGATATATTTCCCGTTTGGTGCGTATGACGTACTTTTTTGCGCCATTTCAATCTGTTTGCGTCTATTGTTGATTAGGCTGTCTGCTTTGTAGGCATATATCTCATTTTCGTGAACCAAAAACGAATCTATTTTGTTTTCCGGAAGTACGAGTGAATAGGTCTTGTTGCCGGGCAGGATGTCCATTCTGTATTGCGGGTTGAGTACTCTGAGATCTTCAATTGGAATGTCAATTACGTCAGCCACTTGTTTGAGGTGGAGGCGTTTGTTGGTTCGTATGGTGTCGGCAGGTGTCGGCAGTGTGATTTCGTTAGGGCATATTTTGTGTGCATCAGAATAATTCATTGCATAATTGGCAGCTATGAAAATAGGCACATAGCCTCTTGTTTCTGCCGGCAGATAGGGGTATATCCCCCAGTAGTCGTGCTTTCCGCCGGAGCGTGTTGTGGCTTTTCTTATGTTGCCCGAACCACAGTTATATGCTGCAATAACAAGGTGCCAATCGTGGTGTATGTTGTAGAGGTCTCTCAAGAAACGGCAAGCGGCATCTGTTGCTTTGTACACATCCATGCGTTCGTCAACCAATGAGTTGATTTCAAGACCATATAACCTACCTGTTGCAGGCATAAACTGCCATAAGCCGGCAGCTCCGGCACGAGAATAGGCTTTGCAGTTGAGAGCCGACTCTATGATTGGAAGAAAACGAAGCTCGTATGGTAACCCATACTGAGCTAATTTTTGCTCAAAGATAGGGAAGTAATATTCGCTCAAAGCACTCATATTAGCCACTTGTTGTCGGCGCCTTTCCGTATATAAATCAATGTATGTTCGCACAATTTTGTTGTAAGGCATCTCTATTATGTATGGTAGTGCTTGCAACCGTGCAATATAGAGTGAGTCGGTCATAATGATAGTGTCTTTTTCGGGCGGACAATCACCCATCGTCGCGTAGTTGACGTTCATTAAGTCAAGCTCTGTACTCATAAACTCAAAGGTTACGGAGTCGCTGCTGTCGCGTGCCAATTCAAGCATTATTGAATCAACTTCAAGTGAGTCGGGCATTATGATGGTTGAATCATCAATCTCTTCTGCAACATCAAGGTCAATACTATCAATCTCTAAGCTATCTACAGCTTGTTGTGCGTATGTAACTAAAGCAAATAAAACTAATAATGTGCTTACAATAAATCGTTTCATCAAAAATTAAAACTTAAGTGTAGTTCAGCCGAACGCTGATTGTTAATATCATTATATATTTGTGGTTCAACATTGAAACTTACATCAGGTGAGATGTCAAAATCATATAGTTGTGCATCAACAAAGGCATCAATCAGAGATAATGCATACACTGCAACGGTTACTATTATTCCCAAGTCACGGTTTCTGCGGTACTGATTTTGTCGATTTTCCAGAATAGATGTGTAGTTGGCCACGCCTCCCATCGATTCTATAGTGTATCCCTTAGGCAGAATTTTAATGAATGATGCGTTCGGATTGGTATAATCGGTTGTCGTTGTGATGTCCACGTAGGCTTGTTTATAGTCGGTGTACATCCTGCCATTCCAAGTAATTGCGTAAGCACAACCGAAAAATGCTCCATACACAATAGGTAGTTTCCAATACTGACGATTGTAGAATTGACCGGCTCCGGGGATTATCACTCCGAGCCATATTCCTTTTTGTGAGTCAGGACGCCATTGTTTGACAGTGTCAACAACAACTTTATTGCTCTCTTTGGTTGAAAAGATAGAGTCTAATTGTTGTGGTGCTTCGTGCTTGCTCTCTACGGCAATAGTGTCTTTGGCTATGTTGGCAAAGAGCAAAGTGCTATTCAACAGCGCAATAATCAATATGAATCCGATTCGTTTCAACCTTTATCTTCTTACGTTTTCAAGTCTTTGCATGAGTTCGGCAAGCTCTTCTTTGTTGCTGAATGGAAGTACGATCTGTCCTTTCCCTCGTTTAGAACATGTGTATTTCACTTTTTCGCCAAATATTCCTTTCAGTTTTGTAAGGTTTTCAGAAGGCTCTTGTTGTTTTTGCTTAGTTGTTTTTTGTGTATTGTATTTTCGTGCAAGGTCTTCTACTTGTCTGACACTCAGTTTTTTTTCTAAGATTTGTTTGTATGTTTTCAGTTGCCATTCGGTGTCGTTCACTGAAAGCAAGGCGCGTGCGTGCCCCATCTCTATTTCATGATTTTGCAGACCTATTTGAATTTCGGCGGGTAGGTTCAAAAGTCGGAGATAGTTGCTCACATTGGTGCGACTCATGCCTATCTTTTCACCTATTTTTTCGTGTGTCAAACCATATTCTTCAATTAGGCGTTGATATCCGAGTGCTATCTCTATTGAGTTGAGGTCTTCGCGCTGAATATTCTCTATCAGTGCAAGTTCCATCAGTTTTTCGTCATCAACGGTTCGTACGTATGCCGGCACACTCTCCAATCCTGCCATTTGTGCAGCACGATAGCGGCGCTCTCCTGCTATGATGATGTAGGTGTCGTCTTCATTTTTTCTCACTGTGATAGGAGTTATCATTCCCATTTCACGAATCGAGTCAGCCAATGTCTGCAGTGCCGTCTCGTCGAACGACTTGCGCGGCTGGTTGGGGTTGGCAACAATAGACGAGAGCTGTATCTCGCTTATTGACGATGAACCATTGGTCTGAATCGGCTGAGTATTTGTGTCGAGTAGGGCTCCAAGACCTCTACCCAAACGCATTGGTTGTGCCATATTTCTTACTATTTACGGTTGATTAATTCTTTAGCTAAATCTAAGTAATTTTGCGAGCCTGTCGATTTAGGATCGTATAGAATAATTGGTTTTCCAAATCCCGGTGCTTCACCAAGTCGTACATTACGAGATATGACGCTGTTGAATACCAATGTTCCAAAGTGTCGTTTCACTTCGTCGTACACCTGATTTGACAAGCGCAAGCGGTTGTCGTACATTGTGAGCAAAAAGCCTTCAATCTGAAGTTGGGGATTCAGTCCTCCTTTGATAATCTTGATAGTGTTGATGAGTTTCGAAATGCCTTCAAGAGCGAAATACTCGCATTGCACAGGTATGATGACGGAGTCTGATGCTGTGAGGCAATTCAGAGTTATGAGGCCTAAAGATGGTGAGCAGTCAATTAATATATAGTCGTAGTTGTTGCGAATGGGTTTGAGTATTTTTTGAAGTATTCGCTCGCGATTCTCCATGTTCAACATCTCTATTTCTGCACCTACTAAATCAATGTGAGCCGGGAGAACAAAGAGATTTTCCAATTCGGTTGTTTTGATGGCTTTATTGGGATTAACACCATCAATCATGCATTCATAAATAGTATATTCCAAAGACTTGATGTCGATACCTAATCCGGATGACGCATTTGCTTGAGGGTCGGCATCAACAAGCAACACTTTTTTGCCAAGTGTTGCGAGTGAGGCAGAAAGGTTGATGGCTGTTGTTGTCTTTCCAACACCACCTTTTTGATTAGCGATAGAAATAATTTTTGACATATAACATTTATTAATTTAGTTCTTGTTTGTTGAGGCATTGGTCTGCTCTCTTTATTATTTCATCTGCAGAAAAGTCCTGACATTCAAATGTTCCTAATCTGCATTTTTCTTTTCCATGTAGTGTGCACGGGCGGCATGGTAGCTCTTTTTGCATGCAGTCCTCAGGCGATTGCTTCCAGCCATAGAAACCTGCATACGGGTGTGTGCCACACCATATCGTCAGTGCTCTAAGTCCGACAAGCGATGCAAAATGTTGGTTGGCAGAGTCCATACACACCATCAAATCAAGTTGTCGCATGAGCGAAAGCTCTTCTTTGAGCGAGTATTTGCCCGAAATACTATAAGTATTGTCGTACACACTTGCCCATTGGTTGAGTATCTCATTCTCTATTTCGCCTGCTCCAAACAGAAATATCTTTGTCTGCTGCCGTTTAGACAAATCGTTGATTACTGTCTTGAGCAATTTGTAAGGCAACATATTCGTCTTGTGTTTGGCAAATGGAGCAATACCTATCCATTTCTCTTCTGCCGGTTTGTTGCCAAAAAGTAGATTGATTCTCAGGTCTGCTTCTTTGTCGTGTGGTAAAACATCAAAGTCAAATTTTGCCTCAAGTCCCACTTCTGCAAAAGCATCTCTGTAAAGCTCAAATTCCGTTAGAAGGGGCTCCGATTTGGCATAACCTTGTTTTATCAGAAGCTCGCGACGCTTGCGATGCTTTTTCATCACAACCACCTCTTTACAGCTTGACCAAAGCAACCGCCTCAAAAATTGCGATGCTCTTGAATCTTGCAAATCAACCACATAATCTATGTCGTAATCTCGTTTGAGCTTTTTGCTTAGGCTCCACATTCGAGTTGTCTTCCACCTGCCTTTTTCTGCTTTTGCATCAACGAAATCAACATTGGGCATGTTGCCAAAAAGAGCTTGTAACGACTCCGACACTACAACAAACTTATCATGCGGATAATGCGCTGATAGCGACGAAATCAAAGGGTAAAGCATCGCTACACTACCTACTGTCGAAAATCTTATCACAAGATAAGTCATGTCGTTCAAAAATTTGTTTGCAAAAGTACAATTTTTTTTGCAAATACACAACACTATTTAACACTTATCTTTTTTTATTCTTTTTTCTTTGTTGTGAAATGTCGTTTCTTTGTCGCCATGGTTTTGAACTTGACGAATTATAACGCGGTCGCTGCTCTTCTTGTTGTCTTTCTTCTTTGCGATTTGTTCTCTCTTGCCGTTTTTGTGTCGTTTTATTGCTTTGTTTGTGCTGTGTTCTTTCGGCTTGTCGGCTGGTCGGTTTGTCGGTTTTTACCTCTGCAATGCGTATGCCTTTTATGTCGGAAAAAGCTTCAATGATAGTATCTTTTTGGTCGATAAATACTTGGAAATACGTGAATTTGCTGTCAATGTCAATGTCGCCTATTGATATACTCCTGTCGCCTACTACATCGTTGATTATTTTGAGCAATTGCTTTGGTGTCATTCCGTCTTTTTTGCCCAAGTTGATTTTCAGTTTTGCGCGTTTGCCGGTATGTTTGGCTGTTTCTTTTTCGGGTAAATTGAGGTCTTGAGAGTCTTTATAGTAATCAAGAAAACGATTGAATTCCAAACTTACAAAGCGTTTGATTAATTCCTCTTTGGTCAGATAGTCAAGCATTTTCATGACTTGCGGCAGATACGGACTGATTTGTTCTTCTTGAATGTCAACATGTTGCATTTTGTCAATCATGTTGTACAATTGTTTTTGGCAGACGTCTAATCCGCTTGGTATCTTTTGTTGAGTGAATGTGCGATTGAGTAGTTTTTCCAAGTCTTTGATGCGATGTTTCTCTCTTTGGTGAATGATGGCTATTGATATACCTTTTTTGTCGGCACGACCTGTTCGTCCGCTCCGGTGTGTATATACTTCTTTGTCGTCGGGTAGGGTATAGTTGATTACATGTGTGAGATTATTTACGTCAAGACCACGCGCTGCAACGTCAGTGGCAACGAGTATTTGCAAGTTGTGCAAACGGAATTTTTGCATAACAATGTCGCGTTGCGCCTGACTCAATTCGCCATGTAACGCATCGGCATTATAGCCGTCTTTAATCAATTTGTCGGCAATCTCGGCTGTCTCCTGACGTGTGCGGCAAAAAATAATTGCGTAGATATCTGGATTCATATCAACAATGCGCTTCAGTACCTGATATTTGTCTTGCGCTTTGCATACATAATATATATGGTTGACATTTTCCGTACCGGAATTGCGTTTGCCTATTGTTATCCACTTAGGATTGGTCATGTATTGAGCAATGATTTTTTCTATTTCGGCAGGCATTGTGGCAGAAAAAAGCATTGTCTGGTGTGCTGTAGGTGTTTGGTTGATAATCTCTTGTATGTCGTCTTTGAAACCCATGTCAAGCATTTCGTCGGCCTCATCAAGAATGAGATATTGCAAATTGGCAAGCGAAATCTTTTTTCTACCTAACAGATCAATCAGTCTGCCCGGAGTGGCAACGATGATTTGTGGCGTGCGGTCGAGCTTAGCAAGCTGTTTGCGAATGTCCTCACCGCCATACACTGCCACGATATGTATGTCTTTTATTTGTGCTGAATACGCTTGTAGATCCTTACTAATTTGCACACATAATTCGCGTGTTGGGGCAAGGACAAGAGCTTGTGTCTGCTTTGATGCAGCGTTGATATTGTTCAAAATGGGTAGCCCGTAGGCCGCTGTCTTGCCTGTCCCGGTCTGAGCAAGAGCCACAAGGTCGGTTGTTTCGCTCAGTAAAAGGGGAATCGCTTGTTCTTGTATAGGGGTGGGAGTTTGGAAACCTAATTGACTAATGGCTTGAATAAGATTGCTGTTCAGACCTAAATCTTCAAATGTCATAATGAAATATTTTTTGCAAAATTAATACTTTTTGTGCATACAGCAATCTTATGAGAGTAGATTTAAGTTTTTTTTACTAATGTAGGAATTCAGTTGTGTTAATTTTTTTGTAATATGCGAAAAAAGTATTATCTTTGTTGCACTAAAAAAAAACATACGCGCAACATTTGCGCCTGACATATTAACAGCATTACTATTATTTCGTGTCAGCCCAAACCGCTGCAAACTGTTTAAGGAATAAGACGCAGAAATAATAAGCATAAGTGTGCCGCAAAGGTATGCTTATATCTCCTTTAATAGATGCTCACTTTTGTGAGTTTCTTATGGAGATGTAAGGTTCCTTTGCAGCGGTGCCTTGGCGACACGATAAGAAACTCACTTTTTTTTCGTAGTTGCCTGCAATGCGACAGAGAACTGGAACTCAGTTTTCTCCACTTCTCTGTTGATGGAAATACGGACTGATAGTATGCACAGAATCTATTGTTCCATGTATTCGCTCAAAGACAAAGAAGGCACCATTATTAATAATATCCGTGAGGACTATTTCGCGGGCTATGATTGCCGAAAACTAATCGGTAATATAGATTTCAGCGTTGCTATCCGCAAAGACAAGCGCGACCTTTTCCCTGAAATAGAATATCTGCTATGGGCTGAAGCCAAACAAGGCAACAAACATAATATCTACGACTCATTCATTCAGCTGATACTCACTATCGGCAAGGAACGCACTATTGACAAACAGTTGCCGCCTAAGTTTCTCGGTGCTTTCGATGCTGAGAAGATAGCTTTTATCCCATATAGTGCGGTGATGGAAGTGTTCTCACAAAATGATTTCAACTGGAACGTAACGCCTTCTGACCACGAAACAAAAGAGTTTAAGCAACTCAAAGAACTGGTACGCCGTGAATTAGATACCACAGGTAAAGATAAGGATAATGTCTATGTGTTCTATTTCGATTACGACAAGAAGGCCTTACAACGATTCATTAAACGCAATTTTGTCAGCGGTCGCGACAGAATTCAGCGTATTCGCGTTAATCACAATAATTTCAAGGCCATATATGAGCGTTGGCGTCAGGAAGTAATGCCGACTATTGCAGTTAATTGGGAGAATGTGAAGAAAAATGGTTTGTTGGATGCTGATTTTTTTCTTGCCGACCTGATTGCAGAAAATAATCTCACTTTACTTGACAATTTGAATGTGCTGTTGCGTGCTACGCATTATGAGGTGGACCGTAAATTAGATACGGATGGTCTTTGGCAATCTAAGTCTGTACAATTCAAAGATATGATGCAGGCTCATACGCTGTTTTGGTGCAAGTATGCCCGTCCACCAAAACGTGAGTATTGGGATCGTATAGTGGAGCGTCGCGACTTGCTTGTTCCGCAAGATATACGTGAGCGCAAAGGCTCGTATTTCACACCTGCTATATGGGTGCAAAAGAGTCAGGAGTATCTTGAGAACGTGTTGGGAGAAAATTGGCAAGAGGAGTATTACATCTGGGATTGTTGCGCAGGTACGGGGAACCTATTGGCGGGGCTTACAAATAAGTATAATATCTGGGCATCAACGCTTGACAAAGCTGACGTTGATGTTATGCACCAGCGTATAGAGGAGATGGGCAAAGGCAGCAACTTGTTGAAGTCACATGTCTTTCAGTTTGATTTTCTAAATGATGACTTCAGCAAACTGCCACATGGCTTGCAAGATATTATCAATGATGAGGAGAAACGCCGCCGGCTTGTAATATATATTAATCCGCCGTATGCAGAAGCTGCAAGTTATAAGACTTTGACAAAAAAAGGAGAAAACAAAAAAGATGTAGCTGTTAAGCAACATACATATGATAAATATCTTAAAGATATAGGTATAGCCGGAAGAGAATTATTTGTACAATTTTTTACGCGTATTTATGCAGAAATTCCATCTTGTTGGCTTGCAGAATTTTCAACTTTGAAAATTCTGCAAGCACCAAACTTTTCTGATTTCAGAGTTTTTTTTCAAGCAAAATTAGAAAGTTTGTATGTTGTTCCTGCGAATTCATTTGATAATGTAAAAGGTTCTTTTCCCATCGGTTTCTTTATTTGGAATACTTCTAAAAAGGAACAATTCTCTTCTATTCCAGCGGATGTATATGAAATAAAAAATAAAGAGCTTATTTTTTGTGGTAAGAAGAAATTCCAGATAGAGGGTGATCAAAAATCAATAAATGATTGGCTTATTACAACTCGAAATAGAGTTGAAGAAAAAAATATTGCTTTTATGTCATGTAAGGGTGCTGATTTTCAAACAATAAACTTAAATTATATTCTTAACTCAAAAGAGCAAATGCCACACCCTCGTGGCTCATATATAACAACTAAAAATCTAACTGAAGCTTGTATTTATCTGTCTGTCCGTCATTGTATTGAAGCCACATGGTTAAATGATCGTGATCAATTTCTTTATCCAAATGATGGTTGGCAAACCGATTTTGAATTTCAATCAGATTGTTTGGCATATACCTTATTTCATGGTCAGAACCATATAACGAGTGAGCATGGTGTTAACCATTGGATTCCGTTTACTGAGCAGGAAGTGGATGCACCTGACAATTTTCAATCGCATTTTATGTCCGATTTCATAGCCGGTAAGTGCGGAAATAAAAACTCAAATACACAGGGTGATTTATTTTCACAAACAGCATGCAATGGTACAAACATCTGTCTTGCCAAAGACGGACCTATAATTTTTTCCCCTGCTGCAAAAGAAGTGATGAACGCTGGGCGTGAGATATGGTATTATTATTTGCATCAGCAGAGTAATGACTATGGTGCAGAGCCGGTTAATGTGAATGCCTCGTTTTATGATATACGCGCTTATTTCCAAGGACGTGACGATAAAGGTAAAATGCGTAGTGAGTCATCAGATGAAAAATATATGCGACTATTGAAAAACCTACGACAGAAGCAAAGAATACTTGCTAAGCAAATTGTAGAAAAAGTGTATTTGTATGGTTTCTTGAAATCGTAAGTGCACAAAAAAAGGGGGCATTGTGTTTGCTGAGAAAACTCCTGAAGACAGGATTTGAACTGTATGCCTACTCTGTAATCTGCCGTCCGAAGGATAGCCCGAAGGCCGCAGCCCGCCATCATAGACCAACATTGTTCGGTTAAATTTATTTGTTGAGTTTTCCGCTCTCTGAACAATACCTCCCTAAATCTTAATTAACAAAATTCACACTCGAATTTCTTATTGCAAAGATAAAACAAATAAATAAGCCGACAAAATAAAAACATGAAAATAACAAAAAAATAAAAAAAAAATCAAACAAATTTTAATATATCAAATAATAATAGTAACTTTGCAAGGAAAATAAGAGTAGGGCATTTTGCTCAACTCTGCAAATATTAAGAAAAATTAATAATTAAAGATATGGCAAAAAAACAAATTAAAGACCCGGAAAAAGGCCTTGAAAATGTAGAAGGTGCTTTGAATAGCACCGAGAGTTTTATTGAAGAAAATCAAAATCTAATCAGTTGGATTTTATTGGCAATTATCGTAATAATCTTCGGAATAATTGCTTTCAACAAGTATTATGTACGTCCTCACTCAGAAGAAGCGTCCTATGAATTGTCTAAGGCTGAATATTTCTTTGGTGAAGGAAATTATCAAACAGCCCTTGAAGGCGATGGAGCTGAATGCATCGGTTTTGAAGGCGTTATTGATGGTTACAAACGTACTGACGCCGGTCGCATCGCAAAATATTATGCCGGAGTTAGTTGCTACAAACTCGGCAAATATGACGAAGCTGCCGACTATCTCAAATCGTTCAGTTGCGACAATGAAATACTCAATCTCGAAGCAGAACTTCTGCTCGGTGATGTGTATGTCGAACTTGATGATGTACAAACAGCTATCAAACAATTTGAGAAAGTAGCAAAGAAAAACAACCAGATATTAAGCCCGCGCGCTCTTCTGAAAGCCGGTATCGCTTACGAATCATTGCAAAATAAAGAAGCTGCACTCAAAGCCTATCAAACAATTAAAGACGATTTCAATAGTAGCGACGAAGCACGTGAAATTGATAAATATATTGCACGCGTAAAATAATTCTCAAATATATGACAACAGAAGATCATAATTTGTCGGATTATAATGCAGACTCTCTGCCTGAACCTGACGTACTCTCGCACCAACGATATGCTATTGTTGTGGCAGATTGGAATGCCGACATAACACACAAATTACTTGAAGGTGCTGTCAAAACACTCTTGGAGCATGGAGTGGAACAAGAAAATATTGAAATCACCCATGTTCCGGGAACAGTGGAACTGACCTATGCCGCTGCTTGTTGCGAATATGTTGACGCAATAATAATGATAGGTTGTGTCATCCGTGGTGAGACACCGCATTTCGACTACGTATGCCAGAGTGTAACACAAGGAATGACAACTCTCAACCTCAAAGCTGACATACCGGTTATATTCAGTGTCTTGACCACCAACGACAAACAGCAAGCGCTCGATAGAGCAGGTGGTAAGTTAGGTAACAAAGGTGTTGAAGGAGCAATAACAGCCATCAAAATGGCAAATCTATAAAAATAAAGAGCACATGTTGCTCAAAATGATAAAAATTTATTATATGTTAAGGAAGGTGAGTGAGTCATCTTCCTTAATTTGATAGAAAAGGTATAAATGGAAATCTATAAATTCGGCGGAGCATCAGTTAAAGACGCTGCAGGAATCAGAAATTTGGCCCAAATAGTTGAAAATACTAATCAGGAGCCACTTGTGGTGGTCGTCTCTGCTATGGGCAAGACAACCAATCAATTAGAGAAAATACATTCTGCCTACGATGCCGGAAGTCAAGACAATGCCCTCCTTGAACTCCAACAACTTGAACGATATCATTTCGATGTCTTAAATCAACTTATAGAAGGCGACGACCAAGCCGCAGCCCATAGTAAACTAAATGCTATATTTCAGGAACTCAAGACATATCTCACATCACTCATCGACACACACTTTGACAAAACATACGATAAGATTGTTTCTTATGGAGAAGTATTGTCAACAACAATCGTCAGCCTTTATCTGAATCATATCAAGTGTTCAAATACTTTGCTTGATATGCGTCAGTTGCTGATTACCGACAATCAGTATCGCGATGCAAACATCAACTACGACGAATCAGCACGACGAATCAAAGCAAGTGTTTCTAATTGCACAACTCCAATAATTATAGTACAAGGATTCATTGGCGGAACGATAGATAATCAGCCGACAACATTAGGACGCGAAGGCTCAGACTACACAGCAGCAATGCTTGCCAACATTCTTGACGCAAAGCGTGTAACGATATGGAAAGATGTTCCCGGTGTGCTCAATGCTGACCCAAAACTATTTGACAATACTGTACATATTCCTGAAATGACTTATTCTGAGGCCGTCGAATTGGCATTCAGTGGCGCACAAATCATTCACCCAAAGACTATTCGGCCGTTAGAGAATAAAGGCATAGCTTTGTTTGTCAAGCCCTTTACTGACCCACAAAACGCTGGTACGGTGATAAAAAGGCAAATTGCTAAACCAATCAATGTACCTGTGTATATAGTAAGAAAAAATCAGGTGTTATTGACTATCAGACCAAAAGATTTCTCTTTCGTACTCGAATCAACGCTTCCAAAATTATTTACTATTATTGAACAAAACAAGCTCAAGGTGTCGCTTATTCAAAGCTCAGCAATAACAATATCAGTTAGTGTGGATAATAGTCGGAACTTATTTGCAGCAATTGAACAGTTGCAAAAAGATTACCAAGTGTCGTACAATGATGGCTTGACTCTGCTCACAGTGCGAGGCACAACGCCGCAGATAATTAAAGAAGTTGAGCAAGACAAAGAAATACTATTGAAGCAAACTACTCGCAGAACAATAAAACTATTGTATAGATAAAAAGTAACAATATTTTTTGATATTTAAATAAAAATATTTAACTTTGTGAACTGATTTGTTGAATTTTTATGCCCAAGGTTCTATTGTATATTACTTCAAAATTTATTTGGACTTTTCTTTTTTGGGGTACTGACTTAAATGAAAATCGAGCGCATGTTCATGTAGGTAAAAAAGGTACTGAAAATTTCGCTAAAATATGGCTTGAACCACAAATACAATTGGCAAAACAAGGTGATTTAAGTGATGTACAAATAAAACAAGTATTAAAAATCGTTGAGCTATATAGACAAGATTTATTAAAGCAGTGGAATATTTTCAAAAAAGGTGGTAAGATA
This sequence comes from Paludibacteraceae bacterium, assembly GCA_017527495.1. Classification (GTDB taxonomy): domain Bacteria; phylum Bacteroidota; class Bacteroidia; order Bacteroidales; family Paludibacteraceae; genus RGIG6639. Next base: position 73,269 of record JAFXPY010000034.1, read on the forward strand.
TCAATTATAAAAATACATCAATAACATGAGACAAATAGATGGATATTGGGATGTTGAGCCCAAAATTAAAGATATCACTTTTCCTGTTAGAGGCAAAATACAAGTTTCTTTTCAAGATGGCAGAATAATTATCATGCCTTTATCTGCTTTTCCATCGATAAAAAAAGTACCTACCGCCAATCGCAAAAAATGGTATTTAATGGGTGGTGGATTCACTTGGGATGAATGTCCGGAAGTGATACATATTGAACAAATATTGGGTAATTATGCAAAATACAATCATGATGCTTAATTATTTTTACTTGAAAGAGGATAAAAGTTTTTGATATATGTTTGATTATCAACAAAATACCCCCCCCGTGATTTTCGGCGTTTTAGTGTAAGCGAATTTTTGTTTACATTCATATTTGTGTAAATAGTGATAGTTTTAGCGATACTAACGAAAGTTGGTATCGCTTTTTATGTTTAATTTCTAAAATATGTAATTATGAAAAAAAATGTATTTCTTTTTGCAATGTTATTTTTTGTTTTGAGGATATCAGCTCAAGACATAATTATTACAACAGGATCAGAACGCATTGAGGCAAAAATTTTAGAAGTATCGTCTTCTGAAATAAAATATAAGCGCTTCAATAATCAGGATGGTCCATTGTTTATTATCGAAACAAAAAAGGTATCATCTATTTTGTATTCTAATGGTGAAGTGCAAGCTTTTGAACCTCAGGAAGATTATGCTAAACAAGAGTCAAAAGAAGCATATATTCGATATCCTAAAATGATGAAATCAGGTAATCGTTTTTATTATGGTAATGATGTGATGGATAAACATCAGTATAGTAATTATCTACAAATAAATTGTCCCATTGCCTACCAAACTTTCATAGAAGGGAATGGATTAGTTGGTGGTGGAACTGCATTTTTTGTTGCTGGTAGTATATTGGATATAGGTAGTGTTATTTCTGCTGTCAAATTGAATGCAGATAGATACGCGACAAATAAGGAGTTAGCAATTTGGATGGGTGTTATAGGTGGAGCTTTTGAAATTGCAGCTATTCCAATGTGGATTGTTGGAGGGGTCAAGAAATCTAAGAGTGTTGATATTTTCAATGAGCAATGCAATGAACAGCAAAAAGCATCACAAGTGACTCTTAAATTTCAAGCATCACAAAATGGTTTAGGAGTTGCAATGAATTTTTAAGGGTTCAATTATATTGAAAATCATTATATAATGAAATGCGCCTTCTCGCGAGGGCGCATTTTCTAACCAAAATAACTTACTGTGATTCAACAATTAAATATCTTTTTGTCCTAATATTTTCTAAACTATGTGAGTCTCTAAACTCACGATGCAAAATTACAAACATTTTCTTTTACCTGCAATCACAAAAACAAATGATTTTTTAGCATCCTTAAGGCTGAAAAATCAGTGCATATAGTCAAAAAATGTTTATATTCTAACTATAATTAGTGAAAAGAAAAGTTTGTTACCTATTGTTGTCCGATATTTGATTTAATACAAAAAGCCTAATAACCAGAGCGGTATTTTGTTGCCTTCGCCTATTGTAAACCCACCGCATGCCGTTAAATGGAAACCGACATTGCCGTCGTAGTGGTCGAAAACATTAAAATTCCATCGCCCATCGACAACAAACAGCTCGTTGCGGTCGGTTGCATTGATTTTGTGGCAGGCGTGAAGAGTATTGTAGAAATAGGTCTCGGCAACATCTTGTGGTTTAGGGTCACCTTCTGCTGTGGCGTACATCAGATTGGTGTTTTGCATATATATTTTTGTCGGCTTTTTTGGAAAGACATCTCCTTCTCGGTAGAGCAGATTGAGCAAACGTGCGTCTTTGAGATATTTGATATAATTCATTATTGTTGCGCGAGAAGTGTCTATGGCAAGACTGAACTTGCTCACATTAGGTGAACATGGTGCTGTCTGCATCAAAATATGCAGCAACTTGCGAATCTTTGCCAAATAAGACACATCGATTTGTTTGATAATCAGAATATCTACCTCAATCATCATATTTATTGTCTTGAGCAAATTTTCGTAATAATTGCGCTTCTCAAGATGAAAAGGGTAGTAGCCGTGGTGCAGATATTCGCTAAACTCATTGAGTAGTTGAAAGTCTTTGGGTAAGTGATTTTCGCAAATATCCTGAGCGATATTTGCGTGATTTTGAATTATGTCTTCAAGTTTTATAACTTTGAGTTGTGTTCCATGATGCAAATTGAGGTATTCGCGAAAGCTCAACCCCCTAAGGTTATACATTTTCACAATGTCTTGAAGGTCTTTGTTGTCTTCTGTAAGACGCATCACCGGCGAACAGCTGAAAATGATATGTAGGTTGGGGTAGAGGTCATAGCATTGGCGTAATTCCGCCGACCAATTTTCGTATTTGAAAGTTTGGTCTATAAGTAGTGTCTCGCCTCCTTGTTCGACAAATTGTTTGGCAAATTCAACGAGCGAGTGCTCTGTGAAGTAAAAATTGTTGAAGTTGATGTAGAGGCATTTGCGTGAATGTCCGTAATGTTCTTTGGCATATTGCAAAAGGAAAGTTGTTTTGCCGACTCCACGGCTTCCTTTTATGGCTATAAGTCGGTCTTTCCAATCTATTTCGTCCATTAGGGTGCGTCTGACAGGGGATTCAACCGTGTCGATAAGCGCAATATGTGTTCTATAAAATGCCTCCATATTGTAGCAGTTTTATGCAATGAAGAAAAGTTATTTGTACCTCTTCAATTTGTGATGCAAAATTAATGTTTTTTTTTTATTTAACAAAGAATTGTAAAAAAAACTATATGTGTCTGATAAAAAACACATAAGCAGCATATATTATTGAAAATGAGTAGAATATAATGAATAGCAAAAAAGTTGCTTGTATTTTGAACATATCGCGTAGCGATTTTCTTTTAATAGAATAATCAGGTTAGTTACAAATTTATATCCCGTAGGGATTTTCTTTTAATATCTTAATATCAACTGTTTAAAAGAAATTCCCTAAGGGAAACTGAATAATCAATAATCCAACAATATCTATTAAAAGAAATTCCCTAAGGGAAACTGAATAATCAATAATCCAACAATATCTATTAAAAGAAATTCCCTACGGGAAACTGAATAATCAATAATCCAACAATATCTATTAAAAGAAATTCCCTACGGGAAACTGAAT
>JAFXPY010000035.1 GCA_017527495.1 Paludibacteraceae bacterium
GGCTTTCTTGTTGAAAATTAGCAAGAAAGCCTATTTTTCCCCAATCAAAATACGACTACCATTCACAAATTCTTACAGACATCCATTCGCCGATCGTATACATAAAAAAACTGCCTAACAAAACTTGTTAGACAGCCTCTTGCTATATCTGTTTTTATGAAATTACCATTTCCAGTTCGGTTTGTCTTTTTCAGGACGAACACGCGGTGAGTTGTCGTTGCAAATCACGCAACCCCACCATCTTGTTACGTGGAATAAAGCTGTGAATTTCACACCAATGGTGAAATTCTTGATGTCATATTGCAAATAGCGATATTGTATATAAGGTACTTCTTCGCCATCTTTATTTATTCTTGTCGGGTTTGCTTCGTCAATGTATGGTTCTATTTTGTAGGCTGCCAACGCGGCATTCATCGTGACATCCGTTGCTGTTCCGTCGGCTGCTTCTGTCGGCAGATAAAGAAGATTGACATGGTGTCCGGCAGGAGCATAATTCAATAAACCATAGTCGAAAAAGAAGCCTAAACGATATTGCCATTTTGATTTGCGAACATCAAAACCTGTTGCTATTGTCGGGTTACCAAAACGCCAACCTAACTCAATGCTTGCAGTAACATTCGGACGAAATCTTACTCCTTCTTGTTGTTCTACAGTTTGTCCTGAATAGTAGGTGTGCTCAGGCATGTCTTTGAATACATCTATAAAGTCGGCATAGTCGCCTTGTGACTCGATATTCGCTTTGATACGGTCGTATGTCCAGAGGTTGAATTCTCCCTTTGCTCCAACCAAGAAATAGAATTTTTTGAATTGTGCACCAATCATAAGAGGTATTTCCATGTCGAAACCGGTGTAAAGCTCGCTACGATTGGTCTGTACATATCTATATATGCGGGCATCGCCCTCATCGTCAAAACCTTCAAAGTTGCGCTTCAGGTCGTTTACACTTACATTGACTACCGGCACAGTCATACCCACACCTGTGTGAAGAGCAAAATAGCCTGCTCTGTACTCGTAACCTATACCGATATTACCAAAATAACCTATTGGTATTGTTGTGTTTTCAAGGTCTCCCACATTTTGTCTTACACCGCCGGCTCCCCAGAAACTAATAAAATGTGAAGTCTGAACCCATGCATTGGCAGGTAGTAGAACTGCCAAAAATGCTAAAAGTGTAAAAAACTTTTTTGTCATAGTTATACTTTTGAAAGGTTTTTAGCCTTTGTTTCTTTGTTGTTTTCGTTTTTTATTGTAACTTTGCAAACCAAAATAAACATATTTTTACACAAAAGATACAATTCGCCTGCGAAATTACAATTTTTTATTGAATTAAAAAAACATTTTCGATATTTTTTGTTAAATAAGTGCTAAAACAATTATTTTTTTTCGTAATTAAACTTAAAAACATATAAAAAAATGACTTTCAAAAGAACTCTTGTTACAACTGCTTTACCTTACGCTAATGGTCCTGTTCATATCGGTCATTTGGCAGGTGTTTATGTCCCGGCAGATATTTATGTTCGTTATTTGCGTCTGAAAGGCGAGGATGTTATGTTTGTCGGCGGAAGCGACGAACATGGTGTGCCTATCACAATTCGTGCGCGCCGCGAAGGCGTCACCCCTCAGGATGTTGTCGATCGCTATCACAAACTGATCAAAGACAGTTTCGCTGAATTTGGCATCTCATTTGATGTCTATTCGCGTACAACATCAAAGACTCATGCTAAAATGGCTTCTGATTTCTTCCGTACTCTTTACGATAAAGGTGAGTTTATCGAAAAAACATCTGAGCAATATTACGACCCTGAGGCTAAGACTTTCCTTGCCGACCGCTATATTGTTGGTGAGTGTCCTCACTGCCACTCGCAAGGTGCTTACGGCGACCAGTGTGAGAAATGCGGTACGAGCCTTTCGCCAACAGAATTGATCAATCCGCAGTCGGCTATTTCCGGCAGCAAGCCTATCATGAAACCTACTACCCATTGGTATTTGCCTCTCGACAAACATGAGGGCTGGTTGCGTGAGTGGATTCTCGAGCAACATAAAGAATGGCGTAGCAATGTGTATGGTCAGTGTAAGTCGTGGCTTGACCTCGGTTTGCAACCTCGTGCCGTGAGTCGCGATCTCGATTGGGGTATTCCTGTGCCTGTTGAAGGTGCTGAGGGTAAGGTGCTTTATGTCTGGTTTGATGCGCCGATAGGGTATATCAGCAACACAAAAGAACTCTGCGAGCAACAGCCCGAACGCTTCGGACAATGGCAGACATGGTGGAAAGACCAATCGACCCGACTGATTCATTTCATAGGCAAAGACAATATTGTGTTCCACTGCATCGTCTTTCCTGCAATGCTCAAAGCCGAAGGCTCATATATCTTGCCCGACAATGTGCCATCAAACGAATTTCTCAATCTCGAGGGCGACAAAATCAGTACATCGCGCAACTGGGCTGTGTGGCTGCATGAGTATCTGCGCGATTTCCCCGACAAACAAGATGTGCTCCGCTATGTGCTGACAGCCAATGCTCCTGAAACAAAAGATAACGATTTCACATGGCGTGATTTCCAAGCCCGTAACAATAATGAGTTGGTTGCTATTTACGGCAATTTCGTCAATCGTGCCCTTGTGCTTACAAAGAAGTATTTTGAAGGCAAAGTGCCCGCTTGTGGCCAACTGACAGACTACGATCGCCAGACAATGGCTGAGTTTGCTGATGTCAAGACAAAAGTAGAACAATACCTGAACAATTTCCGTTTCCGTGATGCTCAGAAAGAAGCAATGAATCTTGCTCGTATAGGCAATAAATATCTGGCCGACACAGAACCATGGAAATTGGCAAAAACAGACATGGCTCGTGTAGCAACTATTCTCAATCTCAGCCTCCAAATTGCAGCAAATACGGCAATAGCATTCGAACCATTCCTGCCTTTCTCGTCGAAAAAACTCAGAGCAATGCTTAATATGGATTCTTTCTCATGGAACGACCTCGGCAGAATAGACATCCTTCCTGCCAATCGCGAGTTGGGCGAGGTGCAACTCTTGTTTGAGAAGATTGACGATGCAGAAATAGACAAACAGATGCAGCGCTTGGCGGACATCAAAGAACAGAACAAACTCAATGCCTATAAACCGGCTGAGATAAAAGCACCGACAACAATTGACGACTTCGACAAGATGGATATTCGTGTTGGCCGTGTGCTTGAATGTCAGAAAGTGCCCAAAGCCGACAAACTACTCCAATTCAAAATAGACGACGGCATGGGCGGACGCACTATTCTTTCCGGCATTGCACAGAGTTATCCCGAACCGGAGAAACTTGTTGGTATGCAAGTGCTCTTTATCGCCAATTTCCCGCCTCGAACACTGCGTGGCATAGAGAGTCAAGGTATGATTTTCTCCGCTGTTGATGCTGACGGTAAGCTTGTGCTTGTTCAGCCAAGTCGAGAAGTCCGTAATGGTGTACAAGTAGGATAAAGTTATTTGCTTATTTTACTATTTACCTATTAAAGTTTCCCACATGCTAAAATTACGGCGTTAGCCGTTACATATTAATAGAAAAAAACAATCATTACCCACCACACAACCGCGTAGCGGTTGCACACTGACAAAACATTATTTTTTTGCTACACGATGTTTTAATATGCAACCGCTAACGCGGTTGAGAGATATAAGGTGGAAATAAATCTCTATTGATATGCAACCGCTAACGCGGTTAAAAAATACAATTATTACTCAATCGGGATGTGAGAAACTTTGTTACTTATTTAACCTTTATGGAAAAATTATTGTTATCTAATGGTGTTGAGATGCCTTTGTTGGGTTATGGGGTGTTTCTTGTTGAGCCACATGAGTGTTGCGAGTGTGTAACCAATGCTCTCAATGCGGGTTATCGACTCATTGACACTGCGCAGGCGTATGGCAACGAACAAGGAGTGGGCGACGCCGTGCGTAAGTCTGGCATACCAAGGCAAGACATTTTCATCACCACAAAGGTGTGGATAAGTAATTATGGCGAGCAAAAAACAGCGCAGTCTATTGACGAAAGTCTGCGCCGTTTGCAGACGGATTATATCGATTTGCTACTTCTTCATCAAGCCTATAATGATGTGTTCGCGGCATGGCGAGCAATGGAAAAAGCCTATCGTGCCGGTAAGGTGCGCGCCATAGGTGTAAGCAATTTTCAGTTAGGGCGTTTCTTCGATTTTGCGCATTATGTTGACATAAAACCTATGGTCAATCAGTTGCAGTGCAACACAACTATGCAACAACGTGGCATAGAGTCTATGCTCGGCGAGTTTGATTGTCGTATGATGGCTTGGGCTCCGCTCGGACAAGGTGGCGACGATGTGCTCGCTAATCCTTTGCTGAAAAAGATAGGTGAAAAATATGACAAAACGCCGGCACAAGTGGCACTCCGATGGCTCACACAACGCAACATTGTGGCAATACCGAAATCATCGAATGTTGAACGCATGAAACAGAATATCAATATATTCGATTTCTCGCTCAGCGACGACGATATGCTGCAAATCGCAACGCTAAATCAAATGGATGTCGGAAATCGGCAATATAGTGATCCTGCATTTTTGAAATATTTAGTAGGTAGATTCGGATAGGATGAAAAATAAGTTATTTATAATCGGTATATTAGTTTTGCTTGCAGTTGACATGAATGCGCAAAGTTATGTTTACAAAGGTAATAGCACCTACATGAGTGACATACTATACACCTTTGATGGTCAGTATGTTTACAAAGGAAGGTCAACATATATGTCGGACGTGATATACTCGTATGACGGGCGATATGTTTATGCCGGTAGGTCTAACTACATGAGCGACATTCTCTATACATGGGATGGACAATATCTCTATCGGGGTCGCTCAAATTATATGAGTGATATCCTGCTCACCTTTGATGGTAAATATGTGTATCGCGGGCGTTCAACCTACATGAGTGATGTCTTGATGACAATCGACAGCAACCATGTGTATCGCGGACGTTCGACCTATATGAGCGACATACTCTACACTTTTAGTGGGCGTATTCCTATACCCGTTTTGCTCCAAATGATGTAGCGAACAATGTGGTACACAATAAAAAATAATATAACTTTTAATGTTTTTTTGCTTTATAACTGATTTTTTAGTAATTTTGCAAAAATTATATCAAATTCAGTATGCGCAAATATCTATATATATTGTTTTTTGTGCTTGCGGGTGTGCGCCTTTTTGCCGTACCTGCAACGCCTAAAACTATTATCCACCAGACTCCTGACGGCAAGAGCGTGGAACTCATTCTGCATGGTGACGAGTATTTCCACTATTATACTACGACATCCGGTTTGCGTGTTGAGATTGGCAAAGATGGCTCGATAACACATTATCCGGCTTTCTCAAAGGCGGAAATAGTTGAAGCTCAGCAGCGTTCGCCAATGCGTAAAATAAAACAACAATTTGTAAAGCGCAATTTCCCTACCAAAGGAGCACAGAAATCACTTGTTATCTTGGCCGAATTTACTGATGTCAAGTTCTCTATTGCTCAACCTCGAGAGGCTTTTTTCGAAATGCTCAACGAACAAGGTTACAGCAAAAATGGTGCAACAGGCTCAGCGCGTGATTACTATGTATCCTCGTCTGATGGACAGTTCACACCGGAATTTGTTACCGTCGGACCTTACTCTCTGCCGCACGACATGAATTATTATGGAGAGAACGAAGGCAACTGGGATCGCTCTTCCCGACTGATGCAGTTCTGTCGTGACGCAGTAGCTGCTGCTGATGCTGATATAGATTTTGCAGAGTACGACACCGACAACGATGGGTATATCGACAATGTGTTTATCTATTATGCCGGCTATGCCGAGTCGGAAGGCGGACCGCTCAATTCAATCTGGCCGCACCAGTATGCTGTCAATCCTGAAATGGTAATAGGCACATCTATGTTTGACGGCAAGATGATAGGTAGTTACGCTTGTACCTCAGAGCTCAAAGGCTATACCGGCACGACAATGTGCGGTATAGGTACTTTCTGCCACGAGTTCGGACATGTGCTCGGACTGCCCGACTACTATCATACTGAGTCGAGCTCAATCACAACATTTGGGTACTGGGACATAATGGACAAAGGATCATATCTCAACGAAGGACGCACACCACCTACACATTCCGCGCTGAATCGTTTCACATTAGGGTGGATATCGCTGACGCAAATCGACCAACCTACAACACTTGAACTGACAGCCCTTTCAGAGCCCAAACAGACAGGTGTGTCGCAGGCATTCTTGATAGCCAACACCAAACATAATATGGACTTTTGGGCACCGAATATCAACGAGTATTTTATCGTAGAATATCGTAAGAAAACCAATTGGGATGCCTTCTTGCCGGATTCTGGACTGCTTGTATGGCATATTGACTATAAAGCCTCAGCATGGGCAGACAATACGGTCAATAATGTCTCAACCAACACACAGTCAGCCGGTTCTCACCTCCGCGTGTACATCGAAAACCCGCAGGGCAATCGAACCATATCTTCGCCGGGTGCTTTTCATGCCGATGACTATTTCCTTCCTATACTTTGGAACGGCGACACGATAAAACAAGATGTGTCAGGCGTTACACCTACGGCAGATGGCTGTAAGTTTGATTTTATGGGTGGCGGTCTCGACCGCTCAGCACCTATTGCATTGCAACCTAATGTCCTTGCATACAACTCAATGCAAGCCGTGTGGAATAAAAAAAGAACCAATGCCGAAGTAACTTATTTGCTCACTGCCTTTACACTTGCAGGAGGAGATACTGCCTATGTGGTGAGACGAAAAGAAGTGAAAGACACCACATTCTTGCTCTCTAATTTGAGACAGCAAACGATATATACTTACTATGTAACGGCTTATGTATATAATGAAAATCAGGCAGTAGAGAGTTTCCGCTCAAACATAATCAAGGCAACGACGCCGGCTGAACACTCGGCAAAAAAA
>JAFXPY010000036.1 GCA_017527495.1 Paludibacteraceae bacterium
ATCGTAGGTACCGGCTTTGTCTGCTGTCAGTTTATAGTTGCCTTCAGCTGGAAGTTGATAGTTATTATTCCATCTGTGGTCTGAGATAAACTTGTATTCGTATGACTTAGCAGCAAGCTTAACATCTTTCAATTCGAGAGTGTAAACACCTTCTACCAAAGTCATGTCGTTGAGTTTTTCTTCCGGATTCCAAGATTTTGTACCATTAACGATTGGCAACTCACCTACTACGCTGTAAACTTTTTCAGGCTCAACAATAGGAGTGTCATCAGCAAGAGCTATATACATCATTTGAGATTCAGGTTTGATGTAAACATTGTATGTACCTGCAACTTTGCAAACAACACCGGCTTTATCAACATACTCAAAATTGGCAGAAGCACCGCCATTCTCAAGTTTGTAATAAGTATTACCAACCATCAAATTGTCATCCTTTTCAAGTTTGAGGTCTTTGCAGAAATACTCATTCTTGTCGCAGTCTTTGTAAGTAGTGATGTATGCGCTACCATTGAGAACAAGACGATATTCACCTTTGTGTTCTTCCGGAACACAGTCTTCGCCTTGCCCTCCTTGACCCGGAGTTTCCGAACAGTTGGCACCTGCACCAATATAAAGCATATCATCGTTATACTTTGTTTTGATGTAGAAATCGTAGCAACCTGTTTTTTTGCAAACATAACTGCCATCAGCAATTTCAAAATTCTCATACTCTCCGTACTTGTCAATGTTGGAGATAACCCATTGATCGCCTGTAGAAAGATTGATGATTTTGAACTTATCGCCTTGGTTCAAAGGCACATTTGCAGCAAGGAATTGTTCTCTTCCTTGATAGTCAGTTTCACCAACTTTTTCTGCTTTATAGTCTGTCGTACCATTAACTCGTACGCCATAAGTCTGTGCATTCAGAGCGAACACGCTACAAAGTGCACACATCAAAAGGAATAGTTGTTTTTTCATGATTTAAAAAATTTAGTTAGTGTTTAGTTTATAATAACTTTATGTTTTTGTCCGTCAATACTGATAATATACAACCCGCGAAGATTACCATTCTGACCGGTAACTTCTTGTCCGGCAATATTATATATAATCAGATTACCATCGGTAACAACAGTGTTACCAACGATTTTATATGCTGTTGCTTCTACATTTTGCAGAGCATCAACGACACCACCCGACAATGAATAAGCATCAAAAGTGGCTTTATCAACATCACGTAGATAGAGTTTGTCTTTGAATTTTGAATTCTTTTCCATAATGAGATAGTGTTGTCCTTCCACCAAATGCCACTTATAGCACGGACTCCAGCCATTTGCCCATTCAAGAGTTGCTGAAGTACCTTCGATGTTGTCGGTTGTAATGTCTTTGCCATAATAGTAGTTGCGTTGCTCGTCTTTCACTGCAACATAACTTCCCATTTGGAAAGAGATTGCCAACTTGCCATCAACGAATTTATATTTATCGTCATAAAACTCGTACGCTGTTTCGCCGACATCGGTAGCATTCATCCATCCCATGAGATAATATGAGTGCTCACCATTATCCGTAGTATCGGGCTTTTGCGGATCATCGCCCGGATTTGTACCACCCTGTCCGTCGTAATTACCCCAAGTGCCATCACCATCGTTCCAGCCTGTTATTGTGTAGAGATTTCCATCAATAGTGAGGTCTGCTGTTTGGTTCCATTTTGCATCCCATGAAGGAGCTGTTGCAGCAGAATTGAGGCGCACAAAAATTATGTGATCGACATCGTCAGCAATAGTTGTGGTGTAGATGTCGCCACTAACTAAGGTCATAAACTGCGAGAAAGAGCCTTCACCACTGCCTTTCCATGTCCATGTTGCAAACTTTGCGTCAGCCTGATTCCATAATCCGCCACCACCTGTGTTGAGATAGATGTCTTTTGCTGATAGATTAAATACGCATAAAAGCGCAATCAAAAGTGAGTAAATTCGTGTTTTCATTGCCTTTATAAAATTAAGATAGCGAAAGATGAGCCTGCGCCCACCTTTCGCATTGTTGTTGGTTACTTCTTTATGAAATTAGTTGTAGTCTGCGTTCCATCTTTGAGATAAACACGCATGAGATACATACCTTTTGCTAATGATATGGTTGACATCTGCACTTTTTCTGCGTTAGGATTGTCTTTACTCATTAGCTGTCCGGTCAGCGAATATACTTCTACCTGACTTATTTCTTTCTTGCTATCAATATTGATAACATCGATTGCCGGATTAGGATAAATCGTTACTTGTTCTTCAGCTTTTGGTGTTTCAAGAGCTGTTACTTCGCAGTCGGGCAAGAGTTCTTCTCCACCGCCACTCCAGTCGTAGCAAACATCTTCGTCTGTATAGAGGTCGCTTGTTTGACATTCGTTGCTTCCGCAGTTGAAGATAAAGTTGATTTCTCTGATTTCTTGGTCAAAGGTGTATTCATACCAGTTGTCACCATCAGGGTCAACCATTTCCTCACCCGGCCATTTGTCGAAGATATTAACACCTGCTTTTGTCCAAGCCCATAGATAAACCTTTGTCCATATTGCAGGACGATAGAACTTAACAGTGATAGGTGTTGTTTGCGGTTCTTTGTAGGTGTAGGTGTAGGTTTGAACTTCGGAGGCAGCCCCATTCAAGATAGCCACAGCTTTGATTGTGGTTGTTGAAGTAATCTTGATTGGTTCTGTGTATTTGTTGCTTTGCGCTGTCGGCTCTTGACCATCGGTTGTATAATAAATGTCAGGAGTACCGGATATTGCAATAGCTTGCATTGTTACGGTTACACCCGTTGTATTGTCTTTGAATGTTGTGTTACCCGGTGATACTATGAGTTGTGGAGCTGGGTTGTCGCTGTCGTTGAGTTTGTAGTAAACTCCCATATTGCTTGCCACAACAGCTTTAGTATAACCTGCCGGTGCAGTACCTGAGTTGCTGTTCGGACCGAGCGCGAGATAGAGAGTGCCTTTCTTACCGGTTATGTAGGCTTTATAGTAGCCGTCACCTGCTTCGTCACTAACCGGGCTCTCACTATGTACACCCGTTGCATGGCGAGCCAAAATGATCGGGCCTATATAGTTTTTCAGTTTTACCCAGTGAGGATAGAATACGCAAGGAACGCCCGGCATACAGAGCATATAAGCATTGGCTTGAAGTACGCCATTGAGGTGACCCGAGTTGGCTGAACCTGTGAGGCTATTGCCTCCATACATCTCATTTTGGTCGCGAGCATACGAGTCGTGCGAGTCAACGAAGGTTACTGCATATTTACTCATTCCCAAGCCAGGCAGACCGGCACCTTTAAGCTTGCCATAGTTGCCCGCAGCTATACCATCATTGAAAGCTGTGTATTTGGTTGCAAAGTCGAACACAAGTGAGTTATAACTTGTTTGTTCAATATGGCTTTTCAGCTCTTGCGGATTACCTTCCCAATACTCCATTACAGAGAAGTAAGCACCGGATGCCTTGTTATAGTCGTTGACGTGTGAGTGGTGGAAACCTTTGCAATAGTCGTAACGCCAGCCATCATAGTCGATAGTATTGTACAACCATTTCAGGTATGCACGGAACATCTCGCGTACTCTCTCCTGAGTATGATCCCAGTCGCGGGCATCACCATAGTTTTTCTCGCCGCCGTAACCATCGTCATAACCTGCCGATGAACTTGGAGAGCATTGTTTAGCTCCAGGGTCGGTTGATGTCCAAACCTCATCATCTTTAGTTATCCACGAAGCATCAGGTTGTATAATTTCCTTTGCATACGGACGGAAATCGTACGGCATATAATCGCACCATGTCGATTTATTTGAAGCATGGTTGACAACTATGTCTGCAATAACTTTTGTGTTGCCGGCATGCAATAGTTTGATGAGTTGATTGAGTTCAGCTCTTGAGCCCCATGCACTATTTTGGTTGGAGTATTGGCGTGGTGTGTAACCTGTGCCTGATGCAGCAGCCGAAGGTGGCAACCATACCAAATCAAAATAAGCATTTATCTCACTTGCCTGAGAAATCAATGTTGTCCAACGAGTGTTTTTCAGTGCCGGGTCTTTATCTTGGTATGAGTCGTAATAGAAAGCTTGCAACATCACATCGCCGCATTGTGAAGGAACAGCAGTTGCATAGACTTTCTTTGTTGTGGTAGAATCCACTTTTCCTGTTTCCTGATTGGTAACTATAGCTGTTGGCGACTCATCACCTATGACATAGCTATACTCTATTGTGTATTTACCATCCTTAGAGATGGATATTTTGGCATTATCTTGCGCAGGGAAAGTAACTGTCCATGCATGATTTTGTATTACCTTGTATTCATAGCTACCTTCTGCAAGTTGCAAATCTGCTATTTTGAGTTTGTAGGTAGTACCATCAAGAGTCATGTCGTTGGCTGCATTTTCAGGATCCCAATCTTTATCTCCGTTAATGATGGCAGCCTCACCTGTTACAGTGAATGTTTTTTCCACAATAGTAGGTTCCTTACAGTCTTTGCCCGGACCTATGTAAAGCACATCGTCCTCATATTTGAGTTTGATATAGAAGTCGTAACACCCATCTTTTTTGCAGATATATCCGGCTGCTGTCTGCGTGAAACTTTGATACTCACCGTATGGGTCGAGTTGCGAAATGACCCACTCGTCACCCGTAGTGAGATTACACATTTTGGCTACATCGCCATTTCTGAGAGGAATTTTCTCTGCCAGATATTGTTCCCGCCCCTGAAAATCGGCTTCACCTATTTTTACGGCAGGATAATCGGTTGTTCCATTTACGCGAACTGCGTATTGCTGAGCTGTGGCTACAAGTGACACCACGAGTAGCAACGAAAGTAATAATTGTTTTTTCATGGTTAACCCAATTTTTAAATTAGCGCTATTAGTTACGCAAAATTAATTTTTTTTTAGATTTTTACAAATCTTTTAACGACGGATTGACCGATTTGGGGGACAAATGGCTATATAGGCGGTGCGAGCAACAAAAACAAAAACTGCACTTATTTATCGGAATAAGTGCAGTTTTTTGTTATTTTCTGCCATATATGGCTGAAAATATTATACAACTCCTGAAAAGCCCATAAATGCCATTGCGAGCAAACCGGCTGTCAGAAGAGCTATTGGGGTTCCTTGCATTGCCTTCGGGAGTTTGGTCATTGCCAGCTGTTCACGAATACCGGCAAACAACACAAGTGCAAGAGCAAAACCAATGGCTGTTGCAAATGCAAATATTGTTCCGGTCAGAAGGTCAACTTGAGCAGGATTGCCATCAATAACAGGCAATTTGGCAGTACCATTAGCCACCAAGATAGCAACACCAAGCACACAGCAGTTGGTGGTGATCAAAGGCAAGAATACGCCGAGAGCCTGATAGAGAGCAGGACTGATTTTTTTCAGTACGATCTCAATCATTTGCACCAATGCTGCAATGACAAGGATAAATACTATTGTTTGCAAAAACTCAATGCTGAATGGTTCGAGCAAGTATTTCTGGAGCAAGTAAGTTACTATAGTTGCAATAGTAAGCACAAAAGTTACTGCAGCACCCATACCGAGAGCTGTGTCGATCTTTTTCGAAACGCCAAGAAAAGGACATATACCCAAGAATTGCGACAACACGATGTTGTTCACAAAGATGGCGGAAATAAATATCAAGAAATATAACATAACTTTATTTACGATTTAGATATTTACGATTTTACTATTTATTTTTTCAGACTATTCACTAAAGCCATCAAGAGAGCAAGAGCGATGAATGCTCCCGGTGCCAAAACGAAGACTAACATACCACACTCTTCGGGCATAATGGCTAAGTCGAATATCTTACCTGTTCCGAGAAACTCGCGAACGATACCGAGAATTGTCAGCGAAATGGTGAAACCAAATCCCATTCCAAGTCCGTCAAGAGCCGAAAGACCTACTCCATTCTTTGCAGCAAAAGCTTCTGCACGACCCAACACGATACAGTTCACTACAATAAGTGGGATAAACAATCCGAGTGAGGCATATAGTCCGGGCAGATAAGCTTGCATAACAAGTTGCAGTATAGTAACGAAAGATGCAATCACTACAATATATGCAGGGATATGCACTTTGTCGGGAATAAGATTGCGCAATGCCGAAATGACGACATTAGAACACAACAGCACGAAAGTTGTGGCAAGACCCATACTCATACCATTGATGGCAGATGTTGTGGTTGCCAATGTCGGACACATACCGAGCACCAAGACTATTGTCGGGTTTTCACGGAGAAGTCCGTTGGTGAATGTATTTAATGCTTTACCCATAGATATTTACTATTTAATTATTTACGATTTACTAATTGATTACTGTGTCTTTGATCTGAACAACTTTCAGTGTGTCGTCAGCAGCTTCAACCTTAACTCCGGCTGCATCTTCTACTACCTCAGTCAATGCTGTTTGCACGACCTCAAGAACATCCTGAGCACTACTCGAATTATTTTGTTCGATAGCCTTTGAGGCACGATTGACAGCACGCAAAAATGCTCGCGACGATATTGTTGCAGCAGTGATAGCATCAACATCGGCATCGCCACCATCTTTTTTAACTCTGAGTTCACCTTTACGACCAATAATGCTTTGATTGTTTTTGTCGGTTTTGAACCATTTAACCATATTGGCACCAAGTCCCGGTGTCTCTTGTTGTTCAAGCACTGAATAGCCTTGTATTACGCCATCGGCATCAAATCCGACCATGAGTTTTATCAGTCCGTTGAAACCTTCTTTGTCGAATGTCTCAACCGCAGTACCTAACAAATTGCCGTCAGCATCGAGAGCACGATAGAGAACAATTTTCTCTTCATTCTCCAGCACTACAGTGTCTGCGTCGGCAAAATGGATGTCTTTATCTTGCAAAGCAGGAAGGACTTCAGTTTTTGCTTTCAGCTTATTGGCTTCATTTGTAGCCTCAATCGGCCCTTTGGTCAGTACATATATACCCGCCAGCGCACCTGCAGCAACGAGTGCTATTATGGTGAGCGAGAGAGCCATATTCAATAAGTTTGATTCTAATCTTTTCATATTCTTGTCCTCCTATGCTTTTTTAGTTTCACCAAATCGTTTTGGACGGCAATAGATATTGAGCAATGGCACTACGGCATTCATAATCAGTATGGCAAACGACATACCTTCAGGGTAAGAACCCCATGTACGAATCACTACTACAATCAGACCAATTCCTATGCCATAGATTATTTGTCCGAGCGGCGTCATTGGCGAGGTTACATAGTCTGTTGCCATAAATATAGCTCCAAGCATCACACCACCGGTGCAGAGATGAACCCATGGTGCAGCAGCGCCTTGGTAACCGCACCAATAAAGCAAGCCTGCAAATACGAATACCGACGCAAGAATGCTGACAGGTATGTGCCATGTGATTGTCTTGGTGCAGAGCAGATAGATTCCTCCGATAAGTAGCAGTATAACTGACAGCTCACCCATTGAACCATATTCCAACCAGCCTGTAAAGGTTGACCATACATCTATTTCAGCCAATTTAGAAGCATCACCGGCTTTGAGTGCTTCTTTCATTGCAGCAAGTGGAGTAGCACCGGTTTCTGCGTTAAGATATTTTCCGGCAAAGCCTAATGGTTTGGGCCATGTAGTCATTTGAGCGGGGAAGGAAATGAGCAGGAACACGCGTCCGACAAGAGCCGGATTGAACGGGTTATTGCCTAATCCGCCAAACGACATCTTGCCGACACCTATTGCTACTAAGGCACCAATGATAACAATCCAAATCGGGAGATTACTTGGAAGGTTGAAGGCAAGCAGCAAACCTGTGAGAACAGCCGAGAGATCGCCTATTGTGGGTTGCTGTTTGAGCAGATATTTTGCAATCAGATATTCAAACAGCACACAAGCAGCGATACTTGTTGCACTCACGATGAGGGCTCCCCAACCAAATGCCACTATACTCAGTACATAAGCCGGCAAGAGAGCTATTATAACATTCAACATATTTTTCCTGACCGAGTCATTGCTGTGGGCATGAGGTGCAGGAGATACTATTAAGTTTTCCATTATTGTGTTTTTGAATTTTAGTTTTTTTATTTCTTTTGTGCCGCACGAGCTCTGAGTATGCCTCCTACTTTGGCTTTACCCATTCTGATATAGTCAAGCAATGGTCTGTTGCTCGGGCAGGTGAATTGGCAACAGCCACATTCGATGCAGTCCATGATGCTGTGTTGCTCCATAGCGTCCCACATTTGATTCTCTGATTGTTTGGAGAGCAGATATGGTTCGAGTCCCATTGGACATGCTTGCACACATTTTGCACAACGAATACAATTTTGCACTTCTTTGCGCACTGATTCTTCTTTTGGCATGAGCAACACACCACTAACACGCTTGTTGGTAGGCATGTCAACATTGCTCATTGCACGACCCATCATCGGACCGCCACCGATAATCTTGCCGGTGTCTGCCGGTATGCCCCCTGCAAGTTCAAGCACTTGGCTCAGCGGTGTGCCAAAACGCACACGGAAATTGCCCGGCTTGGCAACTTTCTTACCGGCTATGGTGATGACACGGTCGATGAGAGGCTTGTTTTTCTGAACAGCCTCATACACTGCATATATCGTTGCCACATTATCTACCACAGCACCAACCTCTATTGGCAGTGCGCCTGATGGCACTTGGCGTTTGATACATGCATCGATGAGTTGCTTTTCACCACCTTGCGGATAGCGCAAGTCAAGCGGCATAACACTCACACCCATTGTTTTTGATGCAAGCTCTTGCATGTGTTGTATGGCGTCAGGTTTATTTTTCTCTATACCTATTATTGCCTTGCTGATTCCAAGAGCTTTCATAAGTATTTTTATACCAACCATAATTTCTTCGCCATGCTCAAGCATAAGCTGATGGTCGCAAGTGAGATAAGGCTCGCACTCAACACCATTAACAATAAGCACCTCTGCTGTTTTGCCCGGGGGTGGCATAAGTTTGACATGAGTAGGGAAACATGCGCCACCGAGACCAACTATACCGGCATTCTGTATTTTGCTGATAATCTCTTTTGGCTCGAGTTTGCAGTCGGGCACTAATTTCTCAGAGCGGTCGATTGACTCATCCCACTCGTCGCCTTCAACATTGATATATATAGCCTGCATCGCCATACCCCATGCATCAACAGCACGGTCGATTTTGAATATCGTACCCGACACCGGTGAGTGTATTGGAGCAGAAACGAATCCTCCTGCCTGTGCTAAGAGTTGTCCAACTTTCACTTTATCACCCTTTTGAACAACAGGTTGTGCCGGAGCACCGATATGCTGTACAAGAGGGATAATGGCTTGCTTTGGCAACTCAACATCTACGATCGGCTTATGTGCCGAATATTCCTTATTATCATGTGGATGTACTCCACCTATTCTAAATGTTGTCATCTTTCAGATTGTTTTTATTGTTGTGGAGTTTGTTGTTTATCTTCTGCAACCTGTTTTACTTCTGCTTCGGGCTTTGGCTGAACTTCAACTTTTGGCTCTTGATTTACAGGTTTTGCCTCAGCTTGTTTTGTCTCAACAGCTTCTGCAGGTTTAGCCTCTGCTTTCACTTCGACCTTTGCATCTGCCGGTTTAACTTCTGCTTTTGGCTCGGCAGGTTTAGCAGGTGCCGGTTTTGGTTCAGCCGGTTTTTCTTTGCGCGGAGGGAAATTAACGGCATGAATTGCGCCCGTTGGACATTCGGCTTCACACTTACGGCAAAGACGGCACTTTGTGAAATCAATATAAGCCACATTGTTTTCTACAGTGATGGCATCAAATTCACACACTTTCTGGCACTTACCGCAACCTATACAAGCATTTTGACATGCTTTGCGAGCCACGGCACCTTTGTCTTTGTTTACACACTCAACCACCATACGGCGCCCCTTAGGTCCTTTCTTGCGGAGTTCGATAATGTTTCTTGGACACGCTTTTGCACAAGCTCCACAAGCTGTACATTTTTCTTCATCCACCTCAGGCAGGCCTGTTTCGGGATTAATACTGATTGCTCCGAATTGGCAAGCACGCACACAGTCGCCACAACCTAAGCAACCAAACGGGCAACCCGTTTCACCGCCATAGAGATTGTGCACAATCTGACAATTCTGTGCGCCGTCATACTTACTTGTACGCGGGCGAGCTTCGCATGTTCCGTTACAACGAACAACAGCAATTTTAGGCTCTGCCGCTACAGCTTCCATACCAAGTATTCCTGCCACTTGCTTCATGACTTCAGAGCCACCAACAGGGCAAAGAATATTGTCGAGATTGTCGGCTTTAACACATGCTTCTGCTAAGGCACGACAACCGGCAAAACCGCAACCGCCACAGTTGGCACCGGGCAACACCTCTGCCACTTGGTCGATACGCGGATCTTCTTCGACCTTGAATACTTGGGCTACAACATAGAGTATCAAGGCTGCTAAAAGCCCCGTTACTCCTAACGAAATTAGTGAGATAATTAATATATCCATTTGTTGAATCTTTATGAGTTGACCGAGCAACTCCTTTTTATATAATTAGTTATTTCTTTTCTGCGTAAAACACAAATTGTTTTTCGATTTTTCCTCTAAACAATCTGACCAACAAATAATAAGGCAAAAGAGTGCATAGCGCTATTGTTCCTATCATTCCGTCGTTGAGTTCTGTCAGCAAAGAGAGTAATGCCACAGTGCCGAACAAAAGCAAAAACGGCAACACAAAAGCTAACAGAACAGCCTTAAAGCCTAATTTCCTCGCCACTCTCACTTGCACCTCATCACCTATCTGCATTTCCGTCAGCGGCTGGGCTTCAATAAATTTCTCGCTACTCTCTGATGCTATACATGACGAACGCGCACCGCAAGCCGAACATGCCGCAGTCTGCATTATCTTCACCACTACACCGGTAGCACCTATTTCAGTTACCACACCTTGATGCTCTATCTGTTCCGACATATTTTTCTCTAAAAATGCAAACTCTACTTTGCAATTTTCACTTCAAACTGCAAAATTACAACAAGATTTAGAGTTTTGCAAGTTTATTTGACATTTTTATTAAAAAATTAACAACAATTGCAGACAACGACATATTCAATACAATATCACACAATAAGCCGACAATGTTAGACAAATTCTTTCAAATTTCACCTTTCAATTTCCAATCATATCTCCCAATGCTCAAGTGTTCCTATGAGTTGGTCGAAAGTCCGAATACTTGACTTTTCCTGCACTTGTTTGATTTGTCGATTTACCGCTTCATCATAAGTCTCTTCTTCCACATCGCGTATCACTCCTAATGCGATAGGAAAATCAGGTGCCGACATAAGAGCAAGTTTTTTGTGTAGTGTATCGTCTTGACAATGTGCGTCATGAACAAGTATATCTGCCTGGGTAATGCCGTTTTCGCCTATCTTTACCACTTTCAATTCGCCATTTTCAAGCACTAAACCTTTGTCGTGCTCCTTGCCAAAAATCATTGGCTCGCCATGGCGTAATATAACGGCATGCTCCGCACGATCGTCTTTACTTGATATATAAGAGTGAGCACCATTGTTGAATATCACACAATTAACGAGACATTCCACAACAGATGTTCCTTTATGCTTTGCTGCACTGACGAGACAATCTACCGTTGTCGGCATGTCAACATCTACTGTGCGTGCAAAGAATGTTCCTCTTGCTCCGAATACAAGTTCTGCAGGGCGGAAAGGGCGTTCAACAGTTCCAAAAGGTGACGATTTCGACACAAAACCTTTGGGACTTGTCGGCGAATACTGTCCTTTGGTCAATCCATATATTCTATTGTTGAACAAGCAAACATTGATGTCGATATTTCGGCGCAAAGAGTGTATAAAATGATTTCCGCCTATTGCAAGACAATCGCCGTCGCCTGTCATCTGCCATACAGTCAGTTCGGGGTGTGATGTCTTCAATCCCGTAGCTATAGCAGCGCCGCGACCATGAATAGTGTTGAAACCATAGGTGTTGATATAGTGAGGCATGCGCGACGAACAACCGATACCGGATATAACGGCTGTTTGATGACGAGGAATGCCTATTTCTGCCATAGCTTTTGTTAGTGCCATAACGATGGCGTGGTCGCCACATCCCGGGCAGAAGCGTACATATTGATCTGATTTGAAATCTTGTGCTGTCATGATTGAGTTTAGAATTTAGAGTTGATAAAATCCACTATTTCACCCACTGTGAATGGCTGACCTTCCACCTTATTATACTGACATACTTGCGGCAAATTGCCTTGACTATGTTCGTAAAGATAATTGCGCAAATAATTAGCAAACTGCCCGCTATTGAGCTCGCACACAACTATATTCTTGAATTTTGTCAATACTTTATATGTATTTGACGGCAGTGGCTGTATGTAATTGAAATGCACTAATGCCACACTCTTTCCTTGCTTGTGCAATTCCTGTTGTGCTGCTTTAAGGTGTCCTTCTGTACTTCCCCAACCCACAAGCACTACATCGGCATTGGCATCGCCTTGTATTTCAAGTTGAGGTATCTTATTGGCTATCTGATTTACTTTATTCTGCCGATTTGCTACCATCTGAGCATGGTTTTGCGGATTGGTAGAGATGGCACCAGTCTGGTTGTCGCGTTCAAGTCCCATATTGCGGTGTTCATAACCTTCCATGCCGGCAAAAGCTCCGTAACGAATACATGTCTGCGGGTCACGCAAAGCAGGGTTGTAATGATTTTTCAGCTCTTGCGGGACACTCTGTGGCTGTATCTCCGGCAGTTCGCTAAGTTTGGGTAATTTCCAGAGCGAGGTGCCATTGGCAAGATAAGTGTCAGACAGCATAATGACAGGAGTCATATTTTCAAGTGCTATCTTAGCTGCCTGATAGGCATAATCAAAACAGTTGTCAGGTGTTGAGGCGGCAATAACCACACATGGGCATTCGCCACTTCGCCCATAGAGAGCTTGTTGCAAATCTGTTTGCTCGGTCTTTGTAGGCATGCCTGTTGACGGACCGCCTCGCTGAACATCGATGACCACAAGCGGAAGTTCAGCCATGACAGCAAGTCCGATTGCCTCCGACTTGAGCGAGAGCCCCGGACCGGAAGTGCTTGTAACGGCAAGGTCGCCACCAAAAGAAGCAC
This sequence comes from Paludibacteraceae bacterium, assembly GCA_017527495.1. Classification (GTDB taxonomy): domain Bacteria; phylum Bacteroidota; class Bacteroidia; order Bacteroidales; family Paludibacteraceae; genus RGIG6639. The sequence goes on from JAFXPY010000036.1 coordinate 13,099, forward strand.
CTATAGCAAGACATACGCCAGAAATCTCATCCTCTGCCTGAACAACCATAACACCTACATCTTTACGCGCGGCAAGCTCCTGCATAATATCTGTTGCCGGAGTGATTGGATAAGAACCTAAGAAGAGTTTCTTACCTGCTTTTTCGGCTGCGGCTATCAAGCCAAAAGCAGCAGCTTTATTACCTGCTATGGAAGTATAAGAGCCGTGCGGTAATTCTTGCGATTGAGCCACGACAAACTGATTTATGTTCAGGTGCAGATTGGAAGCATAGTTATATCCATCTGTAATAACTTTTGTGTTGGCTTTGAGGAGCTCCGGCTTTTTTGCAAATTTATTACCGAGGAAATGAATTGCTTTTTCGAGCGGACGATCAAAAAGCCAGCAAACAACGCCAAGGGCAAACATATTTTTGCAACGAAGTATCGACTTATTGTCCATACTGGAATCAGCAAGCGACGCTTTTGTCAGGGCTGAAAAAGCTATTGGCACAAGCTGTATTGTCTCCGACAGACCGAGTTCTGTGAACGGATTGTCAGTTTTGTACATAGCTTTTTGCAGGTCTTGTTCATTGAACGAGTCAGTGTCGAAAAGCAATACTCCATGAGGCTTGATATTGCGTGCATTAACCTTCAGTGCAGCCGGATTCATTGCCACGAGGACATCAGCTTTATCACCGGGGGTATAGACTTTTTCGGAACCGACATTGATTTGCAATGCCGAAACGCCTCCAAGGGTACCTTGTGGGGCACGAATCTCAGCAGGAAAATCAGGGAAAGAAGATATCTCATTCCCCAAAATTGCAGAGAGATTAGAAAAAAGAGTTCCTGTCAGCTGCATTCCGTCACCGGAATCACCACAAAAACGAATTACTACATTTGTCATAACTTAATTGAAACTTCAAAATATATTTAGTCCACAAAAAAATCCAACGATTTCAGTAAATTACCTGATTTATCGTATACCGATATAATATAAATGCCTTGCTGACTTATATGACCGATATATTGATATGACTTTATACTTGTTAAACTCTGTTTTGCAATTATTTTACCCGATGGATCATATACTATCAGGTCAATATCCGATTCTTGATCAAGGAGGATATCCAAACTATAGTTGCCATGCAAGTCAGAGACAATAGATATATGCTGCTCCTCATCTATCATATAATCATTAATATTATTCGGTTTATTATAATGTTGTCTTACATCTGTGGTAATAAATGACAATAACGAACTCTCCTGAATGTTCCGTAAAGTGTAATAAAAGTAATTATCATCTATAGAATCTGCTATTATTGTTTGCTGAATAATCAATTCATTATCCAATATCACCAAAACCGGAGTATCAATAGAATTAATACTTATTTTGTTCAATTTTATCTGCAAATTTTCATGAGTGTTTGTGTTCATTTTCCATGTTCGCTGTAATAATGTTGTGTCGTTTTGATAGTGATACCATTTCAAATCGCCATTGTCATCCCCGATAAGCGCATAAGAATTTACAGGAAGAGTATCTAAACTTATAAGGGAAAGAACAGAATCTTCAATAGAACTACTGCTAAGCGCAATCCATTTATAAACAGAATCTGAACCAACACCTTTGATGTGATGGTAAAACTCTCTATCTTTTCTGGCATCCCATAGAATATTCCCAGACGTTGAAATATAATTAGTATGATCAAGAGTAATCCCATATTTAAGAGCTAAATACGTTTGAAACATCAACGATTGCCTGCTATTAAGAGTTTTCGGAAAATATGCTATTTCATACAATGAAATTAATGAACTATCATTCATAGAATCTGCTCCTGAAATCAACTGATACGGCCCATGATAACTTGTATCTATACCCAATCCTTGCATTACAGTATAAATGCAGGGTCGTGAAAAATCATAAAAATTAAATTCAACAAATGACGCTCGTTCTGTTGAGAATCCATGAGTACCAATAGAATAAAAAATGCTATCCTCACGCTTGATTTTATACAATTGTTGATTGCTATCTGGTTGTAATGATTTACAAACCATCATCATAGTATAATCGCTTTGAAATTGAATAGTATCAACAAAAGAAGGAGAAATAATTGCACTATCAAATCGAAGCCACACATCTGGTTGTTGAGGTTGAACATAACGACTTCTTGCTGCATTTACGAATGGCAAACACAAGCAAACTACACAAAAAACAATTATTTTTCTTATGTATAAATACATTTCGTTATTTTCGACTCTGCAAAGATAATTATTTTTCTGGACTTCACAAAATTGTATAAGAATAACCCTGCACCAGATTTATTCCTTCATAAGATTTTTATCTAAGCAAAAAGTTCATCGTTGCATTATTAATTTGAATTTAAGTGAACTTAAATTAACGTGAGTTCGATATAAGAAAAAGTTCGTATTTTATTGAAAATAAGTGCTTTAATATTTGCAAATATGCGGATTTTTTTGTATCTTTGTACCTGAAAAACAACAAATTAACAAAAAACTCCGCATATGCAAT
>JAFXPY010000037.1 GCA_017527495.1 Paludibacteraceae bacterium
ATGGCTATATCATATTGTATTGATTCCCACTTACTGCCTTTAGGAAAATATGGTTTAGCAGAGACATTTAAACATAACAAACACAAAAAAACAATAATATTTATTTTTGTTTTCATAATCGTAAAATTTATTGAATTATTATTTCATCATGATTTAAATCAGCCTTACCTCTCAACTCAATGTCAAGAAAACATTCTTTACCTCAAAATCATTCTTTGTGAATTCAACTCTGAATATATTCCTATATAATTACCAGTATTGAGAGACTTGAAAGTTTGCAACCCTGCATTCAGACTAAAATTAGTGGCAGAGCCGAGAGCGACGCTATTGTTTAGGCGAATGCGTCCGATGCTATCAACTTTAAGTTGAGCATTTGCCATAGCAAACAATGATACGACAAAAAGAAATAAAACTGTTTTTTTCATGACAAAATAAAATTAAAATTAATAAAAAAAATATGATTAACAAATATCTGCTTGCAAAGTTATTAAAATATATCAAAAATTCCAAAAAAAAGTGTGGAAATTTGATTTCGCATAATCGACTATAAATTAGCAGAATATGCAAATTTAGGTGTGGATATTTTATTTTCCACAACCATACATAGGTGTAAAAATTGTCATTTTTGTAGTATATTTTATCAACTCCTCATTATGGTTATTTTAGAAAGCGAATTAACCAAAATAATCAATTCGCTTTCCTTGATTTGATTGAAAATTACTTGTTTTTTCATTAGATTTAAGCAAAATTTAAGGTAATAATAAGGTAGTGCATAAAGTGATTTTTTCATCAACAAGTAATTTTTTCTCCTTACACCTTGCTGTTCAAATATGCCAAAATACCAAATATCAACGGCAACAAAATAGCAAGTACAATAATCCAAATTACAATTGTTTTCATAGCTGTGTCTGCTCTATGATGATGTCTTTGTTGTATTGCTTCAAATCGCGTACAAAGTCCAGCGGCTCGGCGATAGAAACTCTATAACATTTTTCATCACAGGTGAAAACATAACACACTTTGATTGGCGAAAGAATAGTCTCTTGCTCTTCAACTGAGATTTTCACTATGTCGCTGATTGCTAATTTGGCTCTCGGCAGTTGCAACATTCCATCGTCATACACTCGCGTTTGACGAATATAATCAGTGATTATGCTATATATGAAAACATATAAGAATGGTGTCATAAAAGGAACAATTCCAATGCTAAATATTTTAGTGACCAAATTATTATCCAACACATTAACAATTAAATAAAAAGCAATTAATAGGATAAATGTCATTGACAACAAAGCAATCAAGATATTGAATACTAATTGCAAAGAAAGAGGTTTAACCCATGCGTCGGGTTCATACCTGTTGTAAGCTACGCGTTTCATAATTTCAAAAAACATATAAAAATAGAGTATGTACCTGTTAGTAATGATATATTACTAAGATAAGAACTATAAGCATAAGAACCGGTAGAATAATCTTTAGGCGAATTGACTAAACCTTTATGCCATAAAGAAAATTTTTTATACAAGCTATATGTACCAATTATAAAAATTGACAACAGATATAGTATTACAACAGATATAACAACAACATTTATCACATAAGTTTGTGGAATAAATATGCAATACACTAACATGCCAAGGCAATATAACCATACAAGAGTTAGAAAGATATAATGTTTGGCATCACTTTTCTTTATTACCTCAATATAGTAAGACATAATAAAAAGAATTACACTTGAAATAATTATTACAATTTTATGCCACAAAAGTAAATCTTTGTTTATAAGAAAAATAAGGGAAAAGCCTAACAATAATATCAAACCACGCAATACTCTTGACAAAATATAAAATTTTCTTTCCATATAATTATAAATTTAAACTTGAATATATACCCTATAAAGACATGCTATACGCAACAGATATTGACTAACTGTTCCTTTGACATCAACTTCTGCAATTTTTTGCTTGTCTAAATCCAAATCATTATCATTACCTGGTTCTGTAGGTGCGCTACCTGTTCTATTTTGAGGCAAATACTGATCACGTAAAGATAGCATACCTAATTTATACTCCATGTATGGATAAAACACTTTTAGATTTTTACTGACAATAGTCTCATTTGATGAAGATTTAATTTCTGTCTCTTTTGCATAGGAGAACATCAACAACGACATTATGCATAATAAACTATATGCAAATAGTCGGTTCAAATAAATATTTTTCGGTTTCATTGTTTTTAATAATTAAAGAAGTTAATAACAATGCGTACGCTTAAAGAAAATTTCTGCTGCAAAAGTAAGATATTTTCTTTTGTCAACCAAAAAACAATGGGCAAAAAACGCTTGACAAAGAAATTTATATTTCACAGAAAATCAATGTGTTACAATTTGACAAATAAAAATAATGCTTAACAACCTTGTCAAAATACACGAATTTGTACTAATTATGGAACTAAGATACGATATTTTTAGAATAAGAATACAACGAATTATAACGAATGTTTGCTTTATCTGCAAATTTTGAGAATACGAATACAACGAATTAAAACGAATGGTTGTTTTATCTGCAAACTTTTAGAATACGAATACAACGAATGAAAATGAATGTTTGCTTTATCTGCAAATTTTGAGAATACGAATACAACGAATTAAACGAATATTTTTTTATCTGCAGACTTTGAGAATACGAATACAACGAATTAAAACGAATGTTTGTTTTATCTGTAGACTTTGAGAATACGAATACAACGAATGAAAACGAATGTTTGCTTTATCTGCAAATTTTGAGAATACGAATACAACGAATTAAAAACATAAAAAAACTTTATTTAAATTTCAGATGTTATTACAATTTATAAAATCTCGGCACTCAACGGCGTTAGCCGTTGCATATTAATAGATATAATCAAGATTACAAAACCAACAACCACGTAGTGGTTGCACATCGTTAGATATTCAAATTTAATGCATAGTATTTTAGTATGCAACCGCTAAAGCGGTTGGGAGAGCTGGAATGTGTATATAAATTTTCTATTAATATGAAACCGCTAACGCGGTTGGAAGAGATGGAATGCGTATATAAATTTTCTATTAATATGCAACCGCTTAAAGCGGTTAGGAGAGAGGGAATGAATATAAATTTTCTATTAATATGCAACCGCTAACGCGTTTTTTTCTCATTGAAACTAAAATAAACAAAGGGATTTGAATCAGACAGAAACAAGTTCCTATAATTTGACACATTAACTACTTGCGAAACTTGAAAAACTTTATCTTACCATAAAGTTATAAAGAAAAGAAGTCAACCCACTGGCATGCGGGGCATTAAGTTTTTTGCAAAGACGATTTTTGACTGTGGGCAGGCTTGTGATGGAATAATCTAATACAGAGCAAATATCAGAATCTGATACCTCAAGCAAGTACAAAACCGACAAAACCACCTCTTTTTGCGACAATGCAGGATACTCTACTTGCATTTTTTTTGCAAAATTATTTAGCTGCTTATCAACTATATTCTCAAACTTAGAATAATCATAAACATATAGTTCTTGATTGTAATATTTCCGTATGAGATTTTCTCTTTCTGAAAATGAGGCATCTTTAAGCTCTACTTCAAGTTGTGCGCGTCTATCCGCTATATTTTGCTTGAATTGTTTATAATTAAGGTCATAAGACATATCTGCCATATTAGTTTTAGATTTTGATAATTCAGGCAACATAGATTTTTTTTGCGACACATGCAGCCACACAAGTACCACAAATATCACAAAAAGAATTGATATAACTATCAGCGAAACAACAAGTATAATCTCTGTATCCATAGAAAAAGTCTCATAAAAAAATTGGGGTGCGCAATTGCCGCACCCCAAAAAGGAATTATCTACCTGAAATATCAAGGTCGAATATAGCTGTTAGCGTTTGATTACCCGTTATTGTTACCGAACGAGGATTTTGTTTGTTGCCATCACTCCATTTTACAAACACATAACCTTGCGCCGGTACGGCACTTATACTAACACTTGTGTTATACTCAAATGTTCCGGTTCCGTATGCCTCACCATTGTTTTTGTCTTCCGACTTAACTTCGAGCGTATAACTATTTGCAGCAAACGACGCCTCGTAAGCAGCATTACCTTGTATGGTGTAATTGCGCGGATTTTGAGTATTTCCATCACTCCAGCGAACAAAATGGTAGCCTTGTTTTGGTGTTGCTTCCATCTTTGCTACAGACTGAAAATCGTATGTTCCACTACCCTTTACTGTTCCTTTGTGAACGTCATTTGAAGTGAGTGTCAAGCTATATGAGATTGGAACAAATACTGCTTCATACATTTCGTGTTTAGTTACTGTCACTTTGCGCGGATTTTGTGTGTTTCCATCGCTCCATTTTGCAAAGCGATAACCTGTTGCAGGCACGGCACGCAGAGCGGCAGAAGTATTATAAGCATAATCACCTGCACCCGACACAAATCCAAACTGCGCGTCGTTGCTCTTTGCTGAAAGTGTATAAACATTAGGTTCAAAATAAGCAATATATGTCTTGTCTGACTCAACTTTCAGCTTACGAGGATTATCTTTGACAGCATCATTCCAATGGTCGAAATGATAGCCATATTTTGCTGTTGCTGTGATTTGAGGTGTGTAGAGATATTCAAAAGAGCCAGAACCCTCTACTGTACCTTTATTAACATCAGCCGACTTAACTGCAATGACATACATATTCGGACTAAACATGGCTTCAAATGTCTCGTCTTTTGTCATGGTTATCTCACGTGGATTTTCCACTATGCCATCGTTCCAGCCGTCAAAATGATAACCTTCATTGGCAACGGCACGAATTGTTGCAGTATAGTTGTAGAGATAATCGCCGGTACCTATTGTCTTACCTTTTTCCGGAGCTGCTGATTTAGCTTCCATGTGATAGATATCCAAATCGAATTGTGCAGATATTGAATAATTGGCAAGCATAGTCACCTTACGCGGGTTCTCAGTGTTTCCATCGCTCCATTGTGTGAAGTGGTAGCCCTGACGCGCTGTTGCCGTCATTGTTGCCACTTGACCATATTCATACTTGCCGTTTCCTTTAACGATACCACGATCGATATGATCTGATGCGGCGCGAAGTTCGTAGGTATTAATCACAAACTCTGCTGTGAGTTGAAGGTCGTTTTCAACGGTTATTGTACGTGGGTTATCAACACTACCATCACTCCATTTCTCGAAGTGATAACCCTCTTGAGCCTCTGCACGAAGGAGAGCATTGGTGCCAAAGAGATAAGAACCTGAACCTATAACACGACCAAGGGCTGAATTGGCAGATTGAGCATTTACTGTGAATATCAACTCGGCAAATGTAGCCTCGTACTCAACAGGCTTGGTCACGGTTAGGGTACGAGGGTTTTCGGTTACATCATCATTCCACTTTACGAAATAATGTCCTTTGTTTGGTGTCGCTTGAAGTTGAACCATAGTTTTGAAATCATACTTACCGCCACCTGACACCGTACCTTTGCTCAAATCTTTTGACAAAGCCTTTACTTCGTAGTTATCGACTGCAAAAGATGCAACATATTCTGCTTTTTTCTCAATCGTTATAACGCGCGGATTATCTGTGTTTCCGTCGTTCCATTTTTCAAAGTGGTAACCTTCTTCTGCTATTGCTTGAATTGTTGCTTTTTCTTTGAACGCATATTTCCCTGCGCCCTTAACTTGTCCTTTTGCAACATCATCTGTTTTGAGTGTCAGATCATATTGGTTAGAAGCAAATGTGGCTTCGAAATTCATATTCTTTGTTGCACTCAAAACACGCGGATTAGTGGTTACTCCGTCTTGCCATTGTGAGAAATGATAGCCGGAATCTGCCACTGCTGTCAGAGTTATTTGGTCATTATGAGAATATGTTCCTGCACCGGTTACCTTTCCATTGCCTTTCTTTCCACCATTAACAGAAGTAACTATTTGATATTTTTTAGGTGCAAACGATGCTTGCAAATTAACGTTCTCTTTTATTCTTATTGAACGAGGATTGGTCTTCTTTCCGTCCGACCACTGATCAAACTCATAACCTTCATTTGGTTCGGCATTGATTGTAACAACAGAGCGATAGTCGTATTTTCCATCGCCTATCGTTGTACCATTCAAAGCACTATCTACAGTAAGTTTAACTTCATATTGGTCGATTGCGAAATCAGCGATATATGCAGCATCTTTGGTAACGATTATTGTACGTGGGTTAAGTACAGAGCCATCTTCCCAGCGTGTGAAATGGTAACCTTTGCGAGGAGTAGCTGTGAGAACAGCCGTTGTTCCTTGCACATATCGTTTTGCACCTTTCACACTTCCTGCAGCCCAATTATTTGATTTTGCTGATATTGTATATGACTTTCCGTCACTACCTTCAAGCGCACCTACTGTTGCCGCAGTTGCTGTTGCTGTAGTTACGGCTGTTGCTTTTCCAATAGTCCATTTTGCATTTGCTGCTTGAGCAGCATCTTTTGATTGAGATTGAGCTTGTTGGCGTTGTGCCTCTGCTTTGGCTTGGGCACGCTCGGCTTCACGCTGTGCCTTAGCTGCTTCTTCTTGAGCCTTTTGCTCTGCCTGACGCTGTTTGGCCTCGGCTTGACGCTTTGCTTCGGCGGCTTGTGCCTGAGCGCGAGCTTCATCTTGTTTGCGCTGAGCCTCTGCTTTGGCTTGGGCACGCTCGGCTTCACGCTGTGCCTTAGCTGCTTCTTCTTGAGCTTTTTGCTCTGCCTGACGTTGTTTGGCCTCGGCTTGACGCTTTGCTTCGGCGGCTTGTGCCTGAGCGCGAGCTTCATCTTGTTTGCGCTGTGCCTCTGCTTTGGCTTGGGCACGCTCGGCTTCACGCTGTGCCTTAGCTGCTTCCTCTTGAGCTTTTTGCTCTGCCTGACGTTGTTTGGCCTCAGCTTGACGCTTTGCTTCGGCGGCTTGTGCCTGAGCACGAGCTTCATCTTGTTTGCGCTGAGCCTCTGCTTTGGCTTGGGCACGCTCGGCTTCACGCTGTGCCTTAGATGCTTCTTCTTGAGCTTTTTGTTCTACAACAGCAACTTGTTGTGGAACAGTTGCTACGGCGACAACAGGAGCAGCAGGAATAGCATCAAATTGTGCTGTGAATTGTGCGTCTGAAGTGAGACTCACACTGCGAGGATTGTCTTTATTTCCATCATTCCAACCGACAAAAACAAAGCCTTTGGCAGGTGTGGCTGCAAAAACTACAACATCATCTGAACACGTATTGTTTTTTGTTACCTGAACAGAACCTTTTGCAGCATCCGCTGAAGCTACTTGGAGTTGCCATGCCCTGCCACTCTCTATCGATGCAAACTTATTCCACGCAGACGCCATATATGCTTCTTTGGCTGCACATGGAACACTGACTTTTGCACTGAAAACAGCCGCGTCGAATACATTTGGAGCAAATGTTGGAGGAACAACAGAATTGAGCGTTATAGTCTTAATAGCCTTGTCGCCAAAAAACATGTTGTTGTCGAGCATTTTAAGTTTAGCACCAATAGTTACTTCTACAAGCGATTCGCACTGTTGGAACGCATAAGAACCAACATTATTAACTGAATTTGGAATCACAATAGATGTCAGTTTTTTATTTCCGCTGAAAGCATAACTTCCAATCGACTCTACACCTTCTTGCATAGTTACAGATTGAAGATTTATGCAACCATCAAATGCCCAACCATTTATTTTCACAATAGAGGGAGGCAATTGAACGCTTTTGAGAGTTGTGCAACCGGAAAAAGCCAGAAGACCGATAGCCTTTACATCATAGACTTTACCGTCGTGCTTTACGGTACTTGGAATAACAATGTCACCTTCATATTCATTTTCAAATGAAGAATAACTTGCTCCTCGATAAGATACAATTGCTGTGTGTGTGGCATCATCAAAATCATAATAGATGTCATTCACCTTTACATTAGACGCATAAACTACCACCATGGCGAGGCAGAATATGGCTGTTGAAAAAAGTTTTTTAATCATATTTAGAGTTATTTAATTTCAAAAAACGCTATTTGGCTACAAAATTACAAAAATCTTTGCACTTTATCAAGTTTTTTGTTAAAAAATATTTATTTAGTAGTCAATTTGAACAAATCGCATCTACAAATGTAGAAAACAAGGAACATGTTTGAGCAAAAAAAACGACAAAATTTCTCGAAAATTTTGCAGGCAAAAAGGGATAAAAGATGGGGACATACGCTCACACAAGTGTGTAAAAGCTGTCTGAAATTTACTTTATGCGTTCAATCTTCAGACTTGGTTCACCTATTTTATTTTCAAGCTTTGTCGCTTTTGGTATTCTTAAGACCATCAATTGCACACAACGAGAGAAGGCATCTTCCTCTATTAAGCTAAGTTCTTTATTAACCGACACTTCCTTTAGGGACTCACACCCCATGAAAGCACCTTTCCGTATAATTTTCAGGCCTTGTGGCAAAACAACATACTGAAGATTGATGGCTGCTTCAAAGGAATAAGAAGCTATTTGGCGGACCGAAACAGGTATGGTATAAGTCATTTGTTTCAAACCGGCAGGATAACATACAAGTGTATTCATATCCTTTGAAAACAAAACACCATCTTTTATGCTATATGACTCATTTACTGAATCGAGCGAAATAGAATCAAGTCTGATGCAACCGCCAAAGGCTCCGCTTGCAATACCGGATATTGATTTTGGCAATTGAACTCTACGAAGATTTATGCAAGCCCAAAAAGACAATTCTTCTATCTGTGTAACATTGGCCGGAATGTCAATATTTTCCAGAGATGTGCAGAGTGCAAAAGCCATTTTTCCAATATACAATAAATTTTTAGGCAGATGAATTGACTTCATATATTCGCACTCGGCAAAAGCATAATCAGCTATTAAACGCGTGTCGGAACGAACTTCAACGTATGTCGGAACTTGGTCGTACTTAGCATCTACTATGCAGTTTCCTATATAAAGAACTCCATTGTCCCAATAGTGAGGATTGGCATCTATACCCGTATCTTTGAATGCAAACATTCCTATATGATTTACGCTTTTGGGTATAGTTACATTCTTCAGATTTTTGCAGCCTCTAAACGCTCCGTCAGATATTGACGAGACTTGGTAGATTACGCCGTTATAGACAACTGTTGAAGGAATTTCTATACTTCCTTGATATTCATTTTGATATTTATCAAAACTCTTACCTTTATACGTAACAGTGGCTTGTCTTGAGGACTTGTCGAAATCATAATAAATGCCATTGATTGCCTTATTACTTGCCAAAACATTGGCAGCAAGAAAAATTGCGAATAATATTAAAGATAGTTTTTTCAATGTAGTGATTATTTATTTTAATGCTTGATAAAGCGTATTATGTAATAATGTTTTTGCGTTTATTCCTGATTGATTTGGCATACAATTCGTGTACATCAATAGAATCAAATTCTCTTGTGGGTCGATGACATAATCCGTTCCATACATTCCCCCCCAACGCATTGAGCCTTCTGAAAGAATTGTGTTGTGCGCATATTCGGGTGTAAAAACATCCCATGCCATTCCAAATCCTATCTCGCCTCGCAAGTTTTTCACTCCGTTATGCTGCATCATCTCCAATGTCTTTCTGCCTAAAATACGATGCCCGTTGAACTCCCCATTGTTGAGAATCATTTGGCAAAACTTGGCATAATCTTCTATTGTTCCACATAGTCCGGCGCCTGTGCAAAATAGCATTTGCGCTCCTGCATAAGGAAATGTTTGGTGAAGCGGATTATCCGAAAGTTGAAGACCTTCTTTTTTTGTGTATTGATAGAGTTTGACTAATCTATCTTGTTTTTCTTGCGGGACATAGAAATATGTGTCGTGCATATCGAGCGGATCAAGCACTCTTTCTTTCAGAAAAGTATAGATGTCTTGCCCCGATAGAATCTCGCATAGGCGTCCAAGCACATCAACATTCATGCTATACGTGAAAGCCTCACCGGGGTCGTGAGCCAGCGGCATGGTGGCTATGCGTTCTACATTTTGTGCAAGTGTGATACTATCCAACGACACTAACGGACTCACGCCTTTGCTTTTGCATATCTGCATAAAATAGTTTTGATATGACAAGCCTGATGTATGAGTTATCAAATCACGAATTGTTATGTCGCGTTTGGCGGGGCGAGCGGTATATGCACCCGTCTTGGCATTGTAGGCGGTCAGAACTTGCGGATTGGCAAATTGTGGAATATATTTTTTTATCGGTTCGTCAAGCTGAAAACGCCCTTCTTCAAAAAGTGTCATCAGCCCGACAACGCATATTGCCTTTGTCTGACTTGCAATACGGAATATATCGTCTTTTTGACAAGGTATTTTGTTTTCCTTATCTTTCCAGCCATACGCCTTATAGCGCACTACCCTACCTTTGTGAGCCACAAAAACAACACAATGCGGCATGATGTTTTGGTCGATAAGTCGCTGAAATGCTGTATCGATACGCGACAAACGACTTGTGTCGAAAGCATCTGAGATATCTTCACCACTGCAAAAAGACTGCGGAATGACATCTTGTTGACCTTTCGGCACATTCTCTTTCGCACATGACACACAAACGATTGCCAGTAAAACAATATGTAGGATTCGGGATTTCAACTTTATTGCACTTTGAAACTAACCGGTACGATGTACTGAACACGAACGGCTTTTCCTCTTTGTCTTCCCGGCTCCCATTTTGGCATATTCTCAATCACGCGAACAGCCTCTTCATCGAGCAACGGATGAATCTTTCTAACGACTTTTACATTTGATATTGAACCATCTTTTTCAACAACAAATTGCACTATGACTCGACCCTCTATTTTTTGTTCGTAAGCCTCGGTTGGATATTTAATTGTTGCTTGAACATATTTAAACAATTCCTTATCACCACCCGGAAATTCAGGCTTTTGCTCCTCATCTCTATACACGGGATCTGATTCGTCATAATAATTCCGGCTCGTTGCTGACGACACAAAAGTAATCAGCAAAGCGAAAGTAAAGAATAATAACTTTTTCATATTTTCTAAATTCTATTGTTTGTTATTTAATTAAACTTTCCCACTTCTAAAATTACGGCGTAGCCGTTACATATCAACAGATATAATTATGCTAACTACCTTAATTTCAACCACGTAATGGTTGCGCATTGATCAATATTCAAGTCAATCGCATAATAAATAATTTTAATATGCAACCGCTAACGCGGTTGAGAGATAAGAGAAGGATTAAATTTTTCTATTAATATGCAACCGCTAACGCGGTTGAAAAGCGATTGATAACCCTATATCTCTTAATCCTAACAATGTGGAAAACTTTAATTTTGTATATTTGACTATAAAAGTCCAAATCTATATACATAAAAAGACCGTTTTAAGTATGTAAAACGATCTTTTTACGCCTATAAATTAACTATTAAACTTTATTGCAATTTGAAACTAACCGGTACTGTATATTGAACACGAACGGCTTTACCTCTTTGCTTACCCGGATTCCATTTTGGCATTGAGGAGATAACTCGTTTAGCTTCTTTATCGAGTGACGGGTCAACCGAACGAACTACCTTAACATCTGTTACAGAGCCGTCTTTCTCTACCACAAATTGTACGATTACACGACCTTGTACATTGTTTTCTTGTGCAATAACCGGATATTTGATTGTCTCGTTCAGATATTTGAACAAAGCCTTATCACCTCCCGGGAATTCCGGTTTTTGCTCTACAACCTTAAAGATAGTTTGCTCGTCTTCCTCTTCAACCGTTTCTTCAATCTTTACCGGTTGTTGAATAACGATTTCTTCCTCTTGGTTGTCTTCTGATGTCATTTCAATCGATTCGGTTTGAACATCATCTTCAACGATGTTGAGCACTTCAACTTCTTGAATTACTTCAGGTTGTTGAGGTTGGATTTGCTCTTCCTGAGTCGTTTGTTCGATTTCAATCTCATCCTCAAAATTGAGTTCTTCGTTGACAACCTCGTACTTTTCAACTTCATGTTCTGTCCATTCCAGAGCCACATAACAAATCATCAACACTGCAACCAATCCAAGGAGCAGATAGGTCAGTTTTTTATCTTCCAAACTCGCTTTCGGTGACTTCTTTAGTTCCATAATTATTGTGTTTTTTACTGTTATTCTTCACTTGTGCATATTAATGCACCGCAAAGTTAGTTATTTTTTTTAACATATAGAACAATTTAGCGATTTTTTTTTATTTTTTTTCACTAAATAATCACTTTTGCGCGTTTCACCTTATTGCCAACTTGCATTTGGACAAGATAAACACCTTTGCTGAGTTCAATACTTGAATCAGTACTAATTATAGTGTTAAGCACTTGTCTGCCCGACATATCAAATATCATACATTGTGTGGGCTCTGCTATGTTTCCGATTCTCAAAGCATTGTCAGCAGCATATATTGTTACATCAAGTTCTTCAAAAGTAACTGCCACAGCATCAACAACTTCATTGAATGGGTTCCAGCCGTCGTTACCTTTGGTGAAGTTGTATAGTGTGATTGCTGTTCCGTCGGCCAATACAGGTTGCTCAAGCACTACACTCCATGATACACGGTTGGCAGAGTTGTCAACACATTCTTGTGTTCCATACTCGCAAGAACGCGGGCTACCTGTTGAAGTCAAGCCATTGTTCCAACCGGCGGCGTTAATGAGTGAAGTATTGGGATAGGCAGCATTGAGGCATGAGTCAACTATTGTGTTGTAGAACACTGCTTCTGCATTTGCACTCCATGGGCGTCCCCAATAGCCAGGCTTTGCGTATGCTGTTTCAGCCATCTCAACCTCAGGCATTGCAGAAACGACATGGCATGTGTGGAATAGATAGCCGCGCACACCTGCATCTTGTTTAGCAGCTGTATAGTAAGTTGCATCGTTTTTGTCGTCGGTTACGAGCATTGAAAGTTCTGTTTCTTTGCATGCAAGGGTCATTCCGCCAAAGATATAATCTACAGCACCCATCAGCACACCACCCTTGACTGCGATACGTGCACCTTGGTCACCATAGAAGGCGTCTTGACGACCTATCACACGGCAGTTTTCGAGATAAGCACGATCAGAATTCTTTGTGAAAGCGATAGCGCAAGCACGCTCGCGGAAACTACGCTCTTGAACCTTAGTGTTGCCTTCGTCAGTCGGACGAGCACCCTTACTGATGCCTTCTGCTTCATATACAACATCTTCCGACTCTTTCTTTGAGATGTATTGATTGAACGAATTTTCAAATATTATGTCGTAAGCCTCAAAGTCTTTGCCTGACACGATAACTGTTGAGTTCCAATATGTTGCGCTTGAACCACCTTGATTTACGGTGCTAACATAGCCGTTTTCTTTGTTCACTTGCAGTGTGCGAGCGTTCCAGAAGAAATCTGTGCCCATTGAAGCATAGTTGTAACCTGTTCCGTAGTAACTTGTGATACGCACAGCATTTTCGTCGATATCAACACCTGCATTCTTAATTGCTATTGAAGGCGTTGCAGCTGCATTGCGGAATGTTACATTATTGACATCAATCTTTAGCATTTCCTCATAGTTGCCCGGATCAATCATTATGGTTACACGCTCATTGTTTTGGCGAACCATTTGACGAACTGCAGCAAGGGCGTCATTGATTGTTGGATAATCCTTGTCAGCACCGACAGTGATTGTCTCTTTGTAAGGCAATACCTTATTGATTGCTATTGAGGTTAGATATGTAGTGCCTGTTGCACTGAGTTCTACATAGCCCTCACCGGCTATATAGTTGTACTCAAACTTGTCGATTTGGCTTGTGCTACCAGTTTTGTCGTCCGCCAACACTGTCTCTCCGATTGAGAGGTGATACTCATAGCAAGCGTTGATAGTTACGATACAATTACCTTTTACCGGTATCTTAACCACAGCACCATTGCTCAGCAAGAGATAGGTCTTGTTGTTCTGTCCACCGGTGAATACGAGTGAGTTATAGTTATATGTCTCTGATTTGTTTGTAAATCCGCCATTGATGAAATCGTCATCTGCAAAGTTCCATGCTGTTACATCAGAGGTAAAGTCTATTGTCTTAACAACATCTGCACCTTCTACACGCAGGTTAGATGTGAGCAGTTGAGTATAGATACCGCTGTTTTTCACTTTTACGCTATACACGCCATCACGCAATGCAATTGCATCTGTTCCAACAAATGAATAGGCATATTCATCTTCGAGATTGACGAAATTAAATTCTGCATTTGCAAGGTCGGCAAGCGTAGCACCGGTTGGGTTGATGGTTACTTTCCACAATGGTTTCTGCTCGAAGACAATCAGATAGTCTTTCGTTGTCTCTTGAATCTTTAGGCTCGTTGTAGTTAGTGAATAATCGTTCACATTACGAGCTATTAACCCATACTCTACTCCATTTTCGAGTACAAATTTGTAGTCACCGGTTTGAATGTCGATAGTATATTCAGGCTCATAAATTTTGCCTTCCGGCTTGACAACTTCAAATTCAAGAACAGCAAGAGCTTCAGGTGAAAGACCTACAATCTTACCGCTCAATTCAACTAAATCAACTGATTTGATTTCAATGTCAAGAGCTTGTTTTTCTTCTTTAAGTAATACCGGATTTTCAGATGATACAACATAACCATTTGCATTGGCAAGACTGATTTCGTATGCATAGTTCAATGCCAAACCTGTAATCTCATATTGGTCAAGATTAGGAGCCACAGAAGCTACTGCGCCATTGCTCAAATTGGTAAATACGAGTTGATAATTGTCGGGGATTGATTTCGGCGCTGTTACTTTACCATTGAATCCGCCTAATTTAGCCGGTGTGCGGACGATGCGCGCCACAACAAGTTTCTCGTCAGTACCGAAGATACGATATTTGCCCGTCTCACCTGCATAGAAAGTTAGTTTCTCTATTTTTGCTTTATTGGTGAATACTTGTTCTTCTTGTTTGCCCGACGGACTTTGGAATACATACGTCTCTGTGCCGCCGTTTGAGCCTACATAATACTCGATTTTGTCGCCGGCTTCAAATGTCTGTTCAATATACACATCTTTATTAGAACCTGCATTTGAATATATATAACCTTTATACACATTGCCGTCTGCATCTTTGAGTGATTTACGGTCGTAGCATGAAAGGTTGGCATTTTCTGTGCGCAAACGGTGATTTGACTTTCCTGCGCCATTGAAAAGGAAATTACATGAGTCAGACGCTTTAACATCGGATATTGTCAGTCCGGTTGTTCCCGGCTCTGCGTCAAACCAACTGTTTATCTCTGCTTCAGAAAGCATGTTTTGAACGCCTTCAAATTGTTCTGCACCCAAGTCCCAGACTTGTTGTTGCTGTGCAAACACGGTTGCCACTCCGGCAACGAGGCACAAAATGATTGAATAGATGTTTTTCATATTTTTGTTTGTTTTTAGTTATTTTTCCACATGCAAAAATACAAAAAAATAATCATATTATTGTAAAAAAATCAACAAAAAAATGTGGAATAAATATCATTTTTTGCATTTTTTTTGCAAGTCGAAAAAAAATAATTAATTTTGCACAAAGATTGGACTGATGGATTTATCTCAATTGGACATAACATACGTGCAGGGAGTTGGCAGTCGTCGCGCAGAATTGCTCAAGCGCGAACTTGGTGTCAGCACCGCCATGGACATGCTCTATGTCTTTCCGTACAAATACATCGACCGCTCGCGTTTCTACCTGATTCGCGAGATTGACGACGAAGACACCTTTGTACAAATCCGTGGCACTATAGTCGGCATGCAAACTATCGGCGTGGGCAACAAAGAGCGTTTGTCGGTTGAGTTTTCGGATGGCTACGACACAATTGAACTACTATGGTTCAGTGCCGCCATAAAATATATCAAGCCAAAACTCAAAGCTAACACTAATTACATTCTTTTCGGCAAACCGACGTTCAGCAAATACACACACCGATACGAGTTTATCCACCCCGACCTTGATGTTGAAGGAGCGACAAACAAAGACACCTATCATGGGTTGGAGCCATACTACAACACATCTGAAAAGATGAAAAACTCTATGCTCAACACTAAGGCAATACGCAAAATCATGCAGAACCTTATGCCTATGTTGCAAAATGGTGTTCCTGAAACTCTTGGTGCTGACATTCTCAATCGCTATCATCTGCTCAATCTCACTCAGAGTTTGCAGTATGTCCATTTTCCACAATCTTTTCAGCAGAAAGATCAAGCGCGGGCGCGCCTGAAATTCGAGGAGCTATTCTATATCCAACTTCATATTCTCCGTACTGCCAATCGCAAAATACAATATTCTGAAGCTTATAAGATGCCTCGCGTTGGCAAGTTCTTCAATTCTTTTTACTACAATAATCTGCCCTTTCAACTGACTAATGCTCAAAAGCGTGTCATTCATGAGATACGAGACGACCTGATGTCGGGTCAGCAGATGAATCGTTTGTTGCAAGGTGATGTAGGGAGCGGAAAAACGCTTGTTGCCCTTATGGTCGCTCTCCTTGCTGCCGACAATGGTGCTCAGACATGCATCATGGCTCCTACTGAAATTCTTGCCAATCAACACTTTCAAACTATATCTAAGTTTGTTGAAGGATTGGGCATTAATGTGGCTTTGCTTACCGGTTCGACGACAAAGAAACAACGAAAAATACTTCACGAGCAACTCACCGACGGCACAATAAACATACTTGTCGGCACTCATGCTCTGATTGAGGACACCGTGCAATTTCAGCACCTCGGTCTTGCCATCATCGACGAACAACACCGTTTCGGAGTGAAGCAACGCTCTAAACTCTGGGACAAAGACCAACTGCCACCACATATTCTCGTCATGACGGCAACACCTATTCCCCGCACACTTGCCATGACTGTCTATGGCGACTTGCAAGTGTCAGTCATTGACGAGCTTCCGCCGGGACGCAAACCCATAATGACGGTTCACTATAATATACAACAGCATGCCCGCATCAATGAATTCATACACAAACAAATACAAGAAGGCAGGCAAGTGTATGTAGTCTATCCGCTCATAACGGAAAACAAAAAACTTGAATTACTTGATTTGCAAAACGGGTACGAGTATTTCTGTACCAATTTTCCGCAATACAAGATTTGCATGGTGCATGGTCAGATGAAGGCACAAGAAAAAGACGCCCAGATGCAGCTCTTTGCACGTGGAGAAGCACAAATCATGGTGGCAACAACGGTTATTGAAGTTGGAGTTAATGTACCCAATGCATCGGTTATGATTGTAGAGAACGCCGAGCGTTTTGGTCTTTCGCAACTACACCAACTTCGCGGGCGCGTGGGACGAGGTGCCGACCAGAGTTATTGCATATTAATGACAAGCCAGGAATTGTCAAAAGACACTCGAAAACGCATGCGCATCATGACCGAGACAAATGATGGTTTCCGTATTGCAGAAGCCGATTTGCAACTTCGCGGACCGGGCGACCTTGAAGGAACACAACAGAGCGGTTTGCCTTTTGAACTGCATATTGCATCACTTGCCACAGATGGAGAAATACTCAATCTCGCTCGTCAAGCCGCGAAAGAAGTTCTTGCCAACGACCCCACACTCGAAAATCCAATCAATCAAGTCTATATCGACCGACTAAAAAAACTTCGCCCGCAAATCGACAGAACCGACTGGGGCGAAATATCATGAGATTTACTTATTTGCTTATTTACTAACCAACAGCGAAGCTAACCAACATTTATTTCCTAATCCCCAACATGGTATATCGTTGGCCATTAGGTAATTCTATAAGTAGTAGTCCATTTTCAATCACCACTTTCGTTTTTTCATTATTAGCTGATGAATCAAAGACATTCATCAACCCGTCTGCTTTGTTCAAGACCCAAGAACCATTTTCATAGACACACTCATCGTTGGGAAGAACATTTGTTGTGAAAACTCTTGAGCCATCGGCATTTGTTAGAGGTGCTGATGTAACAGAATTGCCATAGTATATATAGTCGTATCGTTCGCCCACCATTTGGTAGATAGAATCGGTGTTTGTACCTCGCGTATGATAAATAATCCGACCTGAGCTTTGGCTGTCGCCCACGATATCGGCTCCACTCTTTGTTGAATAGAGATTTCCATGGACTTCTATTGTACCGCCTACATGGCAAAGCGTAGATTTCAATACTGTGTCGCGCGGATTGACTTCCCAACTTGGTGAATAAGGTACTTCACTATATGAAAGACCTTCAAACTCACCCCACTCGTTTGCCCCATAGAGATAGACATTGACCGAATCAGGGATATTGACAGAAGCCGAAGACATAACAATAATTTCCGTACTTGGCAGGAATACAGCGCTGTGCGACACACTCAGACTGCCGTGCTGAGCGACGAGAGTCATATTGGTAGGTATGGGAAGTACATAATCTTCTGACGACATATCAATTGGAATAGTTGATACCCACATCGTAACATCCAGCTTATTCAATACTATATTGCCATTCAGTGTCCAAGTAAGGCGGTCGGTAAGCGGGTCATACTCTTTGCTAATCCACTGGTTGGCTTGACTTGCCATGGTGAAAAAAGCATTTTCTGTTCCAATGATAGAAATATCGTCGCCAACAGCCATCATATTGCTCACCAATTCTGATGTCGAAGCCATAGCTTTTGCTCCGCCATAATAGGTGATAGGACACTCAATGTTTTGGTAGAAATAATGACTCAAAGGAAATACCCGCTGTGGATTATACAACAAAGTGAATATCAATTCGCCACCCTTCCAATCGCCTATTTGCAGATTTTCGTAAACTGTTGACCCGCTTTGTGCTGTTATTTTTCCACTGCCGGTAACAAAGCCCCATGCTTGCATTTTAGCCTTATCGTGAAGTATTATTTGAGCTTTCGGAGCAAGATAAATATGTCCATAACTGCCCATGGTATAACCCGATTGCGTACCTCCTGCTTTCTGTACGCCACCTACTTCTAACTGCCCGTCAACATGCAATATTGCAGAATCTGACATTATGAGTTTCACATATTCGTAGGTTGGCAAATTCCATTCTTCTGTCCGCAATGGTTCTGTACCGATAGCACTATTATGCCGGTCGTCATGAGGCACAAGAAGTGTAGTCTTACTTCCGACATAATACTCTCCTTTGGGTACAATATAATTACCTTTAATCACAACCGTGAGCGAATCGTCTTGTTGATTAGCATATCTTAGTGCCTCGTCCAAATTCTTATAATAACCGATTAATTGCTGTTTCTTATCATATACGAATGCTATATTCACATCAGGATTTTCAATAGACCTTATTGCGTAATAATAACCTTCGTCATACATCTCACCATCTGTGAGACGATAGACAGAGCAAGTGTCAGAAGGCAGATATTGTCGCAAATTGATATCATTTGAATAATAGCCGTCGTAGAGGAAAAACGAACCTATCACTAAGCGATTGTTGCGGACAATAAGTGAATCAGTCTTAGCCTGAGTTTTCAAAAGACATGAATTGACGATAGCGAAAGATTTTGTAGCCGGAGCAAATGTGTTGGCATTAGCAAATTCTGAAATGGCTGTTATCATTGAACTATCAATTCGTAATGTGTCAAAATTCTCTATTCCATAGATACTTGAACCTCCACCTGCCACAAATATCTCGCATTTATTTACTTTGGCGTCATTTGATAGTGATAGTCCTGTTGCTGTTGCACTATCGATACTAACCTCAATAGTGTCGGCAAGCAAATCAACGCAGGCTCTCGTCGTAATTCCGACGGCTGACGCAAAGGCTTGAGATTTGATTTTTACATTTGATATTCTTGAGCGCCACTCAATGTTTGTATGCGTGTCAGTGAAATTAGCAATGTTTATTCCTCGCGTTTTCTCATGTCCTATAACTGATATTTGCGAATTAAAAATATCTGTCCGGCTATAAGAATTGATGCCATAACTATCGCTGCCATTTATCTCAAATCTACAATTTTCAACCCATAGTCTTGTCTCTTTTTGCCAATTAGAGCTTATTCCATAAACGATTTGCTCTGCATTAGAGGTGATATAACTATTTGTCAAGTGCAAATCGGATGTTGAAGAATAAAATGTGATTGACGATGCTTTTGAATATCCAGAATATGTTTTTATTTCACAACTATCTGCTTCTACTCGTCCGCTAAACATCAAACCTCTAACACCGGTAGAATAGAGCTTTTTAGGTGCTTGAGCGTATAATTTACACCGTTTTATTTTAGAATATGAGTCGGCTTGCAAAATGCGAACAGCAGCAACCTCGGCATCAATCTCTCTATTGATAGTATCCAAAAATACCGTAGCGTCAATCACACAATCCTCTGCGTCAAGCAAACCTTTCAGAATGTATAGTGCTGTAGATTTTATACAACCTGCTTTTGACTTCAGATTACAATCTCTGATAGTTATGCGAGCCGTATCACGATTGACATACAGACTATAAGCCTTCGTATAAGTCGATTCAGAGTATATGTCCGATTTCGACAAGTCCACATGAGCGTAGGAGTAAATACCATAGTTATTATCATCAGCCAGTGTTGTTATAGTGTCGGTCTGCATCTGCAGATTGGCATACGAACATATTCCATAAACCGTTTCAGGGGCTTCGACATCAATCTTAACTCGCTCAATGACAGTTGTTTTAGCAATATTAAGAAGTGTATCTACAAAATTATTGAGGTTTATGCCCCGAGCATTTTTCACCTCTGCTTTTACCTCGATTTCAGAATCGGCTATGTTCAAATCGTTGAAGGTTTCAATACCATAAACAGTTTCGTCGCCTCGGCTGCTAATTTTACAATTTCTAATGAATAGTTTTGATGCAAGGTTGGCGTTCTTATCAGAATTACCTGTCAGGCATTTTATATCTTGCCCGCCACTTGCGCGAAGTGTAGAATTGGTCAATTCCACTTGTGCCTTTGCCCCTGAACTTATTGCTCTGGCTACAGAATAACCCGTCTCTGCTTCTATGTCGCAACTATCAACCTGCGTCTTGCTTGCTATTCGCAAACCATAGACATTTTTTGCATAGTGTTTTTGAGGTGCTCGCGCCCGTATTCTGCAATTTTTCAGCACCGACATCTCTTGAGATTCCGGCAGACTAACCGCTGTTGTTAGCGCATCAGTAAGAGTGCTGATGTCGTTCAGTTGTGCCTCAGCTTCAAACTCACTCTTGTCGGCACGCAGGCATCCTTTGATAATATATGCAGCTTTAGCATCAGTTGTTCCTACCAATGCCTTGAGTTTTGAATCAGTTATATCCGTGTGAAGGGCATTACCTGTTGATTGCAGACTATATGCAACTTTGGTCTTTGACTCTGCGTAAAGACTTGAGTGAGATAGCGATAAGTCACGCTCGCAATAAAGACTATACGCACTTGTGTCGCTCAACACTGTTATGCTGTCATGTTGCAGGCTAACATTTCCGGGAGCATATATGCCGAAAGATTTTGAAACACCTTGCACGTTGATTTTGGTGTTCGTAATAGTTGTAATTGGATATGTTGCCGTCAGTGAATCAAAATAATTGGTGATAATAAAACCATACGATTTAGCACCTGTTGCGGCGACATCAACCTGACAATCTTTAACCACCGAATTTCCTACTAATCTCGCTCCATAAATCGTTTCTCTACCTTCCGAACGAATCGCGGTGTTTTCTAATTCCGCATGTGAAGCAAACAAGGCACTTGTACTGCTATTGATGCCATAAACATTACAATCTGAATAGGTATAGATTGAGCAATTCCGCATCTTGAGTGATGCGGTCGAAAAAAGGCGTATCGAGGTACACATCACAGAGCGATTGTTTTGGTCGTAAGGTCTTAGATTACGAGTTTCAATGGCCACATTTTCCAATTCGAGTGCACCTGCATTGACCGTAAAACACCTTACAACATCATTAACATCTCTTACTGCCCACAACTTACCCATGCCGCGCGACGACACGATGCGCAATGTCGTGGTGTCGCTATTTTTTGAAAAAAGACTCGTCTGAGTAAGGGTGTCGCCGAGAGTGTAACCATTCAAGTCGATGGTGAGATTGTTTTTAACCGAAAAAGACGATGTTTTA
Organism: Paludibacteraceae bacterium; assembly: GCA_017527495.1. Classification (GTDB taxonomy): domain Bacteria; phylum Bacteroidota; class Bacteroidia; order Bacteroidales; family Paludibacteraceae; genus RGIG6639. The sequence continues at coordinate 22,086 of JAFXPY010000037.1, forward strand.
CCACCAAACGATATATCACAATGCAAACGCAATAAAGCACTATCGCTTTTTTGCGACTCCTTGAAGGCATCAGCAAAATTTTCATACCAAGTCGTGTCGTTTGAAGTATATACAACGACCGAATTTTGTGCCCTAAGTCCGATTATGCTTAGAGTACAACATAGCAAAAGAATAATTCGTTTCATGGTGTTGTTGTGTTGAAATGAATAATGTATTATTTCCAATTTGTCAAATGACCAATATAGGAAATGAAATGGTTATCACACAGCGTTATCGATTTTGGGGTTACCGGCTTTTTCCATCAGTTGTGCAGCAAATACATCTGCCATTGAAAGCAGAACCAACAACGGGCATATAGTCATTGCTTTGTTGAAAGCCGGTTTTTCGTATGGCGACACCGCCACAGCAGGGTCGTAGGCGGTCATGTGCCAACGAATGGCAAGTATCTCCTCTTGCTTGAGAGTGATGAAATTCTGCAACATAATAACAGACTTCTCACCATGCCCAACGGGAAATTTGTCGTCAATAGTGTAGGCATAATACTGCTTCCACTGGTTGTTGTACGAAGCGTTTTCGTCTTTCCAATATTTGATTTCTTTGGTATAATAGTTTGATTTACAAATATCATGCAGCAATGCCACAATAATCAGGCTTCCGTCTTTAATGTTGTCGAACTTTTTTTCTTCCAATGCCATATCAGACATTGCATTTTTTAGGCGCACTAATGCATGATAGACATTCAGACTATGCTCACAGAGTCCGCCCTCGTAATTGCCATGAAAGACTGTTGAGCTCGGGGCTGTGAAGAAATCAGATTTTTTGTCGAGCCACTCAATTAATTTTTCTATGCCATCACGCTTTACTTGTCTCAATAAATCAATAACTTCTGCCTTATTACTCTCTATTTGTTCCTTAGTTAAAGCCATACACCTTAATAGTTTATAATTTATAATTCAAACATTGTTGTTTATCTTTTTCCAATTGTCGGCGGAGCTGGTCTAAAGTATTAAATTTTATTTCGCCACGCAGACGATGGATAATTTCTATTTTGATTTTCTCTCCGTAAAGTTGTTTGTCGAAATCAAAAATATGAACTTCAATAGTGTTTTGACTGCCCCCTACCGTGGGATTAGTTCCGACATTCAACATCCCGAGTCTGCCGTTTTGCTCGTGGGCGGAATACACTCTTGCCACATACACGCCTGCTCCTACAATAAGTTTTTTTTCGTCAAGCGGGGTTATATTGGCGGTCGGGAAACCTAATTGTCTGCCGATATGCCTTCCTTCAACGACATGACCTTCAATAGAATAATTATAGCCTAAGAGTTGATTGGCATCGTCTATTTCACCCATATCAATCAGGGTGCGTATTGTAGAAGAACTTATATGGTGGCCGTGCGGTGCATATTGCGGCAGATTGATTACTTTCAATCCTATGCTATCCGCAATTGCCTGATATACACGGAAGTCTGTAATCTGGTCTGACCCAAAACGATGGTCATAGCCCATAAGCAGACAATCGACATGCAGCTTTTCAATCAGCATCTCTTGCATGAACTCTTTTGCTGTTAGGTGTTTGACTTCCTCAAATTGCAAGAGTTGGATTGAATCTACACCTTGTTGTTTGATACGTTCAATCCTCTCGTCAAGCGTATTAAGCAAAGGCATATCTTGCTTGGGGTGATTACTGAATGTTACCACCATTGATTGTGAATCATGACGCTTTGCCTCTTCAACGAGTCGCTTAAGCACTAACTGATGACCACGATGTACACCATCAAAAAATCCTATTGTTGCTATAGTTCCCATTGTGATTCAGAGGGTTTCTAATTTATAGCCTTCAGCAAGCCAGAACTCAATTGCCTGCGGAAGGACAACAAGCATATTGGGAGCAGACTTGATTGAATCATGAAAAGTTACAATCGAACCGCGACGCGAGTACTTACGAATTGCCTTCATTATTGTGTCGGGTTTTATATTCTTATTGTAGTCGTGCGTCAGCACATCCCATAATATGATTTCATATTTTTCACGAAGTGCTTTTTTTTGCGAGTATTTCATTCTTCCGTATGGAGGACGAAACAGATGCGTTTTCAGCAGTTCGTTGGCTTTTTCCACATTGTCTAAATATTCATCTGTAGGAGTTGCCCAACCCTTGATATGATTGAAAGTATGATTGCCCACCTGATGTCCTCGACTTCGCAAATCAGCAAGCAAATCAGGATATTTCCGGGCATTGTCGCCCACAATGAAAAATGTGGCTTTAACTCCATATCTATCAAGTATTTCAAGCACTTTTGGTGTAACCTCCGGCACACAGCCATCGTCGAAAGTGAGATAAATCACTTTCTCATCTGTCTGACGACGAAAAGTAGCACCTCGGTAGAAGTGTCTAATCCAATTCGGAAACTGATATAATATGCGAAGATAGTGAAGCAAATTATTTCCTTTTTTGTTATTTACGATTTACTTATTTATTAGTTTATTTATTTTTAGCTAAAGTTTCCCACTATTGTTCAGTAGCATTTTTATTTAGATTATACCCCGTAAGGGTTCCTTTTAATAGCATTGATATTGATAATCAGCGTTATTTCCCGTTAGGGAATATCTTTTAAATTCATTTTTTTGCCATAGAAATTCCCTAACGGGAAATCAATGAGTAAATATAATCCGCTATTCTATTAAAAGAAAATCGCTACGCGATAACATTTAACCCAATGGAAAACTTTAATTTTTAATATTCGTTTTTAACAGCGAAGCTCAACAACACGAAGTAATAACCTCTTTGAGCGGTTTGAGGACAAAATCTCTTGTCTCAATGAGCGGATGAGGTATAGTAAGCCTTTCGGTGTTTATCTGCAAATCATCGTAATAAAGTATGTCAATATCAATTATTCTGTCGTGATACTGTTTGTTTATCGTTTTCTCCGTTCGTCCCATTCGCCTCTCTATTTCTTGCGTCGCATCAAGCAATTGAAGTGGCTCCAAAAGTGTCTCAATCTTCACGCACATATTGAGATAGCTATTGGGTGAATCATAGCCCCATGGCTCTGTTTCAATCATGCTTGAACGCCTCATTATCTTGCCAACAGATTGTTCAAGCATACTGCATGCACAATTCAGGTTTCGCTCTTTATCGCCTAAATTAGTTCCGAGCGAGAGATAGACGATATGCCTCAGTTCATCACTTCGTCCCATGCCACGCCAAAGAGCGACTGAAGAGGTTCGTAAAGCACTGAGGCTTCTTTAGCTTCAGGTTTGATGAGACGGAACTTATCGTCAACCATCTCAACCAAAGCGAATATTGCACCAATCACTATTGCCCATTTCACGGCACCAAACAGAGCACCGAAGAAACGGTTTAGTCCGCCTAAAGACGCAGCACGCAACATACGGGTAAGGAATCTACCGAACAATCCCAAACCGATTGATATTGTGAGCAAAATAGCAGTATATGCAACGGCTGTTGACACTCGTTCTGACCATGTGAAAGCCTCGCTCAGCCGAGCACCTAAATCAGGTGACCATAGCTTTGCCCCGATAATACCGAGTACAAGAGCCACCAAAACTGATAACTCTTGTACTAAGCCGTTCATCAAGCCCCTAATCAACCCGAAGGCGATAGGAACCAGAATAATTATATCAATAATTGACATACATCAATGTGTTGTTTTTTTTCTTATTCACCCCACTCTTTTGGTTCCCATGGCTGACCTTGATATGTCAGCTGAAGGTCGTCAAGTGAACGAAGTGAGATAGACCAGTTGGCAGCCTCGTCGTTATTTCTTGTATCTTTTATATTGTCAAAGTAATAGCCAAGAATACCAACTACGGTACCTGTATATTCTGCACCGGGTAAAACAGTGTAGGCATAATCAGCATATTCGCTTGTTGAGATAGCAATTTTGTTGCCATTTGCATCAGCAATCAGACGCCCTTGAGGAAAACCCATGCCTTTTGTTGTAGGAGCAAATACTCCACAATTCGAATCACTACTTGGGTTTCCATTTATGCATGCCGTAGCTACACCATAATTCCAATACTCATTTGTGAAATGCACATCTTTTATACATACGAGTCTGCCTTGAAGTTCTTGGAAACCGTCAACTTTACAATTTGGATTTCCAACCGAACGTGAGATAACTGCATTGATTTCTGCAATAGTCATTGTGTCAACAACGATAGCTTTTTTGTTAGGCATACCGACAGCTTCAACAGCTTGTTGGAAGCGTGGAAAAGGAATACGACCGGGTGCCCAACCCATTTTTTCTTCTGGTTTGTTAGCGTATGTATTGTTGTTGTATGAAGCAATGCAGAGCTGCGGTTGCTCAGCATATCTGCCTACTGCCAAACCATTGCAACGAATATTAATGACTTGTCCTAACGGATAGACGCCACCTATACTACCTGCATCGACACTTATACGCAAGGCATATTTTGGATCATTGATGTCTTGAATTACCATTGTCTTGTAGAGGTTGCCGGCAGCATCGTCTGAGATAACACGACCGGTGATAACTATGTCTTCACCTGCTGCCGGAATACTGTCAATAGAAAACACATAACGGACATTATCTCTTGTTGCTCGGTCGCGAACAGGGGAATAATCGCCTGACTCACTCATGTAAGTCTCCAAAAATTGTTTGATGCTGTGCGTTGTCTGCATCTTAGCATCTTTTGCCTCGCGTGGTGCAATAGGTTCCTGCTTGCAAGACCATGCAACAAGCGCAACAGCTATAATCAATAATATATTCTTTTTCATAACTTTACTTTGTTTTAACGATTAGAATTTATATGTTACACTCAGGAAGAAGTTTGCACCCCATGCATAGTAGTATTTTGAAGGGAACTTCCATGCATTTGTTGTGATGTGTGAAACAGTAGGTGTTGTGCCTTGCTCTGTTGCACGTGGCAGACGAGCTTGTTGGTAACCACCTGTCTTCATGTGAGTGTTGTTGGTCAAGTTAGAAACAGAAAGGTTGATAGAGAGAGATTGGCGTTTAGGCAAATAAATCAATTTACCTACTGATGCATCAATCATAAAGCGATTGTACCACATCGGGTCAACAAGTGATTCTTGTTGTGCCAAGAGGTTATGCGGATATTTTACTTTCGGATGACCATTAGCATCAAGTTCTTGAACGAATCGAGTCATTTCCTGGCCATTCTCATCCAATTTAGCAACTCCATTTTCCATAACTTTCTCGTAACTGTCGTAGGTCTCATACTTTCCATTAACTTTTGTTCCGTCAGCACGAGTGCCTGTGAACAAACCTTGCATACGGCGTGAAGGAGCATAATCAAGATAGTTCCAATCGAAATAGCTGATTGTGATATCAGCAAACCACATCTTGGGGTGGAAGAATGAGAGTTTCAAACTTGTTGCAAGTTGCGGACCTGTGGCAACACGCAGACCCTTAATCAACACAGAGTCTTTCAACTCATAGATAGGAGTTGAAACCATATTACCTGTTTCTTTTCCACTTGCATCAAGTGTGCTTCTATAGTCTTCGCCCAATGCCATACCACTTTCTGCTGATGATACTGAATAGGCATTTGAGATATAGCGATTGTCAGATATTGTGATAGCCGGTGTGAGAGTGAAGTACAAACCGAGCTTTATTGCAGCAGCAGCTTCAATACCTTGGTGCAAGCGGTTGATACCTGTAACGGCTTGGTTGACGAATGTACGAGCCTCATCATCATAGTAGCCATTCAATTCGGCACCATTCATCATCCATGCTTGGAAGGCTGTTACACGACCACGAACGATTGGGAAGTTGAATTCATAGGTCAAATCGTAAGCCAAGTTCTTTTGTGAAGCAGCATAATAGTCTTTCAAGTTCTTTGCATTGTCGTGTGTCTCAATGACAGAGATAGCACGGTCGTGAACGCGTTGCGACATATAAGCATCGCGAGCATAAGGAGCACGAGTCTCAGCAAGAGCATTGAATTTCAAACGGTTGCGTCCGTTGATACTATAATGAACACCTATTTTTGCACTTGGGTCGATAAATGAGTGCAATTTGCCTACACCTTTCGAACGATAGAGGCGAGCATAATATTGATCAACATTATCAAATGTTCCTTCATGAGTCTTCAGGAAGTCTTGAGCTGCAAGTTGTGCCAAATATGAGGCACGGCCGTTGTTCATCAAGCCTTCACGTTGGAAGCTGCTGTAAGTCAGTTTCACAGCATAGTAGAAATTCACTTTGCTCCATTTCCATTCGTTCTGGAAGAAAGCACTTTCTTTCGACATGTTGATATGATAGTTGTAACCAAACACATCACCTTTCTTTATGACGCGGTCCGGGTTGTCGATATCGTTTTGACGAACATGCTCAATCTGTGATTGTGTCATACCGATATTTTCTGCCAAGTCTTTTGTGTCACGATCAGCAAACGGGTCGTAGTCAATCCATTGATTAGCGCCTAACAGGTCGTCCATAGTCTTATAGTGTAAACCTTGGCTATATTTTGCATCTGCACCAACAGTGAGTTTGAATTTTTCGTTTATTTGATTGGTGTAGAGTATGTGAGCCATAGCTTCTTGCAAATCGTTATGACGACGCTCAACAACATATTTTGCCACACCGTCAGGGTTGTTGGCATTGTTGGCGTAGTTGGCTTGATAGAGAGCGTCCCAATTGATTTGTGTTGTTGTGTTGTCGCGACTTTGCCAGAGTGATACAAGATCGTTGTAGTTCTTTTTGTCAACAGACGGACCTAAGAGGGAGCCGTCAAGGCCTGTCCACATTTTACCAAGAGGTACATCATTTACACCTCTCATAATCATAGAACCGCTATTTACTGTTCCGTCAATACCCATCAGCTGACCATCAAGCAAGAAAGAAGGCAGGTTGCGATAGTAGTCAGGACGCGGGTCGGTAGCGTCGAAGAATGAAATAGCTGAGTTGCTATACAGACTGTAGTGGTAACCTACGGCAACATTGAGTCTTTGATTTTCGTTGATTTTCCACTCGTAAGCGACGAGAGCTGTCGGGTCAAATGATTTTACTACACGGCTGTTACGAGGTTTGCCGTTTTGATAGCCCCAATAAGGGTTGTAGTTGATTGAACCGGTCAGGTAGTAAACTTCTTGAGTTACAGCAGCATTTTGTCCGCGTTGAGTAGGCGAGCCAAAAGTGGTGATTTGTATGCTGTGATTTTGGTTACTACCAAAGCGTTTCTCAGCAGAGAAGAAATAGCCGAGAGAGTTGTAGTCGATACCTTCACCGATAATTCCTTTGATGTCGAACATTGGGCTGTAACGATAAGCCAAACTACCGACGAAAGCCCAACCATTGTCGAGCAGACCTGACGCATAGGTAGCATTGACACGCATTTTGTAGTTGCGGTTTGTACCGGCAAGACCTATTTTCCAACCTTGTGCGTACGATGTTGCACGCATGTCGATATTAGTTTGCTGGCCTATACCACCAAAGGCAAATGAGTTGGCTTCAATACCTTGATAGACATCTTTGTTGCGACTTGCGTCATTCAAACCGCCGAGCATAGAATAGTTGAAGTTACCACGCTCTTGGCTATTGAAATTCAAGCCATTGATATAGGTGTCTTCATAGATATTTTCATAACCGCGTTGGCGGAAACGAACCGAGCTCCAAGCATAATTGATTGTTGAGTTGTAAACATCAGACTGAGCATTTGTGCTTGACGATGTGTTTTGTCCTTTTCCCTCATCGTCTTCAATGTCTGCTTCAGAAAGTTGGAGAATTGCATCCGACTGCATTTCTGCTTGAAGGTCTTCTTGAATCGTGATGTCTCCAAGGTCGTTGACAACACCTTCTTGAAGAGTTAATACTGACAAACGAGGCATAAAGCCTTCGCCTGTAACCAAGAGTTCTTCTGGACCTGCAACGATGTACTGGAGCAAGAACTCACCACGCTCATTTGTCGTAGTTGAAACATTCTGATCACCTAAGGTAATCGTCACTCCCGGCAACGGCTGATCGGTTGTTTCCGACTTTACTACACCGCGCAAAGAAGTCTGTTGAGCCCACGACAAGGTCGCAAGCATACACAAAAATAACGCAGATAAAATTTTACGCATAATTATAGATTAATGAAATAATGTTTTTCGATACATGGTATTGTGCCGCAAAGTTACTATTTTATTTTTAGATAGCAAAATTTTTATTAATTTTAGTTAAAAATTATTGCTTTATCCGTAAAATATCGTCTTTTTCAAAACAGACCATTGACTGTGCCATGACAAAATATAGATTCAACCTGCTCGATGGGTTCTACAACTCAAAATCTTTTTTCAATCGTTTGGCAAATTTATCGGCGCCAATATAATTCAGATGAGAGGCATTATAATAAAGCGAATCGGCTCTAAAATCTTTGTCGCGCAGATAGTCGTGATATTCAATCGGATAATTCTTGCTTGCATCGCTGATTATTTTGTGCAACACACTCACCCCGTATGGTCCTACATTTGCCAAATAGGGATTAGAGCATGGCGGCGTAACGACAATGAATCTGACTCCATACTGAGAACACAATTCTGCAATAGTCGCCATATAATTTGTATATTCTGCCACTTGCTCTTTTGCGTCAGGATGGTCTATTTCACTCTGTTCGACATTGTGCATTAGGCTCCAGTCAGGCAGTTGTCCTTGCAATTTTGTATAGCCCAAACTATCTTGTTGCTCGTAATACATATCTCTATGAATTCCGCCATGATAAGTTAGAAACCAATAGAGATATTTCTCCGGCGTGCGGTCGTACCAAACACCAAAATACTTTTCGTGAACAAGGTGAACATTGATATTTGGATTTTCCGGGTAATGCGGCGATTCCCAAAATGGCATTTTGTAACCCATAGGAAATAAGACGACACTGAGATTAGGCATTTGAGGAATATATTTTTTCAGTAGTTCACAATCATAATATATCGGACGCGAACTAAGGGCAAAATCATATACACTATCGCCTAAAAGATGAGGATTCAGACTATTTTCGAAATAACTATTGCCCATCAGCAATATAGATATATCATTTTTATGAGCCTCAAGATAATCATGTTTGCGGTTGTATTCTTTATTCACCTTGGGCAACACAAAACATTCTGCCGCCATCAGCAGACAAACAAAAGCAACAACGCCAAAAAATATGTCTTGAACAAAACGTTTCATTTCAGAACTGAAAATAAATAAATTCTGCCGTCTTACCTCTAAAAATCAGAACCAGCACAAGAGCCAAAGCATAAATGGTTATCCGCACCCACCGATTTGGCAATATCTGCGCAATATTCTGCAACGCATATTGTTTGTTTCGTCCTAACCACTCTGCCACAAACATAATCACAACAGGCACAAATAGGCGCAAACAATAGTATTTATCTATAGGTATGCGAAACACAAATAGCGACTCGCTAAACAGCGTTTGCACAAACACCCCGGCAGTGTGAATGTCAGGGCTACGGAATATAATCCACCCAAAGACTATTAATCCAAAAGTAAGTGCCATTTGTCCCAACTCTTTCCATGTCGGCAAAAAGCGCAATTGTCCGTTGTCAGACTGCGTTGCCACCAAATTTGTGTATTTTCGGTTTTTTCCCATCAATATCAATGGTATAAACAAAAGTGCATGGTATAATCCCCAGAGCAAAAAAGTCCAATTGGCGCCATGCCACAAACCGCTCAAAAGAAAAATCACCAATGTATTGCGTAGGATAATCAGTTTTTTATGCAGTTCAGGTCTTTTTGATTGCGGTGAGACTTCCGGTCTGCTGCCGCCAAGAGGAATATAGACATAATCGCGAAACCAGGTGGTCAGCGAGATATGCCAACGGCGCCAAAACTCAGCCACATCGCGTGAGAAATACGGAGTTGCGAAATTTTGTTTCAAGCTGATTCCAAACAATTTTGCCGTACCTATGGCAATGTCGGAATAACCTGAGAAATCACAATATATCTGCAGTGCGAAAAGTACGGCAGCCCATAAGACCAAACTGCCGGTATAAGCCTGCGGCGCAGCCCACACTGAATCGACGAAAACAGCACAGTTATCGGCTATAACTATTTTTTTGAATAGTCCCCACAAGATTTGCCACATACCATCTGTTGCCACCTTGTAGTCGAAGACACGCTTGCGAGTGAATTGAGGCAACAGATTGGTTGAACGCTCAATAGGTCCTGCAACGAGTTGAGGAAAGAAGCTTATATAGGCAAAAAAGGCAACGATATCATGAGTTGGCTCTATCTTATGCTTATAAACATCGATAGAATACGACAAAGCCTGAAAGGTATAGAACGAAATGCCAACCGGCAACAACACACCAATCACCATTCCGTCTGCAGACAAACCAAATAAACGGCAAAATTCCGAGACAAAGAAATTATAGTACTTGAACAAAGCCAAAATGCCAAGATTGAGCGCCACATTACACCACAACCACAGACGAGAATGATGCACAGAACGACGAATCAGCAAGCCACTAAACCACGAGGTTAGAGAAGTGAAAACAATCAAAAGCAAGAAACGCCAGTCCCACCAGCCATAGAAAACATAACTTGCAGCAACAACAAAGACATTTTGCAGTTGAAGCTGTAGAAACGACTTTTTGAGCAAATAATCAAAAACAAACCAATAGAGCAAAAACACTATTGGCAGAAAAATCATATACTCAAAGCTATTGAAAAGCATAAAAGGCGTTTAACAAAACAATGCACAAAATTACAAATATTAACCGAAATAACAAAATCAATCTTATCTCTCACTTCTTACTTCTCACTTCTTTATAAATAACGTGAGTTCGATATAAGAAAAAGTTCGTATTTTATTGAAAATAAGTGCTTTAATATTTGCAAATATGCGGATTTTTTTGTATCTTTGTACCTGAAAAACAACAAATTAACAAAAAACTCCGCATATGCAATTTTCAG
>JAFXPY010000038.1 GCA_017527495.1 Paludibacteraceae bacterium
AAATTTTTTCAGCCCTGAGTCTCGGCTCACGCACCCGTGTGCCCCTCTCAAAAGCGGGTGCAAAATTACTACATTTTTTAATACCAACCAAATATTTTTGCAACTTTTTTATAAATAATTTTTAAATAACTTAAAATCAACTAAATACATTATGCTAAAATATGTAAATATCAACAAAAAACAGTTAAAATACGTATTTAAGCAGCTAATTAAACTCTAATTCAAGCTAATTTTATACTAACTCCTTACTGCATTTTTTGAAAAAATGTATATAATTGAACACGAATTTTGCATTTTTAAGAGGCATTTTCCATGAGAAAAACATAAAATATCACACCTAAAACAAATGTCAGAATACGAATTTTACCTATCATAGCGAATAAAAGAGGCTCAATCTGCACGCAATTTAGGAAACGAATTGGACGAATGGCAACTTTTAGAATACGAATTGGACGAATGGAATCGAATATTTTGCTTTCTCTGTTACCCCTGCGGACAACTTTTAGAATACGAATTTGACGAATAGGAGGGAAAAATTTGTTTAATTCGTTTAATTTGTGAACCTTTTATAAAAACGAATCGAACGAATGGAAACGAATTCTCCGTGTTCTCAGCTTTCTCTAAAGACAACCTTTAGAAAACGAATTGGACGAATGGAATCGAATATTTTGCTTTCTCTGTATTCTCTGCGGACAACTTTTAGAATACGAATTTGACGAATAGGAGGGAAAGATTTGTTTAATTCGTTTAATTTGTGAACCTTTTATAAAAACGAATCGAACGAATGGAAACGAATTCTCTGTGTTCTCAGCTTTCTCTGCGGACAACCTTTAGAAAACGAATTAGACAAAGGAAAGCGAATTTTCTGCTTTCTCTGTTACCTCTGCGGACAACTTTTAGAATGTTCTGTAGGGCTATTATTGAGATTATACCCCGTAGGGGTGCCCTTTTAATAGCATTGATATTGCAATCAGCGTTATTTTCCGTTAGGGAATATCTTTTAAATTCATTTTTACCATAGAAATTCCCTAACGGGAAATCAAGGGATAAATATAATCCGCTATTCTATTAAAAGAAAATCGCTTCGCGATAACATTTAACCATGTGGGAAACTTTAGTTAATTAGTTGACAATTGGTAATTGTGTAGCAAAGACTCTGCAATTTCGGTATTCTCAGCGGACAAATTTTAGAAAACGAATTTGACGTATGGAATCGAATATTTTTTTTTATTTTTGACCAAACAATATAAGTTAGTCTTTGCAGCGCCTCTGTTCCGCTATATTGATATAAAAAAGACTACCCTATTATTTATAAGGTAGTCTTTCGTTTTTTATAGAATTATGTTTTTATTTTGTGCGGAGAGTTTTGAGGTCAACGCGTTTCCAGTTTTTGATTGGGTCAACACCTTCGTGAATACGAGCCGGGTTGATAATCTTATATTTTGGAGCTTCTTCCTCTTCTTGATCATCAGCCGCGAAATCGTGGTTAGAATAATTTTTAGATGTCATAGAGAGTTGAAGTGGTTCGTCGAAAGCCCATGCGACAGTGTCGCCTGCTTCGTCGGTAATGTATTGACCGCGAACGCCAAATTGGGCATAATCGTCAAAATCAAACCAATCAACATCAATATCATAAATGAATTCGTCGTTCTCATCTTCGTTAAATCTTCCACCTGCAGTAAGAAGTGCAAGATATGGATAGTAAAAACCTTCTTCAAATTGAAGCATAACGCCACCACTAAAAGAAGCATCGTATGCATCACGAGCAGCAACTGCAGCAAGAGAATCATAATCTTCTTCAGAAACATTCCAAGCTTTCAAGAAATAATCAACAGCATTTTCTGCATAATCAGAAGAGATTGTACCTTCCACCACTCTTCCATGTTTTACAGAATCAGCTGGTTGAACAAAGAATCCACGGGATGAACCTACATAATATCCGGCATTATCGCCTTCTACTATTTCATAGAGGTAACCAGGAATCATAAAGATAAGACCACTACCTGACAATCTCTTATTGTTCAGTGAAATAGTCTTGTCCCAAAGATAAATGGTTGCATCACGAAGCACGCAACGATATACATCACCCGACATCATTTCCACATCAGATGTGTCTGCTCCTTCGAGAGGATCGAGTCCAAATACTCCATAACCACCAGGTTCAAAAGATTCGATAAATGCAAGCTCCTCTTTGACAAGTACGAGACATGTATCAGCAATACCATTCGCTTCTGCTATAACGAATGTACGACCTAAACCAACAGAGGTAACTAATCCAGCACGAACAGTTGCTACTTCAGGATTGGTGGAACGCCAAGAAACTGATTGACCATTAATTTCCTCAAGAATTTCTTCTTCATCAAGTGTCATAAGCAACTCATGCTTATTTATTTCTAACGCTTGAGTGGCAGCCTGATCAGCTTTCTTTTCTTCATTTTTCTTGCAACCTACAAATACCATTGCGATTGCCATTAAAATAAACAAACTTTTTTTCATATCTTTTTGTATTTAAAGAGAAATATATTCATATTCTCATTGTTATTCTTCCGTTAATTCATATATATTACCAATAAATGGATTGTAGCGAGTTTCAGATGTAGGAATTGCAAATGTTAGAGTATAGTCTGTAGAAAGAAGTTTTTTAGTTTTTCTATTTATGTGATTACTACCAAGAGTGCGATCACCTTGCAATCTAAGTAATGTTTGCAGACTATATCCTTCACCCCACATCTCAACACGCCAGTTATATACCAATGCATCTTTGATATTTGATGCATTTAGAGAGTTTTTATATGTTTGATAAGCAGCTTCTTCTCCCGGTACAATACGTTCAGACATTATTGCATCCAGATACATCACAGCAGTATCTACACTTGGTATTTCTTTTTTTGTGGCTGCTTCAGCAGCAACAAGATATGCCAACTCCATACGCATCCATACATCATCGCTTGTCCAGTCGCGGTCTATTTGCTCGGCATCTGTTGTGTTTTCATGACCTGGACTATAGAACTTACCATCAGGAACTACACCATAATTTTTAGCGGTCTTAAACCAATTCAGACGATCGTCCCACACATTGGCTTTTATCTCTCCAAGTAATTTATCATCTATCGACTTCACATCACCGGCGTAGGCATAAGAGTATGTATGAATATCGACTTGACCAAAAAATGATGCCAGACCTCCGGTATTATCAATTGAGACAGGCTTACCCCATAGCCAATTGGTGTTTTTGATGTCTGCAAACCCGGTGCTAAACAATTCGCTATGTGGCAAAATATTTGCATTAGCTCTATCTATTACTTGTTTAGCATATTGGAATGCTTCGTCGTTATCACCATAATTGAGTTTATGGTATGCAAGTATTAATCTTGCAACATCACCAGTTATTTCCATTTTTGATTCACGATTCACAAGATGTTCAATAGAATCAAGATATGCAATTGCAGTACGGAGGTCATCACTTATTTTAATATCTAATTCGCCAACTGTCGCTCTTTGCGCACCTAAAAGCTGACTTGATGATGTAAACTCTTCATCATAAAAAGGAACAACATATTGATCATCTGAAACAGGTACAGTTCGGTCAAGAAATAGTTTCATGAGATTTGCGTAGCAATAGCCTCGAACAGCCAGAAGTTGTGCTGTATAATACGACAATTCAACTTCCATTTCTTGGTCAGATGTTAAATTAGCTGCACTCGGATATTGTTTCAACGCAGGTCTGCCTTTTGCATCAACAGCATTAAGTCCGAGGTTGCAAAGACGGATAATATTGTAGTAGAAACTCCAAAGATAACTGCTACGATACGAACGAGTCAGTCCGCGTTCATCTACTTCATACCAGCCATATCCGCTACGTGTCATAGCCACATCACCTGAGAGCAAATCAGTAAACAAATCTATTGAGCGCACGCCATAGAGGTCGTGATCTGACACTTGATAGAATTGAGACCATATACCACGCACATCTGCCTCAAGAATATTATCAAGCTCGGCGTATTGGCTTTGAGTCAGCGTTGAGCCATCGGGATAACGCTCCAAGAATTTTTCAGAGCAGCTGCTCAATGCGAGCAGAGCTATACTAATGATTAATATACTTTTTGTTTTCATCTTTCTTTCCTCCTTAATTAAAACTCAAATTTAACGCCACCCATAATTGTTGACAGCGGTGTGTATTGATATGAATCGCTTGATCCATCGTATGAAACTGATGGGTTATAGCCACGACGGCGTGAGAGAACAGCCAAGTTATCGGCAGAAGCATAGATATGCAATTTATTCAATTTAATCTTCTCAATCAGTTTTTTCGGGAAGTTGTAACCTATACGAATGTTGTTTAATTGTAAATAGTCGTTGCGAGTAAGGAATCGTGTCGAACCCATATTGGCGTATGTATCGTTACCATTCGAGAGACGAGGAATATTAGAACCCTTGTTGTTCTCTGTCCATGCATTACGCATATCTATATGCCAGTTGCGAGAACCGACATCATCAGAGTGCATCAGCTGCGCATACGTATTGTCGTAACCCATACCACCAATACCATACGAGCAAGTTACTGAAAGGGTGAAGCCGTATGCTTCGAAGTCAATACCAAAACCACCGCGGAGATCAGGCATAGCTGTGGCAACATAATTATCACCTGCATATTGTGAATTATCTCCTGAAACTATAGTGTCTTTGATAATAGCATTCGGATTTTTCTGCTGATACTCATAAACGCTATTAATCCAGTTGCCACCCGCATCTACCAATGTCGCCTCATTCTGTGTTGAAAAGCCACCTTTGCTTGCATCATAATATGCTTTATACTGTGCCTCACCGGTCTCGGGATTAACACCCATATATTCCGGCATGTACCAGTCAAGTACTGAGTGTCCTACTGACATAGCACCACTCATAACCATGCGTACATCATTACCATCTTTGTCAGTATAGTCAATAGGCATCTGGAGCATTTTGTTTGCATAGTGACCACCATTGAGACGAATATCGAGTTTGATATTACGGGTATTTACAGCGTGGATATTGAATGTAAACTCAGCACCTTGTGTTTCCATCTTGGCATCGTTGGTATAGAAACCGGCATAACCAAGTGATGGAGCCACATAGCGATAAATCAACATATTGTCGATGAGTTTATAGTAATAATCTAACTCAACATCAACATATTTGCCTACTGAGACTTCAAGACCGAGGTCTGTCTGTTGTTGGCGCTCCCATGTGATTTGGTTGTTACCTTTTGTCTCCCAAACATAACCGAGTCGGTCGTTGACATTCTCGATTGAGTAGAGGTCGGTATAGCTATATAGTGATGAGAGTTCATTACCTGTAACACCCCATGAGAGACGGAGCTTACCATTCTTGAGCCAATCTTTCAGACCATCAACTTCACTGATAAATTCTTCGTTTGTAAATGACCATGCAGCACCTACAGAACCGAAGTGTCCCCAACGATAGCCTTTTGCATAGTGGCTCGAACCGTCGGCACGATAGTTGGCTGAGATATGATAGCGACTATCGTATGCGTATGTTGCTTGAGCAAAGTATGATTCAAGAGCTTGCGAGTTGGTAGCACCTACAGCACCGGCATTTTGAGCAGCATTACTCAACTCAACACTATTCGGACGAGCTATATAGTTTTTTGCAGCTCCAATATAATTATAAGTCATAAATGATGTCTCATGACCGAGCAAAGCAGTAACATCATGATCACCAAATGTATTGGTATATTCGAGCAACTGGTTGAAAGTCAAGAATAGATAGTTATAGTTGGTACCTTCAACACGACCCACACCGGCAGCATCACCATAGAATTTGTTGGTCATCTCGCTTGCGCGATAGCCTGTGTACATAGCATTACCTCCGAGAGTAAATTTCAAACCTTTATAGAGTTTAAACTCAAGGGTTGGAGTAACCTGCACTTGGTGTGTCAGAGTCTGACTTCTGTCGAGACGAACAGCACCGGCAGGGTTGATACCATAACCGAACGGACGACCTACACTACCTTCAGGGAATACATCACCATAGTCGTATGACGGTTTGCCGTTATTATACGGGTCAGGAATAAAATTACCATTCTCGTCGCGTTGATAAACAGGATAGATAGCAGGAATGGTATTCACATAATTGAAACCATTATTCATGTTACCACTTTGTCCCGGGTCGTTAAGTTCAGAATATGAATACGACATATTCAACGAACCTTTGAGCCATTTCTTGGCTTCGTGAGTTATGTTGGAACGCACTGTGAAGCGTTGATAGTCGGAGTTGATATAATAACCTTCGTCTCTCAACCAACCGAATGAAGTGAAATATGTCGTCTTGTCAGTACCACCGGAGATACGCAATGTAGCCTCAGCCTTAGCGCCAACGCGGAATATAGCATCCTTCCATGATTCGAGATTTTCATATCCTGCACGACGAGCAACACCCTCACGAATGGTAGGATTGATGATTATTTTTCCATCACTTTCCTCATAAGGGTTTACAAGTCTGTTTCCATCAACATTCCACAGATTGTACTGAACAGGAATACCATCATTACTAAAAAGATTTTTATTGGCAAAATTAGAAGCATCTGTTCTTTTGCTTGCAGATAAATTCGCAAAACCACCTGAATTGATTATGTAGCCATTGTACAACGAACGCCACGACATAAGAGCATACTCCTCAGGTGAGGTTATAACATCGTAGAGAGGTAGCAGGTGCATATTGGCACCGCCTTTAACATCTATTTCTATCTTGCCTTCTTCTGATGAATTACCTTTTTTTGTTGTGATAAGCACAACACCATTCGAACCACGGCTACCATAAAGTGCTGTTGCCGTTGCGTCTTTAAGAATGGTTGTTGAGGCTATATCACCCGGAGAGATTGACGAGAGGTCACCTTCAAAAGGCATACCATCAACCACATACAGAGGTGTCTTGCCTCCGTAGAGTGAGTTATAACCACGAATATAGATTGAAGCACTTGAGCCCGGCTGACCGGATGTTGACACTACTTGCACACCTGCAATCTCGCCATCAAGAGCTTTTGAAATCTCTGTCGGACTTTTCTTTTCAATATTCTCTGCACCAACAGCTTGTGCAGAACCCACAAAAGAGCCTTTGGTTACATTGCCGTATGCAACAGCAATAACTTCGCCTTGCAGAGCCTCAACAGCTTCTGTCAGCACGACTTTCATCATCTTCTTTACCGGTACGACTTCCGTTTTCATACCGACGAAAGATATTGTCAGCGTCTTAGCATTGTCAGGTACAGTGAGTTCAAAAGCACCGTCATAGTCAGTAATTGTACCTACAGTTCCGTTAGTAAGCACAACAGACGCTCCTATCACAGGCTCGCCTTGCGCATCCTCAACTATACCACTGATTTTCATGTCTGCAAATATACTAACGCAGAACAATGAAAATACTAAAAGGGTAAAAATTTTCTTCATAATCACTTATTTTGACTTGATTTTCAATTCTTTACTTTCCATTAACACAAAAACCAACGCATTTCACCATAGGCAAGGTGAAATGTGTTTTCATGATTAGGACTGCAAAATTACTACATTTTATTGATTTAACAAAACTTTTGTTAATATTTTTTGTTTTTTTCTAACAAAATGCAAGTTTTTTTGCCTATTTATATTTCAAAATGGTCAGATTTTCGGTCTTGAACATTTCGTTTGCTACATTTTTTAATTCTTCTGGAGTGATTTGACTGATTTGCTCATAGATTTGCTGCATTGTTGGGGCATTGTTGTAATACAGCATATACTTTGCCATCGACAAAGCGCTATTTTCCTGATTTTCATCACCTACCGACATCTGACCAAGCAATTGTTTTTTGTACTTATTCAATGTGGTTGGGCTAAACTCATGCTCCATTAATTGCTTGAATTTCAACAATGTTAAGTCAAGACATAGTTGTGCATTGGCTGCTTCGCAAGCAAAATATACCGACCAATAGCCCGTGTCGGACATCGGGCTGTAGGTTGATTCCACATTATACACCAACCCTCTTTGTTCGCGCAGTGCGAGATTGAGCAGGCTTTTCATTCCTCCGCCTCCGAGTATGTTATTGAGCAAAAACATGGTGTTTTGCCGAGGGTGCCCTATCTCGTAAGCCCGCGAGCCGAGCATGAGGTGTATTTGATGAGTGTGTTTTTTGAATTCCGCCTGTTGCGGCTGATAACTTGCAGGTTTCACACGCCTTTCCAACTGAGTCTTATACGGAATATCAGAAAAATAACGCTCGGCAAGTCGCTGAACCTTCTCCCACTTGACATTGCCCTGCACAAAAAACACTATTCTATCAGGCGTATAATTGGCTTGCATAAAAGCTATGGCTTGGTCGTAGTGAAAATGACGAATTGTCTTTTTTGTCCCCAAAATAGGGTGTTCAAGACTATGCCCTTCAAACATCAATGCTTCAAAATCGTCATATATCAAATCAGAAGGCGAGTCGTTATAGGACTCAATCTCGTCGTAAATCACTTCTTTTTCTTTTTTCAATTCTTTTTCGGGAAAAGAAGGATTGACGAGCATATCGGAAATCAATTCTGTCGCTCGCTCAAGATATTGCGGCAGTACTGCTGCGTAGTAAAAGGTCTCCTCTTTGGTGGTATAGGCATTTATCTCACCGCCCACATCTTCAATACGATTGATTATCTGGCGTGCAGTGCGTCGGACTGTTCCTTTGAAAAGCGTATGTTCAATGAAATGTGCCATGCCATGACTGGCGGAATCTTCGTCTCTCGACCCTGCTCCTACGGCAATACCACAATAAACTATACTTGAAAGATTGGGGCGGAAGACGATTCGCACGCCATTGGAAAGGCAATGATAATATGTCGTTTTTTCAATCATTTTTAACAATAAATTTGCATAATAGAAAAAAATGTTGTACTTTTGCAGGCGACTATTCAGTAGGCGTCTGCGGCATTGGCGAAATTGGTAGACGCGCTAGACTTAGGATCTAGTGAAGAGATTCGTGTAGGTTCGAGTCCTATATGCCGCACAAAAATCTTTCTCAAAGAGAAAGATTTTTTTATTAGTGTCCAGTTAATCTTTGTTTTTCCCGTAGGGAATATCTTTTAATAGTTATTGTTGGATTATTGGTTATTTTGTTTCCCGTAGGGAATTTCTTTTAAACATTGATATTAAGATATTAAAAGAAAATCCCTATGGGATATAAATTTGTAATTAATCTGATTAATCTATTAAAAGAGAATCGCTACGCGATATTTTCAAAAAGCAAGCCCCCATTTTTGATGTTTGTTATATTATGCTTATTTTCAATAATATATCAATACATATATGTTTTTTTTATCAGACACCAATAATTTTTTTAATCTATAGAAGTCTATAGAGATCTATAGAAAGCTATAGAGTTCTATAGAAGCCTATAGAAAATCTAACCAACTCTATATCTCTTTTTCCGTCCCCAAAACACGCACGCACCAATCAAAGCAAGTATAAGCACCGGAGCAATTATCGTTATTGCCTGAATACGACCTCTGCTGCCAATAGCCACATTAGTGTTCAACATGCGTAGTTTGATTTCTTTATTCCTAAGCTGTATCCACCCCTCACTATCAGCGAGGTATAAAACAGCATTGGTTATGAAATCGCGATTACCAAACATCATATTCGACATTCGGTCGTAACCAACCGGCAGAGGCTCACCCTTTTGCATATCGTTTCGAACCACAGAACCACTCCCGACCAAAACCTGCTTAGCCTGACCTTCTGCGAGCAATGCTTCTTGTCCTTTAACATCAATCGGTTTCACGCGATGCGCAAAAAGACTTTCAAATTTGCCTTCTATACTAACAGCAACAGGCATATAAGCATATTGGAAAACTGTTTGTTCGAGGTCTAACTCCATAACATCTATCTTTGCCGGAACAGGAACGAGACGCGATGCATTAGATGTGGCAAGCAGCAAGTCACGTTTCTGTCCTGCTCCATCGCCAACAAAATCTACCGTAGAGACAAAAGACGACATGACTTGAGTAACATTCTTTGTTATCGGGCTCTCGAACGATGTGAGCAACACCGGCGCATAATAGAACGGCATGGGCTGATAGTCGGGTGCAGAAGGGTCAGAACTCATATTGACAGGAACGGAGAGACACTGCTGGTCTTGCACAAGAACAGGATTAACGCGCATTCCATAACGGAACAACATATCTGTCAGATTCACATCAAGAGGTATGGCAGGCGTGTAACCATCTTCAGACAAGCCATCTTCAGACAACATAACTCCGTCGATGACCCACAACACATTGCCTCCTTGCATAATATATTGGTCGATAACATACTTGTCGGCCTCAGAGAACTGCGACTGCGGTGCGGCAACGACAACAGCTTTATAGCCGTCAAGCTCACCCACACTATCTGTCAGAGAACCTCGATCAATTTGAAAATAACGGCTCAACGCCAATTCTGCGTCATAGATATACGGCTCCGGTATCTCATCATGTCCTTCAAGAAAGACTATCTTCGACACTTCGGCAGACGTGAGCTGACGAAGGGCATCACTAAGTGTGTACTCAAGATTTTCAATCGAAGCATTCAGATTTTCCGCACCGGAACGACCGCGAACATTAAGAAGCAACGACACCCATTGCGATTTCTCGCCAACAGCGATTTCCGCAATCGGGAAAAGTGTTTGTTTTATCAATTTGCCATCACGATCACGCTCATTGACCTCAGTAGGTTTGAACCCACGGCGATACATAACCTCTGCAAACTGACGCTTGTCAGCATCAGAGAAACCATTGGGGTCTTCTATCTCTACTTCAAGTTCGGCAGACACATATTGCTCAAACTCATCGAGCAAATCAAGTGTGGCTTCCTGAAGCTGAAGAAAACCGGAATTGAGCTCACCATCCAAAAAAAGCGTAACGCGCACCGGCTGATCTATCGTTTTGAGCAACGCTTTTACCGGCTGCGAAAGGGTGTAACGCTTATCGGCAGTAAGATCGTAACGACCATAGAAATACTGCGAGCCAACAAGCACTACAGCCAAAACGCACAACAATATGACAAAAATCCTGTTTTTCAAATTATCAATTTATTTTTGCTCGGCTTTGAGAGACTCAAAAACAGCATTATCAACCTCTACTTTATGTTTTGCACGAAGCTCTTTTATCCACTCCTGCTCAAGATAGTTCTGATAGTCTGTCGTTATTGCGCCGCGTACATCAGAATACTCTTCAGGGGCTTTAATCACCTTACCCGCTGTAAAGACATACGGGAATTGTTCGCCAACAACATACTTGGCATCTTTGAGCCTGAAACCATACTTATCCACTGCCGGATTCTGACCTTTTTCCCACAAACCCTTCTCAAACCTTACATTCTCTACCGAGTCAGTATTCAAGCGATGAATGAGATAGGAATTGATTGAGTCCTTATTGGCATTCTTGATTATAGCCTTGGCGGCCTTCATCGTACTTGCATCCTTGCAATACACTACTCTACCCTTATAACGCGGTGCATCAAAAGTGTATTTTTTCTTATTTGCTTTGAAATAATTTTGCAAACCTACTGTGTCTTGCGACGCCTTGTCCCACACTCTCGACAACGACAAATCAAACAACAGAATTCCATCATGATACTCCGTCATCAAATTTCTAAATTCAGGATACCAATCTTCGAGATGATTCTTTTCATATTCTATCAACTCAACATTGACAAACGACTGGAATTTCTCGTCTATAATTTTATCTGCAATGGTATAATTCGACTTTGGATTAGCAATCAAATAAGCTGCGAAATCAGCCTGAGTACGCTGCTGGTCAGCGAAAGTAAACAACACACCATTCATCTGTGATGTTACCTCTGCAAACAAAGAATCACTTATCTGACATTTTGACAACACATCATAGAACACAAGCAGATTTGTTGTGTTCTCCTTGAAGTTATACTTTGTCTTCAACTTACCGACAAAAGAAGCCTCTATCTGCCTACTCCTTTGCTCATGTGTTACTCGACGGCGAATGGCCTTTTCCATCTCTGCAAAAGGCTGTACATCACGATCGCCTAATTTCATGATTACATGCCAACCATATTGCGACTTTACCGGCTTGCTTATCTCTCCACTGTCTTTCAAGGCAAAAGCCACCTCTTCAAATTCAGGAATCGTAGCCCCGCGTCCTATCCAACCTATATCTCCGCCATTGGCTGCTGAGCCACGGTCGTTAGACATGGCAAAAGCCACCTTTGCGAATGCTGCGCCATGTGTTACATCGGCATAGATGGAATCTATTTTTAGTTTAGCTACACGCTCAACAGAGTCATTCTTTGCCTTGTCTTCACCCTTAGGGGTTACGCACATGATATGCGCCACACGAACCTCATGATGAGGTATGCGTTTCTCCACTTTGAGAATATGGAAACCATACGGAGTGCGGAATATCTCACTCACCTTACCCTCTGCTGTGTTGTAAGCAGCATTCTCAAAAGAGAGCACATAACGGAACGGCGTTACCCAGCCTACATAACCACTTGTTTGTGCAGCTTCAGGTTCTTCAGAAATTTCACGCGCTACTGCCGCAAAATCTTCCGGCACGGCTTTGATTATTTTCTTGCCTTTTCTGCGCTCGATACCCGTTGTTACACGCTGACGAGCCTCTTGTATCTTTTTATATGCAATAGCACTATCCTCGGCATTGGAATTCATCGGACAACGAACAACAATCTGACTCACGGCGATGTCTTCTTTCATACGATTATAGGCATCAAGAACGAGCTCATTCTCTTTCACTGTATCTGTCAGATACGGAGGCACTATCTGGGCACGATAGCCTGAAAGCTCTTTCTTGAAAGCTGATGTAGTGTCGAGTCCTTGCTGCTTTGCCTCAAACACCTTCAGCTTATAGTTGATAAACATGTCGAGATACTCATCAATAGTCTTGTTCTCAAGAGTAGTCTCATTATTGTTTTTGTTGTAGATATACAAAAACTCCGACGCATATACCGGCTGACCATCAATAGTCAGCAACACAGCGCCTTTCTCCTCCGCATACACAAATGCGGCAGACATGATTGCTAAGATTAAAGAAAAAAATGCTTTTTTCATCACTATACACTAATTTAATATAATTGCATCAGCCAATTTGGCTGATCCTAAAATTCATTTCAAATATTAATTAATTCGTGTTAATTAGTGTTGCAAAGGTACAATTTTTTTTTCTTATATCAAAATAAAAAATTAGGCACTCGGTTGAGTGCCTAATTTTTATTGAGTATTCAATTCATTGTTTAGAATTGTTTTGGGAAGTTGAAGTGGTAGATAACCTTCAAACCGCAGTCAAATCCGTTGAGCTTCTGAGCATAGGTGTCAGTAGCCGGGAGGACATTGATTTGAGCAGCCTTGTTAGCCACACCGATAACTTCTACTAAAGATGGCTTGTTTGTTGAAGCATCGTAACCAAAGTCTTTGAACATATAGTCTGCATAAAGACCAATGCCGAGGGCGTGACCATTGTTGAGTTTGAACTCATAGCCGAGGTCAGCTGCAAGACCGAGGTTCAATTTTGAACTTGTCCATTTACCTTTAGTAACAACATCATTACCTTCAAATCTACCTGTTACCAACTCATTGTCGAAGATAACTGCCGGGTTTTTTGTATCAAAGGCTTTAATATCAGCACCATGAATTGTTTGTTTATAGTGATCATAAACAGGCAATTGAATTTTCGGACCGATATTGAAGAAGAAACCTTTGCAAAGCAAGCTGTACATAAGAGCTACTTCAACTTGAACCTGACCATCTTTTTCAACCAAATCTTCAGCATGAACCATAGTCTTTAAAGTTGGGCCGAGAGTTGTGTTGATGAAAGTTGAGTCAACAGAGTTAGCTTTCAAACCAGAGCGAACATAACCTGCTGAGAGGTCAACCAAGATACCATGGCGAGCAGCTCTTTCAGGATGTTTGTTGCGTGCAAAGTAGTAAGCATATTGAAGGTCGAGCATACCTTGCCAACCGAGTTTCCAGTTACCCAATTCTTGAGCGTCTTGCATCAAAGATGCAGCACCGCCGCGAACACCGATTGAGAAGCGTTGGAATGCAGGAACAGGCTCTGCTTTAGGAGTAGTGTCACGTTCTTCTTCTTTAACTTCTTCTGCCGGTTGAGCCGGTTGAACTGGCTCTGCAGGTTGAACTTCTTCAACAGGTTGAGCCGGTTGTACAGGCTCTGCAGGTTGAACAGGTTGAGCAGGTTGTGTTGGAACAACTTCTATTGGTTTAGCTTCTTCTTTAGGTTGTTCGGTTGGACGATACATATAGTTCAAGTCAACCCAAGAATAGATTTCGCGAAGCAGAACGCCATTAGGGAAGCGTTTTGTTCCGATTTGCATGATGGTGTGTTTCTTCTGATATACCCAGTGAGGAATTTTCTCACCTGTGAGGTAGTGTGAAGGATTGCCATCAATCATAACAACGGTATCACCTACAGCAAGGCTTGAAGCGTCTTTTGTATAGTCAACGTATTTCTGAGCAAATGTTGCAAGCGTACCAGCGCAAAGGAATGTTACTCCTAAGGCCAATGTCAAAATTTTATTATTCATTTTCATAATCGTAATCATATAAGTTTTTATAATTATTCTCTTTTTTGACTTAGTTGTCTCGTCAGATTAGAGCCGTAATGCTCTAATCTGAGAGATAACTTAGTATCGCTTATTTTACAACATACTTAAATGATTGAACACGTTCGCCGTTGATAACTTTGACTAAGTAGTAGCCTGAATTATCTTGAGCGCGGAAGCTGTAAGTAACAAGACCATTGATGTTCTCGCTTGAAATCATGTTACCCATCATGTCGTAAACAACTACTGTTGCTTCTTGGCCGTCAATGTGTTTGAGAGTAATCATCTCACCCGGGTTGACAGCGTTTGGAGTCAGAGTCATTGGCATCTCGTTAGCTTTGAGGCGAGCTTGGATGGTTATTGTTCTCATCTGAGCACCGCACTCATCACCTGATTGTTGATCAACTTTGAAGATTACATAGTAGTCAGCGTCAGGAATGATGAGGTAACCATTCTCGTCAGCAACTTGAGGTGTGTAATACCAGCCCTTAGCACCATCAGCTTCGGTCAGGATAACATCAACGCCACCCAATACTCTGTGCCACTCAACATCTTCAGGATTGAGGTCTGAACTTGGTACTCCTAACTTTTCAGCTGCATCTTCAACGTCGATAGCGAAGATAGAAGCATGGTCTTTGTCAGGATATACATACATGTTGACATTGTCAAATTCTGAATACTCATCGTATGTTGGAGCATCAACAGTGATTTCGAGTTGTGCTGTGAGTGAAGTACTGCATTCAGTTACTACTGAGTAAGAAACTGTGAGTTTCTCGCCAGTCAAGAATGTTACGGTTGATTTGAGGTCTGCACCGAGAGCAACAGCTGAACCATCAGCCTTAGTTACTGTCCATGCAAGATTAGCAAGATCAACATCTTCTACATCAGCAGCGGCAGCAGCGGCAGTGAGAGCAGCTTTGACAGCAGCATCAGCAGCGCTGAGGTCGATTTGACGACCGCAAGCTACGTGGATGTCTTTCTCATCGAGAGCTACTGCTTCAAGAGATTTGAGAGCAAGAGTTTGAACTGTCCATGAGCTGATTGAGTCGTATTTCAGACCGTTCCAATCGAGACCTACAGTTGTGTCGCTCAATACTTGGTCAGCAGCAGCTTCACAAGCGTAAACAATTTGATTTACACCTTCGCCATAAGCAACTTCTTTCTCTTGGAGATCGAATGTAACTTTTATTTCGCCACCGCAATCGTCAGTGATAACGATTTCTTTAGCAGCGCGGTCGAATACTGCAACAGGATTGTTTACATTTACAAGACCTGCAACCCAAGTATCAATTTCTGCACGGAGCTCAGCCTCGTTGTCGTTGACAACATCGTTAACTTGGTGAGCAACATACATTGTCAAACCGGTGATTTGTGAAGCATCTTGATCTGCTATAGAAGCGTATGCATTTGTTATTGTTACATCAAATGTACGAGTAATCTTATTGTTCTCATCAGGAGTACTTGTGCTTACCGGTACTGTATCGCGAGAAGCCTCACAAGCAAAGCCATTGTCTATCTCGTTGTAAACGGAATCATAAGTGAATTCGCTGTATGAGCTGAGAGCATCAGCATGAACTACGAACAAATCACCGCAGACATCTGAGAATGTTACATCAACACCTGCTTCAGTAGCAGTAGCAAATGTAGCAGTTACAGCAGCATTGCCTTCAGTAGCATTCCATGTATCTACGAGACCTTTAACTTCTGCTTGAACATTAGAATCGTCAATGCTTGTAGTAACACGGATTGTGTCGATAACAACCAATACTTGAGCAGTCAAAGTTGGTTGAGCCAAACGAGCGTAAGCAAGATATGGTTGATCAATCCATGTTAAAGTATAGTGAACATAGGTGGTGTTACCTTGTACATCAACTACAGAATCAAGTCTTGAATCAACAGATTCATCTACACGAGCTTCGCAATCATATTTAGCAGTCAATTGTTCATGAACTGCATTAGTAATAGTATCACGGATTGTCTTAGCTTCTTCTGTGAATTCAACAAATACAGTATCAAATGTAATTGTTGTTGTGTTAGCACAACCATCAGTCAATTCAACTTCATATTGACCTGAAGTAGCATTGAATGTGAGAGCGCCGGCTGTGATAGGTGAGTTGTTGTCAGCATCAGCATTCCAAGCGTTGAGGTCGGTAGTGAGCTGACCTTCAGCAGCTGTTGAGTTAACTGTTGGGTTAGGATCGTCCACTACATTCTCTACAACAGTAACTTTTTGTGGAGCAGAGAGTGTGAATTGACTTGCTGTATTGAGAGCTTCCGTTACTACTGTTTCAACGATTTGATATACTGAATCATAGTGGATTGAAGTACCTTCAATAACAACAGCTACGATAGAATCGCGTTGTGGATTCTCAACACTTGAAGCTTCACAAGCCTTAGGCATGTTGATTGTACGAGCATCATCGAAGTATTGAACTGGATAAACTGTTGCAGTAAGATCGATAGAAGCTGTGTTACCGCAGAAGTCATTCAATGCTACTGAATTGCTACCATTTGTTTTCAGAATGTTAAGGAACTCAGCCTGACCTTCTTCTGTGAGCAACTCAGCAGGGATGTCAATATAAGATGCTGTACCAAGATTTGCTTCAGCAAGCCACAATGCGTATGCGTCTTCAACAGCCTTGAGAGCTTCTTTACCACCTTCGATTTCGTCGTTGCCATCAGCCTTGCGACCGATAGTTACTTGTGGCAATGTCAAGCCGTCAACAAAGTCTTGAACAGTCTTGATTTGAACATAGTTGACATTTTGCCATGTGTAAGCATACTTGCCATCTGTACCAGGAACAAATACTGAATCAACTTTGATAGGACTTAGAAGACCTTCAGCATTTGGATCGCAAACTACAGAATCAATAGCTTCTTCAAGAGTCTTATCATTTACTTCAACCAAAGCGCAAGCGATGTTAACTACTTGCTCGTTTTCTGTACCTTGGCAAAGGATGATTTGAGCACCTGTACCTTCAGCGTTGAATTCAACAACTTGGAGTTTCAGTGCGTCAGCAAGATCTTTATTGTAAGCATCAACAGCAGCGTTGAGAACAAGATTTGCAGAATCAACATAAACTACACCATTGAGTTTAACCGGGCAGAACAATTCGCCAAGAACATCTTGTGTGAGTTCGCCACCAACCTCAACATCGTATGGTTGTGTTACTGTGTAGTGGAAGTCTTTGTAGATACCATCGAGAGGTACTTCAGTTACCAAATCTTCCGGTTCTTCGCAACCTACTACACTGATTGCATCGCGGAGAGTGTCAGCATAGCACTTAACACCTTCGTAAACCTTGGTGTATTGAGCGTCACATTCAGCAAAGAATGTAAGTGTCAATTCAGCACTATCTGAGATTGACCACTCGAATGTATCAATAGCTTGTGTTGCATAGAATACGATATCTTCGCTTTCGTCTGCAAGATCATGTTGAATATTCCATTTAGCAATGAAATCTTCAACAGCAACATTAGCAAACTCGCCGATAACAGAGTCGTTCAAGATAACAGGTATTGAATCAGGATTGATATTGAGCAATACGTCAAGTGCTCTTTCTGATTCGCCTTCAGGAACTGAATCGAGAGTAGCTTTGATGATACCTTGCCACATGAAGATAGAGTCAACATCGATATTCAGATATCCTAATGTACCATTATGAACGAACATGAACGGATATTCTTCTTTATATATCTTGTGGAAACGAACATTGTTTGTTCCATCATATATCTTACCTGCAACTTTACCGAGCGAAGCACCATGGTTGTTGTCTTTGCGAGCAACTATTTCGTCAGCGCAGAAATTGTCGGTAATTGTATCGTTAACTTCAGCGTAAGGCAATGCAAAGAATTGAACATCTGTAAAGTTGGCAGCAATCTTAACATAGATTGTGTCGAAGCAGCGGTTCTCAAGAATAGCATTTCCGTTTTCGTCTCTCAGTGAATCCATTACTTGAACGGTATTGAATGTACCATCATAGATAGTATCTGTTTCACCTGTTTCAGGATTATCCCAGAGAGTATAGTTAGGAACATCTTTATATATATAGTTACCATTTTCATCGGTAACAGGAACATAGATTGGGTGCAGACCGCAGTCTAACGGGCTACCTTGAATTTTATGTTTCTCTGTTTCAGAAGCGTATGGCAGATATTTTTGTTTTTCTTGATCAGGTTTGAGCTCGTATGAGTATTTGATGAATGCCTCATCAGCAGCTTTACAATCTGATGTGTAAACCAAACCTATCTTCTCAGTGTTTGCACCGATATTCTTGATGTTGAGTTTGAAACCGAGCTCACGGTTGAAGTGTTGTTTGTCTGTACCTACTTCTTCTTGGAGGTCAACCAATGGAATAGCGAACCATTTCTCTGAGAGAGTACGTACAACGGCTGTGTCACCCCAACGATAGTGGATAGGTGTTTCGCATGACAAACCTGCCAAGTCTTTGATGTCGAGCATAAACTCAGCATTACCACCCTTAGCGCTTACGAAGATGTAAACATTTTCTGCATTTACGCCATTGATGTCTGAACGCAATACATCACGTGTATAGCCTTTGGTGTAACCATCGGCATCAGCGTTGAGCTTAAGTGTCTTACCATTTGACATCGGATAGTAGATAGGACATTCGTAAGAGAAGTCGGCTTTGAAATCAACAGCCTTACCGTCTGTTTGACGAACACGGAATGTACCATCACCGATAGTATTCTTTTGGAGGTCGGCCACAGAAACTACGAACCACTGACCTTCTTCACCTGCAGTAACAGGATACCACTGACCGTATGTTACAGTAGTAGCCTCAGCGCATGCCAAGATAGGTTCCTCAAGAGGTTCTTGCTTCTCTACTTCAGCCCAGAGGCGAGTAGCTTGTTCCGGAAGAACGAAGATAAGGATAGAGTCACGAGCACCAATCATTGATGTAACATCACGACTCAAAGTGTCGTTAGCAGCAAGTGTGCGGCTACCTGATTGTTGAACACCATCAACGCAGTTGTAAGCAACACCGGCTTGCAATTTGTTGGTTTGACCCTTTGAGAGGTTAGCTATATAGATAGTAACTTTGTCTCCATTTGAAGGATCTACATTACCTTTGAACTTAACATTGATCCATTGGCCTTTTGTTCCACTTGGGATGATATTACCATTTTCCCAGTCGAATGTAAGAGCTTCGTCGCAGTTTTCACCTGTCTCTTTCACGAGGTCGAGGCGATAGCTTACTTTTGAAGTAGCTTCAACGAGAACAAATACTGTGTCAGGATAACCGGACATACCGGCTTGTTTAACTTTGATTTCACCTACAGAAAGACCTGCTTTTTGTGAACCAAGGCTCTGCTGAGCACCACAACGTGGGTAAACAGTACCATTCAAAGATGCTGGTTTGGTGTCGAGGTTCTTGAGTGTGAGGGTTGCATTTTGCAAACCTGTCTTGAGGAATTCTGAGATTGGAACGAGGAACCACTTAGCAGTACCGGCTTCTTGCTCATAAGTTGTGTTAGCAGCAAATGTCTCTGCATGAGCGCAATCAGAACCTTTCTCAATAGGAACAATCTCAAGTTTCACTGAGTAGTTAGCTTGGTGCTTGATATTTACCCAAATTACATCGCTGTTACCTGCCAATTCGAGACGATCAGCTGTGATTTCTGAACGGCGGTTGGTTGTCTTGCTAACTGATTGTTTTTGATAAGACATCTTGTACAAGATTTGGCAGTTGGAGCTATAAGCAACTTCAAAATCTTGGTCGGCAGCTGATGTGAATACTGCATAAACTTTGTTGTCAGCAAAGAGTTCACGCATTGCTTTTGCATCGAAGCGGAACCATGTTGAATCTTTACCGGCAATAGCTATAGGAGCAATTCCGTTGCTGTCGAAGTCTTTGATAGGTACGTCTATATCTTCACCCTCGTTCTTGCCACCTTCGCAGAAGTTGATTTCTTCGTCAAGGAGTTCAGGAGCAGCAGGGTGTAATGTTACGCGTACGCTATATTTTGTTTTGATTCCGAGATAAGGATTGTTCATATTAGCCACTTGGCTATATGCAATTGCTCTCTCGTATTTGTCAGTGAATGTGAGTGATTTCTCTTGGAAACTTGTTGCAGGGCAAGAGTAAGCCAATTTAGCTTCAATAGTTGCTTTACCACCATTGATAGCTTCGATTGTTACATACAAGTCGCGCTCGTGGCCAGGTTTTTGGAGGTCAGCGAGGTCGAGATAGTACCATGCTGAAGTATCTTTGTCGGTTTTGATTTCCATTACGTCATCTACAGTTGCTGAAACAGCGTGTGGTTCAGCTTGCAAGCAAGCACGGTCGTCAGAAAGTTTCTCATAAACGAGATAAGCTTTCACTACGAGAGGCACTTTCTTGTCTGATGTGATAGAAACATAAACTTCATGACCTTTGAATGACTCAAGAGTTGCGTGACCAAGAGTTCTTGGACCCATCTTCTGACCTGCTGCAATAGCTTTTGATTGAGGAGTAGCATTACCGGCGCAATCGAATTTGATTTCAGCGTTGATAGTTGTCTCCTCCTTACCATTGTTCATAACAACAAGAGCGATGGCACCATTGAGGGTGTCAAGAGCAGCCTGATAGTCGATCTTGTACCAAACAGGGTTAAGAGAATTATGTTTGATTGTGATTGTGTCTTTAGGATCACTGCTCAATGTGTAAGCGAATGCGCTTGAGCAGATAGAGCCCGGATCAGCAGCGTCGAGTTTGAACTGATAACCTACAACACCCTTAACATCGGTATCGAGATAGTACCAGATATAGTCGTGTGGAATAGGTTTTCCATCAACAGTGTCAGTTACTGAGAGATATTGACGGATTTGAACAGGGCTGATTGAGTGAGCAACTTGTCCGTTAGCAGGAATTGTGTATTCCTCTTTCGACATTTGTTCGTCGTCGTCAGCACGGAACTTATACATCTCAGACATCTTGATAGGATAAGCATTACTATTGGTATAGATTATCTTCAAGACAGAGTCTTTCGACATATTTTCGAGATCACGGATGTTGATTTTAACCCAGTGCCAATAGCCGTTCGGGTTTTGGTTGGTAACGTCAACATTGTTCTCGTTGATAGAACCTGTTGCAGGGTCGTCTTCGCGAACTTTGTCGGTGTAGTAAGTAGTGTTGTACGCCAAAAGTTTAGCGTTAGCAGAACCTTCTTGTGTGATTGCTACTTGTGGTTCACCGGCGATTTCAACTCTTACTCGTCTGTTACCTTCAACAGCAACGAATACATTGTCGCCTGTTACTTGTTGAACCATTGAGTAGTTGAGTACTTTCTCAGCCTTACCACCGGCAGGAATCTTACGTGTCATTGTTTCAAGAGCCGAACCGCAAGTCAAGCCAATACTTGCAGTAACCTCAGCTTCGTTCTCTTCGTCAAGGTTGGTGATAGTAACCTTGAGACCCCAAACAGAACTTACGCCTTGTACTTTGTGAGGTTTGATAGCTTTGAAAGAAATGAAACCATCGATACGGAGGTTACGGAGTGAATCAGCAGGAACTTCTTTAGCATCCCATTTGATGTCAACTTTCTCCCAATCCTCATCTGTTGAAGGATTTTTTTGTACACCATCAACATAATATCTCCAAGGCATAGAGATTGGGTTTTGGCAACCAACACCAATAGGAGCAGGAACCGGTTTACCAGAAACAGCAACGTCGCCTGTTGAAGACAGATAGAACATCAATACGGAATAAGGTCCGTAGAGTGTAGTATCAATTTTGTTGATGATTTCGCCACCTACATAAATAGCTTCAGCAGGGTCGCCACTAACTGTATGTGTGATTGGATTCACATACAGGGTTGTGTCAACATGACCGGCAGCCCATGCAGGCAATGTGATGGTTTTGTTTGAATTAAACTTAATGGCCTCATTGGTGATACTCTTGATAGATGTTTCACCTGTTGAGTCATAAGCGACAGCTGTAACGCGGATGTCATCGCCACCCTGGTTACTAATCACAAGAGATAGACCTTTGTGGATATCGGCCTCCCTCAAGTCTAACTTGTACCAGACGCCACCATCACCCACGCCTTGTTTGAGTGTTTCACCACCTAACAAGTCGAAAAGCTTTGGATCGTCTTTAGTACCTTTGCCACCAGCAGCCATAACGGTGCTAAAAAGCCCCGCAAACACTACGAGCAGACAAAGAAGTAAATGTCTTTTCTTCATTGTGAGTTAATTAAAATTAATAAAAAATGTATGTTTGTTTCGTTATTTTTTGCACATACATATAGGTACAGTCGTACCAATACGCTTGCAAAATTACAACAAATATTTAAGATAAAAAAATAAAAAGTGAATAAATTGTTAATAAAGTAGAAAAAAAAAGTTCTCTTAATGCAAATTTTATAAAAAAGAAGCAAGAAGTGAGAAGTGAGAAGTGAGAGGTGAGAAGTGAAAGGTGAAAGATGTGAGATTTAAGACTTACGATATACAGAGCATGAGGTTTCAAAATCTTCTAACGAGTCGAGAAACTCATTTGTGTCAAGAAAATAACTTGGATATGCCTCGCGTATTTCTTGCATCTTAGCAATAGATACCAACAATACTGCTTCATCTGCATCTATTGTCTGCTCCAATTGTGAAAAAATAGTAGAAGCAATAGACTCTTCCTCTGATAAGAAAGTTTTATATGTAACGCGTTGTTGCTTAAAATCTATTGACAACACACAAAAACCATCCGGCTTATCCAAATACACATCATCAGACACAACCGTCACTCTCAACGCTTTGAGCTGATGCAGTAATTTATATTTGTCAACATAATCAAGGAAGTCTTCACAATATTGCTGATGATTATAGTTAGTGTATTCTTCAGGTATTACAGATCGTTCTTTTATTGCGAATATCGCACTTACCAACTTGAAAAATCCACGCCATACACTGCCATCATTGATATTAGCTTTTAATGACGTTCGCGAAATAAGACTTGCTGTTTCAACTGCCATTGCCCAGCTGTGCTGAAGGCGAGTCCGAATCTGCAATTCTATTTTCAATCCATCATAGTCAGGATTTTCACTATGGTATTTATATATATAATGTATGCTCCTATAACCACTTGATTTTGGATTTGAAATATAATCCGTAATGCGTTCTAAAGTAAAATGATTTGGAGTAAAAGCAGATAAAGCATTTTGAGTCAGCTTTAAGTCATCTACTGAGCCAAAAACAAATCTTGCTCCTCCTATATCTTGCATGCCTCCTAATCCCATCTTGCTTTCCTGATTATTGTGCAATTTGTCAATAATTGATGTCATTCGTTTAATTCTTTGAGAATAGAACGCATATTGCACATTGTTTTCACGAAAGTAAGATGTTAAATCCTTAACTAATTCACGCAAAACAGGCAGGTGACTCAAACGCCAGTCTGTCACCATTTCTATCACTTCTGCTCTCTTAAAAGGATCAAGCAAAGCCCAACCTGCTCTATCTATTGATTTTCTGCTATATTTCACAAGTGCAAAATTAATATTTCAAGTGCAAAATTAATATTTATTTTACTATTTACCAAATTTTACTATTTTTTTAATATGACAAAAGCAAATCAGGTACTATTAGCACATGATTTGCTTTTTGTTTATATACATATAAGTTTAGAATGCTACTTTTGCCACTTTGTCGTTGATGCGTACAATAAGTATTTGTCCTTGCTTGATGCCTTCAACCACCAATTCGCCTTTTGATTGGTTGTTGTAAAGCATTTGTCCTGCTACATTATATATCTGTACCAAGCCTCTTGCACGAACAACAATTTTACCGTCAACGATTGAAACAAACTCTTCTGCGCTTATCATTTGCAGACTTGTTGCCGGATTCAGAATATGATATGTTGCACCGGCAGCTGTCTCAAGTGTGTATTCTCCATTTTTTTCGTATTTTTTGAGCTGACCTTTTATCAACACTTCGTCACCTTTTTTCACGAGTGTGTCTTTGGCGGCAACAGGCTTGGCTTGGAATACTTCAAATAGTTTTTCACCTTCGGCAGCATCATCAATCCAGAATGTGGCATTGCCGTATTTTGCACTATATTCAACAAAATCGGTTACAAATCCGCTGAAGATATATGATTGTTCAGAGACACCTCTTGGCTCTAATGCGTCTGCAAGTGCTGCCACTTCAGCAACAGTCAGTGTGTCGGGGCAATCTTTCAGAACGACATGAGTAATCACATGCTGGAAATGGAAACCCGTGGTGTTCACCACTTGCTCGTCTGTTTCTACATATTCTTCTACTGCTCCATTGCGATTGCATATACTGTCGGTACGGCGAACGGTTACGGAGTCGAAAGTAGAGAATGCGAGAACAGCTGGATCAGCATTTTTGTGTATAGCATAAATATAAAGCGGGAACTCTGCATCGACTGCCATATAAAGGATTTCTGGGTCAAGATAGAAAAGTCCGAAACCTAAACCCTTAACCGGCTCGCCTGATTGCATAACATCTCCGTCGCAAGCACCGGCAAGAACTTCAAACTTCATTGCCGTGAAATCTGTTGATGCTGTCGGCTCTAATGGCTGGTAAGCGAAAAGCAATTTAGGCAGGTCGTCGGCTGTGAAGCCGTCTTTTCTATATTTATTAAATTCTTCCGGGTTGATGCGGAACACATTGGTGTCAGGCACGAGCGGATATGAAGCATTGACCATTACATCAAACGGAGAGAGACACGTTGTCTCAACACCGTCGCCGAACTTATTGAATATCAAACGACCCTCAGCAGAAGGAATAAAGCCTATAACGAGATATTGACCTTTCAACATATCCTCGTCAAGGTTGAGTTTGGCAATAGCTTCATTGAATTTATCACCCATTGAGCTTGCATTGATCATAATATTCTCACGTGCGCCTACTTCACGACTTGCCAAAGGTTCAACAGAACAACCTGAGCGTGTCGGGGCAGTGCGTACTTCGAGAGTCAGTGAGCCTTCTGAATACCAAAAGGCGGTTACACCACTGTCAACAAATTGCGAATACGTGCAATTCACATAGAAAGGCGAGGAGAGGAACAAGTCTTCACCATAATTGAAATTCTTTGAGTCCTCACATGTCAAGCCACTTCCGTTAGGCATTTGTGCAAACAAGCCAACAGAAAACAATACGAGAGCAAATAATAAGACTTTTTTCATAACACTTTATTTTTTATTTGATGATTAGTTTTTGTTGACCTGTACCCTCACTATTTACTACACGAAGGATATATTCTCCTTTATGCTCGAGCGAGATGGTTGTTTGGTCGGTAAAATGCTGTTCAATGATTCGGCGACCGAGCAAATCAAATACTTGCAACGAGTTGTTGCCTTCAACACTGACATGTATTGCCTCACCGGCCTCAGCAAGTGTTGGACGAACGACGAAGTCGAGTTGATTAATACTCAAAGCATTTATCAGAGCATAGTAAGTATTTTGCTTAGCATAGCCACATGAAGAGCCATTTTCAACCCATTCAACATCCCACATTGCGTATGGTATTGTTCGTCCCTCTGAATTTACATACGGGAATGCCTCTACCCATATAGTGTCGTAAGTTACTTCCGGAGCGATAAAGACAATATTATATATTGTTGTTTGAACAGTGGTCATATTTGTTATACCATCATAGTTGCGAACCGAGATAGCAATCTTTGAATCTTCTTCAATGACAAGATCGCCGATTACATAAGGCTGACCTATACAAGCAGTGTCATTCTCTGTTGTTTCGATGATTACATAGTTTTCGGCATACTGACCATATTTGAGTCCGATCAGCTCACCGCGACCTTGCGGTACGAAGCGTACAATGACTTCGTCAACATCAACTTCGCGTATCTTACTTCCGTAATTCGACTCTATCTGGCTCGGAGAAAGCTGATAGAAACGGTTGTAGGCAATAGTTTGTGTTTGCAACGGAGTTGAGTAGCAGTTGAGGAATATGGCAATTTCTACGGAGTCAATTTCGAGGATAGGATTCCAATAGGCTGTTATACCATTTTCCAAGAAGCTGTCAACGCGGCAATAGAACCAGAGTGTGTCATTTTTATCGAGCCATTTGTCGTAGCCATACTCAAAGTCTTGTCCGTATTCGCATGACTTACCCCATTGAATTGTGGTGTCTTGAACACAATAGTGGTTATAGATATCATATAGGCAAGCCGTAGGATTCGGTTTATGCACCTCGATCCATCCTTCTTCATAAACCTGTACGCCATCAACAACAGCAGGGAAATGAGCCACCTTGACTGTATCGGAAAGAATTGTTTGAGGATCGAAACCGATATAATAAGTTTCGATTGAAAGTTGTATGACAGAATCAAGGTCGATTTCATTTTTGATTGTAAATGAAGTATCACTTGTTATAACATAATCTCTAAGTTCAACAACGGTTCCTTCGCATGCTACTGAATCATATTCCACATTGAGAACAGTGTCGATACGCGGATTGGTGAAATAGTGGTTGTAGATTATCTCGCCGCACACATTGTCAGCCGGGATAGACTCTTTTACCCACCCTGCCTTTTGTGCAGTAATTCCATCAACCGTGGCAGGGAAAGAACGGACATAGATAGTGTCGTTGTGTATCTCCTGAGCCTCAAAACGCAGACGATAAGTAACAACATGTATAAATATAGTGTCGTTTCTAATCTCTTTGTCATGTATTGTGATGTTCTTGTTGGCTGTATAGTTAAGTCCTTCAAGCTCAAATACCGAACCCTCGCACATCATTGTGTCGATAGTTTGTATTGTGGTCTTGGTTACGTATGAAGTAACAGGTTCTGTTGCATAATATGTTGCAACGAGATGATAACCACACACGCTGGCATCATAGATTGTGTCGTTTTTCCAACCTTGTTGTTCAGCCACAACTTTGCCACTGACCATATACGGCCATTTCTTTACCCAAACGGTGTCGCTGACGGTACGTTGAACAGACTCGAAACGGAGGTGATAGGTTAAATTAGTTATATACAAAACTTTATCTATCACTTCTTGAGTTCTGATTTTGATGTCTTGAGCTTTAGTGTATTTCGAGCCTTCAAGAATGAATGGTGTTCCCTCGCAGAGTGTAGTGTCGATTTCTTTTGAGCTCTCTTCTGTGCGTTCATAACCCGAAGCAGAAAGAGTATAATAGGTTGAAACGACAGCATATCCGCACACATTGTCGGCATAGGTTGTGTCATTTACCCAGCCTTGTTTAGTAGCAACAATCTTGCCGCCAACAATATGAGGCCACGAAGTTACATAAACAGTGTCTTTCACTGTGCGTGGAGCCTCAAAGAACTTGATGTTGATGTAGTTGATGAATAAATGTATGTTCTTACCGGCAACGATTGATGTCTTATATGATATAGTTTGTTCTGTAGAATAAGTCTGTCCTTCCCACTCAAACAACGAACCGGCACAGAGAGTTGTGTCTTTGTAAGTATAGGTTGTATCAACTTTGGCAGGGGCGTTCTCGTCAATCATATAGTATGTTTCCACAATACTGTCGTGACATATATTGTCTGCATCATAGTGTCTTGTGAGCCAACCTTGTTTTTTTATTTCCAAACCATCAGAGCATGTGTAAGGGAAGGCATCGACATAGACCGTGTCGGCATGACGAGGAGCTGACTGGAATACGATATTGTAAGTTTTTTCGTAAACCTTAAATTCATATTTAGATATTTGTTCTTGTTCGTAAACAACAGCAGAGGCATTACTTACATAATCTTTTCCGTTTATTGTGATGACAGAGCCCTGGCATGCAATAGTGTCGATAGCCACTTTCACAGTATCGTATGAAGGCTCCGGCATAGCCATTTTGCGAAGGCGCAGATTGCTCACTGTGGCTGTTGTTCCACGGCGAACAATAACATAAAGAGGCTCTTCACCACCCATATAGTTCTGCAGATTGAGACCAAAAGAGCTTGTACGAGAAGCAACAACATTAGATACGAGTGGTATATATTGACCGTTTGAGAGTCGCTCGACAGTTACATATATACTTGTACCTTTTGTAACATCTATCTGCAAGCTATCCGGTATGTCGGCAGGTTCGATGCGATACACTTGCTCAACACCCATTGTCGTGTGTACCTTGTCCCAATACACTTTCAGTGGTTTTTCACGAGTCAGCGATGTAGGACGCAGACCGGAGCGGAAAATCAAAAGACGACCTTCATCACCTCTTTTGAACTGGCGCAAACGGACAACAAGGTCTTTAGTGCCGTAATTATCAACAAACCATTGATACTGACTTCCTACTTTGTTTTTGATTTTGACTTCGTCATAGTCGAAAGCACCAAAGGCAGGAACTGTATCTGTCTGATTGATTCCGTCTTGCGCATTTCCAAACTCAAAGTGTGTCTGAAGTTCATTGGCAGAATACCAATAAGCACTCACACCATGTTTTAACACAGTATTAGTTACACCGCAATTGACATAAATCTCATTGGCATTATAAGCAAGAGCTTTTTTTACCCATGTGGTGTCAAAGCCTAATTCAAAATCTATAACTATAGGATTGCTTTGCGATTGAGCTGAGGCAAAGACAGCTATAGTAAGACAAAAAAACGAGAATAAAAATTTCTTCATATTGAGAATATATTTATTTTACAAAGCTTACACAAAAAGACATATTAACAATTATCTTGCAAAATTACAACATTTATTTAATTTGACAAAATTTTAAATTGTTTTTAACTATTGATTTAAGTTTCGCATGTTATTACAATTTATAAAATCTCGGAATTCAACGGCGTAGCCGTTGCTTATTAATAGATATAATCAAGATTACAAAAACAACAACAAGTGGTTGCACATTGTCAGATATTCAAATTTATTGCATGGTATTATAATATGAAACCGCTAACGCGGTTAGGCAGAGGGGTAATAATAACACCATTTTCTATTAATATGAAACCGCTAACGCGGTTGGGAGAGATGGAATATGTATATATTTTTATTAATTTAAGTTTCCCACATTATTAAATGTTATCGCGTAGCGATTTTCTTTTAATAGGATAGCGGATTATATTTTATTCATTGATTTCCCGTTAGGGAATTTCTATGGTAAAAAAAGAATTTAAAAGATATTCCCTAACGGGAAATAGCGCTGACTATCAATATTAATGCTATTAAAAGGGAACCCCTACGGGGTATAATCTCTATAAAAGTGCTACGGAACAATTAGCAGGAAATTTTAGTTATTAATGTATATATTTTTTTTAAATTTAAGTTTCCCACTTTATTAAATGTTATCGCGTAGCGATTTTCTTTTAATAGGATAGCGGATTATATTTTATCCATTGATTTCCCGTTAAGGAATTTCTATGGTGAAAAATGAATTTAAAAGATATTCCCTAACGGGAAATAGCGCTGACTATCAATATTAATGCTATTAAAAGGGAACCCCTACGGGATATAATCTCTATAAAAGTACTACGGAACAATTAGCAGGAAATTTTAGTTATTAATATGAAACCGCTAACGCGGTTTTTGCCTTCGAAATTAAAATAAACAAGGGGATTTGAATCTGATACAAACAAGTTTAGATCCTATAATGTGACACACTAACTACCTGCGTGAATTATTTAACACTAATAAAAGAAGAGGCTGTCTAACAAGTTTTGTTAGGCAGTTTTTTTATGTATACGATCGGCGAATGGATGTCTGTAAGAATTTGTGAATGGTAGTCGTATTTTGATTGGGAAAAAATAGGCTTTCTTGCTAATTTTCAACAAGAAAGCCTTGGTTATATGACAAAGTTTTTGTAACTTTGTGGTGAGAAAAAAAACATATAACGATGGCAAAGTTAGCAATAAAATCTGAAACGAGCAAATCGAACTCACTT
>JAFXPY010000039.1 GCA_017527495.1 Paludibacteraceae bacterium
CTGAAAATTGCATATGCGGAGTTTTTTGTTAATTTGTTGTTTTTCAGGTACAAAGATACAAAAAAATCCGCATATTTGCAAATATTAAAGCACTTATTTTCAATAAAATACGAACTTTTTCTTATATCGAACTCACGTTATATTACCTTTATTTACTTCATTAATAAATTCTTGTTTAAAAAGCATTTTAATTGAAGAATAAAAACTATCTCCCCAAGTAGAATAATTTGAGTAAAAAAAAATAATCTTTAAATTGTCTTAATTTCTTTGTCAAAAGTTCGTCTATACATATAGAAAATTTACTATATGTTAGAAATGTTTCAAGAGTAATATTTTTTTTCTAAACATTGTTTTTACACTACAAAATTACGATTTTGTCTGCGCAATCTATTTTCGTATATAAAAAAAGGAGTTGCAATTGCAACTCTTTTTTTTGCGTTTTTGAAATTCCAATTTTGCTATGCTTGTTTGATTATCTCAACAAATTGGTCAATGCGTTGCATTTGTTTTGGTATATCAATATGTTGCGGGCAGTGTGGTGCACAATGGTTGCAACCTATGCAATGCGATGCCTGACGCAATTTGGGCACGGCACGATCGTAACTAATCAAAAAATTGCGACGATTCTTGCTGAAATTTTTGTCATTCTTGTCGGTTGACGGCAGCACATCCTGACTTATACACTTGTTATAGAACGAGAATATTGCAGGTATATTCAACCCATACGGACACGGCATACAATAAATACATGCTGTGCAAGGAACTGCATTCAGAGCATATATATCATTGGCTATATCCATCAAAAACTGATGTTCGTCATGACTCAACGGCTTTAGCGGCGAATATGTCTGTATGTTCTCTTTCAAATGGTCGATATATGTCATACCACTCAAGACAGACAGCACTCCTTCAGGCGTTCCGGCAAAACGGAATGCCCATCGTGCAGCCGTACTATGCGGGTCACGCTGTTTAAGTTTTGCCACTACGGCTGCCGAGGGACTTGCCAAACGACCGCCGAGCAATGGTTCCATAATTACGGACGGAATACCGCGTTTGTTCAATTCTTCATAGAGATAGACAGCATCAGTATTTCGAGAATTGATCTCGTTGGCATAATTCCAATCGAGATAATTCAATTCAATCTGCACAAAATCCCAGTGATATTTGCCTTCGTCATGCCATTGCAGCAATTGGTCAAAAACCTTGACATCGCCATGATAGGAAAATCCGAGATTACGAATCCTGCCCTTCTTTTTCTGCTCTACAAGCCAGTCAAGTATGCCGTTGTCCATATAACGACCGTTGAAAGTTTCTATAGCATTTTTTCCACCGCGGCTCATTCCTGCTCCGTGCAAAAGAAGATAGTCAATGTAGTCGGTTTGCAACTCAACAAGCGAATTTTCAAACATATCTTGCGACTCTTTCCTTTCCCATGTTGAAGGGTCGAAATTAGACAATTTTGTGGCAATATAATACTTGTTTCGGGGATGACGAGCTAATGCAATACCTGTTGAACGCTCTGACAGACCTTGGCAATAGGCAGGACTTGTGTCGAAATAATTCACTCCATGCTCGAGTGCATAATCTACTTCTTGATTGACCATATCTTGGTCAATGGGAGAATCAGGATTTTCACGCGCTGTTCCACCATCAACAACAGGCAATCGCATCATTCCATACCCCAACAGACTAACTCGATCTCCCGTATTAGGATTGACACGATATGTCATTGCTCCTTGTTGCTCATCTTCGTTTTCTTGACTTAGTATGGCATTGTTTTTATTGTTACAAGAGGTTGCAACGGCTGTTGTTGCAACGGCTGCACCAAAGACTTTCAAAAATTCTCTTCTGTCCATAATATATTTCTTTTTTAGTTCATCGTTGCCACTGATTTGTCATGGCAAAAGAACAAGCTTCCTTTGTTGATTTTTATTCGCTTCTATTCGCTTGATTCGTTTTCTAAAAAATGTTCACAAATTTATCAAATTAAACTAATTATGCGAATCAATTCGTTTAATTCGTCAAATTCGTTTTCTAAAAATTATTCAATAATTTGTTGTTCATAGCCCTCAACATATATTGCACTGAATGGTCGTGTCGGGCACATATTCTCACATGCACCGCACCCTATACATAATGATTCATCAACGACGGGCACATTGACAAATGCCGAACCGGTGAAATGCTCAACCAATTGTATAGCACCTACAGGACATTTGCGAGCACATTGTGTGCACTCTACTCCATCAACTACCGGAATACAGTTTTGTTCTATCCACACAGCATGACCGACATGAATATCTACTTTATTCTCGCGCTTGAATGGAAGAATAGCATCTGTGGGGCAAACGTCTGCGCATGCGGTACATTCCGGTCGGCAATAGCCATTCTCAAACGACATATACGGCTGCATAAAATGCCCGAGGTCATTAGATGGACGCAGAACATTTGTCGGACATTTTGTAACACAGAGCTGACAGGCAGTACAGCGTTGTGCAAACTGTTTTTGTGAAACTGCTCCTACCGGCATGATTGGCGTCTTACGAGCCGGTTCTTTTTTGTCCTCAATAACAGCCAAACCACCATCTATTTTCTTATGCGCTTGGGCACTGACAGCTGTTGTGGCAAGAAGTGCAGTACCGACAACAAATGCGCGACGTGACTCATCAGGCTGAGACTGTTCCGACTGAGCCTTCAAACTTCCGTATGCCAACTCGTAGTGCAAAGCGTCTTTATTACATTTGTCGATACAATCGAAACAATCCACACAGCGTGAATAGTCAATAGTGTGTGTTGCGATATCTATTGCTGCTGCTTTGCAGTTTTTTTCACACAGACGACACCCTACACATTTATTCTCATCAATCTTAACACGATAGACAGAAAAACGAGCGAAGAAACTGAGCAATGTACCGACAGGACATATCGTGTTGCAATAAGTACGACCATTGCGCCAACCCAAAATACCAATGACAACAAGAGTTATTGTTCCTAAAATGATAGGAGAAAGTCCGCGAAGCCATACCTCACGACTGTAGAACATATAACTATTGTAATGCTCTGCAACAGACGCCAAGCCATTGTTAATCAACAGCACAAGAGGTTGGAATAGTCCTCCAACGATGCGTCCGAATGCGCTATATGGTTCAAGAATAGTAGTAACGAGCGGTACACCCACAATCAAGCATATTGCAAAAACGCCAAACACACTATAGCGTAATATCTTTTTTTCTTTCGAAAAAGAATAGCGATTTTTCTTGCGTTTTTTGCCAAGCCATGCAAAAAGGTCTTGAGTTATACCAAGCGGACATATCACACTGCAATAAATACGACCAAAAATTAGAGTAATGACTATCATGACAG
This sequence comes from Paludibacteraceae bacterium, assembly GCA_017527495.1. Taxonomy (GTDB): domain Bacteria; phylum Bacteroidota; class Bacteroidia; order Bacteroidales; family Paludibacteraceae; genus RGIG6639. Next base: position 3,364 of record JAFXPY010000039.1, read on the forward strand.
CCACAACACCGATATTAAGAGCCAACAAAGCAGGCAGGAATTGAATTTGTGCAGTCCATGCCAAATAGGTATGCAACACGCCGGAAATATCAAGAAAAAGCAGTGTGATTGCCAGAATCATCACCACAGCGAGACATTGTCTAATTCGTTTCAACATATTTATTTATTATTTGCTCCGCATTATGCGGAGAGTTTAACATTTTTCACAAATTTCAGCGCAGCGGTCTTTTGTTTTACAAGTCTTTTGTCGTAAATGTATAAGTCAATCTATGATATGGCGAATTACCATATTTAACGACAGCAGCACGATGTGCTTTGGTAGGGTAACCTTTGTTTTTATTCCAATCGTAGATAGGAAATTCTTGATGCAACTGAAGCATATAATCGTCACGATAGGTCTTTGCAAGTACCGACGCTGCGGCGATAGACATATATGTTGCATCACCTTTGACAATAGTGCGATACGGAATAAAATTATAAGGTTTGAATTTATTGCCATCAACAAGGATATGTTGTGGTTGAGGTGTCAGTTGTTCAAGCGCGCGATGCATTGCAAGAATGGAGGCATTGAGTATATTGATTTGGTCGATTTCCTGAGCCGTAACCTGAGCAACCGCCCATGCTATTGCTTGTTGCTCTATTATAGGCCGAAGCGTGTAGCGTTGTTGTTCGGTAAGTTGTTTAGAATCATTCAATAGTTCATTGCTAAAATCAGGAGGAAGAATCACGGCTGCAGCAAATACAGAACCCGCCAAACAGCCTCGTCCCGCTTCGTCGCAACCTGCTTCAATCAAATCTTTTATCATATAGGGTTTTAGCATACGCTCTTGTTAAAAATTCTTTGCAAAAGTAAGACTTTTTTTTGAAAGAGAAAAGTATGAAGTTATATTTTTCACAAAAAAGTGGTATAGAATAGCGTTATATCTATTAATATGTAACGGCTAACGCCGTTGAACACCGAGTGCCATTAATCTGCGAAACTTAAATAAGATTATGTATATACGGCACCAATAACATGAAAAAAAGTCATTTTTTCTGTTAAAATTTGTTTATTACAAGAAAAAGGTGTAATTTTGTAGCGGTGATAAGAAAAATAAAAAATAAACTATAAAAACAAACTTAATTATCATGAAATTCAACAAACTTTTAGTATCTTTGTTAGTAGTAACAATGATTTCTTTTGTTGCGTGCAAGCGCAACGATGCAAGTGCACCAGACATGCCTAAGGTGCAAGACACAACAGTTGTAGTTCCATCTATTCTGGACTCTGTGCCAGAAATAACGAGCGATACAATCTCTGTGTTGCAAGCAGTAAAACTCTGTAAAACATTGAAAGATGGCGAAACAACCGACAAAGAATATTATGTCAAGGGATATGTTATTTCCAGTTCTAAATATGACGTAAAAGTACAATACAAAAATGCAACATTCCACATGGCAGACGCTACAACAGAAACAAATCTTGACAATGCATTCCTTGTATATCGTGCTAAATATCTTGAGAATTCAGATATTACTCAAGATGGTCAAGTTGCTATAGGTGACTATGTAGTTGTTAAGACAAAACTTCAAAACTACAAAGGCAACACACCAGAGTCTGTTACCGGTGCATATATTTATCAACATAATGATGCAAAAAGTTCCGGCTCTCAAACAAGTGCGGTAGAATTCTATTGCTTTAGAGTAAAACTTGGTTCTGTAACAGCCGAAGCTGCACAAGCACTTAAAGCAGGCGATAAAGTTGTTATTAGCGCAAAACTCATGAACTACAAAGGCAATACACCTGAAACAGTGGGCAATGAATCTGAATTTGTAAATATCAATGGCGAAATACCGGCAGATGCTATAACAGCAGAAGAAGCTCTCAATATAGCCAAAGCATTGCCTGCAGATGGCACAACAGACCAAACATACACTATTGCCGGTGAGGTAACAAAGATTGTTACTGCATTCAGCACTCAATACAACAATATTTCATTTAATATAAAAAATATTGAATAAAAACACTAACTTAAAACAAATTTAATTAAAATCATGAAAATCAACAAGATTGTAGCATTATTGCTCGTCGCAGCAACAGTAGCTTTCGTTGCATGCAAAAAAGAAGATCCGGTAGAGATCAAACAAACAGGCGGTGAAACACCAGTTACACCCAAAGACTCTGACTCAACAATTGTAAATCCTCCTGCACCACAAGGCGACACACTGACTGTGGCTCAAGCTCTTGAAATTTGCAAGACATTGGCAGACGGAGTGCTTTCTGACAAAGAATATTATATCAAAGGTTATGTCATTGCTAGTGATAAATATGAAGTAAGTGCCCAATTCAAAAACGCAACATTCCATATTGCCGATGTAGCCGGAGAAACAAATCTTGACAATGCATTTCTTGTATATCGCGCCAAATATCTTGAGAGCTCAGATATCACTGAAGACAATCAAGTTGCTGTTGGTGATGAAGTTATTATTTATTCAAAACTGCAAAACTTCAAAGGCAACACACCGGAAACAACAACTGGTGCCTACATCTACAGCCATAACGGCAACACAAAAGCTCCTGAGGTTGTAGTTGAAGGAAAAGAAATCACTATTGCCGAAGCATTAGAAATAATTGATGGTTTGGAAGCCGGTAAATCAACTTCTGAAAAATACATCCTTTCAGGTACAATCACGAGAGTCTTGAGTAATGAAGCCAATATGCAACAATATGGCAACATTAATTTCTACTTTGCTGACGAAAACGGAAAAGAAATCGAAGGCTATAGAATAAATGATTTGGACAATGCCAAATTCACCGTATTGCCTACAGTTGGAACAAAAGTGAAAGTTATTGGTCAGTTGATGAAATATCAAAAAGACGCTAATAGCGCAGTTGTTCCTGAAATAGCCAATGGTTGGTTATTGTCTAAAGAAGAAGGAACAATAGCTGATGGTGGTGTAAAAACTATCGCCGAGGCTTTGGAAATTATCAATGCTCTTGCAGATGGCGCATCGACAATGGAAGAATACACAATCACAGGAGAAGTAGAAAGTGTGATTACGACACCTGAAAATGTTACTAAATATGGCAATGTTGACTTCTGGATGAAAGACGCCGATGGCAACAAGATTCAAGCCTTCCGCACAACGAAAGCTAATGGTGGTAAAGTAACTGAAGCTCCAACTGTTGGTTCAACAGTAACAGTTAAGGGTGTTTTGACCAAATTCATGAAAAATGGTGAGGTAATTCCTGAAATCAACAAAGGTTATTTCGTTGAATAATAAGTCATAATCAACAACAAAAAAACGCTAATCTAAAATAGGTTGGCGTTTTTTTGTTGCAATAAACATTAAAATTCAAAAAAAACATGTAACTTTGCACTCTAATGCGACGAATAGAAACGAATACAACTTATTTTTTAGAAAACGAATTAAGCGAATTGAAACTAATAATTGATGTTAATTGATGATAATTGATGACAACTTTTAGAAAACGAATTAAGCGAATTGAAACGAATAATTGATGTTAATGATGATAATTGATGACAACAGACTTTTGAAAAGAATTAAGCGAATTGAAGCGAATAATTGATGATAATTGATGACAACAGACTTTTAGAAAACGGAATAAGCAAATTGAAGCGAATAATTGATGTTAATTGATGATAATTGATGACAACAGACTTTTAGAAAACGAAATAAGCGAATTGAAGCGAATAATTTTCTTTAATTTTGGACTAAACACTCTGCTTTCTCTGCTTTCTCTGCTGACAACTTTTGAAAACGAATTACGAGAATTTGAAGATTAATGAAACATTACAAATTATACATAACACTTTTCTTTTGTTTTTTGGCTTGGAATATGGCTAAAGCTGACTTATACTATTGGGTGGCTTTTACCAACAAAGACAATACTCCCTACTCTCTTTCGCAACCCGACGAATTTCTTTCCGCAAGAGCCATCAGCCGACGCTCTCAACAAAATATAGCGATAGATTCAACCGACCTACCGGTGAACAAAACATATATCGACTCTGTTTTATCCTTCAACTGCAAGTATATCCACCAATCAAAATGGCTCAACGGCATAACAATTCAAACAGCAGACAGCACAAATATCGACAAAATCAGGCAATGCTCATTCGTCAAATCTGTTGAACTCACCCAAGACCCGGCACACTTGATATATAGTGCCCCTAAAGCAAAAAAATATGGTCAAACATTAGAGGAAGTAGAAATAGACCCCGGCTTTGCAAAAGAACAAAACAAACAAATCAACCTTATAGAGCTTCACGAGACCGGTTTTCGTGGAAAAGATAAGTTGATTGCAATTTTCGACACAGGCTTTCCTAATGCAATGGATTATTTTTCGCAATTAGATATTGTGAATGCCTACAACATATCTTATCCTGACCTCTCACCTTACGACAATAGTCTCGACCAACATGGACTGAGTTGTCTTTCTATTATGGGACTAAACATAGACGGCACTTTTGTAGGCACTGCTCCGGAAGCAAGTTTTGTTCTTTTCGTAACAGAAATAACCGAAACAGAGTCGTTGGTTGAATTAGACCATCTCGTACGCGGACTTGAGATGGCAGATAGTATGGGTGTTGATGTGGCAAATATCTCATTAGGCTATTCAGAAATGGACGACTCTACCACATCATTTATTTATGCAGACATGAACGGCAAAACGGCAAGATGCTCGCAAGCGGCTCAAATAGCATCCGAAAAAGGTATGATTGTATGTGCGGCTGCCGGTAATGAAGGTAACAACGAATGGCATTACATCACTGCACCGGCTGACGCAGAGAATATACTGACAGTAGGTAGCGTCAATCAGATGGGTTATCATAGCCATTTCAGTGCCTACGGCCCCACATCAGACAATAGAATAAAACCAACAGTATGTGCCATGGGTAGTTCGACAGTGTTCTTCAGAAACAATCAACTCTATCGTGGCAACGGAACATCATTTTCCTGCCCTATCATTGCCGGTGCAACAGCGTCGCTGTGGAGTGCCTTACCCGATCTGACCAACACCGAAATAATGCAGCGCATCATCAATTCCGCCAACCAATGCAACAGGCCCGACAATATTTTAGGCTATGGCATTCCCGACTATTGGAAAGCCTACAACGGAGAAAGCAGTTTAGAAAACTTAAGAGCTGAAGGGATTGAGATACAATATTTCAACAATGAAATCATCATCAAATCTGACATTCCTTGCAAAATCACACTCTATAATATCTGCGGACAAGTTGTTATGAACCGACACTCACAAAAGATGGCCACAATAGACAATCTTATCAGAGGAATATATATCATTGAGATAAAAACAGACAATAACACTTTAAGACAAAAAATACTATTATGAAAAAAGTATTTATAGCAGCAATGAGTATTGTGTGTGCATACTCATTTGCCGAGACACCAGTTGTTGCACCTAATTATGGTGTGAAATCACTTATTGCACCCGCCTATTTTGGTCCGAATGCTTTTCCTGTTCCGCCAATGCTGACCGGTACTAACGACAGCACACTGAATTTCATTGTTGGCTTCGACGAGCAATACGCACAGCCGGGAAAGACACACAAAGGCAATGAAGGAGAACGTACCACAACCATACAGGCTCATCTCTCTATCCCACTATTCACCCAAAGAGTTAATTTCCGCTTGTGGATGCCTATCATGGAGTTCTACAACAACACCAATTTTGGCACGGGGCATGGAGCAGGCGATGTGTTTATCTCCACCGACATACAAATTCTGAACGAACGACGTTATGTACCTGCCATACAGCTACGCGCAGCTATGAAAACAGCCTCTGGTGACGAATACGAAAAATATCGCTTCTACGACAGCCCGGCTTATTTCTTTGACGCCGCATTCGCAAAGGAGTTCGCCATCAACCAAGAGTGGCTGATACGCCTTGCGGCAAGTGCCGGTTTCTTGTGCTGGCAAACAGACAACGGACGACAGAATGATGCCGTTATGTACGGAGTCATGGCACAAGTGAGACAAACTTATTTCTCACTCACCGCACAATACACAGGCTATGTGGGCTGGGAAAATGCAGGCGACCAACCAATGGTTGTACGCGCAATAATCAAAGGACATATTAAAAATTTCGAACCACTCATTGCCTACGAATACGGAATCAAAGACTACCCTTTCCACACACTGCGCATGGGACTTCGCTACCATATCCCAATACTTAAAAAGAAGTGAGAGGTGAGAGGTGAGAAGTGAGAAGTGAGAGGTGAGAAGTGAGAGGTGAGAAGTGAGAGGTGAGATGTGAGATGTGAGAAGTGGGATAGAATGTGAAAGAAATGTTAAAAAATAAATTTTCCGAGTTAAACAATCTTGTTTGGCTCGGTTTTTGTTTATAATAAATGCAAAAAAATATAATTAAACATAAATTATGCAAGATATCAGAGAATTAAATGAACTCATCGAGCGCGAAAGTTCATTTGTTGATGCCCTCACTATGGGCATGAATCAGACTATTGTTGGTCAGAAACATTTGGTAGAGAGCCTTTTGATTGGCTTATTGTCAGACGGTCATATCCTTCTTGAAGGTGTTCCGGGGTTGGCAAAGACACTGGCGATTAAGACATTAGCTGATTTGATTAAGTGTGATTTCAGTCGAATTCAATTCACCCCTGACCTTTTGCCTGCCGATGTTATTGGTACTCAAATCTACAGTCAGAAAAACGAAGAATTCAGTATTAAACGCGGTCCGATATTTGCCAATTTTGTGTTGGCAGACGAGATCAACCGTGCTCCGGCAAAAGTACAATCTGCCCTACTCGAGGCAATGCAAGAGCGACAAATCACCATCGGCGACAAGACATTTGCTCTCGAAAAGCCGTTCCTTGTTCTTGCTACACAAAACCCTATCGAACAAGAAGGAACCTACCCACTTCCTGAGGCACAAACCGACCGTTTCATGCTCAAAGTAGTTATCGGCTATCCAAAGAAAGAAGAGGAGCAACAGATTATTCGTCAGAACATAGGTGGCGAGCGCAAACCTATTATGCCTATTCTGAATAAAGAAGACATCTTGCGTGCCCGCGACATTGTTCGTCAAGTCTATCTCGACGAAAAAATCGAACGTTATATCGTTGATATCGTTTTTGCTACTCGTTTCCCACAAGATTACGGACTTGAGCATTTGAAAGATATGATTTCATTTGGTGGCAGTCCGCGTGCTTCAATCAATCTTGCTCTTGCAGCGCGTGCTTACGCCTTCATACACCGTCGCGGCTATGTTATTCCTGAAGATATTCGCGCCGTATGCTACGATGTCCTGCGTCACCGCATTGGCTTGTCGTACGAAGCAGAAGCCAACAATATGACATCAGAAGACATCATCACCGAAGTACTTAACGCTGTTGAAGTACCATAATTAAGGTGAAAGATTTGAAGATTTGAAGATTTGAAGATTTCAAGATTTCAAGATTTGAAGATTTGAAGATTTGAATATTTCAAGATTTGAAGATTTCAAGATTTGAAGATTTGAAAAAAATGGAAACTTCCGATATACTAAAAAAAGTAAGGCAAATTGAGATTAAGACGCGTGGCTTGTCGCAAAACATTTTTGCCGGTGAGTACCATAGCACATTCAAAGGTAGAGGTATGACCTTTTCTGAGGTGCGCGAATATGGTATTGGCGATGATGTGCGCAACATCGATTGGAACGTTACTGCTCGATTTGGCAAACCATATATCAAAGTGTTTGAAGAAGAACGCGAACTGACTGTAATGCTGCTTATTGATGTGTCGGGAAGTAGAAACTTCGGAACACAATCGCAAATGAAACGCGACATGATTACCGAAATTGCCGCTACATTGGCATTCTCTACCATTCAAAACAACGACAAAGTGGGCGTGATACTTTTCTCGTCGAAAATCGAACTCTTCATCCCGCCTAAAAAAGGTCGCACACATGTCCTGCACATCATTCGACAACTGATTGATTTCCACCCACAAGAAAATGGGACCGACATAGGTATGGCACTTGAATACTTCACAAATGCCATCAAACGACGCAGCACAGCATTCTTGATTTCCGACTTTATATGCGACAAAAACTATCTGAAATCAATGCAGCTCGCAAGTCGAAAACACGACCTTAATGCACTGCAAATCTACGACATACGCGATGCCGAAATGCCTAATATCGGTTTGCTGAAAATTAAAGATGCAGAAACAGGCGAACGCATTTGGATAGATACTTCCGACAACAAGACACGCGAACAATACAGACAATATTGGAACAATCAGCAACAACGATTGGAACAGACCTTCCTTCAATCAAATGTTGACAGCATCAGCATTCGTACCGACCAAGACTACGTCAAAGAATTGATGCGATTATTCAAACAAAGAGCATGAAACTTTTAAGCATAATATTAAGTATAGCAGTGAGTGCCTCACTGGACTCAACATCCATGTGGATTGGCAATCAAACCGATCTGCATCTTGAGGCAACAATAGAACAAGGCGAGCAAATACAGTTTCCACTCGCCTCAGAACAACTGCCACAAGGCATTGAACTGATTGAGCAATCAGCTATTGACACTGTCAGAGATGGCAATCAGCTCAAACTTCGCCAAGACTGGACAATAACAAGTTTCCAAGATTCGCTCTACTATATTGAACCTTTTGTTTTTGTCAGTCAGGGAGATTCAATACCCACAAATGGTATGGCATTGAACATAATTCAGCCCTTCATTATTGATTCTGCCGACAATGCCATAACAGACATTAAAAAGATTGCTACCCCTTCCTTCCCTACAAAATATTTACTCATCGACTTAGCTATTCTACTTCTTTTGATTGGCTTAGGTTTTGCTGCTTACTATTTCATTTCAAAGCACAAATGGAAACAAAACAAAGCAGAAAACAAAAAAGCAGATATACCTCTGCGACCGGCTGACGAAGAGGCTCTCGAAAGACTCCAACAAATCAAAGAAGACAAAATCTGGCAACAAGGCAAAGAAAAACAATACTATAGCGAAATAACCGACGTGTTGCGCGAATACATAAGTCGTGTGTTTGAGATTGGAAGTGTGGAGATGACATCAGACGAGATATTGCGTAATCTCAAGCAACCACTGAAAGGCGAAGAAGACACACTCAAACAACTCAAAGATGTGTTCAGTTTGGCCGATTTAGTGAAATTTGCAAAATTCAGAGCCACGCCTGAAGAAAACGAAAAAACAGTTAGAGAAGCTACTGATTTCGTGAATAACACCAAGTATCGTATCGTTCGCGAGAATCCGGAGAAAGAAGAGAATACTGAGTCTAACGAACCAAACAACCAACAATCATGACATTTAGCAATCCAGGATATCTATATTTATTCTTACTGCTCATCCCTGTGATTGGGTGGTATATTTACGAGATTCGCAAGTCGGATGCAAGTGTGCAGATATCAAATGCAAGCAGCATGAAAAAACAACGCTCCGTGCGTCTGTATATGCTCCATGTGCCTTTTATACTGCGCATTGCATGCATCATACTCCTTACCATAGCCTTGGCCAGACCACAGTTGAGCAACAGTTGGTCAACAACAGACACTGAGGGTATTGACATCATGATGGCAATAGATGTGTCAACATCTATGCAAGGAATGGACCTCAAACCTAATCGTCTTGAGGCAGCAAAAGAAGTGGCTTCAGAATTTGTGCTTAACCGCCCAAACGACAACATTGGTTTGGTCGTTTTTGCAGGCGAGAGTTTCACACAATGCCCGCTCACTACCGACCATGCTGTACTGATCAATCTTTTCAAAGAAGTTGATTTCGGACTGATAGAAGACGGAACGGCAATAGGTATGGGACTATCAAATGCAGTAGATAGAATCAAAGACAGCCAAGCCGTTTCAAAAGTGATTATTCTGCTCACTGATGGTTCGAACAATAGAGGCGACATTACACCTAAATCGGCAACCGAATTGGCTAAGACATTCGGGATACGCGTTTACACTATCGGAGTCGGCAAAAGAGGTGAAGTACCCTACCCCGTACAAACACCTTTTGGCATGCAGACACAAATGGTAACATCACAGTTTGACGAAGACATACTCAGATATATAGCAACAACAACAGGTGGTACATACTTCAGAGCAACAGACAACAACACACTCAAAGCCATATACGACGAAATCGACAAAATGGAAAAGACAAAACTCCGAGTTCGTGAATACTCAAAGAAAACCGACCATTTCCAGCCTTTCTTGTTTGCCGCACTTGCTTGCTTACTGCTCGAATTAATACTCAGATATTGGGTACTGCGCACAATATCCAACTAAAAAAACTGACAAAAATGTTTAGATTTGCATATCCAAATTATTTATATCTCTTGCTACTAATCCCGATTTTGATTGTAGCATTCATTCTTTATAATCGCAAAAAACAACGCGATTTGGAACTTTTCGGCAATAAAGAATTGGTCAAAGAATTAATGCCAAATGCGTCTGTTATTCGTCCGCGAATAAAGTTCTCACTACTCCTCGTGTCGCTTTCGCTGCTGATTGTCGGCATTGCAAGGCCACAATTTGGCACTAAAGAACAAACCGTGAAACGACAAGGAATAGAAGTGATGATTGCTCTCGATATTTCCAATTCTATGATGGCAGAAGATGTTGCACCAAACCGATTGGAAAGAGCCAAACAAATGATGAGCAAAATCATTGACGAACGCCGAGACGACAAAATAGGTATAATCGTATTTGCTGGACAAGCCTATGTGCAACTACCAATCACAACAGACTATGTCTCGGCTAAAATGTTTCTCGACAATATCACACCGGAACTAATCAACATACAAGGTACAGCAATCGGAGAAGCTATCAACACCTCCGTAAGAGCATTTGGCCAGGACAATGGCTCGTCAAGAGCAATAGTGATCATAACCGACGGAGAAGACCATGAAGATAATGCCCTCGAAGCAGCCAAGCAAGCCAAAGAAAAAGGTATCAACATATATGTTGTCGGTATAGGCAAACCGGAAGGTAGCCCTATTCCTATCCCGGGAACAATGTCTTTCCGCAAAGACAAACAAGGAAATGTGGTCATCACACACCTCAATGAACAAATGTGTAGAGACATCGCATCTGCCGGACAAGGAATATACGTAAGAGCAGACAACACAAATACAGCAACAAAAACAATCAACAAAGAACTTAATGAATTGGCAACAACAGAGATTGAAAGTCATATATACGCAGAATACAATGAACAATATCAAGGATTTATCATCATTGCTCTACTCATACTGATTATTGATTTCTTTATTCTCAACCGCAAAAACAAACGATTGAGCAAGATTAATCTATTTAAGGAATACAACAAATGAAACGCCTAACATTCATACTATTAACTATAGCTATTGCTTGTTGTGCATCAGCACAAAACGAGTATTTAGACATCACAAAAGGCAATCGCAACTATAATGACTCAGCATATACAGAGGCTGAGATTGCCTACAGAAAAGCCATCAACAAAAACAATCAATCATACACAGCACACTATAATTTAGGCAATACGCTTGTCCGCCAAGAGAAATACGATGAAGCAATAAAAGAGTACTATTCGGCAATCAATCTGACCAAAGATAAAGACGCCTTGAAACAAGCAACAGAGAAAGAACTCAAAGCACAAAACTATCATAATATAGGCAATTGCTATTTTGCGAAACAACAATACAATGAGGCTATAGAAGCATATAAAGAGGCCCTACGCAACAACCCTACCGACAACGACACTCGCTACAACCTCGTGAAAGCAAAAGAAATGCTCAAGCAACAGCAGCAGGAACAAAATCAAGAGCAACAAGAACACCATCAACAGCAGGAACAACAAGAGCAACAAGAACAACAAGAGCAGGAAGCTCAAGCGGGCGAGATGACCAAAGAGCAGGCAGAACAACTACTTGAAGCATTTGAGCAAGACGAAAAAGAGACACAAAACAAAGTGATGCAAAAACAAATGCAAAAACAAAACGACAAAAGAGTAAGAATCGAAAAAGATTGGTAAAGAGATTTTATTATTTGACTATTTACGATTTACATATTTATTTTTCTATTATGCAGAAAAGACATTTCATATTATATTCATTGCTATTGATTAGCTTTGTATCAGCATGGGCGGACGACATAACTTTCAAAGCCAATGCCCCTTCAACAGTAGTGGCTGGGCGTCAGTTCCAACTTACCTATACTATCAATTCTCAATCGAAAGATCTTCGTGCACCCGAATTTACTAATTTTGATGTTCTGGCAGGTCCTTTCACAAGTAGTAGCCAAAGTGTGTCTTGGATTAACGGACAACACACTTCAACATACGAACAAACATACACATACACACTCGTTGCCAATAAAGAAGGAGAATACACCATCCAACCGGCAACAATAAGTGCAAACGGAAAGACATATACCTCCAATGGACTAAAGATTAAAGTTCTACCACCCGACAGCAACACCCAACCAAGCAATACACAGCCACAACGCTCACAAGCGTCCGGTGGCTCGTCGAACATCTCGTCGGAAAATCTTTTTGTCAGAACAATAGTGAACAAAACTCGCGTACACGAACAAGAATGTCTCTTGATTTCATATCGTCTCTACACCCTCGTTGATGTCATTCAACTTACAGGGAACACCAAGATACCCGATTTCGATGGGTTCATCAAACAAGAGATAGACCTTGGCAACAATAACCAGCTTGAATTAGAGCACTATAATGGTCGCAACTATCAGGCTATCACACTTTATCAAGCACTACTCTACCCGCAACATAGCGGCGACATTGAAATTCCACAAGCAAAATTTGAAGCTATCGTCAGAGTCAGAAATCAAGCTCAAGTGAGAAGTATTTTTGACAGCTTCTTCGACACTTATACCAATGTTTCAAAACAGCTTACAGCAGCAGGAACGACAATACATGCACAAGCCCTGCCGGGCGGAAAGCCATCAAGTTTTCTTGGCGGTGTGGGTACTTTCGACCTTGCTTCTTCAATCAACAGCAACAACATCAAAACAAATGACGCAATCACTCTCACACTTGAAATCAAAGGAACGGGCAATATAAAACTCATCAAGACACCATCTGTTGATTTCCCTGAAGGCTTTGAACTATACGACCCGAAAATCACCAACAACGTAAAGACCACAACACAAGGTGTGAGCGGCACAAAGAAAATTGAATATTTAGCTATTGCGCGCAACAATGGAGACTTCACCATTCCACCAATCGAAATGAGCTATTTCGACACCAAAGAAAAAACTTACAAAACACTCCGCACACCGGCATACAACATACATGTTGAAAAAAGTGCTGACGACAATAATTCACAACAATCCAATGTGTTTGTTGCTAACAAAGAAGACATTAAATCACTCAATTCAGACATACGCTACATCAATACCAACCCTCTCAAAGTTCAAAAACAAGAATCTATACGGATTGGTTCATTGACTTTCTGGTTGCTTTACCTTGTTCCGTTGTTGATCTCAATCGTGCTATTCATCATTTTCCGCAAGCAAATTCGCGACAATGCCGACATCAGAAAAGTACGCTATCGCAAGGCAAATAAAGAAGTTCAGAAACGGCTCAAGACAGCTCGTAAATATATGCAAGCCAACGATAAAGCTCATTTCTACGATGAAATACTCAAAGCTTCATGGACATATTTGAGCGATAAACTGTCAATACCAACTTCTGAATTGAACAAAGAAAATGTTGCCGACGCCTTGCGCTCACACAATGCAACCGACGAACTCATTGCACAATTCAAAGACGTTCTTTCGGCAACAGAATTTGCTCAATATGCCCCGGCACAATCAGAACACGACATGGAAGATATCTACAACAAGACTTCCGACATGATAGAAAACATGGAAAAAATTATAAAGTGATGAAAAAGATATTTTTATTTACCATATTGCTTGCATGCACAATAGCACAAGCTCAAGACTATAGTTTTCAGCAAGCCAATCAAGCCTATGCCAACAGCGACTATAAAACGGCTATTTCACTCTATCAAAGCGTTTTAGATTCTGCCAACCGGTCGACAGAAGTGTACTACAACCTCGGCAATGCCTACTATAAAGACAACGAAATAGGGCTTGCCATTCTCAACTACGAACGTGCTCTATTGCAAGACCCGTCTAACAAAGATGCCAAATACAATCTTTCGCTTGCTCAGGAACGCATCACTGACAATATAGAGGCTGAGGACGGCTATTTTTTGAGTCGCTGGGTGAAAAATCTGATTTTGAAATTGAAAGCTCACACATGGATGTGGATTAGTGTTGCATTATTCTTAATCACACTCATCGGGCTTTTCATTTTCTTCTTTAGCAAAAATATCGCACTGCGCAAAACAGGTTTTCATTGCGCATGGATAGCCCTATTGTTCAGTATCACAACTCTATCCTTTTGTATCGTCAGAAATCAACACGAGACATCACACGACAAAGCAATCGTGCTGTCAAGCATAGTAAATGCCAAAGCATCTCCTGACCACAGCGGAACAGACCTTTTCGTTTTGCACGAGGGAACAAAAGTGAGCATAACAGATACACTTGGAGAATGGGTTGAAATTGAAGTAGGTAACTACAAAGGATGGATTCAGGCAAAAACACTTGAGAGAATATAAAAAAATGTCAATCATCGATTTAGACAAAGAGATTATACTGACTATCAACAGTTGGCACAATGATTTTTTCGATAATTTCATGTGGAACTATAGCCAAAAATGGACTTGGCTTGGTTTGTATATTCTTTTGATTGGCTATCTAATCTACACACATAGGAAAAATTCTATATGGCTATTTCTTGCCATAGGTGCGGCCTTCGGGCTTGCCGATTGGGGTTCGCATGAATTGAAACATATCTTTATGCGTTTCCGCCCGGCACAAGACCCTGACATCGCTTCAATGATTCATATCGTGAATGATTATAGAGGTGGCAAATTTGGTTTCCCTTCTTCTCACGCATGCGACTCATTCGCACTTGCCACATTGGTCAGTCTGATCAATCGCGACAAAATAGTTACGACAACAATGGTTCTGTGGGCGACACTAAATGCATACAGCAGGATGTACCTTGGAGTGCATTATTTAGGCGATATACTGACGGGTATGTTTCTCGGAATACTGATTGCAACAATATGCTACCTACCCCTCTACTACACAAAAAAAAGTGAGCCTATAGCTCAACAAACAAATAGAGAAAAAGCAAGATGGAGTCTTCCGACAATGTGGATACTGACAATGATTGTTATTTGTTTTATTTGATAGAAACAGAATCATGCGCTTCAAACCGTTTTTCAGTCTCAACACGCTGACCTTCGATACGACGCCCTTGCGGCATACGCTTCATTGCAGTCATTTTGCGCAAGAAAGATTCATATTGTTGCTCAGTAAGGATAGCCTTCAAATCAGATAACTTCTGTTTTATCCTCTCATCAGCCTGTTCCTGATTTTGCGGCCGTCCTAATTGAGCGTATTTTAGATTTATGACATATACTTGCTCTACTTGCTCATCAGTAAGATCAAGATCCTGCTTCAGCATTGCCGTCTGACGCTGAGCTATGTCCTCCGGACTGCGCTGAGGCTTTTCGACATTCTGAGCAAAGATTGAAAGAGAAACGAATAAGCAATATATTAACAAATATTTACGCATACTTAAAAAATTACAATTTCCGTGCCAAAAAATGTTAAAAAACGGCGTGATGCAATAAAAAATGAGCAGTAAATCATTTAAATTCAAACAATTTGAGGTTCAACATGACAAATGTGCGATGAAAGTAGGCACAGATGGTGTACTTCTTGGTGCATGGGTTGCTGCTCAACTGAGCAATACACAACCAAAAATGATATTGGACATAGGTACCGGAAGTGGGCTTATTGCTCTTATGCTGGCACAAGCTTTCAAAAAAAGTAATATTATTGGCATTGAGATTGACCAACAAGCAGCACAACAAGCGGCCGACAATTTTGAAAAAAGTCCGTGGAACGATAGATTGAAATGTATTCATGCCGACATCAACACACACAATCAGGCTCAGTACGACTTGATCGTAAGCAATCCACCCTATTTCCAAAATAGCTTGAAAAATCCTCAGCAAGAAAAAGCAACAGCACGACACACCGGCAACTTGTCTTACCAACAACTCACATCAATCGCAGCCGACATGCTGGAAGACGATGGTCGATTGGCAATTATAATTCCATTTGACTCCGAAAAACAATTCGTTGATATTGCCGAAAGAAATCTACTTTTTCTGAATAAAGCAATGAGAGTTAGAGGCAATGAAAACAAAGATTTCAAACGCAGCTTGATGATTTTTTCAAGACATAAGACTGACAATATATCATTTGACGAAATTACGCTTGAAACAACCGACCACCAAAGAACAGAAAAATATCAAATTCTAACTCAAGACTATTATCTCTAATTATGACTGACAAAAAAGAAATATCACTCCTCGTTGATAATTTGCGAATGCCGATGATGATTGGTATTGTGTTTATTCACACACATTTTTTCAAGTATATCGATGCTCATACACTTCAATCTCTATCTGCATACAATGCTGTATCATACATAATTACCGACCTGATATGTCAGTTGTTTGTTCCTGCTTTTTTCATCATTGCGGGCTATTTTTTCTTCAAAGAAAAACAACTTACACCCGAACTATATCGAACTAAACTCACAAAAAGATTTTTCTCGCTTGTTATACCATTTCTTTTC
Organism: Paludibacteraceae bacterium; assembly: GCA_017527495.1. Classification (GTDB taxonomy): domain Bacteria; phylum Bacteroidota; class Bacteroidia; order Bacteroidales; family Paludibacteraceae; genus RGIG6639. The sequence goes on from JAFXPY010000039.1 coordinate 20,118, forward strand.
TGGAACGCTTTGATGCTTATGATTATGCTTGTACAAGAGAAATATCTTGGTGCAACAAGTTCACGCATGGGTACTATGACTGATTATTCTTTCAGCGATTGGCTTTACGCCTTTTTCGACGACAATCGTTCAAGTACTATCTATGATAATCCGGGACAACCGGCAAGCGTACAATTCTGGTTCATTAGAGACTTGATTTTGATATGTCTCATCTCACCTTTGATTTATTGGATTGTAAGGACAAACAAGTATTTGAGCCTTGTCTTGCTGACTATCATTTATTTTCTTCCGTGGCATATTCCTCACATGAACAATCTTTCGATTACTTATTTTGGAATTGGAGTATGGTTGCAAAAATATGATATCGACTTTATAGGCTGTGCAAAAAAAGGCCTTTGGGGTCTCCTTCTGATTTCTTTAATTGGCATGACAGGCAATTATTTTGCAGAGCAAAATGACATATTATATGCCATCAAAGCATGCAGAATTGTCTTTATACTCAGTGGATTACTTGTTGTCGTTGCTATAGTGTGCCATTTGCAACAAAAAAGAGGACATCTATTGCCCTCATATATCGAACAAAGCAGTTTTTTTGTATTTGCCTACCATATTGTTCCGACGGCAATACTTTGTCAGTTGGCATGCCGCCTGTTGCCTCACAATAGTTTATGTCTAATAATTGCCTACCTGACAATACCTTTTGTCATAACAGCTATCGGAGTGGCTATCAGCATATTCTTGCATCGTTTTATGCCTCGTTTTACGGCTATCATTACCGGCGGAAGATAAAAAAAAAGCTTTTAGAAAACATCTAAAAGCTTTTTTCAAATAGTTATTTCTCTTAGCAGCCACCGCAGCAGCCACTGTCGCCACAATCACAGTTTTTGTTTTTGCCTTTACCACAACCTCCGCAGCCACATCCTTTTTCTAAGGATTTAAGCTCTTGCTCTGTTGCGTCTCTAACTGAAATAATTTTTCCTTTGAAATGTAGATTTTCGCCGGCAAGAGGGTGATTGAGGTCAACCTTTATTTTGTCTTCACCTATTTCGATTATCTGAGCATAGACGACTTGTCCGTCGGTGGTGTTTAGAGGAACGATAGCAAATTGTTTGACACGCGAATCAAGAGTGCCTTTATCGTCGCAAAACATTTCTTTTTCTAAATCAAGAACGGCAGAATCGTCATATTCACCGTATGCATCAGCATAGGAAATAATGAAATCAAATTCATCATCTTCTTTTTTGCCTTCAAGATTTTGTTCAAACTTGGGCAACATAAGGTTGCGCCCATGGCAATAAACACATGGATTATCAAGCGTGGCTTGCTCCATCAATTCTTCAGGTTGTTCGCCTACATAGAGGTCGTAAACAAGTGTAACAATTTTGTCTTTAGATATCATAAAAGTAAATGTTAGTCAGTAAATGTTAGTTACTTCGTGTTGGTTAGCTTCGCTGTTAGTCAGTAAATGTTAGTTACTTCGTGTTGGTTAACTGAGCTGTTGAGGCAGATGAAAAAATAAATCAAATAGCTAAATCAATGACCAAATGGTAAATAACCAAATAAACAAATGTCTTTACCACCACGTTACGCGGGCATTGGTGCTTGAGTTGCTGTTCTTGTCGTATTTCAGGTCTGACAGCATTGAAGCATTTACACCTATATGGAAATTATATGTTTTATATGGTCCAAATGGTACAAACGATGCAGTCATTGTCCAACAGTGCAAGTCTCGACGCACATTGAAATTGGTGTATGCCATTTTCTTTGCCTCAAAATCATAGTGTGTTGATGCGCTTACAGACCATCCTTTGCCCAACGATAATGTGCCGGAAAGTGACAAGTTGTTGGTGAATTTCATTTTGTAGTACATCTTGTCATAATCAAACACATTTGATGGCTTGTAACTAATTGTATAACCTATAGAAATCGACCACTTAATATCTGTTTTTTCATATCCGTCGCTACCCACTGTGCGTGTTTTGTCTTTCACTTGGTCCGGCATATTGTTTTTTTGTATAGCATTTGGATTGTTTTGTGCAAGAGGATCAACTTCTTCGGGTTGTTCGTCTGTTGTCTTATTATTTTTGCCTTCGATCCATTGTTTTATTTTATCGTCACTTAAGGTGTAAGACAATGATGTACTTGTACCTAAGAAATGCGGGAACTTACCATGGTTCCAATACAACTGGTTAATTCTGACAGGGCGACCTGTTGGCGTCAATCCGTACATATATGGGTCGAATTGTCCTTGCAAGCTCAGAGTATAGTTCATTGGCAATTTCAGGCGTAGTCTGACATTGAAATTGTTCCAGTTCATACTATCTGCAATGAAATTGTAACCACCGGTTATTGACAAATCATCAATCAGAGATATGACCTTATAGGCTTGTTTTCCTGTTGTATCGTTGTCGTTGCGTATTTTCATTTCAATGTTGTTGCCAAGTGAGAACGACAGATTTGTTTGTGCTCCTTTGCCCGGGACACCATACATAGCTCCTTGAAAACGGTTGTACGATATGGTTTCAAACTGCTGATTGCCATTTGAGTCGGTATAGGGGCGTTGATACTCGCCATAGTAGCCAAACCAGCTATTCCCAAAGTCAGGATGGTAGCTGAAACTGATAGACGGAGTCAGTACATGACGGAAACGATCCACTTTGTCGCCAAACCACTTGCGTATTGGAGTGTAGAAACCATATAACTTGGTTGACAGCGATAATCCTGTACTGAAATCCCAAACACGGTAAAATCCGTTTGTTGTGTCTGCTCGCATTATGTTTTGTTCATCATCCCATCGTTGGTCTTGCCGCTGGAAATACCACCGCTCCGTATAGGTAATACTTGGAGAGACAGACAGATATTTGAAAAGTGTCCAAGAGGCTTGAATAGGTATGTTATGTTTCATTCCGGTTTGCCAATCGCGCAAGAAATTCGATTGCATGAGTTTGTTTTCTTTCGTCGTTATGGCAATTTTTGTGTTGAAGCTGTATTGAATTGAAATTTTTTCATACCATTTTTCTTTACCAATGGCTTTTTTTCGTTTGAAAGGATAAACACGACTCATGGTCAGTGCAACATCAGGCAGAGTAAGTGATATGGTTGAGTCTTTTGTGCGCTGATTGACAAGTCCGCTCATTGTCAGACTGACAGGTGCATCAGGAAAACGTTGTGAATAACTGATACTTGATGACTTAGTGTTTTCTGAATTTAACTGACCATTGTAATAAGAATCAATATCACTACGATTGTAACCTGAGGTTGAAAAATTCACAGAGGCAGAGAAAGTACTATACTGACTTGCTTTGGCGTCTTGTGAGTGCGACCAAACTATTTGCATATTAGTGTTCTTAGCATAATTGGGCAAATCTCGTTCGCCGATGACGTCATTACGATAGCTGAAATTGAAATATCCACGAAATTTGTATCGCACTATATAATTAGTTTGTGCAGAAACAGCCCATGTACCTTTGGTATATATATCTCCTTTGAGTTCAAGGTCAAAATAGTCATTAAAAGCGAAATAATATCCTAAATTATGCAGATAGAATCCGCGAGAGAAATCGTCGCCGTAGCTTGGCATGATAAGTCCGGAACTGTATTTCTCAGTAATCGGGAAATAGCCGAAAGGGATGGCAAGTGGCAGAGGCACATCGCCTACTACCATATAGGCAGGTCCTGTGGCAATAAAATCGCCCGGCTTTACCTTGGCTTTAGTCAGCGCAAGATAGAAGTGCGGGTGGTCAGTGTCATCACATGTTGTATATCGTCCTCCGGCCATATACATATCATTTGAATCACCGGCTTTCTTGGTATTTTCCGAAATTATATATCCTTCTCCTTGTTGTGTTACGGTATGTTTGATATAGCCTTTTTTTGTTTTTAGGTTGTAGGTCATTTCGTTGGATTCATACTCGTCTTTGCCTTCTTTGAATACGGGTTTTCCGGTGAGGTCGCCGACACTGTCGGTAACACCACGTGCATAGACGACGCTACTATCCATGTGAACACGAATAAAAGCAGACTTCAACTGCATATCTTTGTACTGCACATCGCCGCTACCATGCAAATATGCAGTACCATTGGCATACAGAACAATTGAGTCTTGTGCTGAATAGTCAATCTTAGAATCAAGCGGCTGTTGCTGACGACGGAACTGAATTGAATCGTATTCAGCTTGTTTGATAGAATCGAGATAGGCACGACGAGCAATCAGAGAATCGCGATGCGACATTGGCAGTTTGGCAACAGACAAAGAATCTGTTGCAATTTGTGTAACATCTGCGGAATCAACAAGTTGCGAAGTTATTGAATCTGAAGATATAGTATCCGTTTTCAACGATACACTATCTTTTTGTGCATAAAGCGAGCTGAAACCTACAAAAAGCAAAAAGACTATTGCACACAAATGCAACAATCTCTGCTGATTAATATGTTTTGCTATTAGATGCAAATTGAAAATGTTGTGTTGTTGTTTTTAGAATACGGATATTTTCAGATATTTCTTAGGGTTTGCTTTAACATCGTTGATCAACGAATCGACGCTAACAACCGTATTGTTGATTTTATTGTAAAGAGTCTTATCGTTGAGCAACAGGCCAACAGTTCCTTCTTTGCTATTGAGAGATGTGGTGATGTCTTGAACATTAGACATTGTGGTATCAACTTTAGCCACAATACCCTTGATATCGACGCTGTCCACTTTTTGGCTTATGTTGTTGATATTAGCCATTGCAGATTTGGCCTCGCTGATAGTCGATTTAGCATCTGCCACAATAGGCGGGACATCATTAGTTACGATACGTTTGAGTTTTGTGCTTGTTGTGTTAAGATCGGCCGACACTTGATCGGCATTAGCGAGAATATTTTTGAGATGGTCGCCTTCCATTTGTCCTTTGAGATTGACAACGATTGAGTCAAGGTCGTTAATCGTACGATTCAGGTCAGCAATTACTCCGTTTTGCAATTCCTCAATCAATCCGCGCTCCACAATGGTTGGCAGTGTGTCTTTGCTATTATATAGTGCTAATTCTTCTGAATATGGCGACAATTTCATTTCAATTGCGGCACCTCCGAGAAGTCCATCACTGACCAAAGCCATTTGCGAACCTTCAACCAATTTGATGTCGCTTTCTATTGTAACTTCAACAATAAAGGGGTGTTCTGCAGTAAAATCATAATCAATACGGCTGACCTGCCCTACTTTGTAACCTTTAATATATACAGGTGAGGATGCTGCAAGTGAATTAAGTTGGTCGAAACGACCATAATATTTTTTTGAAGTGGAAAAGATGTCTATTCCTTTCAAAAAATTCATACCAAAATAAAGTAGAAAAATTGCTGCAATAAATACTAATGCCACCTTAATTTCTCTTTTGAATTTCATACCTATCAATTATTTTATGTTTAAAGCGTTTTCAACTGTTATCTTTTCGCCATTCAAAAATGCCACAATAAAGCAGTCCGGGAATTTTTCTTTGAGTTGTTGCTGAAGTTGCACAATCTCTTCATAACTATTTGACTCTCCTGAGGTGTATTTAACCCATTTGCCTTCTTTATAGTAGGTCAGTCCCTTCTCTCCTTTGAATGTTGAGTCGCCGGCTTTCAGTACTTGTGAAACGGCAAAACACTGCACCTTGAATATCGGTTTTGTTTTATCAAGTTTTGTCTCCTGTTCAGTCTGTTTTTTTGTCTCTTGCTTTGTCTCTTTTTTAGCTTCTTGCTTTGTCTCTTTTTTAGCTTCTTGCTTTGTCTCTTTTTTAGTTTCTTGTTTTGTTTCTTTTTTAGCTTCTTGCTTTGCCTCTTGTTTAGTTTCTTGTTTTGTCTCTTTTTTAACTTCTTGCTTTGTCTCTTGCTGTGCTTCAACAACTTGACCGCCGCTTTTCTTGTCTATCTCATATTTATAGGCAATGAAAGCATTGTATAGTGCAAGTGCAATTCTGTGTTGTCCGTCTTTTGAGGCGAGGAATGTTTGTTCTGCGGCATTGGTTATGAAACCCATTTCGACCAAAACACTTGGGCATGACGATTTGTGCAGGACCCAAAATCCGGCTTGTCGCACGCCACGATTTGAACGGCCGGCTGTCGTGTTGAGTTCTATTTGCGCCTTAGAGGCATAATTGACACTCTTGTCGATATATTGGTCTTGCATAAATTCAAACATAATATATGACTCAACCGAATTAGGGTTGAAACCTTGATATTTAGTTTGATAACCATCTTCGAGCAACATAACGGCATTTTCGCGCATTGCGACATCAAGATTTGATTCTGCTTTGTGCAATCCGAGAGTGAATACTTCTGCACCTGCCACTGACTTCTGATCGGCAGAATTAGTATGAATACAAATAAACAGATCTGCTTTGTTTTTATTCACTATATCGGCACGATCTTGCAAGGGCAAGAACACATCTGTTTTTCGAGTATAAACAACCTTTATGTCTGGGTTTTGTGTTTCAATCAAACGCCCTAATTCAAGGGCAACAGCCAAATTGAGTGTTTTTTCATTTGTTACAGTGCCAAGTGCTCCCGGGTCTTTACCACCATGACCTGCATCTATAACAACAGTGAATGCATAGGCACCACTTGCAATGGTGATAAAGACAAATATAAAAGTTAGTGTTAGAAGGCGTTTCATTTATTTTATTTTTTTGTGCTATTTTAACTTGCAAAGTTACAATTTTTATACCAAATATCAAAATTTGGCATAAAAAAAGCGCATTATTCATGCGCTTTTTGACTATTTTTAATTTTCAAACTATTTATTTCAATATTTTCATCATTGCATCAGCACTTTGCAAGAGATACATTCCGCTTGGGAGACCCGACAACGACATGTCTGTATTTGTTGCTGTAACTAATTTTCCCATTACATCATATATATAGATTAGATGTCCTTCCGGATTGTGCAACATTTGAGTCTCGCGATTATATGTTACGCCTGACAAACTATTCACTTGCTCTAAAGCTGTTGCCGTACGGCATATAACATTGTATTTAACGCTATTGATAAAGTCGCTGACGACGAAATCTACACCGAAATGTGAGTCGGAGAAATCAACAGCCTCGCCCATACCAGGAACGGTATGTGTTGTATTGTCGGCTAATGTGATCACCGGGACAACACTTGACAAGTCTGTTCCGTCAGGAACAATACATGTTATTTTCTTTGCACTCTCATCTATCGTTGCATCTACACCGGCAACACGGAACGACATGATTTGCAATGCAGGCAATTCAGGTGTATAACCTGTTGAATTATCTGTCAAATAAGCAATACATGCATCAACCATGTTTTTAGCAGCAAGATTCATTGCATCGATACTTTTTTGCGAGATAGGCAACATCAGATAACGAGCTGTTATGCCACTTCCGCGCAAATTGCCCGGCACTTCGTGTATTGCTGTTTGATAGTCGCCGTCAGATTCGTAGTCGCGACCACGTGTCGGAGCAGCAGCCAAACAGAAAGACTTCTTGAGTGTAACTTCAACAGGTTGAATACCACGAACATCAACACCAGAGAGTATACGGAGGGTAAATACCTCTGTATAACCATGTTCGGCGAAGATAGGGTGACTTGGTTGCGTTACAAGAAGTGAAGTGTTCGAAACACTACCATTGTCAGGGTTACCCCAATCAAGACGACTTGAAGAATAAGTGAATGCCTTCATATTCAAGATTGGCTTATTCAGTTTCTTCACGATGTCAAGAACCTCTTTGTTTGTGGCGTCAACATTTTCTGAAATAACTATCACATCATAGTAATTATACTCGTTGGCAGGACGCATTTGTTGGTCTGTTGCACGAGCTGTTACGTCGTATCTGCCGTTTAGGTATTTAAACATCTGATCATTATAGTTATCTTTGTAAAGATAAAGCACTGATTTGGCATTCGGGTCTATAACCACAATCACACCTTTAGCCGTGGTGCTTTCTTTTTCTTCATATTCAGGCGTTGCCGTGATAGTATAATCAAAAGTTTGCGGATAGCTTGGTAATGTTGCAGGTACTCCTGAAATAACAAAATTACCATTAGAATAAGTACCGGTAACACCATTTGGCAAACCTGTTACGGTTGCCGAAGAGGCAAATTTGATTTTCCAAACAATATTGTTCATGCGGTCGCCGGCCTTAACGTGTGTCTCAATCGGATCAGGAGCAATAAATTGCGGTGCAGGAATTTCAACATATATAGTGCCGCTCAGAGTGTTACCACCATCGATAGATATCGTGTAAGGATATGCTCCGACAGCAGTTGGTGTTCCTTTGATGACATAAGTGTTATTTGCGCCAGCAGCTGTTGTCAAACCAGCCGGTTTGTTACCTGTCCAAGTGAAGTGAATCATATCTGCAGAAAGAGCAATATAATCAAACGAAAACTCCATTGGGTCATTAATCCAAACAGTAGTATTGGTGGTATCAGCACGCAATTCGGCTTTGATAGTGAATGTGCCAACCTCCGAACTTGTCACTTTGTTGTTAGCATCCAATGCGTCGATACGATATCTATATTTACCTACAGGAGCATTTGCCACACCTTCAATTTGGAGTGTGTCGCCCTTAGCATTGAGAGCTTTGGCTGTTATGCCGGGAACTTCACCATCCAACCAAGTCATTTTGCTTGCAACATAATTCTTGATTCTATATCTGATAGGTTGAATCATTTCAGTCTGATTAACTTCTTGAGTACTATCATTACCTTCATAGTGCTTTACCAATGGATCGTTGGTTAGACGCAACGACCAACCATATACTTCATTGTTGCTTCCACCAAGTCCTTTGATTACAACAAGGTGCTCACCTGATGATACATCGTAAGATCTTACGGTCTGTGTTGATGCTGTTTGCGCTGCTTGAAGAACACCATCAACATAGACTTGCAAATATTTACCTTTGTTTACATCAGCATTATTGTCTCTTGCCAACAAACGGAACTGATCAAAACCAGAGAAATGCAACGCAATTGAATCACCTTCTTTCATTTTAAACACAAGGTGCATACCTGCAAACTCTTCAATTTGAGTATTATCATCTTTGGATGAAATTCCGGAACCTTTACCTATGAACCAACCATCTTTCGATTCAAAAGAAGTCTCTGTTTCTTTAGTAGAAATAATCGTACTCTGCATTACAACCGGAGCAACAGACACTGTCGAGCTATAACTGCTGCCATCCAATTTGAAACGGGTCAGATAGTAAACTTCATACTCACGATTGTTGAGCACAGCAAGAGTTCCACCATATCCGCCAAACATTGAAGTCAGTTCATACTTCTCCGGTTTGTGAATGGTAAGTTCTGTCGCCGGAACAGGATCTGTACCACCAACGGGAACACGGGTGATTGTGATAGTATATGTAGTTGAGCCATCGTTTGAACTAACAACCAAAGTATATACATCACCATCATTGCTCACGCTGACATTGGCAGAAGGATCTGATGACGTGTATGTTATGTTGCAATTTTCGCCTTCTTCAAGTTTTACTTTATAGTCGGTTTTGCTCGATTTGAAACCATCTATCGTTGTTCCATTTATTTGAATATCAGTAAGTGTAGGACCAACAACGACTGACGAGCCTCCGGTAGTCAGAGTAATACTATGAACGAAAGAACCTGTACCACAACGACGAATAACCCTAATTCCATTTGCACCGTCGGGGATATCTACGGTAACAGGATTAGGATGGACATTTTTGGTGCCATCATTAGCCTGAGTAACTTCGGCTCCCCATGAAGCACCATTGTCAGTAGAGAATTGCAAATACCAACTCTTACTTGTGTTTGTGGTGTTGATATAACCCTCAAAACTTGCAGCAGTGAAAGTTGATTCAGAAAGAACCCACTCTACGTATTGTCCATCACTGCTGAGCTTAGCATTTGAGCCGTCTGTCTTAGCACCACCACCATAAGATGCAGTACCCTCAGGTGCTGTCGGTGTTGCACTATCAAAAACCACAGTTAAATCTTCAGCCAAACTGCCGGTTGCGAAAGCGCAACATAAAGCAATAACGCCTAAAAATCTTTTTGTCTTTTTCATATTTTTGTGTATTTATTATTTTCCAGCTACAAAGTTACAATTATTTTTTCAATCATTTGCAATTATTAACATATTATTTTGTGTATTTTTAGTCTTTTTTTGTATGAAAATTAACGCAAATTGCATTTGGAGAAAAAAAATCTTCATGCTGCATTATTAATTAAGTATTTAAAGTTTCGCACATTGTTCCGAGTAATAAATATCAATTCCCCCATTGCTCTTCAACCGCGTTAGCGGTTACATATTAATAGAAAATGATGTTATTATTACCCCTCTGACTAACCGCGTTAGCGGTTATATATTAATAGAAAACGATATTATTATTACCCCTCTGCCTAACCGCATTAGCGGTTACATATTAATAGAAAATGGTGTTATTATTACCCCTCCGCCTAACCGCGTTAGCGGTTACATATTAATAGAAAAAGATGTTATTATTACCCCTCTGCCTAACCGCATTAGCGGTTACATATTAAAATACAATTCAATAAAATTTGGGCATTTGACAATGTGCAACCACTCGTGGTTGTTTTGTTTGTATTCTTGATTGTATCTATAATATGCAACGGCTAACGCCGTTGAACGCCGAAATATTAAAATTCAATTAATGTGCGAAACTTGAATTAGTGTTCGATTAATCTCATTTCCCATTAGGGAATTTCTTTTAATAGAATTTTAGCACAAAACCTAATCTCATTTCCCATTAGGGAATTTCTTTTAAATAAATGATATTTAGAGACTAAAAGAAAATCCCCGCGGGATATAACATCGTGATACATTTAACTATACTATTAAAAGAGAATCGCAACGCGATATACAGCATAATTCTAAAAAAAAGTTGCTACTTTCTCAAGCAGCAACTTCCATTTTCACTAACCATCAAAAATTACAATTATCAATCAGATTAGCTGTTATAGTAGAAAAATATTATTTCTTGTCAAATGGGTGGACAATCATTATATATTTGCACCTCAAAAACAACTAACCATTTTGACAATGCAAAATTACAAAAAAAAATCATACAATTAGTAGAAAAATTGCCATAATTATTCTACTTTTTGACATAATGTATTTTTTTTATGACGAACTGCAATTTATAACAACCTAATTAATTAAAAAAAATGATTGTCAAATCAATCACTAAGACACATATAAATATATTAAAAAAAAATTTCTTTTTTTCCGAAAAAAGTATTAACTTTGCAACGGATTTGTGTGTAGAAACAAATCCGGAAGAAAACAACAACATAAATTAGAGATTATGAAACAAAAAATTTTATTATTCAGTTTATTAATTATTCCTTTCTTTGCCTTTGGACAAGCTGTTGACAAAACGCTTGTTGAAACGAAGGCTCAAGAGGCTAAGAAAGCGCAGGACGAACTCAAAAAGGTTGATACCGGCGAACAAGCTTGGAAACTTTCAGGGGTATTAGGATTAAATGGTTCTGCCACAGGTCTTGTCAATTGGGCAGCCGGAGGAAAGAACAATGCAGCCGGCTTGGCTTTTGTCAAACTCCGCCTACTCTATCACGAAAACAACATGGCTTGGGACACTAATCTTGATTTAGAATATGGTATGACATATATGAAGCAAGACGAAGACCCACTTCAGAAGACATCAGACAAAATCAAATTTGCCACCAAATTCGGTTGGGAATTCAGCCCTCAATGGTACTTAACTATTCTTGGCGGTTTCCAAAGTCAGTTTGCACCGGGCTACAATTATGCAGCAGGTTACAACGACATTATCTCAAAATGGCTCGCACCTTCATATACAGACATAAGTGTCGGTATCGACTGGAAACCAAACGACATCTTTTCCGTTTATCTTTCACCTATTGCCGGTCGTATAACAACAGCTTATACTTCTGACGCTATGAACAATCGGATGAACAACAAAATTGTTGAGGCATGGAACAAAGGTGAAATAGACGCTGAGTCTGATTGGTGGAAAAACAATGGTAAGTTCTTTACCGAAAAAGATGCCGACGGCAATTACTATCAAGGCTATCGTTCATTGCTGCAAGACAAATATGGTGTCTATCGCTATACCAAAGACGAAAATGGAGACTGGGAGCTAACACCTGCAAACGCAAGAGCTGAATTAGGTCTTTCATTCAAAGGACAAATCAATTATAAATACAAAGATCTCACAATTCTTACAACTCTCGGGTTGTTCACACCATATCAATGGTATCAGAACACAGATGAAGATGGCAAGAAATACTTTATCGATAGTCGCCATTTCGGTCGGTTCGACATGGATTGGGACTTTGCAATATCGTATCAATTCTTGAAATGCCTTAATGTTACTTTCACTACTTCAACACGCTTCTATAATGGTGTAAAGATTGCCGACAAAGATGGTGTTGAGGCTGAAAGAGTACAATTTATGGGCGTACTCGGAATTGGTGTCGGATATAGTTTCTAATGCCGACTGTTTATCGTGCAACACCCTCAAATCATAGAATTTGACCAACAAGTAGAACTTCTGCTTGTGGCTTTTCGTGAGCAAAAACAAACCATCCGACAGCTTGAACAAGAGCTTGAGATTGCAAGAGCTGAGGTAAGGCGTGTTCATGCAGTTGAAGAGGAGTTGCGCAAAAAAAACAGAGCATTGGAAATAGCCAATGGAATAAGTGGAACAGAGCAAGACAAAGACGTTGCCAAACAACGTATTGACTATATGATTAAAGATATAGACAAATGTTTGGCAATACTCGAAATGATGTGATGACGCAACGCATAACACTACATATAGGACCGATATCGTTTGCACTGCAGATTCAGCGAGAGCAAGAACATCTCTATCGCGAGGCTCAAAAGCTTGTGAATGCAACATATAAACAATATTCTGACACCTACCCTAATCGTTCGGTAGAGGAATTATGGGTGCTGACAGCTTTGAGAATTGCGCTGAACTACAGACAACTGATAGAGAATGCTGATATAGACCCCGTGCTCGTTCACTTACAAGAACTCAAAGAGAAAATAGCAACAGAACTTAACCCAAGCGAGTAAAATAAAAAACTCGCAATAAACAAAGAATAAAAGTGAACACAATACTGACAATTATAATAGTAGGAGTTATTGCTTTGGCATGCGGAATTGTTATTTCATATCTTATTATGAAAAACATGAGCAATAGCCTACTGAAAAAAGCCGAGAAAGAGGCTGAAGTAATCAAAAAGAATAAAATCGTAGAGGCAAAAGAAAAATATATCGCCTTAAAACTCGAACACGACAACCGCGTTAAAGATTTCGAACAAAAATCTCGTCAGGTAGATCAGAAATTAGGTCAGCGTGAGCAGCAGCTCAATCAACGCCAAGGCGAGCTCCAACGCCTGCAAAATGAGTTAAAACAGAAAACTGACAGCGTCGAAAATCAGCGCAATCAGTTGCAGCGCCGTTTGGAAGATACAGAGCGTTTGCAACAACAAGCTCAGTTGCAGCTTGAAACCATCTCAGGTCTTTCAGCCGAAGAAGCAAAAAAACAACTCATCGAATCTCTCAAAGACGAAGCCAAGACAAATGCTATGGCATACGTCAATGAGGTGATGGAAGAGGCACGCATGAATGCCAATTTGGAGGCGAAAAAAGTTGTGATAAAAACTATTCAACGCGTAGCAACAGAAGCAGCAATTGAAAATTCAGTAACCGTATTCCATATCGACAATGACGAGGTAAAAGGCCGCGTTATTGGTCGTGAGGGACGCAACATACGCGCTTTGGAAGCAGCAACAGGTGTAGAAATAATTGTTGACGACACACCCGAAGCAATTGTTCTTTCCGCCTTCGATCCTGTTCGCAGAGAAATAGCACGACTTGCACTTCATCAACTTGTGCAAGATGGACGCATACATCCGGCACGCATTGAAGAAGTTGTTGCGAAAGTAAAAAAACAAGTAGAAGACGAAATCATCGAAGTGGGCAAACGCACAACAATAGACCTTGGTATTCATGGTCTTCACCCTGAGCTGATTAAGATGGTAGGTAGGATGAAATATCGTTCGTCATACGGACAGAACCTCTTGCAACATGCTCGTGAGACAGCCAATCTATGTGCAATAATGGCTTCTGAGCTTGGATTGAATCCGAAAAAAGCGCGTCGTGCCGGTTTGCTGCATGATATAGGTAAGGTGCCGGAGGACGAACCTGAATTGCCACACGCAATATATGGTATGCAGTTATGCGAGAAATATAACGAGAAACCGGATATATGCAACGCGGTAGGAGCTCACCACGACGAAGTAGAGATGACTACCCTACTCGCTCCTATAGTACAAGCCTGCGATGCCATATCAGGTGCAAGACCGGGTGCAAGACGCGAAATTGTTGAAGCATATATCAAAAGACTCAACGACTTGGAGAAACTCGCAGCAAGTTACCCTGGTGTAGTTAAGACCTATGCAATACAAGCAGGTCGTGAATTACGCGTTATTGTTGGAGCCGACAAGATGTCAGACGCTGAAACAGAGATTCTATCAACAGAGATAGCAAAGAAGATACAAGACGAAATGACCTATCCGGGACAAGTGAAAATCACTGTTATCCGCGAAACACGCGCCGTAAGTTACGCAAAATAGAAGCAAACAAATAAAAATAAAAAAAACAGTGATACGCATGTATCACTGTTTTTTTTGTCGGAATACAATAGGTGCAAGAATCAACAATAGAGCAAGACAATAAAGCCATATTGAGACAATATATGTAATCTTTAATGATAAAATGTAAAAAAAAACAACATTTTTTTATATAAAAATTTGGTTATATCAATAAAATGTTGTAATTTTGCACCGCTTTTGAAAGCGAAATGGTGTGATAGCTCAGTTGGTAGAGCAAAGGACTGAAAATCCTTGTGTCCCCGGTTCGATTCCTGGTCGCACCACACATACAAAAACAACTTGCAAATTGCAAGTTGTTTTTGTATGCTGTAAATAGATTTGAAAATTTGAAGATTTGAAAACAAAGGGAACTTCAATGAAGTTCCCTTTGTTGTGTTATAACCACAAACGGAAGCAGTTACATGAACTATTGAATGAACGACCGCCTACTTGGAATAAGATCTGTCCGCGTATGCCAAATTCGACATTTCTGACAACACCCGTGGCGGCATTACTCGAATAGATATGATTCAAATCGAGAGTCATGGCGTGGTTTTTCACTCCAAATTCATACAAGTCTTTATCACGGTCGCTATTGTAAGCATCTATTACGCCATATTCAATAAACAAGCCTAATTTGAGTTTGCGCTCATTGCCTAACTTGCTCTTTATGAAACTTGCACCAATCTCTGCAGAGAAACGCAAATCGGGATTGACACGCAATGTTCCTTTATTTTTATGTGATTCAAAATCATGATAACCATGGTTAGGCATATATCGGAATACATCATAGTAGCGTCCGAGATAGTCGCCTTCGGTGTAGAGCTCGCATTTTGATGATGTCCATGCAATGAACGACATGTCAAATATGGCACCACCCATGATGTAGAACTTACCCCACTCTGCTCCAAAAAGGAATGGTATCTTGGCATGGAATTGTTGAGCTATATCACGACGATTTTCGATAATACCATTGAAGGAAACAGGAATACCACGAGTGTCATTAACCAAGAAAGCTGCATGCACACTGTCCAACAGTTGCGATGTGGCTGTATAAGCAGCAGCAACACCGGTGTTGAGTACAAAATTGCCATACTGGTATTCATACACAAAACCTACTTGCGCACCACCACCAATGCCCGGTGCTGTTTGCTCGATGTCGTCAGGTTGGAAAGCAAACTTTCCATCAACAGAAACTCCAATAAAATGTTGTGCATTCAAAGCCACACACACCGCCATGAATGCTATGACATTAATTACTCTTTTCATCTTACTACAATTTTAAAGTTTCTCTCTGATTTCTTTTTATCGTTTGTTGTGTTTTCATCAAACTTAATCTTCACAAGATAGATACCTTCTTGATTAGGCATTACTTGATCTGTCTCTCCACTTTCGAGAGGCGCTTGCATCACTTGTTTTCCGTTAAGGTCGTAGATATAGATATGTGCAGGACGACTAACTATACACCTTACCTTCTCACTTCGTCTTACTTGCGTCGGGAACATTTCGATAACGTCTTCCGGAGCGACAATCAACGGACATGTTATGAGTTGCAATCCATTGCGTTCGGTAAGCAATGCTTGGTAAGCAGAGCCTACTGTGAGCGGTTGATAAATATACGAGTCGGTCTCGCCTTCAAGCAATTCGCCGTCTTTGTACCATTGGAACTCTTTGAAGTTGTAACCTCCGTTATAGTCGTAGGTCAGAACAGCGATAACATCATCCCAACCTTGTTCGAGCACAGACGACGGATAGTAGAGAGTGAATGTGGCAGTGTCAGTTCGCGCTACTTTCTTATTCTGCATATATTGCAAAGTTGCTTTATAATGTCCGGCTTTGGCTGTGTGAGCAATCGGATTACTTGCAGAAACAGAGCGAACAGTTGTCGGCTTAAATCCTGCGGCATTGTCGCGACCTGAGAATCTTACCTTGATTGAATCTACTTTACCTGTGTAGGATATTTGCAAATCAACAAATCCTTGGTCTGCACAAGCATTTGGAATATAGAGTGAATGAACTTCAACAGGTTCTAATTCAGGTTCTGATTGTTTGGTCAAAGTCAGATTGATTATACTGTCGCAACCATAAACACTTGTGAGTGTTATTTTGTAGGTTCCTGCTTTGGTATATTCTTTGCCGTTGTATTCATACGATCCGTTCCAAGGAATAACACCAGTGATGTCTGTTGTAGCACGTTTGTGAACGACGAGAGTCAGGATAACAACAGAGTCGCAGTCCTCTGTTTCAAATCGGTGAATGTATGTATCCGATTCTGTCAGACTTGTTCCGTAGAATTTATATCTGTCGCCTTTGCAGATATCAACTCTATATTCGCGTGAGCAAACAGGTTTTTCCACTTTAGGTTCGACAATCAAAGTGAGATTAACAATACTGTCGCAACCAGCCTTTGTCTTTCCTTCAAAGGTGTATGTATCGGCTTGTGTGAGTGTCTTTCCGCCAAATTTTATGCTTTCACCCTCTGTTATGACTATTGTTGTGTCTCTATTATATGTAGGATTGACGGTTAGAGTAAGCTGTGTTGTTACTATTTCATCGTCTGTCTCTTCGGTGTGCGAGTATGTTCCTGAAGTGGTCAATTTCTCGCCAAAAAACATTACATATTCACCTTCGCAAATCACATCATTGTCTTTCTCAACCCTTGGCGTCTTTTCGCTTACGAAGAGGTGTAGAGTAACGATACTGTCGCAACCATATTGTGTCTTGCCATTGAATACATAATCGCCTTGCTCGGTCAGGTGCATACCGTTCCAGTCAATGCTCTCACCTTGCTTGATTGTCTGAGTCTCCTCAAGATTAGTGTAAGCTTCATGAACAGCAAGATTGAGAGTTATGATAGAGTCGTATTCTGCATATTCGATTTTATGCTGATAGCCGCTAACCGATGTCGTCAGTTGCTCGCCATAGAAATCA
>JAFXPY010000040.1 GCA_017527495.1 Paludibacteraceae bacterium
AAGTGAGTTCGATTTGCTCGTTTCAGATTTTATTGCTAACTTTGCCATCGTTATATGTTTTTTTTCTCACCACAAAGTTACAAAAACTTTGTCATATAACCAAGGCTTTCTTGTTGAAAATTAGCAAGAAAGCCTATTTTTCCCCAATCAAAATACGACTACCATTCACAAATTCTTACAGACATCCATTCGCCGATCGTATACATAAAAAAACTGCCTAACAAAACTTGTTAGACAGCCTCCTTTCACAAAATTAACCTTTAGAATTTATTATTATATAATAGAAAATCAAAACACGCACGACAAAGATACAACATTTTCCCGGACTTCGGGTTCTACAAAATCAGTAGATTGTACCTTCGAGCATCCTTCGGAAATTTGGCATAGGACGTTTTGTGTCGCGTTCCACTATGAGTGTTTTCAGTCCTGCATAGATGCGCACTTCCTTTTCTAATTCTGCGAGATTGGCCTTTTCACCAAAATATGCCGGTGCAAAAGCTTTCCAGAAACGCGCTGCCGTTGCGTTGTCCATGTGGAATGCCTCTTTAGTGAAGGCTTCATCATTGAGATTGCAGGTGAGATAGACCATTCCGAGGTCAAACATAGGGTAACCATAGCAGAAATCGCCTAAATCTATAAGATATTTATCGCGTTTGCCATTGTTTTCAACAAACAATCCGTTGCCAAACTGCAAATCGCCATGTATAGCAGTTTTTGCTTCAGGTGCATTGACAATAAAGTCTTTTATTTTTTGTTTTTGTTCGTCAGTGAAGAATGGGTTTTGTTCGAGCAGTGTGAGATAGTGGTCTTTGACATTTTTGAATTGTGTGGTGTCAACTTCTGTTTGGTGAAGTTGTCGGCATAATTCAGCAAATTCTTTTGCGAGCGGTTCTACGAGTTCGGGATTTTCACCTACGGCACGAGCGTAAGATTTTTTTCCGTATAATCTTTCGAATTGTATTCCCAAACGTTTACCGTCAGTGATAAGTCGACCGGGTTTTGGAGTAGGAATACCTGCGGCATAGACTTTTTGAGCAAGTTCGAGTTCTTGTCTTGCAGACTCAAAGTTGCGAAAATAGATTTTGAGCATTACATTAGGATTGGTCTTGTGGTCGTAGCTTGCACCATTTGCACCTTCTCCTGATTGCACATAATCATTAAGATCAATAAGTAGTGGTTCCATTGTGGTATTTATTTTTGGTTCATAAAAGGTAGATTTTCAATTTGTTTGAGTGTCATATCTGCCAACATTTCGTTTTGTGTACCTTCGCCATTGAGACTGTCATATAGCCACTTGAGTCCGAATTTACCGCCACCTTTTTTCATTATTTCAACAATACATATATCTTGCAGTCCTATTGCTGAAGAGATGATATCTATGTCGGTTGTTCCGAGTTGATGGCGTGCAAGTCTATATGCGTCGTCCTCGTTTTGTCTGATTAGTTTTTCGACATCACCAAGTGTGTTGCAGCCCAAAGTTTTCAATATTGGCAGATAGACCATCAGCGGCACTTCTTGTATCTCAGCTTGGTTGATAGCGGCAATGCGCCGGTTGAAATTGTCAAGCGGACTTGCTTGCAGATAGCTCTTGAATGTTTCACCATCCAACAACACATCGTCAAGTTTGCCATTTTGCACAAGTTGCTGAACACGACGACGATAGTCGTTGAGTTCAGTACGGATACGACTAAACTCATCGTCAGCCAATTCCAACATACCTGCCAGACGATTCATCTGTCGCATATACTCGCGTGGTATTTCTATATCCGATTTATAGCCGGTGTCGTGATTGATTGATGCCCATGCGTGTTGCAGCGTTGTACGAATTTGAAGTTCGAACTTGATTTTGTTAAGTTCAGGCATTTGTGGATCTTCAAAAAGAGTTTTTGGCACCTGACAAATATAGTGAAGTGAGTTATAGCCAAAGCTGTCTAATTGGTGCAGGCGCCGTTTGTCAACAGAGTTGTCCCAATCGATAGTAAAGACTCGCTCGGCCATTGCGGCAAGGCGGTCGACATCATCAGTATAGAAAGTGATAAACCGGCCCCCAAGCAAATCAGTTATGTCATAGATTGAGTGATATTTTGATCCTTTAAGTTGGAGCTTACCTGTAAGACTATGTTCTGTCTTGAGCCTTGTTGCCACGGCAGTAACCACTATGCCACTATCTTGTATCATCTTTTCGAGTGTCTGAGAAACGATTTCATTCAAACGGTTAAGCACAGGCAAGAGTTGATGATACTCGTCGAGCAAAATTTGCGTATGAAAGTCTAACTGAGGCATAACAAACTATTGTATTTCAAAAAGACTCACAAAACCGGTCATAACAAAAACTTGTCTGATATCATCACTTATGTGACGGACAATGACTTTATTGTTTTTCAGTGCGGCTTCTTTTCTGATTGACAAGAATATACGAAGTCCTGACGATGATATATAGTCAAGTTTCGAACAGTCGAGCACTATTTCTGAATTAGTTACATCATACAAAGGTTTTACGTCTTCAGCTGTAGTTACAGCAGCTGCAGTGTCGAGACGACCTTCAAAATAGGCAACATATTGATTACCTTCTTGTTTAATTGTAGTCATATATTATAGTTTTTTTATTAGCGTTAATATGTTTTTGTTATCGATGCGTTGATAATGTATTTCATCCATTATTTGTCGAACGAGGTATATTCCTAATCCTCCAATTTGTCGTTCTTCAGCAGAAAGGGTGATATCTGCATCGGCTTGTTTAGTCGGGTCGAAAGGTTTGCCACTATCAGAAACAACAAACACAATTTGGCTATTGCTTCGTTCGGCTTCGATAAGCACACGACCGCTTTGTCCTTCAGGATAGGCATAGAGCATAACGTTACTTACAATTTCTTCGAGAGCAAGATTTATACTCATATCAAGAGTTGGTGGAACACCTAAACCTTCTACCCATTCAGCAAGTGTCGGTATTTGCTGAATATCGTTGCGCATTACAAGTGTGTGCTTGACTGTCTGAACCTTGCTACTTGGGGTTTGATTGTCTGGAATATATTTTATAATCAGCATAGTGAGGTCATCGCTTTGTTCGGCTTCGCCCACAAATGCTTTTACGGCTTGTTCCATTTGTGCTAATTGATGTTTTGTTTCTTGAGCATTATCCCAAAGGGCAAGATTGTTTTCTATTCTTTGCTCTGCGAAGAGTTCTTTGTTTTCATTTTCGGCTTCGCTCAGTCCATCGGTATAGAGGAATACAATGTCGTTTTGTCTCAATTTTATTTGTTGTCCTTGAAATGCAAATCCTGTCAATATACCTAATGGTAGATTGGCATTGACAGTTAGTTGCTCAACACTTTTTGTTTCATTGCGGATGATGTAAGGTGCGTTATGTCCTGCATTACAATAGAGTAAATCACCAGTTTGCAGGTCAAGTGCGCCAAGAAAAGCAGTAACAAACATATTTTGTTCGCTCATCTCTGACATAGCTTCATTCATTTTTTCTATTATAGTACTCGGCGTGTCATCGTGTGCTGAAAGCGTTCGGAACAAAGATCTTGTTACCGCCATAACGAGGGCAGCAGGTATGCCTTTACCGCTCACATCGCCTATAATAAAGAAAAGTTTATTTTCGCGGATGTAGAAATCGTAGAGGTCGCCTCCCACTTCTTTTGCAGGTAGGACAACACCGGACATATCAAGGTCTTGTCGGTCAGGATAGGGAGGAAACATTTTAGGCAACATAGCAAATTGTACATTTTTTGCTACTTCCAATTCGTTTTGCATTTTTTCTTTTTGTCCGTTGAGCTCAATCAAGGTTTGGACATCTTTGATTGATTTATAGACGATAAAGATTAGTATCAGCACGCCGACAATCATTAGTATAGTGACTAACAATCCTATTTTTTTAAGGTTTCTGAATATCACATCATCAGGTACAATGATGGCTATTTTCCATCCTGTTGCGTCAATATCTTCGGTGAATATATGATATTTTCTTCCAGAAAGGGTGTCCGGCTCCGGTACGAGGTGTGTCCCATTGCCTGATGTTATTGAGTAATAGCTCTCCGGATAGATTTGTAGATATTCAGAAATCCTTTGTAAGTGCCTGAGTGAGAGGTCGGCAAGTGCAACTGCAACTACTTTTCCACTTTTGTCGCGTATTGGGTAGGAGCAACTGACGAGCATCGCATTTGCTCCGGCATTGTCGAAATATGGTTCGCACCACCAACAAGAGTCTATTGTCAGTCCATTGTTGAACCATTCTGATTGCAGATAGTCGTGAGTTTCACTACCTATTTGTTTTGTTTCGACTTGAGCACCTTCGCCATACTCTAATTTATGGGCATACACTTCATACCACTTGCCGTAACTTGGATAATAATTATCGACAAAAGCTATAGCTGCCCCCTCCATATTAGGTGTGTTCTCTACAATGATTTTGGCAATATAAGCCATCGTGTCAGGATTGTCTAAATAATGTTGGGCCATAAATGCCATAGCCGTGACAGCTGCTTCGAGTTGGTTGGTTATGATGTCTATTTCCAATTCAGCTCGCTTCAGTTCACTTGTTGCACGGTTAGATGCTTCTTCACGAATACCATGACTTGAATAGAAATATTGTATGCATGCCGTTAGCTCAAGAACGACTGCCGCGACAACAATAATCCAAACGCCATTTCTATTTCTAATTTGGATTTTTCTTTTTTTCATATCACATTGAGACCAATAAACTTGCAATCATAAAAGGCATCATACCGATGAGTATACCCTTGCTTAGATTCCAAGTGTTTGTTAAATAAAAAACAAAAATGAGCCCCATATCGGGGAACACACTGCATAGGAGTAGTTTGCTCAAAATACTATGGTCGTAGAACTGCATTGTTTGTAGATAGTACCAGAGCTCATAGCGTTCTATATATGCCCACATAAAAAGTATAGGCGATAGTGCTCCGACGAGTATTCCTATCCAATATTTATCAAATCTTTCCATTTAATTTGTTGAGCGCATTATGTTCTGTTGTATCTATTGACGACGGACAGATTGAGATATATCCTTCTTGCATTGCATAGAGGTCAGTATCTGCGGCTTCGGGTTCGTCGTTGTTTAGGTATCCGGCGAGCCAATAGATTGGATTGCCCTGCGGATCAGCAGTTGAGACAACATCCTCAGCCCAATGGGCACGACACTGACGAGTAAAGCGATAACCTTTCAGTTGTCCTATCGGCGCATTGACATTCCAACATATTGACGCTTTTTCATCTTTGAGCAACAAGACTATTTCTTTTATGTACTTAGCAAAATAACTGAAATCAGCTTCTTGACGATGGTCGTCAAGCGAGAAACCGATAGCCGGCACACCTTGTTCGCAGGCTGTGAACACGATTCCCATTGTGCCGGAATAAATCACATTGACTGACGCATTTGAGCCATGATTGATTCCTGCTACTACGATGTCCGGCTTATGGTTTTTGCACAACACCTCAAGACCTAATTTGACGCAATCTGTTGGTGTGCCATCAGACACATAGGTATCACGTTTGTCGGTATGTGCAATTTGTTTTAGGCGCATTGGTGCACCCATTGTTACGGCATTTGACTGCCCTGAACGCCCGCCATTAGGAGCAACAATGGTTACATGCCCTAATTCTTCCATTATAGACGCCAAGACCTCAAGTCCTTTTGCTTGATAGCCATCATCATTTGCTATAAGTATCTCCATAAACTATAATTTGGCAATATGCTTTGCGTCAGCGATGATTTGTTGAGCGAGTTTGTCGGCTTCTTCCATTGTTGGAGCTTCTGAATAGACACGGATTATTGGTTCCGTGTTTGATTTGCGAAGATGTACCCAGCAATTATCGAAATCAATACGCACACCGTCAACATCATTGACGGGTTGGTTGTTATATTTCTTTTTCAATGCTGCCAACAAAGCATCTACGTCACATTCGGGTGTAAGGTCGATACGATTTTTCGAGATATAGTAGTCGGGGTATTTGGCTCTCAACTCTGATACTTTACATTTTTGTTTTGCCAAATGAGTCAGGAACAATGCTATACCTACAAGAGCATCGCGACCATAGTGTGAAGCAGGATAGATAACTCCGCCATTTCCTTCGCCACCAATAACTGCATGAACGCGTTTCATCTCTGCAACAACATTGACCTCACCCACAGCCGAAGCAGAATAAACGCCGTTACATTTCTTTGTGACATCGGCCAAAGCGCGAGTGCTTGAAAGATTTGAGACAGTATTACCCGGTGTGTTTTCGAGCACATAATCTGCCACACTGACAAGTGTATATTCTTCTCCAAACATCTTGCCGTCCTCGCACACGATGGCAAGACGGTCAACATCCGGATCGACACAAAAACCGACATCAGCTTCACCCTTTGCAAGTAAAGCAGATATCTCTGTCAGATTTTGGGGCAACGGTTCCGGATTGTGAGCAAAATAGCCGTCAGGTGTGCAATTGAGTTTGATTATGTTTTCTTTCTCAACTCCAATAGCCTCAAGCAGAGGTGGAAGGGCTATTGCACCTACCGAGTTGACGCAATCTATTGCGACACGGAAATGAGCATTTTTGATTGCACGGACATCAACCAGTTCAAGCGACAAGACATTGTCGATATGATGTTTGAGTGCTTCATTGTCATATTTCACTTTTCCGACTTTATCTACTTCAGCAAATAAATAGTCGTCGTTTTCCGCATATTTGAGCACTTCTTTACCTTCGGCATCATTCAAAAATTCTCCTTTTTCGTTCAGAAGTTTGAGTGCATTCCATTGCTTTGGATTGTGAGACGCTGTCAGAATGATGCCCCCCGCAGCCTGATTGACGCATACAGCAATTTCCGTTGTCGGAGTCGTAGCGAGTCCGATATTCACCACATCATAACCCATTCCAAGCAATGTCCCGGTTACCAACAGATCAACCATTTGACCTGAGATACGTGCGTCACGACCTACTACAATTTTTTTGTTTGAAGGCAAATTTTGAGCGCGTTGTTTAGCGAATGCCGCTGTAAAACGAACCACATCGACAGGGGTCAAACCACTGCCAACAGAGCCTCCTATTGTACCTCTAATTCCACTGATAGATTTTACTAATGTCATTGTATATTGTAATTATTTTTTTATTCCTTTAATTTTCAAGTCGTAACAATAAGGCGTTACGTACGACATATCAGATGTCGTTCCTAATTTTGACGGACAGATGACTTTTGCCTCTGCATTTTTTCGTTTCATTCGAGCCAATGCCGCAGCAACACCTTGGCAGGCACACAAATCTGTCCAGTTGCTCGTGCTGTATGAAGCAATAGAAAAGGCAACTGGATTTGGACCATCCATAGTTGTCCAATAATTAATCGTATCTGCCTGAACATCAAGTGTGTACTTGCGAAAACGCAAAATTATTTCATCGGTACGACTCAATGCAGCAGTAGCGGTATCACCTTTCGATACCTCATGATAGTACAAATTGTCATACCCGGGTATAAGCGCATAGTCTTTTTCTCCCCAAACATAAGTAGAGTCAGGGAAAGAGCCTAATATATTCAAACCATTTCGTTCAATATAATTGTTAATTAGTTGTTTCTCAGCTTCGAGCTGCTTACTATATGTGTTTGAGTTTCTACATCCAAGCATCACCAAGCCACAAAAAAATACTATGAATAAATACGCTATTTTTCTCATTTTCAAACAAATCATTTCTTTCAAACTATTTTACATTTTAATATGCAAAATTAATAAAAATTTAGATACAAAACAAGTATTAAACAAGATAATTTTGATTTACATATTTACTTATTTACGATTTGGCTATTTATTTTTCTATTTAACTATTTGATTGCAGCATTTCTAATTCTACATTCTATTTTAATCTTGCTTTTATCGAAAAAAACATGTAATTTTGCAAAAATTTACAAAAAACATTGCAAGAATGACCAACATCAACTTCGAAGATATAAGGCAACAATTTCCGATACTCACCCGACAAGTGTACAACAAACAACTTGTTTATTTCGACAATGCAGCCACGACACAAAAACCTCAGTGTGTTTTGGACAAAACAATTGAGGCATATACTCAATACAATTCCAACATTCATCGTGGTGTCCATTACTTGAGCCAAGTGGCAACAATGGCGCACGAACAGGCTCGCCAAGATATAGCCGATTTTATTGGTGCCAAAGACAAAAAAGACATTATTTTCACCCGTGGTACAACAGAGGCCATCAACCTCGTTGCATTCTGCTTTGGAGAAACATTTATTGATGAAGGTGACGAGATAATTGTTTCAGCCGTTGAGCACCATTCCAATCTTGTGCCATGGCAAATGATGTGCGAACGCAAAAAAGCCATTCTGCGAATTATTCCACTCAAAGACGACTGCCAATTAGATTTACAAGCATTTGAAAACTTACTCAACGAACGCACCAAACTTGTTGCCGTTGCGCATGTTTCAAATGTTTTAGGCATGGTCAATCCTATTGAAACAATTATTTCAATGGCTCATAAAGCAGGAGCCAAGGTACTCATTGACGGAGCACAATCAGTGGCACACACAAGAGTTGATGTCAGTCAGTTGGATGCTGATTTCTTTGCCTTTTCAGGCCACAAAATTTATGGTCCGACAGGAATAGGCATTCTTTATGGTAAAGAGAATATTCTCAATGCCATGATTCCTTATCAAGGCGGTGGAGAGATGATTCAGCATGTTGAATATCAGCACACGACATACAACGAGTTACCTTACAAGTTTGAAGCCGGAACACCTGATTTTATTGGTTCTGTCGGGTTGTCTGAAGCACTCAAATTTGTCAGAAGCATAGGGATAGAAAATATAAAACAGCACGAGACAGATCTTCTTGTTTATGCTTTGAATCAACTAAATCAGATTGAAGGGATGAAGATTATCGGTCAGCCGACAAGCGGCGTAATATCGTTCAATGTGGGTAAGATTCACCCCTACGACATTGGCGTATTACTTGACAAACAGGGTGTTGCCGTGCGCACCGGCCATCATTGTGCAGAACCGCTGATAAACCTTTTAGGGTTGCCGGGAACAGTACGCATCTCGTTTGCGATTTACAACACAAAAGAAGAAATAGACATAATGATAAAAGCTCTCAAAAGAGCAGTAGCTATGTTACAATAATATGATAGAAATCAGCAATATAACCAAATCATTTGGCTCGCTTCGGGTACTAAAAGGCGTTAGCTTACATGTTGAAAAAGGAGAGATAGTAGCTATCATTGGTCCGAGCGGAGCAGGAAAGACCACCCTACTCCAAATCATAGGCACACTCGACAAGCCGGACTCAGGCGCCATCGAAATAAATGGTAAGAACCTTTCAAAAATGAGTTCTGACGACTTAGCCCGATTTCGCAATCAGGAGATTGGATTTATCTTTCAATTTCACCAGCTCTTACCCGAATTTACAGCTTTGGAAAATGTTATGTTACCTGCCCTTATTGCCGGCACAAACATCAATGATGCCAGACAACAAGCACTTTCACTTCTTCAACAATTAGGATTACATAATCGCATTGACCACAAACCGGCTGAGCTTTCTGGTGGTGAAAAACAACGTGTTGCCGCCGCTCGTGCACTCATCAACAAGCCTTCGGTTATACTTGCAGACGAGCCTACCGGAAGTCTTGACTCGGCAAACAAAAAAGAGCTTCAAAACTTACTGCTTGAGCTTAGAGACAAATTCAAACAAACTATAATCATCGTAACTCACGACCCCGAGTTGGCTAATATAGCCGACCGAACAATAAAGATGAGAGACGGAATGATTGAACAATAAAGAAAAAAGCGGTTTAAAACCGCTTTTTTAGTTTTCTTCAACAACAGTGACATCACCATATTCATCGTTTAAATTGCTTTCTATTATTTCCTGATCAAAATCACCAATCAGAACACGATAGAATTCTGCATGAGCAGCCTGTATATATGGTCCTATCCAGAGAAAACCTATACCAAAAGACAAAATACACAGGAAAATCCAGCCTATGAACGTAATATCAAGCAAGAATAATTCCAACTTATGACCATTCATCAACTCACGGCTTTTCTTTATAGCGTCCATCTCGCTCAATTCAGGATTGTCATTAGCGATATAAACAGACATAGAATAAGCATATCCCATAATTATTCCCGGAATAATAAGCAAAAGAGTCCAAAGAAAGGTAAATAATCCAACGAGAAACTGAACCAAAAAGGCACGAGAGAAATTGGTCTTGTAGATTTCAAAAAGGTCATTAACTTGTGGGGCTTCTCCGCCGCGTACAAAACGCAACATCGCCACTGTAAAAGCATAAGACATAGGCAAAAGAAGCAATGAAGAAACCGCTGAAAGGCCGGGACCAATAGCACCACATGCACCTGAAATTGCGGTAGATATCAACATAAAAAGCAACATTACAACTGCTACTTTACTCCAATTGTCTGCAAGCTTATTCCAAGCAATACGACGCAAATCGGTTGTTGACACTCTCATATTACCATCAATTGCAGATACAGCGAAATCAATAAGTAAAAATTTAGTAAATCTATTCATAATTCACACAATTTGGAATTACGCAAAATTACAAAAAAAAATTATATTTGCAAAAAAAACTTATTTTTTTTCACAACTCACAAAAAAATAGTAATTTTGCAAGCCTAAAAACATAGAAACAAATCGATGAAAAATTTTGTAGAAGAACTTAAATGGCGTGGCATGCTTCATGACATCATGCCCGGAACAGAAGAACAACTGCTTAAAGAATCTACAACCGCTTATGTGGGTATCGACCCTACTGCCGATTCTCTCCATATCGGTCACTTATGTGGTATAATGATGCTTCGTCACCTGCAACGCTGCGGACATAAGCCAATAGCACTAATAGGAGGTGCGACCGGCATGATTGGTGATCCTTCCGGCAAATCAGCCGAACGCAATCTTCTCACCGAGGAGACACTCCGCCACAACCAAGAATGTATAAAAAAACAATTAGAGAAATTTCTTGATTTCAACAGCAACGAACCTAATGCTGCTGAATTGGTCAACAACTACGACTGGATGAAAGATTTTACATTTCTTGATTTCACACGCGAGGTTGGCAAGCTCATCACAGTCAACTACATGATGGCAAAAGACAGTGTCAAAAAACGCTTCAATGGTGAATATAGTCAGGGTATGTCGTTCACAGAATTTACCTACCAGCTCTTGCAAGGTTACGACTTCGTTTATCTGCACGAACACAAAAACTGCAAGATGCAGATGGGCGGTTCCGACCAATGGGGCAACATCACAACAGGTACCGAACTGATTCGCCGCATGACAGGAAAAGAAGATGCTTTTGCTCTAACATGCCCACTAATCACCAAAGCAGATGGCGGCAAATTCGGTAAGACAGAAAGTGGAAATATCTGGTTAGATCGTCGTTACACCACACCATATAAATTCTACCAATTCTGGCTCAACGTGGCAGACAACGATGCCGAAAGATATATCAAGATATTCACTTCATTAGAGAAAGACGAAATAGAGGCACTTATTGCCGAGCACCAGCAAGCACCACACATGCGTCTATTACAAAAACGACTTGCCAAAGAAGTTACCATCATGGTACATAGCGAAGCCGACTACAATGCTGCCGTAGAAGCGTCTAACATTCTTTTTGGTAATGCAACAGCAGACGCTCTGCACCATATTGACGAGGAAACCCTCTTGCAAGTCTTTGAGGGCGTACCGCAATTCACCATTTCAAAATCAGAGCTTGAACAAGGCATACGCCCACTCGATCTCTTGGCCGAAAAGACACAGATTTTTCCGTCAAAAGGCGAAGCTCGCAAAACGATACAAGCCGGTGGCGTAAGTCTGAACAAAGAAAAACTCAATTCAATAGACGAGCCAATCGATGCAAAAGCATTGCTAAACAACAAATACTTGCTCTTCCAACGCGGCAAGAAAAACTACTACTTAGTTACAGCCGAATAAAAAAAGTTAAAAAAAAGTAACAATAATTTTGGTCAAATCAAAAAAATGTTGTAACTTTGCACCGCTTTTGAAAAAGAGCACTGATTGTCCAATGGTATATCGGTATTACGTCAGATTTTGGTTCTGAAAAGCCTGGTTCGACTCCGGGTTGGACAACAACAGACAAGACCGCAAAATTGCGGTCTTGTCTGTTTCTTTTATATATTTTATTCCGGTGTGAATTCTATAATTGGGTTTTTCTCATGCTTTTTCTTGTTGAAACACTAATTTTTCAATTAACATAAGTTTGCAAATTTGGAAAAATGGTTGTAATTTTGTGAAAATATTATTTCTTTATGAAAACAAGATTGACAGCCCTGTTTTTGCTTTTCGTCGGCGTACTTTACGCACAAGATATCATAACAATCAACGAACCAGACCGTTGGACTACAACAGACATCAATAAATACATAGGTAAGACGGTTAAATTTGCCTCTCCAATGTATGTGGTCAATAATTATTATAATTTCAGCAATCGCCTCACTATTGCACCGCGGCGCATATATTCTCCTACAAATCAATGCTTACCGGGGAGTTCGGAAATGGCCGCGCTCATTACTTCCAATTACACATGTCAAATAACTCTCAGTAATATTAATGATTATCATCGTATAGGTGAGAAAATAAATGGACTACAAGTGAAAATCGACGCAGCCGGACAATGGGAATATATCTCAGCCGATTCTTGGCAAGGAACTCGTGATGATGCATTGTTGCCTCCGTCTGTTGATGGAGATAGCGTACATCGGCTCCTCGTTTGTGCATGGAACTTGGAATACTATCTCACTCAAAGTTTTGGCACCGGTTTTGGTCCCGACAATCAAGAACAACACAATTTGCAGCGACACAAAATTCTGCAAGCCCTGCGACTTATCAATGCTGACATTTTCGGATTGATAGAGATAGAGCAGGGGCAAGGAGCCCTCAAAGAATTGACTGATTCTTTGGGTGGTAACTACATTTTTATTGACGACAAAGGTTACGCAAACGGCAGTTATACCAAAGTAGGATATATCTACGACTCTACAAAAGTTGAGCCTTATGGCGATTTGTTCAACGACGACAACATACTGAGAAATCGAAAAAAAATGCAGATTTTTCGAGAAAAGGCGACCGGCGAGACCTTTATTTTCAGCCTTAACCACTTCAAGGCAAAGAGTTCGAGCAGTGGAACAGGTCCAGACGCCGACAAAAACGACGGACAAGGCTCGTTCAACTACACTCGGACATTAGAAGCCGGCTCCGTAATAAGTATGTCAAATCAAATAGCCTCTATCTACAAAGAAAAAGATGTTCTCATCATGGGCGACCTCAACGCTTACGCCAAAGAAGACCCTATCACGACATTTACCGACAGAGGTTTTGTTGACCTACACCGCGAGTTTCATGCCGACTCATCTTATTCATATATCTATCGCGACCAAATGGGCTATCTTGACCACGCAATAGCCAATCGCTCAATGGCTAATCAAGTAACCGGCATGGCAGCTTGGCATATTAATTCACCGGAAATTGATTATTTCACTTATAATTACGCTATTGATTCAACATTTTTCCGTAGCTCCGACCACGACCCCGTGCTTGTTGGACTGCGACTCCGACCTGCAGAAACAACCATACAACCTACTGTTGACATCAATAATGCTGAAGTCTTGTACAACGGAACGACACCTACAATATCAAACGCACAAGGAGGCTACATAAGAGTGTTCAACATCAATGGTATTCTCATAACAGATCGGATTATTGATTCTGAAGTATATCCTATTGAGGGTCTCAGCAGTGGATTTTACATCGTTGATGTCTTTGCCAATTCCACAAAAAAACAATTCAAACTCATAATCAAGTAAGCCATGCAATTAGATTTATTTTCATCAATACCGGAACAAGAGGACGAGAAACAGCGCATTTTTTCGTTACGTGAAGAGTTGGAACGACACAACAAGAATTACTATGTAAACAACCAACCGACAATATCCGATCAAGAATTTGACCGACTGATGCGTGAGTTGCAGGACCTTGAGCAAAAACACCCTGAGTTGTACGACCCTACTTCGCCTACTCAACATGTTGGGAGCGACTTGCAAGAAGGAGCATTTGAACAAGTAACACATCAATACCCGATGCTCTCTCTTGCTAATACTTATTCAGAAGGCGAGATACGTGAATGGTACGACAGAGTGGTTAGAGGCTTGAATGGTGAGCAACCTGAAATCGTTTGTGAGCTTAAGTTTGACGGCACAAGTATATCATTGTGGTATGAAAACGGTATTCTTCAACGCGCTGTTACACGCGGCGACGGGCAACGCGGCGATGATGTTACGCGTAACGTCAGGACAATAAAATCCATTCCTCAACGACTTAATCCACAACTCAATTATCCAAATCATTTCGAGATACGCGGCGAGATACTGATGCCTTGGGAAGCCTTTGATCGTCTCAACAAAGAACGCGAAGAGCAAGAAGAACCGCTCTTTGCAAATCCCCGAAACGCAGCGTCAGGTAGTTTGAAACTACAAAAATCCTCAGAAGTGGCAAAACGCGGACTTGATGCCTATCTCTACTATCTCTTAGGCGAACAACTCCCGGCACAAACACATTTCGACAATCTTCAAACTGCCAAACAATGGGGATTTCAGATTTCGGATGCTATCAAGGTATGCTCCACTATTGACCAAATAATGGACTACATCAATTTTTGGAATACAGAGAGAAAAAAACTTCCTGTTGCCACAGATGGTATAGTACTGAAAGTCAACAGTCTGAAGCAGCAACAGCAATTAGGTTTTACTGCCAAAACGCCTAAATGGGCTATAGCTTATAAATTTCAGGCAGAACGTGCTTTGACACGCCTTGTGAGCGTTACCTATCAAGTAGGACGGATGGGGACGGTAACTCCTGTTGCCGAGCTTGAGCCTGTCCTTCTGGCAGGAACAATAGTCAAACGCGCCACCTTGCACAATGAGGATTTTGTACGACAACTCGACCTTCATATAGGCGACATGGTGTATGTAGAAAAAGGAGGAGAGATTATTCCAAAGATAACCGAAGTTGAGCTATCTGCTCGCTCTACCGATGCGCAAGAAGTTTCATTCCCGGAAGTATGCCCTGAATGTGGTGCTAAACTCTTTCGCCGGGATGGAGAAGCCGCTCACTATTGTCCAAACTCCGAAGCCTGTCCGCCGCAAGTTAAGGGTCGCATTGAACATTTTGTAGAGCGCAAAGCGATGAATATCGACGGAATTGGAACAGAAATTATTGACATGCTCTACAAAAAAGGTTGGGTCAGGACTTATGCCGACCTCTACGAATTGCATACACATCGTCAGGAACTTATTGCGCAAGATAAAATGGGCGAACTTTCAGTAAGTAATATGCTAAACGCAATAGAGCAATCCAAACAGCAACCATTCGAAGCAGTGCTTTACGCCTTAGGTATTCCGCAAATAGGCGAAACAACAGCAAAAAAGATTGCAAGAGAGATACGCTCTATCGACAATTTGATGAATGCTTCTGCTGAGCAGCTGCAAGCGCTAGAAGATGTCGGACCGATAATGGCACAAGGCATTGTTGACTGGCGCAATAAAGAGCAAAACAAACAAATCATCGAGCGTCTCAAACAATATGGTTTGAACTTTGAAAGCACTCAAATAGTAACATCTGATGGTCCCCTGAAAGGTCTGAGCATTGTTATTTCCGGCACATTTACTCAACATAGTAGAGACGAATACAAAGCACTAATTGAACAAAATGGTGGAAAAAACGTTTCGTCAGTTAGTGCTAAGACAGATTATATACTTGCAGGAGAAAACATGGGGCCTGCAAAACTTGAGAAAGCACAAAAATTAGGTGTAAAAATAATTGACGAGCAAACATTTTTGCAGCTCATAAAACAATAATTACTATGGAACAGCTATTTCAATTCATATTTCGCTGGTATGCCAAGCGCAAATCACTAAGGTCGAAAAAATATCGCAACTTGTCGCAAATCAAGTCGGTAATCATAATTTTTGAAAGCGATTTTATGGAAAAAAATACGCTTGTCAAAGGCTTTATTGAGCAACTCAAACAGGAGGGTAAGGACGTTGATGCTTGGGCTTTTGTTGACAAAAAAGAGACCCTAACGAGCACAATCGCACAATTCAGGATAATAGGTCAGAAAGACATCAATTGGCTGAAAATACCGCGTCAAAAAGCAATTGCAGACATGACCGACAAACACTATGATTTGCTTATTGACTTACATATCAATCAGAACATTACGAACCAATATCTTACGCTTTTTGCCAACGCAGAGCTCAAAGTTGGAGCCAGTCTTCAAGTCTATACCGATGTCAAACCCAATGTGCTTGACTTTATGATTAAACTGCCTGAGCACTCAGGAGCTGCCACCGAAACAGATACTACCGAACTATTCAATCAGATTATTCACTACTTAAAAATTATACAATAATGCTTAATCTTCAAGGACTTGGAGTTGCGCTTATCACTCCATTCGACAAACAGGGTCAGGTTGATTACAAGGCTCTTGACAAACTCATTGATTTCCAAATGAAAAATGGCATTGATTATTTTGTCATTATGGGAACGACAGCAGAGACTCCGACTCTGACCGAGGCTGAGCGTTCGACAATTCTTACTTTCATAACCAACAAGGTGAACAATCGTATTCCTATCGTTGTCGGATTTAGTGGCAACAACACAGCTATGCTTTGCCAAACGATACGCAATGCACGACAACACAAGATGGATGCACTCCTCGTCGCTTGTCCTTACTATAACAAACCAAGTCAGGAGGGACTTTTCCTTCATTTCAAAGCAGTGTCGGAAGCCACAAATAAGCCCATAGTATTGTATAATATCCCGGGACGTACGGGAGTCAATCTTTTGCCACAAACAGTGATTAGAATAGCCAAAGAATGCAAAAATGTAATCGCCATCAAAGAAGCTTCCGGCAACGTGGAACAAATCAAACTTTTGATTGAGCTCATCAAGGCGAACAACCTTGATTTTCAGGTTATTTCAGGGGACGACGCTCTTACTGTTCAATTGATGCAAGACGGAGCATGTGGAGTGATCTCCGTTGCTGCAAATGCTTTTCCAAAAGATTTTGCAACTCTCGTTCACCAAGCAGACAAAGCACAAGAGATACAAAATAAATATGCCAAAATGATTGAACTGCTTTTTGCAGACGGGAACCCGTCGGGTATAAAATGTGTCCTTTCAGAGCAAAAAAAGATAAGCAATCAGCTGCGCCTGCCTCTCGTGCCGGTTACACAAATAACGCAAGAACTTATCAAACGCGAACTAAAAAAACTATAAAATGTTGCAGACTGTTAGATTCCGTAGATTGCGAAAAACTAATTACGCTATTTTCGCCTCAATGCACCGAGAAATAACCATCGGTGTGCTGAGTAATTATCTAACCGACCTGCAACTACAAAAATCACACACACCGGTAGAAGTGGTTATCGATTCTACCGTCAACTACCAAATGCTCTATAGCGAACCATTGCCTAATTGATTTGAAGATTTGAAGATTTGAAAAATTCAAGATTTGAAAATTTGAAGATTTCAAGATTTGAAGATTAACAACAAAAAATCAATTTAGCAATGAAACATACATATCTTTATATGTTGTTGTGTTTGGTATGCACAACAACTCTTTTTGCGCAAAAGCGCAATTTCCAACTCGATGAAGTTGAAGTTGTTGGCCAACAACAACAAACCGCCAACCAATATAGAAATACCATCATTACTCTTGACGCAGAACAAATCCAAGCCACTCCAAGCGTCACACTCAATGAATTGCTTGACTTGCTCCCAGGGGTTGATATCCGCACACGCGGTGCCAATGGCGCACAAGCTGATATATCAATGCGAGGCGGCACCAACGACCAAGTACTCATTCTGCTCAATGGCGTTAACATCACCGATCCTCGAACAGGTCATGCCAATCTTGACCTGCCTATTGACCTTGCAACAGTAAGTCATATTGAGGTACTGCAAGGAACGGCATTAGAGCAATTCGGGCTCAACGCTTTTGCAGGCGCTATCAACATCATTACGATGCAACCAATGCCACGCGACACTATGCAACATCATATTGCTCTAAGTGCCGGAAGCTATGGCTATATAGCACCTTCATACGCCATCAACCAGCAAACAAAAAAAGTTCGCTGGCAAGCAGCCACTAACTACAACCACTCTACCGGATATATATATAACACCGACTATTCATACGCTAATCTTTTCACAGCCGGCGAAGCACAATCACAAGCAGGTGAATGGCAATGGCAGGTGGGCTCACAATACAAAAAATTCGGTTCTAATGCCTTCTATACACTCAAATATCCCGACCAATATGAGACGACAAAAGCAATCATTGCCTCCGCCTCGTGGAACAAACATTTCAACCATTGGCAACTTGCCTCTACAGCTTACTATAGACTGCATCACGACACATGGTACCTCTTTCGACCTAACACACCAAACTACCCCGCCAACTACAACCCTAATCGCCATATAACCCAAACCGCAGCACTCAACTTCAAAGCACACTATTCTACAGAAATAGGGCGAACAAGTTTCGGATTAGAAGTCAGAAACGAACATATTCTCTCGTCTGTCTTGGGTGAGTTGCGCGACTCCGCCGCCTCTCATTTCAATCCATACGCCTACGAAAAAAACAGGCTTAACATCAACTATTTCGCTCAGCAGACATTTGTTTGGGCAGACAATTGGACAGCACAGATTGGTCTTGCCGGCAACTATAACACTATGTTCCGCCACAACTATGCATTCAATGCCCAAATTGCCTATGTCTATGCTCCGCAATCGTCTGTTTACGCTTCTGCCAATCGCACACTTCGTCTGCCTACATTCACAGATTTATATTATAAATCAGTCAGTCAAATTGCCAACACAGACCTCTCGCCCGAACATAGCTACAATTTTGAGATTGGAACAAAATACAATGATTTACTCGCTAATCAATGGCGTATTTCTTTGTCTGTTGCCACATATTATCGCATAGGAAAAAACATTATCGACTGGGCCAAAAGGCCACAAGACGAGAAGTGGCTTTCAATGAATCATACTCGTGTTGATGCTATGGGAGGCGAAGCAACACTGCAAGTGAGCAAAAACAAATGGTTCGTACAAGCAAGTTATTCATTCACTAATCTCGTACAAACAATGGACAAAGAGTATGCTGACTATATTTCTAAATATGCACTTGACTACTTGCGGCATAAGGCGACATTACAATTCGGTCATCCCATCTACAAAGGTTTTGGTGGACGATGGACGCTGACCTATCAACAACGCAACGGCGACTACATCAATGCCCAAAATGAGGTGTGTGCCTACAAAGCTGTCTATTTACTTGACGGAAGACTCTTTTGGAAGAACAACAAAATCGAAGTCTATGCCGAAGGCTCCAACTTACTCAATCTTGCCTACTACGATTATGGCGGCATCGTACAACCACGCCGATGGCTCAAAGCAGGCATAGTACTGAATCTATAAATAAAAAAAACGATGTCTACTTTTATGTTGGCATCGTTTTTTTTCTATCTTGTATCGACAATTTTTATTGCTCAAAGATAACAACCGGTTCCGGTTTTTCTTCTTTGATTTCCGGTCTTGCTTTTGGGGTTGCAAGTTCGAGTATCTTCATCGGTATCTCAGTATTGTCTTGCCAACCATTGAATTTCTCGGCGCCAACACCTATTGCATAAACAGGCACATTGGCAGCAGTATGTCCGCGTGTTGTCCAAGCAATCTGTCCACGCTTGTCAAGTATCTTTGTTGCTACAACGCCAAAATCATACTCCTCACCAAATGACGTGCTGACAATCTTTTTCTCATTGCCAGAAAGTTTGTACCAGCAATTCATCAAAGCATTATTCTCGTCGTCGGTAAGTTCTGTTGCGGTGTAGAATCCAAAGTAGTCAGTAAGGTCTTGCTTTACATCTTCCCATACGTATGGAGCAGGTTTTTTCTTGCCTTCTTCCGGTTCTTTGATTGATTTTTTGTAGCGGCTACGTACCATTTTGTTGAACTCATAACCTGACTTTTGCTGTGCGTCAATAGCCTTTAGATTGAGCGTATAGTCGCCGTCACGACCTAATGAGAGACCACCTGTTTCATGGTCTGCAGTGATAACAATGAGTGTTGAATCAGGGTGTTCCTGATAGAACTGATAAGCAATTTTGATTGCCTCATCCATCTCAATAACTTCGTGGAAAGCCGCAAGCGCGTCATTATTGTGACATCCCCAGTCAATCATACCGCCTTCAATCATCATAAAGAAGCCGTTCTCCTTCGGGGTAAATTCAATAGCTGCTTTTGTGATTTGGGCAAGAGTGAGGTCGTCATTGTCGCGGTCGATTTCGTAAGGGATAGATGAAGCAGCCTTGAAATCTCTATTTTTCAGACCATCTTTTTCTTGCACAAGAATCATCTTCTTTGCTGTGGCTTTTTTCTCATTAAAATCAGCCCAACCACGAGCTATGGTATAACCTGCCGTTTCAGCCTTTGAATAGAGACTCGGTTTGTTAGGGTTGTTTTTGTCGATAGGGGATTGGAAACCGGCTCCTGCAAAGAAATCAAAACCTGATTCAGGCAATTGGCTACCAATTTTGTAGTACGACTTGCGATTTGGCACATTAGCATAAAAACATGCCGGTGTTGCATGGTCAATACTGACAGATGTGCATATAGCAATGGCGCGACCCTTCGATTGTAGTGTTTTGGCAATTGACATAACGGGCTTCTTAGCTGCGTCAACTCCGACAGCACTATTGTTGGTTTTCACACCGGCGGCAAGAGCTGTTCCGGCTGCTGCAGAATCGGTAATACCATTACTCTTTGAGTAGGTACGAGCCATTCCGGCAACAGGAAACTTAGTGAAAAACAAAGGTGAATAACCTATCTTACCGGCCTTCTCGGCAAGATACATTTCTGTGCCTAAAACTTGATTAGGTCCCATTCCATCACCAATGAAATAGAACACATACTTTGCTTCCTGAGCACTCACAAAAAGCGTCAAGCAAAGTAAAGCCAAACTAATGAATAATTTACGCATAATATCAATCATTTATAAAAAATCGTTAAAAAATATCACCCACAAAGTTAATTTTTTTTATTGAAATAAACAAATTATCATCTTTTTTTTATCATTTGTGGCATTTTTTTTGCATTTCTTGAAAATTAAATTAATTTTGCACCGCAATTTTTTTGAGAAAATGAAAAATAGATTATTTATTTTAGTCGGACTTATGGTTTTGTCAGTATGCAGTTACGCTCAAGTAGTAAGTCCTGAAACTCTTGCTAAACGCGCAAAACGCAAAAATCTAACTGTCAAAGAATGGAACACCGATGCCAAGATGAAAACCCGCTGGCTCGACCATGTTACTGTCTATGACAACGAGGGACGCAAAATAGAAGAAATAGAGTACGCCACATATGGGCAAAAGGAGCGTGTAACTATTGAATACGATGAAAACGGACTTGTTGCAAAAGAGATTGTTTACGACGACCGCAACAAACCCGTTCGCCAACGCAAATACACCTACAACGAAAACGGGACAAAGGCCAAACAATACAACTATTTGCCTAACGGCAAGCTCTATTCCGTCAAAGTGTTTGAATATATCTTTGCCGACTGATGGAAACATGGCAAGACATATTACTGCAGATGCGTCCTATTTCGCTTGACGAGATGTCGGCAATAAAGCTCATGAACCGCATTGACACTAAATACATTGCCAACATCGATTTTCTTCCGCAAATTTTACGACAAGCAAAAGAGCGTGGCTACTACGCACAAGAGATAGGCCACAAGCGTGTTGCCGAATACGATACACTCTATTTCGACACCACAAACCTTGACATGTTTGTGATGCACCACAATCGTCATCTGCGTCGGCAAAAAATTCGCATTAGAAAATATATCGACTCCGATCTGACGTTTCTTGAAGTTAAGAACAAAACCAACACAGGCAGGACAAAGAAAAAACGTCGCCAGATATTTGAAGGCGATTTTCCCTCAAACCTAACCGCCGACCTCGCTTCGATGCCTGATGTTCAGCAATTCATACTCGACAAATCGGTGTTTGATGTTGACACGCTGCAACCTCAACTCAGCACCCGATTCAAAAGAATAACATTGGTAAACAGCGGCCACACCGAACGACTGACTATTGACCTCTCATTGCAGTGGGAAAACAAGCAAACAGGCAGAACAAAATGCTTCGAAAAGCTTATGGTCATTGAACTCAAACAAGACGGACTTGTCAGCAGCGAAATGAAAGATATTCTACTCGGAATGCATATTCACCCATGCAAAATGAGCAAGTACTGCATCGGAGTGACACTCACTAATCCAGTTGCTAAACACAACCGCTTCAAACAAAAAATACGAAAGATAAAGAAAATAACAGAGAGGTGAAGATTTCAAAATTTGAAAATTTGAAGATTTGAAGATTTGATTAGAAAAAAATAAAACACATTATTATGATACAAGAACAAACCATTATGAACCCGACAACAGAATTTGTCGAGACACAATTAGATAGTGCCTTCATGCAAACCGAAGCACTGCCGGAAACGATGTCTGACATGGCAGACGCAAGCCTCACTATGTTTATGGGCGTTCCTGTGTGGGAACCCGACAGCGTACTCAACCTGACTATTCGTTTTCTGTTCAACCTACTCGTTACATTTATAATTGTCGGACTAATCTATTACCGCAAAAATGGTCAACGAAGCTTCGCCCTATCGTTCATGCTTTTCTCCGTGACGATGTATCTTCTCATTGGATTAATGGAAAATCTGGAACTCCAAATAGGCTTTACACTCGGTCTGTTCGCCATTTTCGGAATGATACGCTATCGAACCGAGACTCTACCTGTTCGCGAAATGACCTACTTGTTTGTAATTATCGGAGTTGCCGTAATCAACGGACTATCTATGGCAGTCAGTTGGGCAGAGCTTCTGCTTGCCAATCTATTCATCATCTGCCTCTCTATTGCTCTTGAAGCATGGGCTGCAAGAGGAAAAACAACAACAAAAATCATATTGTACGAAAAAATTGACAACATCAAACCCGAACGTCGCGCCGAACTACTTGCCGACCTCAAAGAACGTACCGGATTGGACATCATAGACATCGAAATCGGACACATCGACTTCCTGCGCGACGTGGCCTATATCAAAGTGAAATACGTGTTGAAAAAAGGAGAAGTAAACACCATAGGCAATCAAACCAAATTTAAAGAAGTATAAAACAATGAAAAAAAAATACGCCACCATCATACTTGCGCTTGTAAGCCTGTCAGCCATGGCCGACAACTATAAATATGCCGCTGCACTCAAAGACTCGGCTCAAACGACACTACAAAATAGAATCGAAGCAGAAGCAGATTTCAAATTCAATTATCTCACTCTTTCAATAGGCGAGGAAGTACGCTCAAATCTCTACCCTAATGCACAATTCTCGCAATCGAACACAACTGTAGGACTGACTGTTCCAATCGTAAAAGGAGAAATATTTGGACTTAGCGGACATGCACACTATATGTTACGCGTCAAAGGAAATCAGCTTGCAAAAGACACTGTGAATATACAAAAAGTTCTGCGCCACCGTGTGTATTTCGGCCTGACTCAATCATTCAAAATGGGTATGTACAAGAATTGGCAACTATCACTCAAGGAAAGAGCTGTAGTAGATATGCGTTTTGACGAATTCAATGAGTATCAGCATCAGCGCTATACATGGGAAATGCGCTATCGTCTGCAACTACAATACAAGGCACTTTCTCAACCACTAACACCATACGTCTGGACAGAACTAATCCACTCTTGCAACCTAACCGATGCACAAAAATACTATACCAACAATAAGCAAATCATTACTGACGTGCGTTGTGCATTAGGACTAAAATGGAAAATCAATCAAGATAATTCACTCAATTTCTACTTGCGCTACGACTGGACTCGCGATATTGATGTCGACCTCAATGCCAAAGGCACAAAAATCAAATCTGCTTACGACATCAAGCAAAACACAGTTATCATAGGCATTGCATACAATTTCGGATACAAGAAATAGGATTTGATAATTTGAAGATTTGAAGATTTGAAGATTCCATAGGGCGTACTGCAATGTACGCCTTTTTTTGTTTATCATCTATCATTTCAGACATTTATTGTGTGAAAAATAACAAAATCACTGAGTTTTTTTTGAATAATTGCAAAAATATTTCTATTTTTGCGAAAATATTTAACAAACAATTATGAAAAAACTCTTTTTTGCCTTATTTTGTTTTGCATGTTGCAATGCGACATTCGCCGAACAAATCACATTCACACTCAATGCACCTAATGCCCAAAACGCAATTGTTGTTTTTGATGGTAAAGAATCGGTTATGGAAAAGCATGTCAATGGACAATTCACAGCAACTCTTGATAGTCTGCCTGCCAACTTGTATATGTACTATTTTCTCGTTGACGGCATACGCACTCTTGACCCTACCAACCCGCGCACAATGCGAGATGTCAACTATATATACAACTACACGATACTCGGCAAAAGAACAGCAGATTTAATGCGCGACCAACATGTTGAACACGGCAAAGTAGAGCAGGTATGGTACACGACAGCCAACAATCGCAAGCGCAGAATGATGATCTATTTGCCGCCGCAATACAACGACACTATCAACTACCCTGTTCTCTACCTCCTGCATGGCAGCGGAGGCAATGAAACTGCGTGGATAGAACTCGGCAGAGCGACACAAATACTTGACAACCTTATTGCTCAAAACAAGGCAAAGCCTATGATTGTTGTTTTTCCCAACGGCAATATGTATCAAGATGCCTCTCCGCTCTATTATTTTGACGACTACCCTACTGGTAAAATCAAATGGTCAAACCGCGATATACGACTTAACGGACTATTTGAAGCTGCTTTCCAAGATGTTGTTGATTACACCGAACAACACTATAACACCATCAAATCAAAATCAGGTCGTGCTATTGCCGGGCTATCAATGGGAGGCTATCACGCTATGCATATCTCACACTACTACAATCAAATGTTTGACTATGTGGGACTATTCTCACCGGCTCTCTCTACAATGTACGACAAGAAAACCACAAACACGCCTCAAGCACGCCTTGAATTTCCGACAAACAACAACACGCCACTCGTCTATAAACATGTGGAACAAGACCTTAAATTGCAATTCAGCCCTGCCCCAAAACTATACTATATAAGTATTGGCAGTGATGATTTTCTATATGCAGAAAATGTACAATACCGAGCCTTACTCGACCGCAATAATTATCCCTACCTCTATATCGAAACAACAGGCGGACACACCTGGGACAACTGGCGACACTATCTAATCGACTTCCTGCCCAGAATATTCTGATATAATACATACAATCAAAATCCCCAAAAAATACAATCACCGATTTCAATATAAATTCGGGGAGTGTAATCACCGATTTCAATATAAATTCAGGGAATATAATCACCGATTTCAATATAAATTCAGGGAGTATAATCACCGATTTCAATATAAATTCGGGGAATATAATCACCAATTTCAATATAAATTCGGGGAATATAATCACCGATTTTAATATAAATTCGGGGAATATAATCACCGATTTCAATATAAATTCGGGGAATATAATCACCGATTTCAATATAAATTCGGGGAATATAATCACCAATTTCAATATAAATTCGGGGAATATAATCACCAATTTTAATATAAATTTGGTGATTTCAGAAAAATATTGTACCTTTGCAATTGTTATATTTTTGAAATTTACTCTAATAACAAAATTGAAACATTATGATCAAGCGACAGTTAGCAGACATATTAAAAAAAGATTTTTTTCGTGGTAAAGTATTGGCAATTATGGGGGCTCGTCAAACCGGAAAGACCACACTAATTGACCAGTTAGACATTAAGAATGGTGAAGTTATTCGCTTTAACTGCGACGACCATACTGACGCTGAGAAATTAGAACACCCCACTCTAACTGACCTACACAATTTATTAGATAACTACAGATATGTGCTTATTGATGAAGCTCAGCGCGTAAAAGACATAGGTTTAACTCTCAAAATGATTGCCGACACTTTCAAAAACAAGATTCAGGTAGTCGTTTCGGGCTCTTCCTCGTTTGATTTAAGCAATGAACTCAATGAGCCTGCCACAGGCAGAATGTTAGAGTATATGCTTTATCCTTTGTCAATGAGTGAGCTGGCTGCAGATTCATCGTGGAAGGACGTTGATAAACAGTTAGAGACAAGGCTTATATATGGTTGCTATCCTGAAGTTGTTACTGATCCCGCACATGCCAGACAAACGCTCAACAATCTGACCAACAATTATTTGTATAAAGACATCTTATCATACAAAGGAATGCGAAAACCTGATGTTTTAGTTAGATTACTGCAAGCATTAGCATTGCAAATAGGGAGCGAAGTATCGTATAGTGAGTTAGGGCGTACTGTGGGCATTGATAAGACAACCATAGAAAACTATATTGATTTGCTTGA
Source organism: Paludibacteraceae bacterium (assembly GCA_017527495.1). Lineage (GTDB taxonomy): Bacteria > Bacteroidota > Bacteroidia > Bacteroidales > Paludibacteraceae > RGIG6639. Next base: position 26,598 of record JAFXPY010000040.1, read on the forward strand.
GAAATGTTTTGTTATATACAAGGTCAATTCACTAAGTAGAAATTTGCGTAAAGAGATACTTAAAGGAAAGAAAATATATTTCGTCGACAATGGCGTACGCAATGCTTTGATACGCAATTTTTCTCCATTGCATCTCCGCCAGGATACAGGCATGTTGTGGGAAAACTTTATAATGAGCGAGCGAAGAAAATACAACACCACAATAGGCAACGATGCAAACATATATTTTTGGAGAACACACGACCAAAAAGAGATTGACCTTATTGAGGAAAAAGATGGTAGATGGGACTGCTTTGAATTCAAGTTTAACCCCAACAAAAAGGCAAAACTACCTGCAGGATTCAGTGAGTCATATAGCAATAGCTCTTTTACAATTGTCAACCCAAGCAACTACCGCAACTTCATAAGTTGAAAAGACAAAGGAAGTAAACGTAATTTTATAATGAGTGTCCGATAAAGATAAAACTCCTAAAAGAAAAATATCTTTATCGGACATCTATAACCATTAATCTATTATTAATTAAGGTTTACTGAAAAAAAATCACTTCGGAAATAAACCATTCAACGAAAAGCAAAACACTACACTTTTAAACAAAAAAAGCAAGCAATAATTTGCTCGCTCAAAAATTCTACTTATGGAATAATCCATTAAGCAAGTGCTACAACAAGTTCTCCATCTTCCTCGCTGAAAGCAAGCTTATTCTCGCGTGCTAACCAACCTAATGCAAGATAGAGTTCTTCGTTTTTCAGTTTTGTTGCTTTTTTGAGCCCTTTCAATGTTAGCGCTCCTGCTTGCAGTGCATTCCATATTGCACCTGCATTTTCACCAATTTTCGTTAACATGATAAAAATAAATTTAGTTTGTACCTTAAAACATTAACTTAATAGAGCATGTCTTCTAAAAAGTTTTTGCAAAGTTACAACTTTTTATGTTATTAAACATATTTTTAACGTAAAATCACTCGCTTTTTAACTTACTTTAACCTTTTGAGAGCTTTTTGAGCTGCATTTTGCTGTGCTTGTCGCTTGTTTGTACCTTCACCCATTGCTACTACATTGCCATCTATCTTAATCTGATAGACATACTTATGCTCGTCAAAACCTGCATCATAATCATCACGAAGCATTACAAAGTCAATTGTTTTCTTTTTGTGTTGTCCCCACTCTAATAGATGTGATTTGTAGTCAACTTCTTCGTTTACTATATCTATAAGTGAAGAACTAAGATTTGAAAATATTTTTTTCACCCATTTAGCTGTTTTGACATATCCTTTGTCGAGAAAGACTGCACCGACAAGTGCTTCCACAGCATTACCATATATGTCATGTGCGTTTTGTTTGACATTGTTCAGGTTGAGCATTCTATCCAGTCCTATTTGAAAACATAGGTCGTTCAGCTGACTTCGTCTGACAATTTTGGAGCGCGAGCGTGTGAGAAAGCCCTCGTCTTTGTGCTCGAATTGTTGGTATAACTCATGAGCAACAATTGCATTCAACACAGCGTCCCCAAGATATTCGAGCCTCTCGTTGCTTATTCTGTTGCCGTCACTATCTTTCTTTTGGCTTGAGGTATGTGTTATGGCCGTTTGATACAAAGAAAGGTTGTCAGGATAAAATCCCAACACCCTTTTCCATTGTTTCATTTCATGTCGGCTTTTTGCCGTCAAAAAGTTAAATATTCTCATTCAACTCTACACTTTTTTGAATAACAAGCATGTGTTATGGCCACCGAAACCAAAAGTATTGGATAGAGCATAATCTACATTTCGAGGCTGCTTCTGATTGAATGTATAATTTAGATTTTGCGGTAATTCCGGGTCATCGTCTCCGTCCTGATGATTGATGGTTGGAGGTATGACGCTATCTTTTATTGCCAGCACACATGCTATTGCTTCTATTGCCCCTGCGGCACCGAGCAAATGCCCTGTCATTGATTTTGTTGATGATATATTTAGTTTTTCAGCATGATTGCCGAAGAGTTTTTGTATCGCCATGATTTCTGCCACATCACCTCTGGATGTTGAAGTACCATGTGCATTGATATAATCGACTTGTTCAGGTTGGATTTGCGCTTCCTCGAGTGCCATTTTCATTACTCTAACGGCTCCGTCACCTTCGGGGTGCGGTGCTGTAATATGATAAGCATCAGCGGTCATTCCGGCTCCGACTATTTCTGCATATATCTTTGCACCTCGTTTGACGGCATGTTCATATTCTTCAAGAATCAAGCATGCACCGCCTTCACCTAAAACAAAACCATCACGCGATTGTGAGAATGGTCGTGAAGCTGTTTCATAATCGTCATTGCGAGTTGATAGGGCATGCATTGAGTTGAATCCGCCCATTCCTGCTGCTATGATTGGCGCTTCCGAGCCTCCTGTAACTATGACTGTAGCACGACCATCACGTATATGATAGAAAGAGTCGGCAATAGCATGAGCTGAGCTTGCACAAGCTGAGGTGGTTGAGTAGTTAAGTCCTTTGAGACCAAACATAATTGATATTTGTCCGGCAGCGATATCGGTTATAAACTTTGGAATAAAGAAAGGATTATAACGCGGTATGCCATCACCTTTGGCAAAAGCTATGACTTCATTTTCAAATGTTTCAATACCACCTACACCTGATCCCCAAACAACTCCAAATTTATTTAAATCTTCGTTTTGCAGGTCAAGGCAAGAATCTTTCATTGCTTCTTGCGCTACAGCAATAGCGTAGAGAGTGAAACGGTCGAATTTGCGGGCTTCCTTGCGATCAAGCACTGTAAGCGGGTCGAAATCTTTCACCTCGCACGCAAATTTTGTTTTGAAATTTGTGGTATCAAAACGGGTGATTAGATTGGCACCACTTTTACCCTTGAGCATAGCCTCCCATGTTGATTGAAGGTTGTTGCCAAGAGGAGTTACGGCACCGAGTCCTGTAATTACTACTCTTTTCATTCTTTAGTTATAAAAAATTAGAGACACTGAACCCTTCAATGTCTCTATTAATGATAAATTAGGCTGATTATTGAAGCAATTTCTCTACGAAATCAATTGCGTTACCTACTGTTGAGATACCTTGTGCATCCTCATCAGGAATTGAAATACCAAATTCTTTTTCAAACTCCATAATCAACTCAACTGTGTCGAGAGAGTCTGCGTTCAAGTCTCCAGCAAATGTTGCATTTTCAGTAACTTCTTCAGCGCTAACACCTAATTTGTCAACGATAATAGCCCTTACTTTGGCTGTAATTTCTTCTCTTGTCATAATTATATTTTTTTGATTATTTTTTTTCAACAAAATTTCACTATCGCTTGCAAAATTAATACTTTTATTTGACTTGTGCAAATTTTAAGTATTTTTAGTTAATTATCGGGGTGAAATACTACCTCTATTCCTGCTTTTTCGAGTAAATCAGCTCCATCCATAATGCGATATTTCTCGCCGTAAACAACTCTTTTTATACCTGACTGAATGATCAATTTTGCACATTCCATACATGGTGACGCTGTTACATAGAGCGTTGCTCCGTCTGATGAGTTGTTCGAGCGTGCCACTTTTGTTATAGCATTTGCTTCGGCATGAAGGACGTAGGGCAAAGAGGTATTGTTCTCATCTTCACAATGGTTAGGAAAACCCGATGGTGTTCCGTTGTAACCGTCTGATATAATCATTTTGTCTTTTACCAAGAGTGCTCCAACTTGTCGGCGAGTACAATAGGAATTCTCTGCCCAAATGCGAGCCATACGCATATAACGATGGTCTAACTTACGTGTTTTAACATCTGCCATCATTTGATTTACAAAATCAACAAGATTTACTCCATCGAAACTGCCTGATGTCATCATTAGTAATGCCGTATTTTTGTAGTCAAATGCATAAAGTTTTTCTTTAATCTGTTCAAAATCGGTATATACTTCAACGTTGTCTGTTGCGAAAGCTTTTCTAACCTCATCGGGTGTTATGGGTTGGAGACGTTTATGCTCTATCACCTTTGGGTTGTAATAGACAAAAGCAATGTCAGCTTGTTGCATACTTCCTGCATATTGAGGCAAGAATTCGGCTGTTAGGCTCGAAAATGTATGAAGTTCCATGCAAGCAACCAGTTTGAATCCCGGATATTGTTGCCGTACAGCATTGATTGTGGCTTTGAGTTTCGATGGGCTATGCGCAAAATCTTTAAAAGCTATAGTCTGCTCTGATTGATAGATTTTTTCCAATCTGTTTGCTGCACCGTGGAACGATTGTATCTGCAAATAAAAATCTGCATTTGAAATACCAATTTGCTGACATGCCAACATAGCAGCATTGAGATTTTGCAAGTTGTGATTACCAAAAATCTGAAGAGGAAGTTCGCCTTCTGAAGTAGTCAAATAAGTTTGTCCATGTATTACCCGTGCATCATGGGCTGTGTAAGGTATCAACTTTATGTCCTTTCTTGCATCTTTCACAATCTGTTGTATATGGGTATCTGCAGAGTTGTATATCAGTACACCATTGGGTTCTATCAGATTAATGAAATTTTGGAATGTCGCTACGTACTTTTCAAGAGTCGGAAAAGCGTTGATATGATCCCACTCTATACCGGTCAGGATAGCCACATGTGAATGATAATGGTTGAATTTAGATTGCGGATCGAGTGGTGAAGTAAGATACTCATCTCCTTCAAAAACAGCGTATCGACTATCGTCAGAAAGCGACACCATAGTGTCGAAGCCTTCAATCTTTGCTCCAACCATAAAATCCGCTTTCACTCCAACTCCTTTCAGAACATGAAGTATCATTGAAGTCGTTGTTGTCTTACCATGTGAACCGGCAACGACAATACGTGTTTTGTCTTTTGTTTGTTCGTAGAGATATTCAGGGAAAGAATATATCTTCAAACCGAGCTGTTGAGCACGTTGCAACTCTGGGTTATCTTGACGAGCATGCATTCCAACTATTACCGCATCAATGTCAGCAGTGATACGATTTTCGTCCCAACCCATTTTGGTAGGCAATAAGCCTTCACTCTCAAGATGAGAACGCGACGGCTCAAATATTTCATCGTCAGAGCCTGAAACGGCATAACCTTTGTGTTTTAAAGCAATAGCAAGATTATGCATTGCTGCACCGCCTATTGCTATAAGATGAATTTTCGACATTGCATTAATATTTATTTACAAAGTAATAAACAGGCTTTTTTATCAAAAGAGGGGTGAAAAACTTTATCACCCCTCTTCCTGCTTTTATCAATATCAGTATTTTAGAATTTTTATTTTTCTGCTACTTCAGCTTTTTTCTTGCGGAATGTCCAATTGCGTGTATCGTAAGCTATTGGTGAAGCAATGAACAATGATGAATAAGTACCAACAATAACACCTATCATAAGTGCAAACACAAATCCTTGTATTGTTTCACCACCGAATACGAATATTGCCAAAAGCACAAGGAATGTTGACATTGAAGTATTGAATGTACGAGCCAAAGTGCTGTTCAATGCGTTGTTCATATTCTCAGCCAAATCACGTTTTGGATACAATCCACGATATTCACGTATACGGTCGAAGATAACCACTGTATCGTTTATAGAATAACCTATAACGGTCAAAATAGCTGCGATAAATGATTGGTCTATCTCCATTGAGAATGGCATGATGCGCCAAAGTATAGCATAAAGGCCAAGAACAATCACTGTGTCGTGAGCCAATGCTACAAGAGCTGCAAATGAATAGTTGACATTAAGGAATCGAATCAAGATATAGAGGAAGATAATTATCAAGGCAAAGATTATAGCCCATACGGCTGCCGACTTGATATCGTCAGCAATAGAAGGACCAACCTTTTGAGACGACATAATACCTATTTTGTCAGCACCTTCGTCTGATCCATTGCTAAATTCCTCAAATGATATGCCACCGAGTTTTTCACTCAAGCCTTTGTAGAGACGTTGCTCTATTTCAGTATCAATTTGATCGTCATCACGTTCAATGCCATATTTGGTTGAAACACGTACTTGATTTTGGTTACCAATAGTAATTACGGTAACACTTGTACCATCAAATTCGTCTTCGAGCAATGCACTTATCTCTTCAGGCTGAACAGGTTCTGCGAATCGAATCACATAGTTACGACCACCGGAGAAGTCAATACCGAAATTAAGTTCACCAAGGGCGTTAGGGATAAGACCGATGATAGAAATAACTACCAATGTTCCTGAAATGATATAAGCTATTTTGCGTGAATTGATAAAGTCAAAATGAGTATTTTGCAACCAATCTTTGGTGATATTGGTTGTGAAAGACAATTCTTTTGCATTTTCGCGTGAGGCATAGAGGTCAAGCAACAGACGGGTTACAAATACTGCTGTCAAGAACGAGGATATAATACCGATGATGTAAGTAACGGCAAAACCTTTGATAGGACCTGTTCCGAATACGGCAAGTACTATACCGGTAAGCAATGAGGTAACGTTGGCATCAACGATTGCAGATATTGCGCCCTTGAAACCATCGTTTATAGCACGACGCATATTCTTACCACCACGCAACTCCTCACGAATACGCTCGTAGATAAGCACGTTGGCATCCACTGCTGTACCCATTGTCAAAACGATACCGGCGATACCAGGCAAGGTAAGTACAGCTGAGAATGAAGCCAAGATACCAAGCAAGAGGAATACATTGAGAAGCAATGCTGTATCAGCAATCAAACCAGGAATCAATCCATAGTAGAATACCATATATATAAGAATCAAGCAGAAGGCGATGATGAATGATATCAAACCTGCATTGATTGATTCTTGTCCGAGAGACGGACCAACGATATCTTCTTGTATGATACGTGCAGGAGCCGGCATCTTACCTGATTTCAGTGTATTGGCAAGGTCGGTTGCCTCTTCCGGAGTGAAGTTACCTGTGATTTGTGAGCGGCCACCGGTTATTTCAGTTTGTACTGTCGGATAGCTATATACATAACCATCAAGAACGACAGCTATTGATTTGCCGATATTATCTTTTGTCAAACGAGCCCATGTCTTTGAGCCTTCGGCATTCATTTCCATATTTACTTCAGCGTATGAAGAGAACTGACCGAAGTCCATGCGAGCGTCTGTGATAGCATCGCCCTCAAGTGGAGCACGACCATCACGATTGGTTACTTTAAGGGCAATAAGTTGGTACATTGTACCTGCCTCGTCAATAGGTTTCACCGTCCATGCAAATTTCACATCGCGCGGAAGGATACCTTGTGCCTCAGGACTATGGAGCATAGACATAACATTGGCTGTATCTGTGTAGAGAACAGCACCAACAACAGGTCCGCGAGCTACACTCATGTTGAGTGGATAGATTAGAGGATTGTTCTTTTTGAATTCCTCTATATCAAGTGATGAAGCTTCCGGAGTTGTCTCTTCTGTTGTTTGAGCGAACTGACCTATCAATGAATCAGTGCTATCAGCTTTTACTTCTTGGGCTACTTCAGCCGGTGCTTCTTCTGCTTTTGGTTCTTCTGCAACAGCAGGAGCTGCATTTTCTTCAAGAAGAGCATTGCGGTCGGCAATAACCTGATTGAGTTGTTCGATTTGCGGATAGAGCTCATTGATTTCGTAGGTCTCCCAGAACTCAAGATTGGCTGTTCCTTGGAGAAGTTTACGAACACGTTCCGGCTCTTTTACACCCGGCAACTCAATCAAAATACGACCAGCTACATCAAGTTTTTGAATATTAGGTTGTATTACACCGAAGCGGTCGATACGAGTACGAAGCACATTGAAAGAGTTGTCGATAGCAGCCTGAACTTCTTCACGAATAACTTTTTCTACTTCTTCGTTGGTAGAATTGAGTGTGATTTTGTCTTTAAGTTCGAATGTTGAGAACACACTTGAGAGACGTGCGTTAGGGTCGTTGGTCTCGAAGGCGCGAATGAACAGAGTTACAAAATCATCGGTGCTATTTCTCTGAGCCTCCACAGCATCAGCCATAGCCTTGGTGAAGTTTTCCGATGTGTTGTAATCTGACAAAGCGCGAAGAATGTCAGGAACGGAGATTTCCATTGTAACATTCATACCACCCTTCAGGTCAAGACCGAGGTTAATTTCTTTCTCACGACATTCTTTTAGAGTATATCCAAGCCATACTTTCTCGTTGCTGATTGAATCGAGGTAGAAATACTCTTTTTGTTTGTCACCTTGCGCATATTGTTCTGCTTTGTCAGAATAATGCGCTGTAACAAAACTGAACGACAAGTAGAATGCGCATACTAAAAACAGTAGCACACTCATGAGGATAACAAGTCCTTTGTTTCGCATTTTTCTATTATTTTTTAGTTATTAATTCGGTGTATAAATATGTGCTTTTTCACACATATCCAAAATAAGCGTGCAAATATACTACTTTTTTTTCAATTAACCACTATTTTTTGTTAATTTTTATTTCATTTATCAGTATATTTCAAAAAAATGTTAGAAAAATTTGGTTGGTATTTGTTTTTGTTGTAATTTTGCAGTCCAAAACATCGCGGAGTAGAGCAGTGGTAGCTCGTCAGGCTCATAACCTGAAGGTCAGTGGTTCGATCCCGCTCTCCGCAACTAAGAGAAAAAAGCAACCGAAAATGGTTGCTTTTTTGTTTTCCTCATAAAACAAATCGGAGTATTCAGGAAATTCAGAGTGTTCGGAAAATTCAGAATACTCAGAATACTCAGAATATTCAGAACACTCAGAAAAAAAATCGGAGCATTCAGAAAACTCCGAATACTCCGATTGTTCTTTTTGACCCTCTAATTAGAACAAATAAGAGAATGATACTGAAATTGGTTTATTGAAATAGATTGGTTTTTCATATTCGCCTGTGTGAGCGTTAACATCCATAATACCCCAATCTGAAGTCAGTTGAACGCGGATATATTCCCATTGCAGACCTAAGCCAAAGCCCCAATATGGGTGGAAAGCTTTGTAATCTTTAGCATTACGATCTTTGTTGCTGGAGTTTTGTTCTTTATTATTTGGATATTTAACAGAACTTGCTCCTGTGTAGGCGTTATGAAAAGTTTTACTATACAACTTACCATCATGATATTCATTTGTTCTTTCACTATAAAGCAAACCAAAATCAAATGAAGGACCTGTAAAAGCAAAGAGCGATAAACCACCAACTAACTCATAACGCCATTGAAGACGCAAAGGAATAGATATTTCGTGGTTGTTTTTACGTGCCTCATATCTCTCACTGCCTATATTATGATTATAAGTATTCATTGTCCATTCATAATAGAGACCGGTTTGAATACCAATTCCGTATGTAAACTCCGGAGTGATAGTGAAACCTACTTGGAGAGTGTTGCCAACTTTGTCTTGTGGTTTGCCATTACTCCACCTCAAGCCCGTTAAAGATTGATTAAACTCTTTCCAAATTACACCCTCATTTAGACTAAGGTCATTTGGCATTTGACCTTTCATTGTTTTATCCACCCAACCTACTGATACGCCGATAAGGTGTTGTTCTGATGTTGGTTGTGGATTCCATTCAAGTGCGAAAGTACTTGATGCTACAAGCACTGCACAAAGAGATAAAATTGTCTTTTTCATACCTAAAAATTTTTTATTTTGTTTGTAATTTATTGATGCATCTTGCTAATGCTTCGTACCAATGCGGCACGCTGACGCCATACGTTTCTTTGATTTTCGATTTGTCGAAAACACTATAATGCGGCCGTTCTGTCGGCGTTGGATATTGTTCGGAACGAATCGGCTGAACATCACATTCCACTCCGGCAAGCTGATGAATTGCTTTTGTAAAGTCGTACCACGAGCACACACCTTCGTTACCAAAATGATACACCCCCGGCACAAAAGTTTCTGCATTGACAATGGTCATTATTGCCGCAGCAAGATCGGCAGCATAGGTTGGATTGCCTACTTGGTCGAACACCACATTGAGTTTGTCGCGCTCGTTGCCAAGGCGTATCATTGTCTTTACAAAGTTGTTGCCAAATTCAGAATAGAGCCATGCCGTACGAATTATCACCGACTGTGCACATGCTTGTTGGAGAAGCTGTTCGCCTTCGAGTTTGGTGCGTCCATAGGCGGACACAGGATTAGGAGTGTCTGTTTCTTTATATGGTAAAAAGGCCTTACCGTCAAACACATAATCAGTAGATATATGTACTATTTTGGCTCCGATTTCTGTTGCCACTTCTCCAAGATTAAGCACAGCAAGAGCATTGATTAGTCGAGCCATTGGTTCGTCAGTCTCTGCACGGTCAACAGCTGTATATGCTGCGCAATTCACAATCATCTCGACACAACGTTCTTGTGCATATTCAAGCACTGCTGTCTTGTTGGTGATGTCGAGTTCGTCAATATCCGTAAAATAAAATGTATGTTGAGTATTGGAAGGTGCCAAGAGGCGCATTTCATTACCCAACTGTCCATTTGATCCTGTAACTAATATATTCATATTAATAAGGGAATTTTATGTTCAATTCTGAGAGTTTTTTCCGATTCAGGTCTTTTTCCGACAATATCATCTTTTCGCGAGGCACTTGCCAATCTATGCCCAAACTTTCGTCAGTTAGAAGAATACCTCCGTCTGCCTCAGGATGATAGAGTTCGTCGCATTTATAAGTAAATATGGCATGTTCAGAAAGAACAGAGAAACCATGTGCAAAACCTTTGGGGATAAAGAATTGTCGGTGATTTTCGGCTGAGAGTTCAACAGCGAAATGCTGTCCGTATGTAGGCGAGCCATCGCGCAAATCAAGGGCTACATCAAGTACTTTGCCCACTAAACAACTCACCAATTTGGCCTGTGTGTAAGGCGGCAACTGAAAATGCAACCCACGCACCACACCATAGCATGATGCTGATTGATTGTCTTGAACAAAGTCACATTTTATGCCTGCCTGCTGATAGCGTTTTAGATTGTAGGTCTCGCAGAAAAAACCGCGTTGGTCTTTGAAAACATCAGGTTCGATGATTACTAAATCCTTTATCGGAGTTTCAATTATATTCATGATTGAATGCTGATTTCTTGTTTTTATTTCCGTTTGCAAAGGTAACATTTTTTTTCGTTATAACAAAATAGCGTTAAAAATTGTAAGAAAAAATTTGGTAAAATTGCAGAAAAATTGTAATTTTGCAATGTTGGAAATTAGACTTTATGCGGAAGTATCTAAAATTATTGCTTTTAGGCTTAACTTTATAAATTTGACACTTTTACGCATTTATATATTCCTTTTGTAAAATCAGTTTTTTATGGCATACAAAACTTTTCAGTACAATAATTATTATTTCATAGGCATAGGCGGTATAGGCATGAGTGCTTTAGCTCGTTATTTCAAATCGCGTGGTTATTTTGTTGCCGGCTATGATCGTACTCCTTCCGACCTGACTGCCGATCTTGAGCGTGACGGCATAATTGTGGAGTATAACGATGTTGCATCATCTATTCCCGAAAAATGTCAGTCGCCTTCAAACACATTAGTGATTCGCACCCCTGCTGTACCCGAGTCATCAACTATATATCAGTATTTTTTGAATGGCAACTTCAAAGTATGCAAGCGAGCAGAGGTATTAGGCGATTTGAGCCGTATGGGCAATTCACTTTGTGTGGCAGGTACGCATGGCAAGACTTCAACAAGTACCATACTCACTCACCTACTCAATCAATCAGAGATAGGCTGTAATGCTTTCCTTGGCGGAATCAGCAAAAACTATAAGACCAACTTGATGATCAATCCTAACTCCAACTATATCGTTGTTGAAGCCGACGAGTACGACCATTCGTTTTTGCAGCTCAGTCCGTATTTGGCCATCATAACATCTATTGACCCTGACCATTTAGATGTTTATGGAAGCAAAGAGGGTTTCTTCAAAGGATTTTTTGATTTCATGTCGTTGGTCAAGCCGGGCGGAAGCATTATTATTCATAACGGATTGCCTCTGAGCGACAATCTTGCCAAAGACGTGCGCGTTTATAGATACGGAATAGGGGAACAAGGCAATGACTTCTATGCTGAAAACATTACTATCAACAATGGTCAGATACATTTCGATTTTTTCACTCCGACTGAAAGCATCCACAATCTGCAATTAGGTGCTCCGACGGTAGTAAATATTGAAAACAGCGTTGCCGCCATGGCTGCAGCATGGCTTAATGGTGTAACCACAGGCGAGCTCCGTTTCGGATTGAGTTCCTACTCCGGAGTGAATCGACGCTTTGAAACATGCTATTCTGATTCCGACATCACATATATTGATGATTACGCTCACCACCCATCAGAGATTGCCGCAACAATAAATAGTGTGCGCCAGTTATATAAAGACAAATCTATTGTCGGCATATTCCAACCACATCTCTATTCCCGTACTCGCGATTTTGCAGATGGCTTTGCCCGTGAATTGTCAAAACTTGACGAGGCTATTCTCTTGCCGATATACCCTGCTCGAGAGGAACCTATTGAGGGAATAAGCTCAAACACCATTTACGAGAAACTGACTTGCACTAAAAAATCCTTAATCGGGAAAGACGAAGTATTACCTTTTGTTGAGGGATTGCACAATTGTGTTCTTCTCACTCTTGGTGCCGGTGATATCGACCGTTTTGTAAAGAAAATAACTAAAACACTACAAAGCAGAAAATAAACATGAGCAGTACTGCTTCAAAAATATTATCATCGATTGGCCTTTGCCTTTTAGCTATATATATATGTTGGGCTATGATGATGCCTGACAGCCGCTATTCAAACACATGTGGAGAGGTACGCGTATATCTAACCGACAGCGTGTCACGGCAATTTGTGCGCACAAACGAAATTCTTTCCATGATGCGTCAAAACGACCTTATGCCCAACGGCATACAAGTGAACAAACTCAACACTGAGGCTATAGAAAAACTTATTGCAAGCCATAACCTACTTAGAAAGGTGGTTTGCTTCACGAGCCCCAATGGCGACATCATTTTGAAATTGAGCCAACGCATTCCAAAATATAGAGTCATTGGCGAAAATGGAGATTATTTTGTTGATATCGAACGCTTCCCGATGAAAGTAACAACACGCACGGCATCGTATGTACCTATTGTTACGGGCAACATAAGTCAAGAATTAGCAACAGGCGAAATGTTTGATTTTGTTTCCTATATTGAAGATGATTCTTTTTGGAGCGTACAAATTGAACAAATCATTGTTAACAACAAAGTAGTCAAGCTCATTCCTCGTGTTGGAGCACACACGATTATCATGGGCGGTCTTGACAACTATGAACGCAAGTTGGCAAAATTAGAAAAATTATATACTGACGGTTTTAGCGAGCAATTAGGCTGGCGCGACTATAAAGAAATTGATTTGCGATATGAAGGACAAATTGTATGCAGATAAAACAATTACGGTGTGGGGGTTAGACTTGGGCAGTAGCTGTGCAACCTTGATGGCAGGAGAGTTCGGTGCAGACGGTACTCTACATATTTTAGGTGTGGAACAAGAGCAGACTCGAGGCTTAGTCAGCAAAGGTTTATTGGCAAATAGCGCAGAAGCGGCAATGACAATAGTCAGGCTGGTTAAACAGCTGAAAAACAGACTACAGCTATCTGATTTTCCACGACACATCTACATATCTATTGGTGGCAAAGGATTGCGTGTTACACAATCTGATGTACGCCGCTCGATACCAACAAAACATGTGAGCAACAAACTCTTGCGAGAGATGGAACAAGAGTGTAAGGACAAATTGGAAAAAGCCTACCCAAACTTTGATGTCATCGAAGTTATATGGGATTCTTTTGTTCTTGACGGCGACAAAGAGGTACTTGACCCTACAGATCAAAAAGCAACCGACATCGAAGGACAATATGAAATTTACTACGGACAAAGTCCGATACGCAGGAGATGGGAAGAGTGTGTTGCCAAACAAGATATATTCACCGTTCCGTGCTATTTCTCATGTTGCGAGGCACTACGACGCGCATTGCTTGACGACAGCGTAGTTCGCGAAGGAGCAGCTATAATAGATTTCGGAGCAGAGACGACAACATATTGCGCCTACTACGACGGACAATTATTGGATATGACGGTAGTGCCATTTGGCAGTTACAACATAACCAAAGACATAGCTTATCAGGCAATTAAAGAATCTGATGCAGAGAAGCTCAAAAAACGCTTCACGCATCTTATTCCACAAGCGGAAAACACAACAATCAGAGTGAAGTCTGCAACCGATTTGGAAAAAACAATTTTCTACGACACAACAACGCTAACCAATATTGCTGTTGCGCGCGAAGACGAAATAATTGAAAAAATAGTTGAAAGAATAAACGAAAACATTGGCAAGTTGCAAGACAAACCGATTTTTATCTGCGGCGGCGGAGCTCGTCAAAAAGGTATAGCCGATTTTCTGCAAGACAGAATCGACATGCGTGTACAGATTGGAAATATAGAAAATCTCAGTGCTGACACTGACGAGAAATTTTTAGCACCCGAATACGCAAGAATAATCGGTACTCTTATGTTGGGCTACGATTTTTCGAAGAACAATGCGGAACAATCGACCATAGAAAACAAGAAACAACAAAAAACAAAAAAAGGCTTATTCAACACATTGGTTGATCTTTTCCAAGATAATGCCGATTTACAAAAAGAATAGAAAAGAATAAAACAAAAATAATTATGTCATTACCTGAAGAATTGCCTATCTCACTGGAGGTAGAAGATGATGTTATAATCAAAGTCATGGGCGTTGGCGGCGGAGGCTGCAACGCTGTAAATTATATGTATGAAACCGGCATCGTTGGTGTGTCGTTTCTTGTGTGCAACACTGACAAACAGAGTTTGGGAAGTGTCCATGTGCCCAAAAAATTGCAGTTAGGTCCCGGTCTTGGCGCCGGAGGACGTCCTGAAGTTTCTCAACAATATGCCGAAGAGTCAGAAGACGCTATTCGTGCAGCTCTCAACGACGGGACAAAGATGTTGTTCATCACAGCCGGCATGGGTGGCGGAACAGGCACAGGAGCTGCTCCTGTCGTTGCCAGAATTGCAAGAGATATGGGCATCCTGACAGTGGGTATTGTTACCATTCCTTTCCGCCTTGAAGGCAAACAAAAAATACGCAAGGCTATGGAAGGTGTCAAAAACATGGCACAAAATGTTGACGCTCTGCTCGTAATCAACAATGAGCGCCTGACCGAAATGCATGGCGACTTAGACTTAACAGACGCACTGAGCAGAGCAGACGATGTATTGGCCAACGCAGCGCGTTCTATAGCTGAGATAATCACCGTGCCGGGATATATCAACACCGACTTTGCAGATGTCTATAACACCCTCAAAGACGGACATATCGCCATAATGAACATCGGAATAGGAAGCGGAGAAAATCGCATCAAAGACGCTCTTGCTGATGCATGCGACTCACCACTATCTAACCATGCCGACATACACGGAGCGAGTCGAATTTTGATACAGCTCTACTGCAAAAATGTAAAAAGCAGTGAGCTTCAACAAGTAACCGACTTTACAGACTCTATCGGCAAAGAACTTGATGTGGTGTGGGGAGTAACATTCGACCAAAGCATGTCGCCTGACGAAGTACGTGTTACACTAATCGCAACAGGCTACGACATTGACGAAACAGCCAAAGTAATTCCAAGAGAGACTAAAGACATCGAAGGCAAAATTCAAGACAACTACGAAGGCAAAAAGAAAAAAGAACAAGAGGATTTTAGGCCCAATGAAGGTGACGACACCAATGGTTCAAAAGTCTCTATTGTCGATTTAGACGATGTCGATGACGATCCGGAAAACACACCGGCGTGGCTCAGAAACAAAAAAAAGTAATCTAAGGCTTACCCTATTATCGACATATCGAGACATCGAAATAACGAAGTTTAATTATAAAAAAAACACTATTATGAACTTATTTGACACAATCAGCGAAGATATCAAAAAAGCCATGCTTGCCAAAGATAAAGTGGCACTCGAAGCATTGCGCGGTATAAAAAAAGAGTTTCTTGAGGCAAAGACAGCTCCGGGAGCAAACAATGAGCTTTCAGACGACACCGCTCTGAAAATCATGCAAAAAATGGTGAAACAACGCAAAGAATCTGCCGACATTTTTGCCGGTGCAGGACGTCAAGAATTGGCAGATGCCGAGCTTGCACAAGTGGCTGTTATCCAACGCTATCTACCGCAACAAATGAGCGAACAAGAATTGGAAAAAGTGCTCAAAGACATGTTCGTGGAACTCGACATTAAAGGTCCGCAAGACATGGGCAAAATAATGGGACAAGCCACAAAACGTCTTGCAGGCAAAGCCGAAGGACGAGCAATATCTGCCAAAGTCAAAGAATTGCTCAATCAACTCTAAAACACAACTTCTCTAATTTTACTGACTGATTTATTCAATAATGAATTTTGAGGACATAAATATTGACGAATTACTTGTTAGATTCAATAACTATTTTCACAAATCAAGCAACGAGCATTTCGACATAATCGAACTCGTTGCCCTGCTTCATCATTTCATAGTCAGGAATGACACAGAGTCAATCAAAATGATTGTTGGAATAACCAAAATGCTCTATCCCGACACATTAGACTCAAAAAAAATGGAAATTTTGGGCTGTTTGATTGACAATAAAGTGAAACAAGCTCAGGACTTGATTAGGCAAATCGAAGTTGAAGACAACGAGATTGTAATGTTCCGCATAACTATTCTTCTGAAGCTAAACCATGTCAGCAAAGCATTAGACGAGGCTCAGAATTATCTCACAAAACACGACTTCAGTCAGAGTGCATATTGTGATTTGATTCAATGTTTCACTACTGAGGGACGTCACAAACACGCACTAAATTTTGCAAAAGAGGGAATACAAAAATACCCCGACAGCATTGAAATTCTTTTCCAGATGGGTGTTTGCTACGATATGGCAGACAAAACCACAAAAGCTATTCAGTGCTATAAAAGAGTTATTGAAATCGATCCTTTTGAAGATAGTGCATGGTTCAACTTGGCACAATCATACTCTCGAATAGAGAAATACAACGAGGCACTTGATGCCATCAACTATGGACTTGCAATACAGCCTCATGATATACTCTCTTTGAATTTCAAGGCCGACATTCTAACCCTCTTAGACCGCCATCAGGAGGCAATACAAACTCTGCTTGACATAATTGACGAAGGAGGGGAAAACAGCGAGATAGGCATAAAAATCGCCGCTAATTACCTTGCTGACGAAAATTTTGAAAAAGCACTCGAGTGGATTGAACGTGCGGAAAACAACACAACAAATAAAGGTCGTATCCTTCTGCAAAAATTCGACATTCTGATGATTATGGAACGCTTCGAGGACTGCAGAAAAACACTTGACCAATGCTTTGAGGCCGGAATTCCTTTATGGATAATAATGAGCAAACAAGGAACTCTTGAGAGCTATCTCGGCAATAGTCAAAAATCACTTGAATATATGTTGAAAGCTGCCAAGCTGGAACCTAATGCACCATCCATTTGGGCTAAATGCAGCTTGGCCGCATGGGAAACGGGAGACTACAAAAAATCAAAAAAATACATCCAAAAGTGTTTTGCAATCGACCCGCTTTACGAATATGGAGAAGCTCTCTGGGCGGCCTGTAACTACAAATTAGGTCACAACAAGCTTTTTCTTGAATCATTTGAATATTTATCGGACAACCAGTTTGAACTAACACAATTTTTAAACCTTTGTCCGGAATTTGAACCTAATATTTCACTCATAATAGATGCAATCAAAAGTAAAAGAGATTATCACCATTTTCTTGTTTATACTGCTGGCGACGAACCTGCAAGCACAAACAATTGAACCGACAACAAACGACACCACAGAAGAGAAAAAATCATTTGTAAGTGCCGTTACAGATTGGTATGCCGACAACATGGGACTCGGAAGTGTCACTCTGCTCATGACTATTGAGAGTTCATTCATCCCCTTCCCATCCGAAGTAATCATACCACCTGCCGTCTATGTGGCCGAAGAAGAAAACAGTAGCCTGAACATTACCGACTCATATTTTCTCAATGTTCTGATTATCATCTTGTTTGGAACTCTTGGAGCACTTTTGGGAGCAATAATAAATTATTTTCTCTCGATGTGGCTTGGCCGACCAATTATTTATGCCTTTGCCGACAGCAAACTCGGACATATTCTATTGCTCAATAGCGACAAAATTAAGAAAGCAGAAGACTATTTTAATGAACATGGGCGTATTTCAACCTTTGTCGGCAGACTGATTCCTGCAATCCGGCAATTGATTTCCATCCCCGCCGGTTTGGCCCGCATGCCTTTTGGAATATTCATAGGCTACACTGCTCTCGGCGCTTTTGTCTGGAACTGCGTCTTGGCACTAATAGGCTACATTGCTCACGGGCAAAAAGACCTTATAGACGAATATAGTCATGAACTATCAATAGTAATACTCGCTTTGTTTGGATTGGTGATTTTATGGTGGCTGCTACGCAAAGCGCTAAAACACTCTCGAAAATGAAACGACACATTCTAATCGTTATACTAATAGGCCTACTGAGCACTCTCGGTATGCCTATTTTTGCACAAAGAACACCTGTTGATACGGCTTTCACATTTTCAACAGACACTATTGTTATTAAGAAAGATTCCCTCTATTATGCCAATACAGAGGGAACACAATTTTGGTTTTCTTTCTTTTTCAGTGACGCATGGTTTTACGAAAAGCAGAACAACCCGGACACGCTTCAATTAGAATTGCTCATCTCAACCAAAGATGAGAATTTCATTCAAATCAGCAACCCCAATACGGGTTGGATGATTGATTCAATATATATATCACCCAAAAGTACGCATAAAATAACCATTCCAAGCGAACAAGGGCTGTGCATGAAATATGATGGCACCATACAGCCAACCGGTCTTTTAGTCAAATCACTCACCGATACCGAATTCTCAGCCTACGCATCTAATTTCCACACAGCAAGCTCAGATGCAACAAGTTTGCTGCCACTGGAAGCTCTCTCCAACGAATATATCATACAAACTTACATGGGAGAGACAACGGCAGAAAGTCCTTTTTATGCAACATTATATACCGATTCAACCGACAACTTTAATCCATACGATGCTTACAACACATATTTCCCGGGAATGGGGTACTTAAACAGAAACTCAGTTATCTTGAGCTTCAACGAAAACGGAGACTCTGTCTTCACAAAACAAAATGTATATCTTGCTGTAGGCATATCACACAATTTCCACAGCACAGACACAATCCGTTGCGACACTTTAATAACCGTGCAAGAACGAATTGTTGACACCGACACGGGGCAAATAACCGTTCACGACACCATTCCGGGAACAAATATACTCAAGCAAGTAATCAAAACAGATTCCGGCTTAATCTACAACTATGACACAATATTATATAGTTATTATGTGAAAGTTGTTGAAGAAGTACCTCCCTACTTCGCCATAATAGCCGACGAGAACAACACAAAGGTACAAATCACACCTTCAGTAGATTTATTTGACGGACACAAAGCAGGAGAAACATACACGATTATACTAAACCGCGGTGAGGTATATCAAATATTAGGTAAAACCATCGCCGAGCTCTCCGGCACACATATTGTTTCCGAAAAGAAAATAGCTGTGTTCAACGGCAATGTCTGCGCTATTGTACCCTACAACTCAAACCCTTGCGACCACCTTGTTGAACAAGCCATCCCTATGCAAATGTGGGGAAAGACTTACATAACATCTATTGTTAGAGGACAGTATCATAATCGGTTCATTCTAACGGCTCAAGAAGACAACACCACAATTGAGTTAGATGGTGTGCAGTACGAAGAAAATGGAGAACCTGTTGTGCTAAATGCCAAACAAAGTACAGAAATTACACTTGACAATACAAACTCATTTGCTCACATAATCAAGACATCAAAAAACACATTGTGCTATCAATATCTCGAAAGTTGTGCAGGAAACAGCAGTTGGGGCGACCCCGCTATGGTGCTTATTTCACCTATTGAACAAAAAATCAAAGAGAAAACTTTCTCTCCATTGAGCTACGAAGAATTCAACTCTAATATTCTTGACACTTTAGGACACTATGTCAATATTGTTACACAAACAGAATATCTTGATTTACTCACCATCAATTATGAGCCCGTAATGGACTATCTTGATTCTTATTCTGATTATACACAAATCGGCGACAATAACGAATATACCATCATCAGAAAACATATCAACTTAGGGACTTACACATTGCATAGTGACTCAGGCTTTGTTGCTTTTGTCTATGGCCAAGGCAATGCAGAGTCGTATGCCTACAATGTTGGTGCATACATTGAATGGATAGAAAAAATACCATACACCATAACAGACACGGCAACAATACATTGGAGCATTGACACCCTCTGCCAAACCAACTCTATAATTAGCATTACGTACGAAACAGAAAGACTCATTGACTCCGTAAGTTTCTACGCAGCACACGATTCTACAATTCACTTCAACTCAAAAGTGGAAGATAATGAGAGAAACAGCATATCTTTTACCGCACATCATGTTGGTATTGACACACTATTCACATTTGCATACTATAAGTCATTCATTTCTGAAACAGAAAACATCGACACTGTCAAATGCGACACTATCATTTTCGGAGTGCGTTTCCCTGCCACAGTGATAACTCAAAAATGGAACGATTTTGTTGGAGCCTATACAGAAGATTACAGTGGAGGCTACAACTTCACTTCTTTCCAATGGTACCGCAACGATACACTTCTCGATGGTGAGACCTACCCTTATCTCTACCATGCCAACGAAAATCTCGTTTTCGGAGCTGAGTACTCTGCCGAACTAACCACATCAGACGGAATCACCAACCGCACATGCCCAATCGTTGCTGTTGAGAAAATAGACCTTCAACCATTCCCCACTGTAATTGAAGCGTCACAAAAAATCTCAGCACCATTCAGAGATGTGCAAAAAGTTGATATCTACGACATTACAGGCAGACTCATACTGAGTCAACAGCTCAATCCAGACAACATTGATTTACTTGCACCAAGCATACAAGGCAATTATATCATCCGCTTTACACGCCAAGATGGCGAATACCGAACCTACAAAATAATCATTAAATAGACCCACAACATGAGAACAAAATTTTTCATGCTAACTTTGATTTTAGGCTTAACATGCAACTTATATGCACGCCATAAAGCCGAGTATTACAACCAATGGGCTGAACGCATTGCCAAATCAGAAATGCAGCACAACCCCGAATTATGGATGGCTGATGGAGTGAAAAAACCTAAATGGGACTACACACAAACTCTTGTGGCTAAAGCACTGCTCAATGTCTATCAACAAACCAGAGATACGGCCATTTTGCGTTATGTTCAGGATTTTGCCGACTATTTTATCAATTCCGACGGAACGATAAAGACCTATAAAATATCTGATTATAATATCGACCGTGTCAATGGCGGCAATTTCATCTACACACTCTACGACATCAACCCTCAACAGCACTATCTTGATGCAATCCAATTTTCCTACAGTCAACTGCTCACACAACCACGCGTATCTGAGGGAGGTTTCTGGCATAAAAAGATTTACCCGTACCAGATGTGGCTTGACGGACTCTATATGGCAGAGCCTTTCTACGCGCACTATGCAGCAGTGAACAATAAGCCGGAACTTTTCGACGATATAGCCAAACAATTTATCGTCGTTGACAAACACACACTTGACACAGAAACAGGTCTTAACTACCATGGTTGGGATGAAGCTAAGGAGCAGATTTGGGCTGACAGCATAACAGGATGCTCACCAAATTTTTGGAGTCGTTCAATAGGTTGGTACGTAATGGCGATAGTCGATGTTCTCGACTACATGCCGCAAAACCATCCACAACGCCAACAACTGATTGACATACTCAATCGAGAATGTAAAGCACTACTGAAATATCAAGACAAAAAAACAAAGATGTGGTATCAACTCACCACACTCACTAAAACGAAAGGTAATTATCTCGAATCAACAGGAACCATCATGTTCTGCTATGCTATGGCTAAAGGTGCCAGAATGGGCTATCTGCCTAAATCATATCTTCGCCAAGCCCGTAAGATATTTGATGGGATAATAGACAATAGCACACAAGTCAATGCCGACGGCACCACAAGTATTACGCGTTGCTGTGCAGTGGCAGGACTGGGCGGCAAACAACAGCGCAACGGAACAGTGGAATACTATCTCTCCGAGCCTATACGCAACGACGACCCCAAAGCCATAGGACCTTTTATCTTTGCAGCATACGAACTTGCACGAAGTGCAAAATAAAGAGGCCGTCTTACAAATAATACAGTTTTCTTATATATTGCACCAATATGCACAAAATTCGCTCAATACTCAACACAAAGCACATATATGCACTGCTCATTTATCCATTCCACCAAATACCCTCCGACATTCTCGTTTCATAGTGTCCCGATATATAATAGTCCTCTCACCAAACTCTCGTACCTTCATCTCAAAAAAAACAATACATATTTTACAATTCTTTTGCATTTCCGCCCAAAAAGCAGTAATTTTGCAACACTTTTTTGGAATGATAGGAGTGTTACTATATTGCTTTTATTTTTAACATTTTAGGCAACGCACTTCCATTTCAACATCTCAAAATATGTAAATCTGAGTCTAATATGATTTTATGTAAGACACTTATACAATGAGTAGCAAATTTTTTAATAATGTTGACTCCCCTCTATTCAATAAATTCAAAGGAATAGTAGAGGGAATGCCTAATTTCTATAGTTTCCTTGCAGTTGTGGGCTATTTCCGCTCTTCCGGCTATTTCAAGTTGCGAAAAGAGTTAGAAAACGTGCAAGAAATACGCATACTGGTCGGCATCAACATTGATAACGTTTGGCATAAGCATCAACAAGGTATGATGTTTTTTGGAGCTGACAGTGATGAAGCCAAAAGGCAATACGCGGACAACTTCATCAAGGATGTTAAGGAGGCCAGTTATAGCGAGGAAGTAGAGAATGGTATTATTCAGCTTTGCGAGGATATAGTTTCTGGCAAAGTACAGATGCGCATACACAACTCCAAGAACTTGCATGCTAAATTTTACATATGCTTGCCCGCTAATTTCAACGAGCACACAGATGGACGCGTAATTATGGGTTCTTCCAACATATCAGAAGCGGGGCTTGGAATTACTGAACCGCCACGTTATGAACTCAATGTGGAAATAAAGGACTACGACGATGTTGCATATTGCAAAGATGAGTTTGAGAAACTTTGGGCTGAAAGCATTGAGATAACTCCGGAAGATATTCAGCGTGTTCGTAAGCAGACACATCTTGAAGAATTGCCAACTCCATACGAGATATTTATCAAAGTTCTAATTGACGCTTTCGGCAACCAAGTGGAAGATGATTTCACTATTGAATTGCCGCAAGGTTATATGGAATTGAAATATCAAAAAGATGCGGTCATCCAAGGTTTCCAAATGCTCAAAGAGTATAACGGATTCTTCCTTGCAGATGTGGTCGGAACGGGAAAGACTATTGTTGCTGCGATGATTGTAAAACGATTTGTAGAGGAGAATGGAAAGAACACCCGCATACTGGTAATCTATCCACCAGCCGTCAAGGAAAACTGGGAAGAAACATTCAAGAACTTTAAATTAAAGAAATACACTAAGTTCATCACTAATGGCAGCTTAAAGAAGGTTCTTGATGGCGATGGAGATTTTAATGGGGCAGAAGAGTTTGATCTTGTTATCGTGGATGAGGCTCACAATTTCCGAACAGATACTTCCGGTAGGTACGATGAGCTACAGCGCATTTGCAAAACGCCACGAGTAAATGAAGGGCTTATTGAAGGCATCCAAAAGAAAGTAATGCTGCTATCGGCTACTCCTCTCAATAACCGCCCCGAAGACTTCCGTAATCTTATTCTCTTGTTCCAAAATGCGCGTCGACCGACTTTGGACGGTGTGAGTAATATTACACTTTTATTCCAGCCATGGATTCAGCGTTACAATGAATTGATGCGTAAGCGTGGAAAGACAGAGAACGCAGAAATAACCGCCGAAGCAGATAGTATTTATGAAGAAATGCGTACACGTGTGCTGGATAAGATACTCGTGCGCAGAACTCGTAAAAACCTCTGGCAGAATGATGAATATCGTGCTGATTTACAATCGCAAGGAGTACATTTTCCGCAAGTAGAACAACCTAACGAATGCGAATACCAGTTAGAAGATAATTTGAGTGATTTGTTTTATGAAACTATCCGCTTGCTAACTGATACACCCAATGCAGAAAACAATCCACAAGGAACAGGTTTGCATTATGCCCGTTATCGTGCTATTGAGTTTGTTATTGGAGAGAAAGCTGCCAAATACCGTAACGCTATTCAGTTTGCTGAAGTTTTTTCCGGTATCTTCCGTGTTCACATGGTAAAACGACTTGAAAGCAGTTTCTATGCCTTCAAACGTTCGCTTGCAACCTTCCAACGCATCACTAACGACATGATTCGGATGTGGGAGGATGATCAAATCCTTATTGCACCGGAGATTGATGTCAAAGGCATGATGGCGAATGATATGGAGTTTGATCAAATACTTGAGAAAGCACTTGCGTATGGATACGACAAAGACGAAATCTTATTTACTCAAGAAGACTTCAATCCTGAATACATCCGTCTTCTCAAAGAAGACCGGCAAAAACTGCAAAAACTAGCTGAACAATGGAATGCTGTAGAGAAAGACCCAAAATATGATTTGTTCAAACTCTACCTTGAAAACGAACTCTTTGACAAAGAGAAAATGGACACCAAAGGAAAGATGGTTGAGCTTAACAAAGAGGGCAAATTGGTTATCTTCTCTGAGAGTGTGGACACGATTACCTATCTGGGCGATAAACTTAAAAACGAACTACATCGCACAGATGTATTGGTCGTTAGTGCTGCCAACCGCAAGAATGTATTAAACGATATCCGCGAGAACTTTGATGCTAATTATACCGGAGAGAAGAAAAATAAATACAACATTATCATCTCCTCCGATGTACTGGCTGAGGGTGTGAACCTCCATCGTTCCAATGTCATTGTCAATTATGATTCTCCATGGAATGCAACACGTTTGATGCAACGCATTGGACGTGTCAATCGTATCGGTTCCACCTCTGACCATATCTATAATTACATGTTCTATCCGTCTAAGAAAGGTGACGAGCAGATACAACTTTATCGTAACGCACTTATCAAGTTACAGAGTTTCCATTCTGCACTGGGAGAGGACGCGCAAGTCTATTCGCGAGAAGAAATGCTCCGAGAGTTCCAACTCTTTGATGACAAAGTGCGTGACAATGTAGATAAACAGTTAGAATTACTCCGCGAGGTTCGCGAATTGTACCAAACAGATCCCGACCTTTATAAGCGGATAAAATCCTTGCCTTGCAAGAGCCGCACTATACGCCGTGCTGAAGACCGCCCGGCGAAAGCAGAATCGCAATCGACAATCGTTTATATCACTACAGGCAAACGCTCTCAATTCTATTTAGTCAAAGGAGCTGAGCAACCTCAACAAATAGAGTTCCTTGATGCAGTTGATTGTCTCCGAGCTAAAAAGGATGAGCAACCGGGCATTTTTGAGGCGATAAAAGAATTGCATTATGAACATGTACATAAGGCATACGAAGCATATCAGAACGCCGAAGAGATTGCAGGCGAAACGGCGGAATCATCTATCATTGAGCGGCAAAAAGACCATAACGCCCAAACCGCACTTGCTCTTTTGCGTATGATGAAACGTATGTTTGAAAGTGACGAGATTTATGATAAGATTGTTACACTTGAACAATATGTCAATGAAGGCATGTTCTCCATGCTTACGCTTAGTCTCACGCGCCTCAATCGTAAACTGAACAGCTTGAATAGAGCAGGAACCAAAACAAGTGAGCTCAAGCCGATGTTTGCCCTTGAACTTGGAAAACTCTACGACCATTATTATATCAGTCGTGAGAAATTCGAACGCGATGAGCAGTTTGAGCAATCAGAAATCATAACTTCCGAAACATTTGAATAAATAGTATTGCCATGTATAACGCCAATCAACTCCGCCAGTTATTCCAAAACAAGTTCAATCTTCAAGATTGGAACAAATTTGTATTGGATGTAATTAAACCACAAACATATCGTCAGAAGCCGGAACAATTAGACATTGATTCAACAGAAGGACAAGGCTATTTCCTCGGTCAGAAGCATACAACCGACAATTTTGATATTGCCTTATTCTATCTTCGTCTCAATCGCTCTGTTACACGCCGCCGAGTAGGACTGCGGCAACTGCTTGCCAAGTATCTCCGATTTACAGCAGATGCGGCATTAGTCGTTTTTGACGATGGCGAAAACTGGAGGTTGTCATTTATCTGCGATCTCAAAGACGAACGCACACGACCCAAACGTTATACGTTCGTCTTTGGCGAACAAACTAACTACTATAATACTGCCGTTAAACGTTTTGTGGACTTACAAGGACAGGGCATTACTTTTGAAACACTCAAAGACGCCTTCTCTGTAGAAGCTCTCACCAAAGAGTTCTACAACGAATTGTTCGGTTGGTATCAATGGGCAGTTAATCCGGATGGTGGTATATATTTTCCGAATAATACAGAAACGACTTCTGATGATTTTGAAGATATAGATAAGAAAATCATCCGGTTGCTCACACGTTTAATGTTTGTTTGGTTCATCAAGCAAAAAGACCTTGTGCCAGGTAAGTTGTTTGATGAGAAACAATTGCAAAGTATTCTAAAGGACTTCGACCCACAAGCAACGGACAGCGGCAATTATTATAATGCTATTCTCCAAAACTTGTTCTTCGCTACTCTTAACCGAGCTATCGAAGATGATGAGGGTAAACGGGGGTTTGCAAAATTGCAAGGGCAAAGGGATGTTAAAACACTTTACCGTTATGCAGAAATGTTCCGAATCAATGAGGATGAGGTATTACAACTCTTTGCAGAAGTTCCGTTCCTCAATGGTGGCTTATTTGAGTGCCTTGATAAAACCAAAAAGATCGATGGCGTAGATAAAGCTTTCAACTATGATGGATTCTCTCGCAATTCCAATCGCTGGCCCAACGGAAGATATCGTCAGCGTGCATTTATCCCCAATAGATTCTTCTTTGACGAAGAAAAAGGCTTGCTCAATATCCTCAAACGCTATAACTTCACCATTGAGGAGAACACACCAAATGAACAAACGGTGGCACTTGACCCTGAATTGCTTGGTAAAGTATTTGAAAACCTACTTGGTGCGTACAACCCAGAAACACGCGAAACAGCACGCAACCAATCCGGCTCGTTCTATACCCCTCGTGAGATAGTAAATTACATGGTGGATGAGAGTATCAAAGCCTATTTGTTGGGTACGCAAGCGTCCCCGCTTGCGGCAAACGAAGATGCAGATGGTTCGATTGCAATAATAGAATCTTTGCTTTCCGACACTTTTGAATATAAAGCCAAACATGTACCGCAATACAGAGCCATTGCAAATAGCCTTAAGGCAATCAAGATTCTTGACCCAGCTTGTGGCTCTGGCGCGTTCCCTATGGGTTTGCTCAATCGACTGATTGATATTCTTAAAAAGATAGAACCCGAACAAGATACATACACTTTGAAACTACAAATCATAGAGAATTGCATTTACGGCTCCGACATACAGAATATTGCCGCTCAAATCAGTAAATTGCGTTTCTTTATTTCTCTTATCTGTGATTGTGAGAAAGACTCATCCAAACCAAACTTTGGTATACCAACCTTGCCGAACCTAGAAACAAAATTTGTTACGGCTAATTCACTAATAGCATTACATAAACGGAAGAAAGAAGTTACTCTTGACATCTTTGCTGATTTCGAAGAAAGTCCGGTCAATTTAAAGAAGAAAGAGTTGCTTGATGTCCGTCATCAGCATTTCCGCGCTAAAAAAGCCTCCGAGAAAATGCGGTTGCGCAAACAAGACGAAATACTGCGTGCAGAGCTTCTGCAATTATTGGAACAGGAAGATACTTTTGCTCCGAAGGATGCTATCCAAATGGCGAAATGGAATCCTTACGACCAAAATGCTGTAGCAGATTTCTTTGATCCCGAATGGATGTTTGGCGTGACGGATGGGTTTGATATTGTTATCGGCAATCCACCATACATTCAATTACAAAAGAGTACAGGTTTAAAAGGAGTTGACAAGAAAGGTAAGGAATACGATATAAAATTTGCCGATTTGTATGTTGGTTGTGACTATAAAACTTTTGACAGAAGCGGCGACATGTATTGTCTTTTCTATGAAAGAGGGCATCAATTACTTAAAGAAGGTGGGCATCTTTGTTACATTACGTCGAATAAATGGATGAGAGCGGGATATGGTGAAAATACAAGATTATTCTTTGCAGAAAACACTGACCCGCAACTGCTTATTGACTTTGCCGGTGTCAAGATTTTTGAATCCGCAACAGTGGACACAAATATCCTTTTGTTTGCCAACAGCAAGAACCAACACAAGACATTATGCGCCGTAACGAATAAATCCAATAAAGATGACTTAAAACAATTGAGCGATTTTGTTCGGTCG
>JAFXPY010000041.1 GCA_017527495.1 Paludibacteraceae bacterium
ATAATGGGAATTATACACATCGTTTGGCACACATTTTTTGCATTATATATAGAGGGACATTCCTCGTATTACTAACTTAATGCCAAAAGATTATGCTAAAACAATTTGAATCGTATCTCCAGCAGGAGAACATGGCGCGAAACACTATTCACGCCTACTTGTATGCAGTACGTGATTTCTTCGTACATCACAAAGAGTTGAGCAAGAAAAACTTGCTACTTTACAAAACCCAACTCATTGAGAACCGCAAACCAAAAACTGTCAATTTGCGGCTGCAAGCACTTAATCGTTTTTTAGAGTTTACCGGGAAACCAAAGTGGAAGCTCAAATCCGTCAAGGTACAACAACGCTCGTATTTAGAGAACGTAATCAGCAATGCCGATTATCAATTTCTCAAGAATAGTCTTCACAAAGACGGAAATATGGAGTGGTATTTTGTTGTTCGCTTTCTCGCAGCCACTGGTGCGCGAGTAAGCGAACTTGTGCAAATCAAGGTTGAACATATCAATATAGGCTATTTCGACATCTATACTAAAGGTGGTAAAGTACGCCGCTTGTTTTTCCCATCAAAACTTCGGAAAGAAACGCAGGATTGGCTTGATACCAAACAGCGCACAAGCGGTTATCTTTTCCTCAATCGTTTTGGTGAGCGCATCACGACACGAGGCATTGCACAGCAGCTGAAAAACTTTGCCGTGCGTTATGGTTTGAACCCCAAAGTGGTTTATCCACACTCATTCCGTCACCGCTTTGCCAAGAATTTCCTCGAAAAGTACAATGACATAGCTTTACTTGCCGACCTGATGGGACACGAGAGTATAGAAACAACACGTATATACTT
Organism: Paludibacteraceae bacterium; assembly: GCA_017527495.1. GTDB lineage: Bacteria > Bacteroidota > Bacteroidia > Bacteroidales > Paludibacteraceae > RGIG6639. The sequence goes on from JAFXPY010000041.1 coordinate 842, forward strand.
ACGCCGGACAGCCTCCGAACAACAAGCTATTGTGGATAAAGTTATAACTTGGTAGTTGTCTTTTCGCCACACCCATTAGTGCCATACCTTTGCACATGAAGCGGAACAGACGCACCGCAGAAATGTCCGGTGAACATCTCAAGGAATAAATGCGGCGCGCGAGTTTCGTGAGAAACAAAGAACTCAAATTTTGCAAGGATATGGCACTTTCGCTTCTTACACCCATACCTGCAACGTGCTTCGCAGTTGCAGAAAATCGCGCTCTCGACATCTGCCGAGACCTTACAGCTCACCACACCCACCAAGCCGCTACTTGTATTCGTCCGAAATTCCGTTGCCACCTTTGTCTGTTGCTGACAATAACTCACCCACCAAGCCGCCACTTGTATCCGTCCGAAATAGGGCGTATTGTTCGATAAAAAAAGAATCCCAAGCATTATTATTTTGCTTGGAATTGTTTGTTGTTGTAAGGTAGTAGTTGTTCGGACGGATACAATTTAGAGTCTGATGTTTGGTTGCAAAATGTAGAATCGTTTATTATGAACGAATAATAGAATATCTAAATTCCTTAAAGCGACACCATCAAAGTGTCGCTTTTTCATTTTTGAAACACCTCTCTACCAATAAATTTATTTCTCCATACTAAAAAAAGTAGTTTTTACGCGCGAGCCGACCGTTTAACTCACAGGTTTTCCCTTAAAAACCAAAGAGAACACCTTATTGCTAAAGTATTCTCTGTGAGCCACTGGCCGGACTCGAACCGGCGACCCACGCATTACGAATGCGTTGCTCTACCAACTGAGCCACAATGGCAAATTATTTACAAATTTTGCAATTTACGATGTTCTCGTTTTGCATTTTTTTTCGTTTTGCGGTTGCAAAATTAGTGCTTTTTTGCGAACATACCAAATTTTTTTTAACTATTTTGTTAATTTAAAAAAAAGTCGTATCTTTGCGAGTAAATAACAAACAATTAGGTATTCTTTGCAAAACTACCTATATGAATTTGGTCAAATACATATTTTGTTTTGACAATACAATAGTGCAATTAAGAAATAAAATTCTTTTTGTACTACTTTTCATACTGATGTTTTCTAATGTCAGCACTGCTCAATATCGCACTGAAATATTCAAAGATGACATCAAAACTCTAACTCTTCGCTATGCCGACGACCCTACTCTTCTGCAAAGACCTTTCCTCGTATTGAACGACGACAAAACACTTGAGATTGCTTTCGACCAACTCTCGCAAATCACACACCACTATTCTTACACTCTCGTCCATTGCAATGCCGATTGGACAGAATCTGGTATTTTTACTACTGACTATCTTAAAGGTTTTACTTCTGCCGACATTACCGACTACCAATTTTCCGAAACAACTCATCAAGACTATACACACTATCGTTTTGAGTTTCCAAATGAAGACATGGCACCAACTATTTCAGGAAATTATGTAATTAAAATCTATGAAGACAATAATCAAGACAACATTATAGCCACTGTGTGCCTGTCCATTGTTGAACCACAAGTAGAGATAGAAACTTCAATCACAAGTCAGACAAGCATTGAGTTGTCAGGGCGTTATCAACAACTTGATATTGACATTAATTACGGCGACTATTATGTTGCCAATCCTGAAGAAATAACTCTTGTTGTCCAACAAAACAATCGTCGCGACAACATGGTATTCAAACCCCACCCTTCTGTTATTAACGCCCAAAGCCTGAGCTTTGTCAATAATAAAGAACTCATCTTTGAGGGCGGAAACGAATATCGCACATTCGACTTATATTCTGTTTATATCCTTGGTGCAGGTGTTGATCGTATTCTTTTCGAAAACAATGAGTTTCATGCCTTGCTCTACCCTTCGGAGAATTATACTAAAGATCCCCACTATATCTCTACTGACGATGCTGACGGTCAGTTTTTAATCAATGCAGAGCGTACTGCTGCTGACGAAATAGACTATAGAGCCGACTATATGTATGTGCATTTCTTTTTGCCTTGCGACAATCCTTTTTTTGATGGAAACCTTTACGTCAGCGGCGATATGACATATAATAAATTCGACCTCACAAACCGCATGTTCTATAGCTACGAAGAAAAGGGTTATTTCTGCACACTTTATCTCAAACAAGGGGGCTACAACTATCAGTATTTGTTTCTACAAAAAAATCAAAATGCCGCAACTACTCAACGCACTGAAGGCTCTTTTTGGGAAACTAAAAATGAATATACAATCATGGTGTATCATCGTCCCTTCGGTTCAAGATATGATCATTTAATTGCTTATAAACAAATATACTAAACATGAAAAAGACATTTTTCTTACTCATTTGCAGCGCATTTCTACTGAGCTGCCAACAAGAACAAAAGTATTCTGAATCGGCAACACACAAACCTATTATGCCGCTACATAGGAATGCTGAAAATGCTCAATTATTCTATCTCACAGACTACACTCCTGCGATTGACTTTGCTGATAGTGTCAGAGCACAAGGATACGATATTGAGCAAACAGAAACACAAGGTGTGTATAAATTGACGGGAATAAATCCGTCACTATCTACACTTCAGATTTTCAAAAATGATAGTCTTACGGAAGTTCCTATTTTACCAAATAAGCCTTTCAAAAACGGAATGACAACTATCGGAACAAATGGTAATGATATTACGTTCTCAGTTCCTTTCTATATTGATTCACTTCATATTGATGCTTTTTGGCAGAATATACATCTTGATAGATCCAACATCAAGCACAATGCCGATAGCACGTTTACTCTGACTATTCCGAAAACTCTGCAACACTATGGCAGGTCGTTCATTCGCATTTATGCAAATGATGCTGTTTCCAATTTCAACGACCTGCTCATACCACTTGAAAACGGCAAGGTAATCACCGATTCACGCTATTTGAATCGCCATGATGCCAATGCTCAAGTGCTCTACAGTTTGATGGTTGACCGCTTTGAGAATGGCGACACTACCAACGACCGCCGTCTCAACCAACCGGATGTCCTTCCGATTGTTGATTATATGGGTGGCGACCTTGCAGGTATAACAAAAAAAATTGAGCAAGGCTTTTTTGATAGTCTCGGCATAACAACTATTTGGATTAGCCCAATAACGCAAAATCCAAACGACGCATGGGGACAATATCACAATCCCGACACTCGTTTCTCTGGCTATCATGGCTATTGGCCTATATATGTAACTGTTGTTGACGATCGTTTTGGCAACGACCAGACATTGCAAAGAATGCTTATGGTTGCACACCAACACAACTTGAATGTTATTCTCGACTATGTTGCCAACCACATTCACATCTCTTCTCCTATTATCAAACAACATCCTGATTGGGTGACAGATTCAATTATTACCCTTCCTGATGGTACGACAAAACGCAATTTTGAACTCTGGGACGAAGCTCGTCTGACCACGTGGTTTGATGTTCACATCCCTACTCTCGATCTGGAACGTGAAGAGGTTTATCAACCAATGACCGACTCAGCTTTGTATTGGATACAAAACTTCGATTTTGACGGTTTCCGTCATGATGCTTGCAAACATATTCCTGAATGCTATTGGCGCACACTTACTAAGAAACTTGTTCAGCGCTACCCTAAACGCGAGTTATGGATGATTGGCGAGACTTACGGAAGTCCGGAGCTTATTTCGAGTTATGTAAAGACAGGTATGCTTGATTCTCAATTTGACTTCAATGTTTATCACACTGCAATAGAAGCAATAGGCTATCGTGCAGGTCATGATATGGAACAAATAGCTCGTGTGGTTGAAGAGAGTCAGGCTGTTTATGGAGCTCACCACACTATGGGTAATATCTCCGGCAACCACGATAAAGCACGATTTATTTCAATAGCCGGTGGGGCACTTGATTGGGACGAAGACCACAAACAAGCCGGTTGGAACCGCACAATAACTGTTGGCGACACGACTATTGCCTACCGCAGAGCGATGTTGCTTGAAGTTCTGAACTTTGGTCTTCCCGGTGTTCCGTGCGTTTATCAAGGCGACGAGTACGGGCAACCCGGCGGTAACGACCCCGACAACCGACACATGATGCGATTCGGCGGTTACAACGAGCAAGAACAGACCTTCCGCGAAACAATGGAACAACTCATCTGGCTCCGCCGCTCTGCTATGCCACTTACATACGGCGATTACAAAACACTTTTTGCCAACGAGGATGTATATATTTTCGAAAGAACATATATGGGCGAAAGTTATATTTTCGCACTCAACAGAGCAGATAAGCCTTTCAGTATTGATTTGACAATCAACGGAGAGACAAAGAACATCAGTATTGATGGCATAAGTTATGAGATAATACACTCTAAATGATTATAAATTATGAAGAAACTATTTCTTTTTCTCGTTGCAGGATTAACCCTTATTTCATGCAACAAACAAGAACAAAAACCTGAGCAGCCTTTGACGCATACTAAGTGGTGCTATGACGCTACAATTTACGAACTTAACACACGCCAATTCACTGCAGAAGGCACATTTGCAGCAGCCGAAGCCCAACTTCCTAAGCTCAAAGAACTGGGCATTGACATCATCTGGATTATGCCACTGCAACCAATCGGAGAAGTTGGTCGCAAAGGTTCGCTTGGCTCATATTACGCAATCAAGGACTACTGCGATTTCAATCCAGAATTCGGAACACGTGCCGATTTTGAGTCTTTTCTTGCCAAAGCACACGAGTTAGGCATGAAGGTAATCCTTGACTGGGTGGCTAACCATACCGCACCTGATCACCCTTGGACCAACAACTTCACATGGCACGAACGCGACTCACTTGGCAACACTATCGTTCAATACGACTGGACTGACATAGCTGCCCTCAACTATGACGACCCCGACATGCGTCTTGCTATGATTAACTCTCTTGCATGGTGGATGGACACAATAGGTATTGATGGTTTCCGCTGCGATATGGCATTTGAAGTACCTACCGACTTTTGGGAACAAGCAATGGACTCGATACGCCCACGCCATCCTGACATGTTTATGCTTAGTGAAGCAGAACATCCTGAACATCAACTGACCAACAACGTGTTTGACATGTACTATGGCTGGACACTCCACCACTATATGAACGATGTTGCTCAAGGCAAAAAGACCGTTGCAGACCTTTGGAATTATTTCGACAAAGCCGACAAATACTATAATGAGTATCAAGCTGCTTCAACGCAAGAACAGAAAGATTCTATACTTGCCATTAGGCCTCTTGAACAAGACTCTGCATTTCCCGCAAAAGCCATTCGCATGAATTTTACATCAAATCATGACGAAAACTCATGGAACGGAACAGAGTTTGAACGCATGGGTGATGCCGCTCATCTCTTTGCCGCCTTCACATACGTAATACCGGGTATGCCACTTATCTACACAGGCCAGGAATATGCTAATAACCATAGACTGCAATTCTTCGAAAAAGACACTATCGACATCAATCCCGCTGCCGAAGAATTTGAGATGTACAAACAACTCAACCAACTTCGCAAACATAATAGTGCCTTGCTTTCAAACGAATTGGGCGCACCAATGAAACCTATCAGCGTAGGTAATGAGAAAGTATTTGCATGTGTTCGCCAAAACGAAGAAAACACAGTTATTGGTTTGTTTAATATGTCAGCTGAAGAAGTTGAGATATCAATAACTGACACCCAACTTTACGGAACTTACCATTGCACTCCATGCAATAAAGATATCCAACTCAATGAAACTGCAATAAAACTGCCGGCATGGGGTTGGAGAATTTGGACTAAATAAAATTGCGTTTAAATAGCATTTAAACAGTATAAAAAAATTATTAGTGTCCGATTAATCTATATTTTCCCGTAGGGAATATCTTTTAAGGTGAAAAATGAAAGTTGAAAATTGAAAGGAAATTTTCACTTTTCATTTTTCACTTTTCATTTTGTCTGATATTTCCCGCAGGGAATTTCTTTTAATCCATTGATATTAATTCATTCAAGTTTCGCAAGTAGTTATTTGAATTGCTTAATTTACAAAAAGATTTTTGGTCAACAATTATCAACAATTAACACAAAATTATAGTTTTCAAGTTTCGCAAGTAGTTATTTGAATTGCTTAATTTACAAAAAGATTTTTGGTCAACAATTATCAACAATTAACCAAAAATTATAATTTTCAAATTTCGCAAGTAGTTATTTGAATTGCTTAATTTACAAAAATATTTTTGGTCAACAATTATCAACAATTAACCAAAAATTATAGTTTTCAATTTTTGCAAGTAGTTATTTGAATTGCTTAATTTACAAAAAGATTTTTGGTCAACAATTATCAACAATTAACCAAAAATTATA
>JAFXPY010000042.1 GCA_017527495.1 Paludibacteraceae bacterium
CTGAAAATTGCATATGCGGAGTTTTTTGTTAATTTGTTGTTTTTCAGGTACAAAGATACAAAAAAATCCGCATATTTGCAAATATTAAAGCACTTATTTTCAATAAAATACGAACTTTTTCTTATATCGAACTCACGTTAAGCTACGGATGACTTATGTCTTTTATGAGATTTTTATATTGTTGCCCAAGTGGACACCTGATTAAATGTCTAAATAAATTAAGTTTCGTATATTGCTTTGAGTAATAAATTATTAGTGCCAGATAAATCCATATTTTCCCGTAGGGAATATCTTTTAATAGATTTTTGACACATAACCTAACATCTTTTCCCGTAGGGAATTTCTTTTAAGCTATTGATTTCAAAAATTAAAAGAAAATCCCTACGGGATATTTAATTAACCTGAATATTCTATTAAAAGAAAATCGCTAACGCGATAGGCGTTAAATAACTGCCATAATCATATATCATGCTGTATTTACCATGTGCGAAACATGAATTAAATAATAATTTTTGGTTAATTGTTGACAATTGTTGACCAAAAACTTTTTTGTAAATTAGGCATTTCAAATAAATACTTGCGAAACTTGAATAAATGAGTAAATTGTAAATGAACAAATGAGCAAATAATTAAATTGTTATTTCAGCAATTCTAATGCTCGTTTGAGTGCGTCATTTTCGGCGTTATAAATCCGGTAATACTCCTGCATTGTCCATAAGTCGCGTGCTATCAATGCCTTCAGTTGCAGATAGATATATTTTTCTGATTGGGCAAACTGCTGCTCGTCGTATTCTATTTCTTGCTGTTTGCCTTGCTCTATTATGTCAGTTACCAACTTGGTGGGCACGTCAAAGCCTTGCATATATTTCTCTATTGTCGGATATTGTTTGAGCAATCGTTCTCTATTGTCCTGCACATATTTCACACATTGCTGATTGACAATACCTTTTGCCACGAGTTTTCTGTAATATGCAGAATAGCGTGTTGTGTCGGCAGGCACAAAGACATCCGGCATGATACCTCCTCCGCCATACACGGCGCGATGCTCAACAAGTGTTGTGAATTTCAGTGAGTCAGGCAGATGGATACTATCTTGCGATACAAATTCGCCATGTTTATAGCGATTTTCAAGGTCGCTCTGATAATCTACATTTTTATATGGTTTTTGTATGCATCGTCCGCTCGGTGTGTAGTAGCGCGATGTGGTCAGTCGTATGGCAGAACCATCGATGAGGTCCATCTGTCGTTGCACAAGTCCTTTGCCGAATGTGCGCCGCCCAACTATCATGCCTCTATCCCAGTCTTGTATGGCACCACTGAGTATCTCGCTTGCAGAGGCTGAGTATTCATCTACGAGTACTACGACCGGCACATTATGCAACTCGCCTTTATTCGTTGCCACAAGCACTTGCTTGGGTTGGTGCAGTCCTTCGGTATATACCACAAGTCTGTCGGCAGTCAGAAATTCATCTGCCAAATCAAATGATGTCTTCAGGTAGCCACCGCCATTGCCTTGGAGGTCGACAACAAGTTTTTTTGCTCCCTGCCTTTTGAGCTTATGCCATTTCTCCATAAACTCTTCATGCGTCTTGGCTCCAAAACTATTCACTTTGATATATCCAACTGTTTTGTTGAGCATATAGCCGGCATCGACGGTGTAGATAGGTATTTTGTCGCGTGTGATATTGAATTCGAGCAGTTCTTTTTCACCTTGTCGTTTGATTCTAACAGCTACTATCGTTCCTTTCGGACCACGGAGAAGTTTCTGTATAGTCTTATTCTTTGTCCCGTTTCCGGCTATCAATGAGTCACCCACATAGACAATTTTATCGCCCGGCAGTACACCTACTTTTTCAGACGGGCAACCGCTGATTGTTTGTATGACATTGAGTGTATCGTCGATGATTTGAAACTGAATACCTATGCCTTCAAAATTGCCGTCTAATTGTTCGGTGGCTTGTCGGAGTTCGTCAGCCGACAAGAAAGCGGAGTGTGGGTCAAGCTCTTTGAGCATGGCTTCGATAGCCTTGTCGGTAACTTTTTGCAAATCAACCGTATCAACATACATCGTCGTTACATACTTCATCACCGCACCCATCTTAGCTGCTTGCTCATATAAATTGGCATACAGACTGACTGTAAGGAAAAGCGAAATAGACAAAAAATATATTTTTCTCATTGCGATATAGATTTTTTGCAAAAGTACATATTTTTTTTGAATTTGTTATACTGTTTTTTATATTTTTTTTGTAACTTTGCATTTTGAAGATATCTTTATTTGAATTATGTATAAACTTGTTTTTGCCACTCACAATGCTCACAAATTAGATGAAGCACGTGCCATATTGGACGGTGTTGTGGAGGTTATCGGATTAGACGAGATAGGTTGTTTTGACGAGATTGACGAAACTGCCGACACTCTTGAGGGTAATTCGCTGCTCAAGGCAAAATATATAAATAGGTTTTACGGCTATAACTGCTTTTCCGATGACACAGGGCTTGAAGTAGATTGCCTCGATGGTCGTCCGGGAGTATATAGTGCCCGCTATGCAGGTGAGCCTACTGATTTTGCCCGCAACAGACAAAAGTTATTGAATGACATGGCCGGGCAGACTAACCGAAAAGCACATTTCCGCACTGTGGTCAGTCTGATTCTTGATGGCGAGGTGTTCACTTTCGATGGTCGTGTTGACGGTCAGATACTTACTGAGGAACGAGGCAACAGCGGGTTTGGTTATGATTGTCTGTTTGTTCCCGACGGCTATGACCTGACATTTGCTCAAGCACCGGAACTGAAAAGCATTGTGAGTCATCGTTTTGTAGCGATGTCGAAAATGCGAAAATTCCTACAAGAAAAAATAACAAAATCATAATCTTACATTTTATGCGAAAACTACTACTTGTTCTGACTTGTTTGGCACTGAGTTTATCAGCATATTGTCGTCCTCCGATGTATGAATGGGAGACGCATTTATCATATAGTGATGTCAACTCTATCGCTCTGAGTAGCAACAAAGTTTACGGCCTGAGCAACGATGCTCTTTTTTCCGTTGACCGCTCAGATGGAGAAATTGAATACTATAGCAAGCTTAATGGTCTGACCGGTAGCTCTATTTCTAAAATTGGCTATGACGAAGATCAGAGAAGTCTCTTGATTGTTTATCAGAATGGTCAGATTGATATTTTGCACGACAATGGCAATGTAAGCAGCATAATCGACTTGTACAACAAGCAGTTGAGCGGAACGAATAAGACTCCGAATGCCATAGTCTTCAACGATGGCTACGCCTATTTGGCAATGCATTTTGGCATAATTGTCATCAACATGAATAAAAAAGAAATTGCCGACACGTATTATATTGGTAGTGAAGGAACAGAAATAGATGTGCTCTCAATTACTTTTTTTGCAGATTCTATTTACGCCATTTCGTCAGAAGGCATTTATAGTTCTTCACTCAAAGACAAGAATTTATTAGACTTCAGAAGTTGGCAATTCACCAGACTGACCGACTATGGAACCTTGCGTCAGATTGAGATTTACGACAGCGTTAAATATGTCCTGACCTCTGAAGGTTTATATCGCAATATTGAGCAAAAATGGCAACGAGTTGAAGAGTTGAAATCGGAAATATATAGTATCAAAAAATACAACGGTCACCTAATTGCAAGCTGCGACGATGGCATCCGAATTATCTATCCCGATTTTCACATTGGCTATGACCCTTCGTTCTGGCCTGCATACGAGGCATATTATGATGGTTGGAATTATTGGATAGCAGCCGGTGTTCTCGGCATAGGCTATATTGGTTCAGACGGCACACACACCAATTATTGTCCTAATGGTCCGGCTCTCAATATACCATACCGCATGAAAATAGAAAACGATAAGCTATATGTGGTGCCCGGAGGTCGTTGGTCGTCGCAATATAATCGCCCTGGAATGGTGATGATGTATGACGGAACGGAATGGACGAACATAACACAGGACCAAGTGCAAAGCGCAACAGGCAAGGCGGCTCTTGACTTTATGAATGTGGCAGTCGACCCTTTCAATTCTGAGCACATATTCGTTACTTCCTACGGAACAGGTGTGTACGAGTTTCAAGACAACAAACTGATAAATCACTATACGCACAAAAATAGTATAATCAAGTGCATAAGTGAAGACGATGCTGATTATTACACTCGCACTGACGGCGCATTATACGATAGAGAAGGAAACCTATATCTAATCAATGCAAATGAGGTTCCCTATTCAATCATCATGTACACAAGAGATGGCAGATGGTTGGTGCAGAATATATACATTAATGGGAGAAGAGTTGTGATTCATACTCCCGGTGAGATGTTTATAGACAACAACAACTACAATTATAAATGGATTCCCTATTGCCGGTATGAAACAGGATTGATTCTTTGGGACAATCGTGGCACATACGATTTCTTTCAAGACGACATTTTTGTTCAGCGCACATCATTTACCGACCAGAATGGAAATGTCCTTCGTCCGGAAAGCCTGCCATGCGTAGCTCAGGACAAAGATGGCACTCTGTGGCTCGGCACAGATTTAGGACCTATACTGATTCCTGCTTCGGTTGATTTCAAGACTTCCGATGCGTGCAAGCGCGTACTGCTCGACCGCAACGACGGAACAAATCTTGCCGATTATCTGCTCGACGGAGTGCAAATCAACGCCATTGCTATTGATGGAGCCAACCGCAAATGGATAGGTACCGCCACTTCAGGTCTTTACCTTCTTTCCGACGACGGAAAAGAGACAATAGAACATTTCACAATGAACAACTCACCGCTTATCTCGAATGAGATACTTTCCCTTGCTATCAACCAAAAGACAGGTGAGGTATTTGTCGGTACTGCCGCCGGACTGATGTCATATCAAAGCGATGCCACATCCTCAAGCGACGACCTCAAAGACATATTTGCCTACCCTAACCCCGTAAGAGAAACTGACAATGGAGTGGTTACCATCACAGGGCTACAGGACAAAAGCGTAGTTAAAATTGTTGACGCAGCCGGCAGACTGGTCTATGAGACATATTCAGAAGGCGGAACAGCAACATGGGACACCAACAACTCAAGAGGCACACGCGTCCCGTCAGGTGTGTATGTGGTGATGGTGAGCTCCGAAGACGGCAACATACACGGCACTACAAAAGTATTGATTATGAATAGAAAATAAAGATATTTGTTCATTTTATCATTTACGATTTGTTCATTTATTTAGACATTTGATTTATTTGTTCATTTGCTAACCAACAGCGAATTAACCAACAGCGAAACTGACCAACATTTACTAACCAACATTTACTCAAAACAAAACTATGTTCAAAAGATTTTTATTTTTAGTATTCCTTTCTTGCAGCTGTTTGGCATATAGCCAAACGGCATGGAATGGAACCACTAAGACAGAACCGAGTCTTAGCGGCAAGACCTACTCCATCACCACGGGAGCCGAACTGGCATGGGTAGCACAACAATCAGCCACCAATTCTTTCGAGGGCTACACTTTCTTGATGCAAAACTCTATCGACTTAGGTGAGGGACACAACTGGACGCCTATCGGAGGCGACGGAACCGACTTTGAAGGTACATTCGACGGAGGTTGCTATACAATCAAAAACTTTAACATATACTATCTCACTCGCAGCACCGATGTCGGCTTTTTTGGTGCCGTGGGTAAAAAAGGAACTGTCAAAAATCTATGTATTGAGAGCGGAAAGATATTCGTTTCTGAAGTCAGACAAGTCGGCAGTTTGATAGGACGCAATGAAGGCAACATAGAACATTGTTTCAATATGTGCCAAATACTTGCCGACGCGAGTGACAATGTCGGCGGTCTGGTGGGAACAAACAAAGGAACGATGTCGTATTGCTACCAAGCAGGCTACATCACAAGTGCACGCAACAACACGGGCGGACTTGTAGGACATAATGATGGTGGTATTGTGAAAACTTCCTACTGCTCCGGCTACACACTTGCCAATGGTTCAAACTGCGGCTCTGTGGTGGGCAAAAACGACGGAACATTCATCAATACCTACTTCGACCAACAGATGTGCCTGCAAAAAGCAAGTACGAAAGACGAAGCCGGCGTGATAGGCATAACAACATCAAAACAGATGTGGGACATATTCAAAGACGACGACAAATGGAGTTGCTCTGAAGGCTTCTACCCACAGCTGAAATGCTTTGAGCAAACAAGTTTCACTGCTTCATTTGTTTCGAGCCTGCCTGTATGGCTACCAACAAGTCAAGCTCCTATCCAACGAGCCGAAGCCGTAACGGAAAATTTCGTTTTATGTGTTGATAGCGGTGCCAAATGGTCAAGCCCCGACAATGCAGTAATAAAAATTCAAGGATCATTCGCCAGTGTTTATCGCCCTTGCAGTCAAAGGGTGATGATCATAACTTGTAGATACGAAGGCAGCAGCAGAGGCGTTTTACTCCTTGTTTCGGGCTACAAGACATTCAATGCCGGTATTATCGGCGGCATAACACGCGTCTGCAATGGCGACCCTGTCAAGTTTTCTGACACCAAAGACGGTGCAGAAGTGATTAATGCCGTTGGCGGAAAAGACGACGACAAAGAGAATTACCCCTACTACTACAGAATAGAACGCTACAAACTCAACGACCTCGACAATGACGGCGTATATGAAGACACATCAGAAGTGGTATCAACAATATACTTAACCTCAAAAGACTACAACAAATACTATTGCAACACTACCGAAGATGGTCATTGGCTCTACAAACGCTATGTGCATGACAGCCAATGCCAATTAGACTATCTGCAATCTTCAGGAACATTCGAACTCGTTGTGTTCAGCACTTTCGACCCGGGAGAGATTGACGACTCTCGAACCGTCATCTATGGCAATTATCCACAACGAGTGCATATCAACAACGTGGAAGAAGCCTTAGGAGGCGAAGGCCCCTACTACTACCGCTGGTACATATCGCGTTTGGAGGTGAATTATTTAACCAACGACACCACAACAATCATTGACAGCGTGCGTATCAAAGCAGCAAAAGACAGCATAAGTTTCGACACTATTCTTTCAGAACCGGGCGAGTATGTTTTCTATCGCTCGGCTCGCGACCTCTATTGCAGCAAAAACGAATTCACGCCATCAAGAGGAGCTTGCAAATTTGTCATATTCGACTATCTTGACCCCGGTGAGATAGAAGCCGACACAATCAATCTATGCTCGACAGAAGACGGAATCAAAGTGGCTGAACTCTCCGAGCCTACAGGAGGCAACGGAGTGTATTCATATCGCTGGATGATGAATGGGCAAGAAATAGAAAACACCAACAAAGCCCAACTCAACCTCACAGAGATAGACCTGTCGCCGGGCAACTCCTACACTTTCACTCGACAGGTGAAAGACAACACAGGACTGATGGATTGGACTGAGTCAAAGGGCAAATATGTGATTCAAATCTACAAGACATTCAACCCGGGAACCATAAAGACAACAAGCAAACTAATCTGTTTGGAAGATAGTGTCGTAAAATTCAATATCTCAGGCGAGAATCAGACTCTTGCTTCGGGCGATGGCACAATAGAATACAAATGGCTCGTACTTGACGAAGACGGCAAAATCGTCCGCACAATTTCTACTGATGCTGCCGAGCTTACAGACAAAGAAGTCAAGATAGACATTGCTCTTCCTGCCAATCTGACTCTTGTTCGCCAAGCTCGCACAACACTTTGCTCTAAAGCATGGCATAACTCAGAAGGTCAGGTGAGCATCAGTCTGGACAAGAACCAAGTCCTTGCTCAAGAAATTGTTGTGTGCAGTGAGAAACTGCCATTCACCGATACCTACACCTTCGGCAATGGTGAGACAAAATCATACACTCTCACAGCAGATGAAGAAGTCGTACGGCTCAAAGGAAAGACACAGAGCGGTTGTTCTGAGACTATAGACCTCACATGCCGTGTTGCCGAAGTACCTGTTGTCAAAGTTGAGCCAATAGGAACGATATGTCAAAGAGATACTTTTATCTATATCAACTTTGAAATCATAAGCGGCAATCCTGATCAATACGACATAAGCTATAATACCGCAGCCTATCAAGCCGGATTTACTGACGCACACGGCAAGCTGACCAACACCTCGCAGATTGCGCTTACGGTGGGTGCCGTTCCTATCGGCGACTTCGAGATGTACATCAGTTTCAGCGAAGGCAACAGCACATCAGGTTGCGCAAGCATAGTCAACACCATACCATTCAAAGTCTATCTCGGCGGATTTATACACCAGAAATGGAATGATGTCCTCTATATCGACAACAACGACAAAAATGGCTTCCCTGATGCTGAAAACGACCTGCAATTTATGGGCTATCAGTGGTACAAAGACGGCGAACCGATTGAAGGAGCCATCGGACAAGTATATAACGAACAAGGTGGATTAAATGGTGTTTACTACGCTATCCTGACCGATGTGAATGGCGTTCAGTACATCACATGCCCGTTTGAGGCACGACCTGTCGGACTGCAAACAATAGGCAATGAACTCGGTCTATACCCAACGATAGCAACACGCGGTGAAACAATCAATATCAACATACCGCACGATGGCAGAATAGACATAATCAATGCAGCCGGGCAGACAATTCAATGTTTCAACCTGACCTCAGGCAAACAACAATTCAAAGCCCCACAAACGACAGGAGTATTCCTTATCCGACTGACAGACAAGAATCATAATACCTACTTCAACAAACTAATCGTAAAATAACACCAAGCCATGAAAAGAATAGGTTTAAGCATACTGACAATCATAATCGCATTGAGCTGCTTGGCAGCTCCGGCAAAGAAAACAAGCAACAAAACGACAAAGAAGAAAAACACCATTGAACGATTAGACAAAGGCTCGTGGTTTCAAGGCGCCATTGGTGGCGGCGTGAGCAATCTGCAATACGACCTTAAAGGAGGTCAGGCACATCTATTTCCTTCACTTAATTTACACTTTGGCTACACCTACTATTTCAACAAATATGTCGGCATCAACACCGGTTTGCAATACACCACTTACGCCACCCGAACAGAGATAACCGACCCCATCATTTGGTACGGACTGACCGACTATATGGGCGATGCCTACAACCACATTGAACGCTTCGACAATTGGCAAGAGAGACAATCGATTCATTCTTTGGAAATCCCACTTGCATTGGCTCTGAAATTCAAACCTAAGAAAGTAGGATTGTTCATCAATCTCGGTGCCAAATTAGGCTTTGCCGTTGACCAACACTATAAAAACACTACCGGCACAATAACTCACTCGGCTTACTACCCTATTTGGAATGTTACGATGCAAAATCTCGACAGACGCTACGAGACAGAAGACTACACCGGTACAAGTCAGGCACTGACACGACTGAGAAGACTCAATGCCATCGGTTATGCAGAAATAGGCACACTCATTGAACTCAATCCACACACAGACCTCACTATAGCCGCTTATGCCGACATATATCTAAACAACGCAGCCAAATATCAACAAGCAGACCAGACAGACCTCGGTTTTGCCACAAGAATAAATGAATACGGCTCTTTTATGCCAACTTATCAAGGCGTAGTAGGAACGACACTGACCGGTACTGTGGTCCGTCCTTGGGCAGCCGGATTGAAAATAGGTATAAGCATCACACCGCAACGAACCGACAAAGAGAAAGAGAAAAAAGCAAAAAAACTCTACAAGGAATACAAAAAATACCTGCCTGAACAAGAATGTAAACCCGACACCGTGTTTATCAAAGTTCCCGACTCGACACTCAACAAACGAGTTACCGACACCATCTTTCTCTACGACACAGTGGCCATTCCTTGCATAGATTGTGCGCTCAAACTCCTACAAGAGCAACAAACAACAGGACCAACCAACAAACAGCAAATAGCACAAGCGACACAACCTGCACCACAGCAAGACACGATAGTGCCTATCGTGGTGTCGGCAGAAACAAAGAAACAAAGTGCACAATTAGACTCAATGCTACGTGGTGCAGTGATATGGTTCCACTTCGACGAATATGTTCCTATTCTGCAACCGGCATATATTCTTGATTCTGTTGCAGACATGTTGCTCAAAAATGCAGAGCTGCGAGTACATGTCAATGGGCATGCTTGCTCAATAGGTTCCGACAGCTACAATCAGCGCCTCGCACAACGACGCGCACAAGCAGTGGCCAACCTCTTGAAACAAAAAGGAGTGAAGGCCAATCAGATGATTGTACAATCGTTCGGGGCGACAGAACCATTCAGATATAACGACACTGAAAAACATAAACTCGCCACAGACCGACGCGTGGAAATCATCCCTGAGATATATGGCAAAAACATAAAGGTTGCTAATCCTAACACCGAAGGAGTAACCGAGTTGTACACCAAATTTATCGGCGAAGAAACAATAAAAGACGGCACAAGTCTTGCACAACTCGCACGCAAATGGTACGGACATACAGAATACTGGGTATATATCTATGAAGCCAATTCAGACAAGATAACCAACCCCAGCAATCTCACTGTCGGACTGACAATCATGATACCCGACCTTAAAGCGTCAATAGCCGACAGCAGCGAGAAAGAAATGCTCCGCCGCGCCAAACAATTGGAAAAAGCATATAAAAAGTAAAAAGAACGCTGACGCTATAAGAGGCAAGACCATTTCATTGTGAGAGTTAAGACTATTTCATTGTGAGAGGCAAGACCGTTTCATTGTGAGAGGTAAGAACGTTGCATTGTGAGAGGCAAGAACGTTGCATTGTGAGAGGTAAGACTATTTCATTGTGAGAGGTAAGAACGTTGCATTGTGAGAGGCAAGAACGTTGCGATGTGAGAGGTAAGAACGTTGCAGTGTGAGAGGTAAGAACGTTGCGATGTAAGATATTGAAGTTAGACTTTAAAAGGTGTTTAAACGCTGTTTAAACACCTTTTTATAGTTATATTTCAAAAATAATCAATAGTGTTTTATGCAAATTCGGTATTGCATGCAAAAATGACATAACTTTGATGATATGTGCAAAAAATCGTGATATAAAATACCAACTTTTCTATTTCCTACATGACTGATACATATAGCCTTCCCAACCTCATCAGCAGTTGCATATTAATAGATATAATCAAGATTACAAAACCAACAACCACGTAGTGGTTGCACATTGTCAATTAGTCAAATTTATCGCATAGTATTTTAATATGCAACCGCTATCGCGGTTGAAAAGTATAGAATAGCTATAATTTTTCTATTAATATGAAACCGCTAACGTGGTTTTTTGCCTTTTAATCAGACATAAAAAAGCACCTATAATTTGACACATTAACTACTTGCAAAACTTGAATAAATGACTAAATGGCAAATGATAAAATATGTAAATGCTCTTATTTTATTCCTATGAAATCGCTCAGTGGCCGAATCTTGGCTCGATAAGTGTTTATGCGCTGCTTAATGTTTGGGTGTTTGGGATAAGTGCTTGGTGTCGGGTTGAAAGGTACAACGATGTAATAGGCAGCGTGTTCGGGGTGGAAGCCGTGTTTTTCAAGTGTTTCGCGTGACCATATCTGAAATGACCCTTCTTTGCCTTTCTTGATATGAAAAAGTTGAGCTTCTTCGCCATTGGTGTGCAGCAGAATATATCGCATACGCTCAAAGCCGGGTGTTACTTGCAGTGAGCCTTCTGATTCTCCGGCGCGCAGGTAACAGATACCTTTTTCTATCATCAGCCGGCGTGTGTCGGGACGTGCATGATTTACGAGTACGGTTACTTCTTCGGGGTTCTCTGACATTTTTTTTAACATTCGTTCAGCCGTGTCGGCATCTTCTATCTCTTGTCGGCGACGGATACCGAGCTGCAGGTATTCTTCTGACTGGTCGATACCTATAAATTTGCGGTTAAGAAGATTGGCAGCAATGCCGGTTGTGCATGAACCGGCGAAAGGGTCGAGGATAGTGTCGCCCTCGTGGGTGCAGGCGAGGATGATACGATACAAGAGGCGCAAAGGCTTTTGTGTGGGGTGCTTGCCGCAAGTCTTTTCCCACTTGCTTACACTTGGAATTCGCCATACATCAGTCATCTGCGTGCCACCGTTCAACTGTTTCATTGTCTCGTAGTTGAACTTGTGTGTTACTTTTTGGTTCTTACGCGCCCAAATAATTAGTTCTGTGGAGAAGTTAAAGTATTTGCAAGAAAGATTTGGTGGAGGGTCGGTTTTCTGCCAAGTGATGGTGTTGAGAACCTTGTAGCCGAGTTCTTGCAAGCAACGCATTACCACGTGGATGTTATGGTGTGTACCACTAATCCAAATAGTGCCGTTATCTTTGAGTTTCGGTCGGCAAAGTTCCAGCCATCTGCGGTTGAATTCGTAGATATATTCAGGTGTACCGCCTTTGTCCCACTCACCTTTGTCCACACAAACCTGCTTGCCACTTTGCACACTTATTCCGCCATTACTCAGGAAATACGGTGGGTCGGCAAAAATAGCATCAATAGAGTTGTCCTCTATCTCTTTCAGCCGTTCCATGCAATCGCCTTGCATGAGGATGAAATCAGAATATGTGGCTGAAGTAGACATTTATTTGATGCGCTCTATAAACTCGCTAATAGTTGTCAGATTGTAAATACTTGGTATCGCAGCAAATGCTTCCTCTAATTTATTGCGTGCTGAGTTCCAGCCGATGCCGTCTGTAATCCAAACAAACTCAAATCCCGAAACTCCATTTACTTTGGGAGCAACATCTGTATATGAACGTGCGACTTCATTCAGTTTTGAACCGCCGCCGGAATAGAAATTGACTTCTATCAAGTATGTCTTTGCATTTGTTGAAATTACAAAGTCAAATACTTTCTGATCGGCACCAAGCACTGAAGATATAGCAGGAAATTCATGCGATGAAACTTGCTCACGATAGGCTATTCCTGCATTACTGAAGATACGAGCAACAAGAGTTTCTGTGATGTCTCCACTTCGGTTTTTGCGTGCATTGGTATCAAGACCTGTTTCTACGCCAAACACGTAGTCCACCAAATCTTTGACATCTTTATTTTTAAGTACTCTGTCAAGCCCTGTTTCTTCAATAAATTTCATTACTCCATCTACCGATCGAAATAGCGAATGAACAGAGTGCATCGAACCATCGTTGTCAATGTACTTTTTGTCATCTTTCTTGCGTGTAGCGATGAGGATGTCCATTACTTCAAAAACACGTTTGTCTCTATTCCATAGTGCTTCTACCGCTGCTCGCAAGTCATCTTTACCTATAAGGTAATTAAGCGTATTCAGGCTGATTTCTATTTCTGCTACATTCCTTGTAATTTTAGGGAAGTCGCAATAGAAATCAAGAGTAGCATTCGTCTCGCGCAGTTGAGACATAAACAAGTCAAATTGTTCTTGGGTATGTGCTGCCATATTACACAATTTTAGATTGTTTCGTCTCTTGATAATTATGCACAAGGATTTCTGTGAGTTTGCCCCGTTTACTTGCGTTTGCATTCACGTTACGCGATGCCCATACGCGTTCAATATGATACTGCACATACAAGTCGTCAAAGAAACCGTCATGGCAATCCGAATTGCTGAGCATAAATTTGTAACCGCTTGCATGTACTTGATCGCAGAAGTCTTTGAGCCGCCGCTGAGCATCATCGTTAAATGCCTCCTTGGTGTAGTCGTTAAAGCTGCTGGTATTGCTCAGCGGTCGATAAGGCGGATCGAAATAGAACAATGTGTTTCCTTTGGCGTGAGCAAGTGTTTGTTGATAATCGCCTGTTAGTATTTCTACATTTTGAAGCAACTCACTATCCGCATATATTGTTTTAGGGTCGCAGATGGTTGGATTTACATACTTGCCAAAAGGAACATTAAACAAGCCTGCCTTATTTACACGAAACAAGCCATTAAAACATGTACGGTTAAGAAAAAAGAATAGTGTGGTATTGCGGATGGAGTCTAATTCTTTGGTGTTGAACTCGGCACGCATACGCAGATAGAATTCTTTGCGGACTTCATCTGACTGCAAAGAATAATACTCGTTCTGAATTTTTTGCAAAGAATTGACCAATTCTTTGGGATTGTCACGAACTATTTTATAGCAAGTAATAAGGTCTGAATTGATGTCATTTATAACAGCAGATACAATATTCGGATGTATCTGCAACATGTAGAAGAGCATCGCCCCTCCACCCACAAACGGTTCAATGTAAGTGACATATTCCCATCGGTCAAAGTCAGCAGGAAGCAATGCTTCCAACTGTGGAATAACTTGCCCTTTACCTCCCACCCATTTGATGAAAGGCTTGGCAGCAGATTCTACTGATTTCATTAAATAGCAGTTTACTGTCTGCTATCTAATCTTATTCTGCTTCTACGACCTATATATACACAAAATGCGGGCAAACTTGCTCGCACTGTGGTCGTAGGAAAAGCACCAATAGAAAGACAAGTTGCCCGCAATACTGCGGGTTTGCTTTTGTTCTTTCTATTTTGCTTATTCTTTGAAATTTCCTACGTTTCAGTGCGAATAGACAAATAGCAAACGCTAATTAATATGTAATGTTTCCGCTATCGCGGAGTATTTTATATCACAAATTCAAATTGTTGTTTTTCTAATTCTTGATTATATTGTTTATCTAATGATTCATAACTCAAAAAATCCACTCTTCTGTTTTGCAACAGCTCTTTGAAAGCAGCATAACCCATTTTTATAATAAACTCATGATGACGTTTCTCATCGGCAACTATAACCATACGAGCTGAAAAATCTTGCAAGTCGTTGAATTTTAGCAATGAATTTTGAATATCTGTCGAATGTTCTACCTCAAAGAACGAGTGAGGCATGTGACGGTTATTAAACCAAATAACATCAATGGTGGAACTACGTTTGACAAGTTGTGGGAATGAGTATTCGGGCAATGCTTGTATTGTTCTCAAATCACCTAATTCCTTCTGATTAAGGAATTGTTTGTGTTTGTCTTGGTCCGGCACAAAGGTGTCAAGATGTCTCATTTTACCCATTTCAAGTAGCAAACCTTGATAATAAGCATGATTAAAAGTCTTTATTATTTCAGAATCTTGGTTGTGTTCATCTTGCACGAGAATGCCATTTTGTTCTAATTCTTTGCGGTGGGATTCAAGTGCATAAAGTCCCGGTTTTATTTTGTATATACCGGCTGTTTGCTGAACAATTCGGCGGACACTAGCGAAAGGCGTTTTTGTCCGCCATTGGCAGTCGGTAATTTCAAAAATATGTTGATTAATCTGGTTGAGCGTAGCTATACCACCCAACATATCAATCGTTTCTATTACTGCTTGTGCTTGTGTCATTCTTGAAATCCTTCTGCAGGCATTCGAAAGAAAAATTGCGTCTTATCCTCTTTGGTAGATACACAAAAATCACCTTCCGTAATTACATCCATTCCAATGAGTACATCGTAGTCAAAATCATTATTTTCCTCATCACTCATTACTTGTAAATTAGCTATTCTATAGCCATTCTGAAAACATAAGTCAATCGTATAAGTATTAACTTCCACGACGCCACCATAAGCGGAAATAGATGCTTTCCCAGTCGGTTGCAAACCAAGAACTTTGACTATCTCAGGGGAAATAATGGTATTTGTTGCACCTGTGTCCCAAGCGGCATTCTCAATGTGACAATATTTGCGATTACCATCTTTATCTTTTACACCTTCGGGCATAACAACAAAACAATCTGTTATGATTGCGTCTGCACGGAAGTCAAACGTCTTCGTCAAAATACTCATTGCTCCAGAACTTGTGCTTCAATTATACGGGGTTGACGAACTCGTGTGCTTATAGGACGAAACGAGGTGACACGTGCTACATGGTTTGCAGGCCAAGGCTTAGCCTCGACCGTCAAAGTAATGTCTGGAAAACGAATATCTTTCATAATCAATCTTATTTGGATGGCAAAAATACAAATATTTTTTTATATATGCTAATATTTTTTAAATATTTCTTTTTATTTTTATGAGTTTCTGCGAGTTTTACCGATTTATGCTGCGATCGCTGACTGAATATTGGAGTGTGTCTGCAACATATAGAAGAGCATTGCTCCTCCGCCAACGAACGGCTCAATGTAAGTGACATATTCCCATCGGTCAAAGTCAGCTGGAAGCAGTGCTTCCAGCTGGTCAATGAGTTGCGTTTTTCCGCCAACCCATTTGACGAATGGTTTCGCTTTCATTGTTATTTAATTATTGTATCTCTATAAACTAAACGTTAAGCAAATGCCTTTCAGTTTAATATGTTATGTATTTTATATATTTGCGATTGACTGCCCATATTGTTGAGAAATCAATCGCAAATATTTATTTTTTTTTCGATTAGATTATTAATTACTCTGTTATCTTAGTGAATATCATACCTTCTTCAAGTACTATTTTCCCATCAGAAACACTAAATTCACGCCATGTCATTGATGAACTTGAAATATCTGTAATCAGATATTCACCACTAAAATAGTCGCCTCCACCAAATATGTATATAAAGATTCCATGTGTTTTTTCTAAAACACTTTCATCATTAAATACCGGCTCTAAATAATATTGAAGAGGCGATGAAAGATGACCATCTTCATTAATAGTCAAATATCCGCCGCCGAATTCACTATAACTTGTTCGGTCAATCATAAAGACATATCCATTATAGCCATGGCTTGAACCGTCTGATTCAATCCAAGTGGTTACTTCCCAGTCTCCATCAATATAGCGTTGGATAGTTTCAATATCGGGATAACCTTTTGATGATACTTCATCTTTATCCTTACAACCTGAAAAACCAAGAGCGAAAAACAACACTAAAATTAAAGGTAATAAAAACTTTTTCATAAGTAATAAGAGCTGTTATATACCATTGCCACATCGGTTTAAAAGGGTTTATCTTACAAAATTTTATCTCACGTCCATCACTAAACGAACCGAGCGTAAGTTGCTCTTG
Source organism: Paludibacteraceae bacterium (assembly GCA_017527495.1). Taxonomy (GTDB): domain Bacteria; phylum Bacteroidota; class Bacteroidia; order Bacteroidales; family Paludibacteraceae; genus RGIG6639. The sequence goes on from JAFXPY010000042.1 coordinate 16,991, forward strand.
CTGTCGTTGGCAAAACGATACATTGAGTTGTTGAAAAACAATGAATAGGCATTGAATGTTTCGTAGTTATTGGCCGTAGCAGACCAATAGCAACCATTTTGATTGATTCCTCCGATTTTATCATAAGCAATCAAATCTACTTGAACCATACCCGAAGCAGGAAGGAAAACGGCTCCATTGAGCTGCATTTTACGCCACTGAGCAGCAGTATAACCCGTAAGACTCCACTCCACATCAGATGGTTGAGTCCAAACTTCAGGTAAAAGCATCATACCATACACGCCATTGACAGACAGCATCCAGTGTTTGTATTTGTCAAGCAAAAATTCCCACTCTGCTTGTGTCAGCATACGCCAATCAGACATATATTCAACAGCTGCAAGAGCATGTGTGTAGTTGAAATAATCAATATACTGACCAAAAAGAGTTTGCAGTTGATCATATTGATTATCGGCAAAGCGATAGCGATAACCATTGTCGGTTACAGTATATTGCAAATTACCTTGCGAGAAATGTACTTGTTTCCCTGCAAGCGACACCTGAAAAACAGAATTTGCCACTGCATTATTTTTTATTCCCGTGTCGGTACTGACATTTTCGGCGTTTTGAGCATTATTGCAGGCTGCCAAACACAAGCCTGCAAAAACGATTAGTAGATAAGATATTTTTTTCATTACCCTAAAAAATTAAATAACCTTTGCAAAAGTAATGTATTTTTTTAACAAAACAAAATGTTTTAGTCTTTATCAACAAACAATCTGTAAAGATTGCATCCGACAAAATTACCCAATACGATGCAAACATACAGACAAGCTACACTGCCAAAATTGGCCAAGGTGAATTCTGCAGGCACCGTGAGATAGTAAAATATGTCGGCTATACAGTGGGGGAAACCACAATGAATAAATAGTGGCACTGCAAAGATTAATGGTATCCAATTACCTATTTCTTTGCTTTTTCGAGCAAAAGTTACGGCTGTGGTCATCAATATTCCGCACCCTATTGCCAACACACCCTCCTTGACGGCCCCGAGAGAGAGACGCGCTTCAAGCAGCTTTTGCGCAGTGTCTTGCAGAGGCATTGCAGAGCAGCGAGCCATCAGACTGACAAGCCAACAACCCAATATATTACCCGCCAAAATGACAAGCAACATCAAGATATCTTTTCCGCTCTCTACAAATCCTGCCGTACCTGTGAATAATTTTAGCTTATATGACACAACAGTGGCAAGACCAAAGATAAACAGAAACATACCTAAGGTCTTGTCGGCAAGAAAACCGAAACCGGCAATACCGATTGCTACTCCGGCAAATACTGCAGAACGGAATGTGTTGAACAACTCTTTTTTCATGACGGCAAAGTCAAAGTAATTAATCAACAATCAATAGTGCATCGCCATAATCACCAAAACCATATTGCTCTTTGATTGCTTCGTGATAGGCATTCATTGTCTCTTCATAACCTCCAAAGGCACATGTTATGATTTGATATATACTGCAAGAAGGGAAGAAGTTGGTCAGCAGAGCGTTAGCTGTGGTGAAATTATATGGTGGAAACATAAATTTATTTGTCCAACCTTTGAAAGACTTGATATGTCCGTCAGTTCCGACAACATGCTCCAAGCCACGCAATACATCAATACCAACAGCCAAGAGATTGCGTTTCTCGTCATGCATTTGTTCCACAACATCAACGATATGTTGGTCGATAAACAACTCATCCGATTCCATCTTAAACTTGGTTAGATCTTCCACTTCTATATCACGGAAATTGCATAGTCCGATATGTGATGTTATAAAGTCTTTTTCTATACCAAGAAACTCCATTTTTTTTAACACAAGAGGAGTGAAATGCAAGCCGGCAGAAGGAGTGGCAATAGCCCCCTCTTTGTCGGCAAAGATTGTTTGATAATCTTTGATGTCTTGCTCGTCTGCTTCACGTGTGATGTATTTAGGCAAAGGCATCTTACCTAATTTGTAAAGCGTTTGCTTAAATTCGTCATGATTTTGGTCGGTCAAAAATCTTATCGTACGACCACGCGAATTGGTATTGTTGATGACCTCTGCAAAAATAGTGTTGTCGTCACCAAAGAACAGTTTGTTGCCTATTCTTATTTTTCTTGCGGGTTCAACAATAACATCCCAATAGTGAAGTTCTTCATTAAGCTCACGTTGCAAAAACACATCAATTATGGCACCAGTATTTTCTTTGCTTGCCACATAACGTGCCGGAAAGACCTTGGTGTCATTGAAAATAAAATGATCGCCCTCGTTGAAATAGCCAAGCAAATCGTTGAATTTCTTGTGTTCAATAGCCCCTGTTTTGCGGTGTAAAACCATTAGGCGACATTCGTCGCGAAAATACGGAGGACGTTGAGCATATAACTCTTGAGGAATTTTAATATTAAATTGGCTGAGTTTCATATTGCGTTTCGTTAATTTGATTTATTATTTGTGTTAATGAGTCAATGTCTGTACAATCTTGATAGGTTACATCACCTATCCGTGTACGTCGCAGCTGAACAAGGTGAGCTCCGCTTCGGAGAGCTACTCCGATGTCGCGAGCCAAAGCTCGGATATAAGTCCCTTTGCTGCAAACAACTCTAATCTGAAGTGTCATCTTGTCAGGATTAAAATCGAGTATTTCGATTTCGTCAATTACAAGCTGCTTTGGCTTGATTTCAATCTCCTGCCCTTGTCTGGCATATTCGTACGCTCGTTTGCCGTTAACTTTGATGGCAGAGAATGTTGGAGGTATTTGCCATATTTCTCCTTTGAATGTTGGTATGACCTGCTCTACAAGTTGCTGGGTTATATGCTCAGTCGGGTAAGTCTGATCAATAGGTTTCTCAAGGTCGAAAGATGGTGTTGTAGCACCGAGCTGTAAAGTTGCTACATATTCTTTGGTCTGATACTGAAAAGTGTCTATCAATTTTGTTTTCTTGCCCGTACAAACAATCATTACTCCATCAGCAAGAGGGTCGAGAGTTCCGGCATGTCCAACTTTGAGTTTTTTTATATGTAACTTGCGGCATATCTGCGACCTAATCTTACCGACCAAATCGAAACTTGTCCAACCTAAAGGTTTATTTATATATATTACTTCGCCTTCTACAAAATCCATCTTCTATGCCAAACAAATAGCTAAAATACCAACTATCAAACAATATATAGCGAAATAAATTAACTTGCCGCGCTTAACGATATTTATCATAAACTTACAAGCAAAACACCCTGTCAAGAATGCGGCAACAAAGCCAACTATTGCAGGCACAAATCCTAAATTAGTATCTAACGAACCGGTCTTTACTATTTTGAGAGCATCAAGCAGTGCTTCACCCAAAATAGGTATAATAACCATTATGAACGAGAACTGAGCAATGTCTTTTTTCTTTACTCCGCAAAGCAGACCTGTTGCAATTGTTGAGCCGGAACGCGACAGACCGGGTAGTACAGCTATTGACTGAGCTATACCAACCACAAAAGCTTTTAAATATGTTATTGACGCACCGGCCGGTTCACTATCTTCTGATGACTCTGTCTCTTGGTGTTTAAGACCATAGAAATAACTTACAGCAAGCAATAAGGCCGTAACAAGCAAGCAGATACCAACAAGAGTAAGACCGGAGCCAAAGAAAGCCTCTACTTGGTCTTTGAAAAACATTCCAACGATAAAGATTGGAATCATAGAAACAAGTATTTTTGCTGCATAGTCTTTCTCGTTATTCCATTTTGTTGTGGTGAAACAACCTTTCAAAATCCACGCTACTTCTTGCCACAGCACTACCAAAGTGCTACACACTGTAGCCACATGTACAAGAATGGCAAAAGTAAGATTGTCGGAACTTGTAGAGCCGAGAAGTGCTTGTCCAATCTCAAGATGGCCACTGCTACTAACCGGCAAGAACTCTGTTAGTCCTTGCACAATACCTAATATGAGCGCTTCCAACCAAGACATAGCACTCAATCTTTCTTTTTAGGTTGAAAAAGAATTGAAAATATCATAAAGAGGAAACCGAAAAAAGAAATCATCGGTCCTATTGTGATGCGGCGCGTTGAATATATGTCAGGATTGTACTCCGCACCACTTGGCTCACCAACCATGAGAATAAAGCCAACAATAATGATTACCAAACTGACGATAATCATTACAAGATTTGTTTTTGAGAGTTTGTATTGTTGTTTATCCATAATTCAAAAAATCACATTGAATATAAATCATTAGTTTTCATTCTGATATATCTGTTTGCTGCTATTGCTGATGCTATGTACGTGATGAGCAAAGCAACAACAAATATCGTTCCGACAACGAACAAGATATTTTCCAAAGTAAGAGGGAAAAGGATAATATTCAGCTGCACTTGTAAATAATAAACCACACCTGCAAGTATAGCAGTTGAAATAAGAGATGCTATTATACCAATTAGAACATTAGTTGCAATAATCGGGCGTTTAATGAACCATGATGTTGCTCCAACGAGCTTCATGGTGTTGATTAGAAATCTTTTTGAATAGACGGTTAGCTGAATCGTATTGTTGATTAAAGAGATAGAAATCAAGAGCAAAACAGCAGCAACAGAAAGAAGTATAAGCGAAAGGTAACCTATATTTTTGTTGAGTACATCAACTACATTTTCTTGATAATTGACAGCCTCAACACTTTCGAACGACTGCAACTTCTGTTCTATCACTTTTATGCTGTCGCTGACAGCATAGTCTTGATTTAGATGGACCTCAATAGAGGCATGCAGAGGATTATAATTCAAAAACTTAGTCGGGTCTTCACCCAAATAGAGGATATGTTCCTCAAGAGCCTGTTGCTGAGAAATTTCGGTGTAATCTTTGCAAAACTTGGCAACATCAAGAACCGCCTTGAGTCTGTTGATTTCATCCTGTTCGGCACCATTTTTTAGCACAATTTCGAGACTTACATTTTCCTTCACTTGCTTGACAACTCCACCTATAGTCAAGAGAAGAATACCTTGCATACCGACAAGCAACAACACAAGAGTGATACTCAATGTTGTAGTGATGTAAAGATTAAGATGCTTACGTTGCTTTGCCATTATATAAACCTTGGATTAAGGAGTAAAAGTGAAAAAAAAGGTTAGAAGTACTGCTTTTTTTGCAGACTTCTAACCTAAAAATGTATTTTATTGTGCAATTAGTATTCCCACAGGTCTTGCTCAAAGTTGAGCAGTTCGTCAAAAATTCTTTGTTGCTCTTGTTTAACAGCTTTCTCAGTAAATGCATATGACAAGAACATACGGCTGTACATATTGCTGTCACCAATCAGGTAAGATGTATACATCTTGTTGGCAAAGAACATTTCAAAAGTAACACGAGCAACGTCATTTGATTGTGGAATGACATATTGTTTTGCCAGATACGGACGAAGTTGATCATACGATACCCAGAATGGAATAGAATTGATCATATAGTCCATAAATTTCTTTTGAGGCTCGCCATTCTCGTTGAAAGTTACTTGGTCTGATTGCATCGGAGCAATAGCGATGATTTTTGTATAGAGACGGGAGTAGTGTTTGTCGAAGAACACAACCTCTTGAATCATAAACTTAATTTGATTCTTAACATACGAATCATACGAATAACCATTGAAAGAGAGTACATCGTTGATAGAGTCGTAGTTGATCAAGAAGTCAGATGATTTAGAAATATCCCAGTCCATATATTCGTCAAGAGGATTACCTGTCATAAGTTTGGCAGGGATATCAGCCTTTCTCAAAGGTGCTCCAAAGTCAGGTTTGATATCATACGGCTGCTTGTTGTAAACAGGCAGACCATCAATAATGGCATCAACCATAACTTTGAACAAACTTCTATAGTCTCTATCCTCCGAATTGGTTGGAAAATAGAGTTGGAAGTTTTGTTTGTAACGCATATCTATAACTCTATATACTATTCTTGACCAAACGACATCGTCGGCACGGTGTGGAATAGTGGCAAGAGTATCAGCTGCATCATTAAGCTCTTGAGTTTCTGGGCGTACTCCTCCTCTTTCGTCAAAAAATGGGTTAATAACATGTTGTGCTTGCGATGTAAATACCGCTAACAACAAAAGTAGGATAACACTAATTTTTTTCATAATTTGCACAATTTTCTTTTTATACTTGTCGCGTCAATAAAACTAATTCAATACAAATGGTATAGGTGCAACACTGATTGGCTTACCATTAGGACCTGTAGCTTTGATATTGACAATGTTCACGAAGTCACCTTTCTTAAGTTTCTTGATGGCTTCCAACTGAGCATTAGAGAATTTCGAGCCTGCATCACCGGTTATATTACCCTGCGGGGTCATGATCATAAATGAAGTAACCTTGAATGGCACATTCAAAAGACCATCTTTACCATAACTTACCTCAAGGTGTGAATTAGGATTGATGATTGCACTACGCGGGATATTAACTTGATCAAATGTTGTCTCACCAGAGATAAAGAATGCACTTGGTTTTGGAAGAGGTTTGATACGGAATTCATATTCACCCATTGGTTGCTGGCGACCATCAACCTTGGCCGAAACATGAATCTTCAATAAGTTACCGGTTCCCGGTTTTACAATGTATTCTTTACCACTTCTTGTTATTGTACCTCCATCGGCAGTAGCTGAAATTTGATCGTCAGAAATACCAGGTACAGAGATTGCAAAGTGGTTGTCATAATCACGATAAACAACGTTCAGGTCTTTGTTAGAAATAGTAGCAGTAGGCTCACCTACACTATATTCACTTTCAAAAGGATAAGCAGTTGTTGTACCATCATTTCTCGGCAGCAAAATTTGACCTCTATACTTAAATGTTCCTGTTGAGCCGCAACCTGCTGTATATTTACCATCAGCACCTAATTGATTGCCATTTACAAAGTAAGTAGGTGTTTTTGTTGAGTCAACAGCAGAGAGAACAATTTGAGCCTCATAGCGACCACCACGCATCACATAACTTGATTTAGGAACAACGAGTGCCTCAATCTTGTTCACACGGAAGTCAGAAGCATCAGTCTGGTTTTTCAAGAAAGCTACCATCTCACCTTCCATGTTGCGGATATCGTTTTGATACTTGGTCAAAATAGTCAACACCGCACCAAGAGGCATTCCATCAAACAAACCTTCCTCCCATGACATCGGTTCTCCATCGTTGCTATAAGAAACGTCATCGACATTAAAAATAGATTTGATAGAATGAACCTTATTTGAATCAGCATCAGCCAATTCAATCATATAGTCACGGTATGCAGCAAGGATGTCATGCAATTGATTTCCTCGACCTTCAACAAGACCTAACTGACCACCAACATCGAGGTTTGAATCAGCCTCAACATTCTTTACGTCAGGAATGTCTTCACCATCTTGTTTAGGGTTGAGTTTCAGTACTTTTGATTCACCATCAGCAGTAACAGCCAAATCATATTTGAACTGTTTGATAAAAGCGTATGCTTCATCAGCTTTTTGCTTGATGGAATCAGCTTTCAACTTCCATGGCTGCGTTTTTTCCGCATTTTGCGTCATGAGATAGTCGAAATCTTCATAAAGACCTTGATTTCTTACTTCAGATGCCTCAATTGACGAGTGCAAACTTGTGTCCACCATTTTGAAACCTTTCAAAATATCGGTAGATACGTTCAATGCCAACATCGCTGTAAGCACAAGGTACATCATACCTATCATTCGTTGTCTCGGGGTTTCCGGACAGTTTTTTGCTCCACTCATACTTTATTCTTTATTTAGTTAGGATTAATAATGAGTGTTTATTTTAGTTCAAAGCGTTAAGCATGCCGCCATATACTTTGTTGAGGTCGGCAATTTGTGCTGCAAGTTTTTCGGTTCCTTCAGTATATTTTTGAGCAGCAGCGGCTGTTGTTGCTGTTGCTTCTTGCAATTTGCTTATTTCAGCTGCGATATTACCAATGTTCTTGAGTTGCAATTCGTATGCAGAATTCAAAGATGCCATTTGAGCATTCAAAGCTTGCATATTGTTGCCGTATGATTGAGTGTTTTGAGCAGCAGCTTGCATATCATTAACGATAGCTTGGTAAGCCTGACCAAGTTGGTTGTTGAAGTTATTGCCTGTGTTAACCATGTCGTTAACGATAGATTGATATGCTTTTCCGAGGCCGTCGCTTGCTTGAGCAAGATTATTTTGTGAGCCTGCGAATTGAGCAGCAGCTTGAGCAGCAAGATTCATATTGTTGGTGAGATCGCTTGTAGAATCAGCCACTTTACCAATACCAGCCAATTGTTTTGCTGTATTGCCAATGTTTTTGATTCCTTCTTCGAGCAATTTAACATCTTCTTCTGCAATTGAAGGAAGGTTTTGAGCACCACCGGCAGCACCGCCACTAATTTTAGCGCCTGCACCATAAGTAGGCATAGGAGTTTCGGTTGTAAGGAGTCGGTTTGGTTGAGCGCCACCAACTGTTGCTTGTCCGAATGAAGTCAGAGGAGCCGGTTCTTTACTCAAAAGAGCTGGGAAGATATTATCCCATTTGTACTCTACGTGTACTTTGTCAAACACTGAGAGGAAGAACAAGAATGCTTCGGTCAACATACCGCATGTCAACACTATACCAGCACCCGGCCAGTGCATGATTTTAAACAACGCACCAACGATAACGACTGATGCACCAACAGAATAAATCGCATTGACTGCGGTTTTGGTAGATTCTTTTTCGTACCACTGTCTGAATTTAGATTCTTCTTTTGCCATAATATTTTTTAGTTTTTAAAATTATTTTCTTCTTGTTTGTTTATGTTTTTACATTCCTTCGCCGATGTAAGAGCGTACGCAACGGAATCCGATGTACGGACGGCACTCATATTGATATTCGTATGTACGAGTACCACATTGCATATAGTAAGATATATCTTTCCATGATCCGCCACGGATTACTTTACGTTTCAAGATGTCCGGGTCGTCTTTTTTAGCCGTATATTGGAAAGAAGGGTTAAAATCGTGAATATATGAGTTTGATGTCGAAGTATATGCCGATGAAGTCCATTCTGACACATTACCGGCCATATCAAACAAACCGAAGTCGTTTGGTTTGAAAGAAGCAACTTTCATTGTTGTTCCACCGGTATCGTCGGTATAGCTACCACGATATGGTTTGAAGTTGGCCATGAAGCAACCTTTGTCGTCGCGAGCATAGTTACCGCCCCAAGGATAAGCCGCCATCTTACGACCGCCACGAGCAGCATATTCCCACTCTGCTTCTGTCGGGAGACGATAGTCTTGACCTTTCACATAGTTGTTGTTATTATAGAGCGATGTTCTCCAGTGGCAGAAAGCCTCTGCTTGCTCCCATGTGATACCTACAACAGGATAGTAAGCATAACCCGGGTGAGAGAAATACATTCTCAGAAGCGGCTCGTTGTAAGCAAATTTGAAATCACGCACCCAAATCATTGTGTCAGGATAAACACCTATGATACGACGCGATGTCAAGTCTTTAGCTTGTCGCAAAGGACGTTCGATTGTACTATCACGAATGATACCATCTTCGTCAACCCATGAAGTATCCACACGTGCTACAGCAGTTGGAGGATACACGCCACGTGTTACGTCAAAGCGGTTTGAAGCCAAAGCTGCCTGATCGTAGTCGATCCATGTATATTCATAGTGCAAGAGGGTTGTATTGAGTTCTATACCATCCTCATAATACATTGAGTACAGAGCCTCTTGAATGTCTTCTTCTTTTGAATTCCATGGAATTTTCTTACGCCAATTGATTCGAACATCTTCATCATCAACTTCGTCGCCTTTTTGGATTGAGAACTCTGTTCTACCTGCATCAATAAGAGCTCGATAGGCGATAGAGTCGCGCACCCAACTTACGAATTGTTTGTACTCATCATTGGTGATTTCTGTTTCATCCATCCAAAATGCATCAACAGTTACGGTCAATAGATTGTCCGGTGCATCAAAAACGGCAGTCTGCGAGTTACTACCCATCATGAAAGAACCTCGTTTGACATAGACCATACCATAGGGGCTTGCTTCGTTAAATTGTGCTCCTGTTCCCAAACCGGTAAGCTCACCTCTTGGGGCAGAACAACCGGTTAGAATTAGTCCCGCAAAAGCGATAATCGACAGAATTTTTGCTGATTTCATGCTTGTTTTATGATTTAATTATTTTAATTTTCCTATTTATTTTTTTTACAGATAGCGTACGCTTCTATATTTATTATTTCGTTTCGGTCGTAAAATATTAAAGCCATAGGCTAAATATACTTCATGCGATCCGTATGTGTTTGCTATCAATCGTGTCGTGGCGATTTCATAGGTATAACCCAACTCTAATCCTGATATTATGTCCATACCAAGCAGAATACCCACACTGCTCCGCGGACGATAGGTCAGACCAAATCTCCACCTCTCATTATACTGCGCAAGGGCCGTCAAACTTAGGTCCCACGCAGCAAAGTCAGTCATCAACAACGCACTTGGTTTGAGCACCCATTTTTTTTGCTCTCCAACAACCCAATTGTAACCTCCATGCACATACATTGTACCTCTCAAATGGATTGTTGAATAATCCCCCCAATCGATTGATGGGTATGTTACGTGCGAGTAACTTATTCCGGCAAACCACTTGCTGCTTGAGTAGTAGAGTCCCAAGCCCATATCGAAATTGGTACCCGTCTGCTCTCCTTTCACGATCATCTGGTCGTCAGTTCGATGGTAGTCAGAATTCAGTTCTTCCAAATTCACGCTATCGCCCTGAAAGCCTACACTTACCACACCCAAGTCAACACCAGCGCTCAAATACCCGTTACCGAGCTTTAGACGATAGCAATATTGCGCAATGAAAGCTCTATTTGTGAATAATCCGTAAGTATCATTCAAGAACTTTACTCCCGCGCCGTGCTTTGTTTTTCCAATCACGAAAGGCGAATGAACGGTAAAGTATAGAGTTTGTGGTGCATTTTCAATACCTGTATATTGCAACCTATAAAGTCCGCTGACTTTCATGAGGTCATTTTCACCTGCCGCCGCAGGGTTATACGCCGTTGGTAAATACATATATTGTCCAATCTGTGGATCAAATTGTGCATAAATCACAATAGGAAAAAGGACAATATTAAGTATAATTACTAAGCGTTTCATTTGCAACTATCAAGATATTAGCCGGTTATCAATACTCCTCTTCATCAAAGAAAAAGTCTTCTTTGCTTGGATAATCGGGCCAAATATCTTCTATAGAGTCATAATCACAGCCATCGTCTTCAATTTCTTGTAAGTTCTCAACAACCTCAGTTGGAGCACCCGAACGAATAGCATAATCAATCAATTCTTCCTTGGTTGCAGGCCAAGGAGCATCCTCCAATTTGGACGCCAATTCTAATGTCCAATACATAAATTACTATAAGTTAAGTGTTTACGAAATTGCAATAACTATTATATTTTATCGTGCAAAAGTACAATATTTTTTTTAATTATGCAACATTTTTTTCATTTTTTCCAGAAAAAAAAGTTAATTTTGTCAATAATTGTTATTTTTTTTGCCAAAACAAAGAAATAATCTGACAGCCTATTGACATATTTAAGCAACTCATCTTCTATATTGTACTCTCTGCTCATTGCTGTTATGTTTCTTTCGAGTCGCCTTGTTATTGTTCTGCACACATGGCAAAGTGCTATTGTCTGGTTGCCGGTAGGAAGTATGAATTGATGCAATGGCGGTATTGTCTGCTCCATATCGTCTATATACTGCTCCAATTCTTCTGTTTTTTCGTTTGTTATATGGACAAACGGCTGTGTTTTGTTCTGGTCTGTTGCAAGATAGGCACCTATATTGAACAGCTGATTTTGAACATCTTCAAGTTGTTCGTCTATTTGTTTGCCTATCGGTTGTGCTCTCAGCAATCCGACAAAAGCATTTAATTCGTCGGCTGTTCCGTAAGCTTCAAGACGGACATCATCTTTTGCTGCTCTTGTCCCGCCGATAAGGTCTGTTTCTCCTTTATCGCCTCTCTTGGTATAGATTTTCATGTTGCCTTGCGCTCTTTTGCTGTTAGTAAGTTAAAAAATCATTCTATAGTCTTGTTTAATCAAATATTTATTGAAAAAAACAAGTCCTAAGCTGTATAAATCTATCGTTGCTTTTACTTCTTCTTGTTGCTTTATTGTCTGCCATGCCTGCGCCATTCCTTTATTGAGGTAAATGTCGTCAAAAATCATGATTGCGTTTTCGTTGACATGCGGCAGACACATTTTATAGTATTTTAGAGTTGCTTCTTCGGTATGGTTTGCGTCTATATATATAAGGTCTAATTTGCCTGTATGGTTCAAGAAAGGTTGCAATGTATTGTCAATATTGCCTACTATGCAATGTATTCTATCTTGTATTTTGAGTTGTTTCCAAACATTCTGTGCTTGTCGTGCTATATTCTGAGAGCCTTCAAACGTTGTTACTCTACATTTTGAATTTGGCATTACAAGATAGGCTGTTGATATACCAAGCGATGTTCCAAGTTCAAGTATATTCTTTGCTTTCACGTAATTGCTCAATCGGAACAAGAGTTGTGCTTCTTTTTCTGTTGCAAGCGTCACTTCTGCTATATCTGATATTTTACGTTTTCCTGAGGGTTTTGTTCCGTAGTCGGTAACATCAATAACGGTATGATTTCTCAGAAGTTGGTGTCTTTGTTGTTCTATCTGTGCAAAGCAGTAGTACGAATTATTTTCGTAAATTACATTTCTGGTCAGGTCATATAAGAATGGCGAATGAACATGAAATCCTTTGGTGTGTATTGCTCTTATGTGATGCAAAAAATAATTTTCTGCCTGCGTTATGTTCATTTTATGTTTTTTTAAGATTTGCAAAGGTAAAACAAAAGTTTTAATTAACCAAATGTTTTGTGTATGATTTTTTTTGATTATCTTTGCATTTGCAAAAAATAACACATTTTTCGTCAATTTTTTACTTTTTATTTTTTCCGCTATGGTTCTAAACATTATATGGATTTTGTTTATCTTACTTGCTGTTGTATTTGGTTTTGTACAATTTTTCGCTTATGGTCAGCAAGATATTTTCACCGAGATTATGAATTCCACTTTTTCTTCGGCAAAATCAGGTTTTGAAATCTCTTTGGGTCTAACAGGTGTTTTGTCTCTTTGGATGGGCATAATGAAAATAGGTGAGAAGGCCGGTGTTGTTGAAAGTTTCTCTCGTTTTGTTTCTCCATTTTTTTCGCGTATTTTTCCGTCTGTTCCACGCAACCATCCGGCAATGGGCAGTATTTTCATGAATATCTCAGCCAATATGCTTGGTCTTGATAATGCCGCAACACCTATGGGACTTAAAGCTATGAGCCAGTTGCAAGAAATCAATCCTGACAAAGAGAAGGCGTCGAATGCAATGATTATGTTTCTTGTACTCAATACCTCGGGGCTTACTCTTGTTCCAATCAGTGTGATGACCTATCGCGCTCAGATGGGAGCAGCCAACCCTGCTGATGTGTTCATACCGATCCTTCTTGCCACCTATTTTTCTACTCTTATCGGACTAATAAGCGTCGCTATTGCTCAGAAAATCAATCTTTGGGATAAGGTAATACTCGGTGTTATTGCCGGAGCAACTGCATTTGTTGGCGGACTATTATATCTTTCAACCACTGTTTCTCAAGAGCAACTGACTCTATATTCGAGTATTCTTTCGAGCCTGCTGCTTCTTGGTTTGATTGTCTGGTTTATAATCAAAGGCATAATCAAAAAAATCAATGTGTACGATGCTTTTATTGAAGGAGCCAAAGGTGGGTTTGAGGTTGCAATCGGTATTATTCCTTATTTAATAGCAATGCTTGTTGCAATCGGTATGTTTCGTGCCTCCGGTGGTATGGACATGTTAGTTAGAGCTATGGGGTGGTTCTTTGCTCTGATAGGTTTGAACACAGATTTTGTGGCAGCCATGCCTACTGCTCTGATGAAACCTCTAAGCGGAAGTGGGGCAAGAGCACTGATGGTTGACGCTATGACTCAGTACGGAGCCGACTCTTTCGTCGGAAGACTCTCATGTATTATGCAAGGTGCAACAGACACTACATTTTATATTCTTGCTGTTTATTTCGGTTCTGTCGGTGTTAAAGACACCAGACACGCCGTAGTTTGCGGTTTGCTTGCCGATTTTGCAGGCATAATTGCCGCTATTTGTATTGCATATTTATTTTTCCATTGATTATGATTGATTTTGAAGTACAAGGAGTCGAATTACCTAATTTAGATTACGACAAAGTGAGAGACTGGTTGCATGATGTCGCTGCCGACTATGGTTTTGCCATCGGTGCGCTACACTATATTTTTTGCAACGATGATAGGATACTTGAAGTCAACCGCCAGTTTCTGCAACACGACTACTACACCGATGTGATTACATTCGACTACACAAAAGATTATGTCTTGTCGGGCGATATTTTCATTTCATTAGACACTGTCAGCGACAATGCAAAAATTGCAAAAGTCGATATTGCCAACGAGTTATGCCGTATTATTGTTCATGGTCTTCTCCATCTTACCGGTCAGGGCGACAAAACACCTAAGACTAAACGAGAGATGACGCGTAAAGAAAATCTCGCACTTAGAAAATTAAGTGAAAGGTGAAAAGGAAAAGGAAAGATGTGAGATTATTGAGCACTTTTGAGGTACTGAATATGTCCGTCTTTATAAATCAGTTGCCGAGCATTGGCAAGTGGTTCAACGAGTTTGTCCGGTTCGACATACACCACATTGAGTTTGTCTGAATTAGGGAACTGATTGAAATAAGGATGCAAAACCAAATAGAGCCTAACAGAATCAACTTCAGGTGAGCGAGAGACATTATTGTAGTAATAAACAATTCTTTCTACAACACGTGGTATAACTTTTATACCTGTTTTTCCATCTTTCATTTTCACCACTGCCACAACATGCCATTTGGCTTTTTTGTCTCTGAGCTGATCGTTTTGTTCCTGCGTTCCATGGTGAGTGATGGTGATGTGCCTACTATATTTTTTGTTTATTGCATTCATCAATCGGCGGAATTGAACCCCATGCGTTGAAGTATCTGCAATTTTATTATAGGCTATATAATAGTGTATCATCTCATGTATGATAGTATCGTCAAGCTCGTCTTTTGCAAGATCGACTTTGCAATTTATCCGCAAGCAAAAATCTGTGTATTGCGTTTTTCCAAACAACGAAACTTTTCTTTTGTAGGTTAGCTGACCAAGAAATGACTTGGCACGGCTGAGTTTTATTGGAATCAGTGGCAGCGAATTACTGAAAATTAACTTATTATAGTATTCAAAAGCCTCTCTTATATATTGCTCTGTTGCTATCATATTGCGTATTGGCCAGAATAAAAAATGATTTGCAAAGTTACAACAATAAATAACATTCTGCACATAAATCGTAAGTTTTTTTGACATTATTTTTATGTGACACCATATTTTTCTATGTTTTTTTTAAGTTATTTTAGTTCAAACTTACACCGATGTTTGATTATTTGATATTTTTTTTGTAATTTTGCGGTTGTTTTTGGTTTTTTTTATAAAAAATTATGCTTTGCGTTAAATATTTGCACGGTATTTGTAGAACAAAAAGGTCAATTGATTTTAGATGCATATATTAAAACGCATATTGTTGGGTATTTCAATACTTTTGTCGTTGCCATTGGCAGCACAAGAGGAGCATTTTTTGTTTGAAATAGGTGCTTTAGGAGGCTGTTCGTACTATGTGGGTGAAGGAGCAGAGCATATTTTCATGAATGTAAGACCCGAATATGGCGGTTTTTTCCGCTACAAATATAACCCTCGTTGGAATTTTACAGCCAAAGGATTATACACCGATTTGAAGCTGGATTATAGTGGGAAGCATTACGAGAATCGTTTTATAAATATTGATGCCACGGCAGAATTTAATTTCTTACCCTACGGCATAGCAAAATACGACATGCGCATCAAGCCATACACACCATTTATGTATTTGGGTGTTGGCGCAACGCTACACAACGAATTTAAAGATGTAGGTGTATATATTCCTTTTGGAATAGGCTTCAAATGGAATTATGCTAAGCACGGACATCTAAGTATTTTATGGCAACATAATCTTTATTTTGCCGACAACATTGAAGGGAGTCCCGACTTATCAAACACTTACGACATGAATGGCTGGGACATTCTGAACAATGATTGGATGGGCAATTTAGTGATCAGCTTGTCGTTTGATTTTGGTGTAAGGCATAGTGCTTGCATGGTGTGTGGTGTAGGTGTTTATTAGAGACTTATGAGTTACAAAGAAAAGATAAATCAGAGTTGTTTGCCTGCTCATGTGGCTATTATCATGGATGGTAATGGCAGATGGGCACGCAGTCATGGTATGGAACGCTTCATGGGACACCGCAAAGGCGTTGAGGCTGTTCATAACATTACCGAGGCTGCTGCAGAATTGGGTGTTAAATACCTTACGCTCTACGTCTTTTCAACAGAAAACTGGAATCGCCCGAAAGCTGAGGTTGACTCGCTTATGACACTTTTGGTCAAGACAATTGAAAAAGAGACACCTACACTGCAAAAAAACAATGTCAGACTTTTGTCTATCGGCGATTTAAGTATGCTCCCCGACGATGCGCAAGCGCGCTTTTTGCGTTGCCAACAAGAGACAGCCGGCAACACCGGACTAAAACTTGTTTTAGCACTGAGTTACTCTTCAAGGTGGGAAATAACTAATGCCGTACAACAGATAGCAAATGAAGTGGCAAGCGGAAAACTCAACGCAAAAGATATAGACAACAAAACAATAAGCCAACACCTTTGCACTGCAAATATACCCGACCCGGACTTACTGATTCGCACAAGTGGCGAACTGAGAATAAGCAATTTCTTATTGTGGCAATTAGCTTATTCTGAATTATATTTCACTCCTGTGCTCTGGCCGGATTTTGACAAAGAAGAATTCTATAAGGCTATAGTTGACTATCAAGGCAGAGAAAGACGCTTTGGAAAAACAAGTGAACAAATTGAAAAATAATCGGATAAAGAATTGAAACATTTTCTCACAATATTAATATCACTCTTAGTCGCAGTGGGCATATATGCTCAAAGCGATTCAACACTAAACGCTCAAGTACCACAAATTGAGTATTCACTCACCCACAAAAAGTATAATATTGCCGACATCAAAGTTAAAGGAGCCGACAACTATGAAGACTTTGTTTTGATTGGTTTTTCAGGTCTTGCCGTTGGCGAAAAAATTGAAGTTCCGGGCAAAGAAATAACCGATGCCGTGCGCCGATTTTGGAAACAAGGTGTGTTCTCCGATGTCAAGATCCTTGCCGACAAAATACAAGGCGATAGCATCTGGCTCACTATCTACTTGCACGAACATAGAAGAGTATCGTCTATCACCTACAATGGCGTGAGAAAAAGCGAGATTGAAGATTTGGAACCTAAAGTAGGCATTTCAAAAGGAAGCCAGATAACGCCAAACTTGAAAGATCGCGCCGTAACAGTAGTGAAAAAATACCTTGCAGAAAAAGGTTTCCATAACGCTGATGTGCTGGTCATTGAACGCGATGATTTGGCAAGAAAAGGCTATGTCAATGTGGTTATCGACATAAGCAAAAATGCAAAGACAAAAATCAATGCAATCAGAATCACAGGAAATGAAGCTATGTCGTTCAATCAGATTAACCACGTGATGAAAAAAACCAACGACAATAGCATTCTGAACCTTTTCAGAACAAAGAAATTTGTACGTGAGGAATACGAAAAAGACAAAGTTACACTTATTGAGAAATATAATGAACTTGGCTATCGCGATGCATATATAGTGGCAGATAGTGTTGTCAGGTCAGCCAATGACTCCACTAAGGTAGATGTCTGCATGACTATCTATGAGGGTAAGAAATACTATTTCCGCGATATTCACTGGGTTGGAAACACTCTCTATCCGCACGAATACCTTGATGCCCTGCTTGGAATTAAACGCGGCGACACCTACAACTTGAAGATGCTCAACGAACGACTCCAATCTGACGACGATGCCGTATCGAAACTCTATACCGACCGCGGATATTTGTTTTTCAATGTTGACCCCGTAGAGACAAAGATAGAAGGCGATTCTATTGACTTTGAAATGCGTATCTATGAAGGGCAACCGGCAACGATAAAAAACATCACTATAACGGGTAATGAACGTGTTTACGAACACGTGGTACGCCGTGAGCTATACACCAAACCCGGACAGCTCTACAGCCAAAGCGACATCATGCGCTCACTGCGTGAGCTTGCGCAAATGGGACACTTCGACCCCGAAAAACTCGTGCCGGACATACAGCCTAACCCGGAAGAAGGAACTGTAGATATCGGCTATAACCTCACCACTAAATCATCCGACCAGTTGGAGTTCTCACTCGGTTGGGGTGCGTCAGGTCTTGTCGGATCAGTGGGAGTTAAATTCACTAACTTCGCAATACAAAACTTGTTCCAACCGAAGATGTATCGTATCGTACCACAAGGCGAAGGACAGACATTCAGCATCAATGCCCGCACAAATGGTATCTACTATACCTCAGTCAGTGCCTCGTTCCTCGAACCATGGTTGGGCGGCAAACGACCTAACTCGCTCTCAGCATCTATCTATTTTGCATCACAAACAGGATATAGCGACCGTTTCTATCAAGCCTATCAAAACCTCTATAACTCCTACTATTACAACTATTACTACAGCGGACAAAGCAACTACGCACAACAACTGCAAGAAGCAGAAGCCGACCCTGATAAATACTTGCGTATGTTCGGTGCTTCAATAGGCTATGGCAAACGATTGAGTTGGCCGGACGACTATTTCGCTTTCTACGGCGAGATAGCCTATCAAATGTATAAAATGAAAGACTGGCCATATCTGCTTATCACCGACGGAACATCACATAACATAAGTCTCAACCTAACGCTAAGCCGCAACTCTATCGACAACCCTATATACACTCGCCGAGGTTCTTCGTTCACTTTGGGCCTGAAGATAACACCTCCTTATTCCTTATTTAATGGGTTGGACTATTCGGCAATGTCTATTTCCGAAAAATATAAGTTCATAGAATACCACAAATGGAAATTCCAAGCCAAGGTATTTACACCTCTCACACGCGACAGCAAACTCGTCTTGATGACCCGCGCCGATTTTGGCTACCTCGGCTCTTTCAACCCAAATGCAAAATCACCATTTGAGACATTCTATATGGGTGGAGATGGTATGACTTCCTACTCTACCTATTCAACGGAATATGTTGCTATGCGCGGTTATTCGAGCGGATCACTCACGCCATACGACGCAACGACAGGCCGCAACATGGGATATGTATATAATAAATTCACAGTAGAACTACGCTACCCGATCACTCTTGGCGAGAGTGCAACAATATGGGCTCTTGTATTCGCAGAAGCCGGCAACTGCTTCTCGTCAATACAAGATTATAACCCATTCAATTTGAAACGCTCTGCCGGTGTCGGCGCTCGAATTTTCTTGCCTATGTTCGGACTTCTCGGTATAGACTGGGGATGGGGCTTCGATGACATCAATGGCTCGAAAGACTACGGCGGAAGCCAGTTCCACTTCGTCCTCGGACAAGAATTGTAACAAAGAACAAAGACCGCTGCGCTGAAAGAACAAAGAACAAAGACCGATGAGCTGAAAGAATTGTTAAGCTCTCGCCATACATGGCGAGAAAAAAAGAAAATCAAACTACCAAAACAAAATATGAAAAGAAAAATTTTATATATTGCAATAGCCTTATTATCAGTAATTAGCATAGAAAAAATTGAGGCTCAAAAGATTGTGTATGTTGATATGGCATACATTTTGAAGAATATGCCTTCGTATGAGTCAGCTAACGAACAACTTACGCTCATCTCTAAACGCTGGCAAAAAGAAATAGAGACAGCTATGCAAGAGGCTGAGACACTGCGCCAAAACTATCAGACAGAAATGATTTTCCTTTCCGACGAAATGAAAAAGAAACGCTCTGCAGAAATTGTGGAAAAAGAAAATGCTGCACTCGAACTAAAACGAAAGTATTTCGGTCCGGAAGGTGAGCTATATAAAAAGCGCGAAAGTCTCATCAAACCTATTCAAGACGAGATATATAATGCAATACAAGAAATAGCACAAGAAAAACGCTATGATATAGTAAAAGACCGCAGCGCCGACCCGACACTGATTTATATGGGACAACGATTAGACATATCAGACCAAGTACTGCAAAAACTCGGATACGCAAAATAAAAACATTTAATCATATAGTCATTTACAATTTGCACATTTTATCATTTACGATTTGCTCATTTATTTAGTTATTTGATTATTTATTCATTTTCCAACAGCCAAAAGCTAACCAACAGCGAAGCTAACCAACAGCCGAAGGCTGACAAACACGAAGTTAAAAACATAAAATTATATCAACATGAAAAGAATTCTTTTAATCCTTTCTGTGGCAATAGTGTTGCCAATAGCCGTACAAGCACAACAAATTGCTTATATCAACTACCAAGAAGTTATGGAAGTTATGCCTGAACTTAAGGTTGTACAAAGCAAAATTGATACACTAACTCAACAATATGAAGGAGAGTTTTTGAAAATGCGTCAAGAATACGATAACAAAGTGAAGGAGTTTCAAGACGGAGAAAAAACTATGCCTGAGAGTATCAAAGAAATGAAATATCGCGAGATAATGGATTTGCAACAACGCATCGAACTCTTCCAACAAAACATACAACAAGAGCTCCAAACAAAACAACGCGAATACATGGCTCCTGTTCTTGAAAAATTGAAGAAAGCAATCGAAGAAGTCGGTAAAGAAAACAACTATCTCTATATCTTAGATTCAAACGCTATACTCTACCTCGACGAAACAAATGCCGTAAACGCAAAAGACTTAGTCAAGAAAAAACTCGGATTGTAAGGAGATTTGAAGATTTCAAGATTTGAAAATTTCAAGATTACATACTAAAAGATTTGAAGATTTTCGATAATCTTCAAATCTTTTAATTTTCATATCATCAAATCATTTATTATGGCAGACAATTATTTAGAACGGCACTACGAGGAATATGAACGCCGCAAGGCGGAATGGCTCAAAAAGAAAAGATATCAAAAGCCACATAACACAAACACAACGACTGACAAACAATCATAATAGTTTGATATACAAAGACTATACCTATTATTAGACAAACATTTCAACTCAAAATATCACCTATTCGGTGCTTGAAAAGGATTGTTCGTCATCAAATAACAACAATTTTTACACTTTTTCTGCTAAAAAATACACATTAATTAGCAGTAAAAAGTGTAATTTTGTTAAAGAGAATAATTTATTTTTTAAAAACATAAAGTTATGGCAAAAATTGTAACATTAGGCGAGCTTATGCTCCGTCTTTCCCCCGAGGGAAATTATCGTTTCGTACAATCAGAGAGTTTCAAAATCATCCCTGGCGGTGGTGAAGCGAATGTGGCTATAAGCTGCGCTAACTATGGTCATGATGCTTATTTTGTAAGCAAACTTCCTAAGCATGAGATTGGTCAGATAGCCCTCAACGCTATGCGTCGTTATGGTGTTCACACAGAGTTTATTGCTCGCGGTGGCGACCGTGTTGGTCTCTACTATGCCGAGACTGGTGCCTCAATGCGTCCTTCAAAAGTTATCTACGACCGCGCTCATTCTGCTATAGCTGAAGCAGATCCTGCTGATTTCGATTTTGATGCTATCATGGAAGGTGCCGACTGGTTCCACTGGTCAGGTATCACACCGGCTATCTCCGACAAAGCAGCAGAACTCACACGCCTCGCTTGCGAAGCAGCAAAACGCCACGGCGTAACAGTGAGTGTCGACCTCAACTTCCGCAAAAAACTCTGGACTTCAGAAAAAGCAATATCTATCATGCGCCCATTGATGAAGTATGTTGACGTTTGCATTGGTAATGAGGAAGATGCAGAACTCTGCCTTGGCTTCAAACCGGATGCTGACGTTGAAGGCGGCAAGACAGACGCTGAAGGCTACAAAGGTATCTTTGAGGCTATGGCTAAAGAATTTGGCTTCAAATATGTTGTCAGCACATTGCGCGAGTCATTCAGTGCCACATTCAACGGCTGGAAAGCTATGATCTATGACGGCAAAGAATTCTACCAATCAAAACGCTACGAAATCAACCCTATCATAGACCGTGTAGGCGGTGGCGACAGCTTCTCAGGCGGTTTGATTCACGGCTTGCTCACCTACAAGACACAAGGCGAAGCACTTGAATTCGCTGTTGCAGCATCAGCACTGAAACACACAATCCCGGGCGACTTCAACCTCGTATCAAAAGAAGAAGTAGAGTCTCTTGCCGGTGGTAATGCCAACGGACGAGTTCAACGCTAATCGTTGTCTTGGTAATAAAAAAACAAGTTTCGCAAGTACTTCAATATGTAAGATTGCAGGAACTAACATCGTTCAAGTTGAATTTATAGGCAAAAAACCGCCATAGCGGTTACATATTAATAGAAAAAATTGTCCATCTCTTATCTCTCAACCGCGATAGCGGTTGCATATTAAAATTATTTCTATGTAATCAACTCGATTTTGAGCAATATGCAACCACTGTGGTTGAAATAAGAGGGCATAATTACAAACATACTAAACATTTTGGTTATGGAAAATAAATTACCCTTCAAAGAAACATTGGTTGAGGCATGTTCTATGGGCGTAAAGAATGCGCTGTCACTTATTTGCGTCGCAATATTGTACGTACTCACAGTTTGGATTCCTTACCTCAATGTTGGAACAACAATAGCAATAAACTCCATTCCTGCCGAGTTGGCCAAAGGTAATATCATCAATCCTCTTTTCATATTTGAAGCAAAATATAGAAAAAACATGGGTGAATTTTTCATCATCGTAGGCTTGATGCTTATGGCTGAAATACCGGCATTCTTTATGGGGATAATTCCTGCTTTAGTGTTGGACATTGCTTGGTCGCTTGCTATTTTGCTTTTCATTGACAAAGGTCTTACTTCTCTTGATGCTTTGCGTAAGTCAAACGAGCTTACCTACGGCTATAAATGGCGCATATTCTTCCTTTCTTTGGTTTTGGCTGTTTGTATCGCACTACTACAAGGCATATTCAGTGGAATTTGCAATGCATTTGACTTGCAAACATTGGGCGCCATTCTCAGTGGTATTATAAGCATTTTGACTGTTCCGTTCGCTCTAAGTCTGGAAGCTATAATCTACAGAGAATTGACATCTGAGTCAATAGAGGCAGAAAACGCAGAGTAAGTAAGTACTAAGGGACTAAATACTAAGGGCCAAGAAAGCTATGCGGGGAACAGAATTGCAAAATAGACATAAATAGTTTGCCTTTAGGATAATAAAGATGGTAGATGCAATGCCACATACTATTTTGCAATTGCAATCGCCCGTCAAATAGTCCGTTCCGGTACTTCGCCTTCTGCTAATTATAGAGCTGCTTGTATTGCCAAATCTAAGAAAGACTTTATCAATAAATTAAAAATTGTAGAGGAAGAATTGGATGAGACATTACATTGGCTGACTTTGATAGAAGATTGCGAAATATTGCCTTCCGAAAGGATGCAAGACATAAAAAAAGAATGCACAGAGTTGCTTAAAATCACTATAAGTTCAATAATATCAACAAGAAAAACTATTAATAAATCCAAGGAGACAAAATAGTACATATTACTTGCTACTTAGCAATTTAATACTTCGTCCTTTGTCCCTTGGTACTTAAAATTATGGCAAAATTTGATAAATTTGAGGTGATGGCTAAGATTAAAGCCGCACCTATGGTACCGGTTTTCTACCACAAAGACGTAGAAATTTGTAAAAACGTAATCAAAGCCTGCTACGATGGTGGCGTTCGCGCATTCGAATTCACCAACCGCGGAGACTTCGCTCACGAAGTTTTTGGCGAACTGAGCAAATGGGTTGCAAAGGAATGCCCCGAACTCGCTCTCGGTATTGGCTCCGTTGTTGACGCTCCTACTGCAGCTCTCTATCTGCAACTTGGCGCTAACTTCGTTGTTGGACCATTGTTCAACAAAGACATCGCCACAGTCTGCAACCGCCGCTGCGTAACCTACTGCCCGGGCTGCCTCACACCATCTGAAATAGGAGCAGCACAAGAAGTTGGATGCGACTTCACCAAAGTATTCCCCGGTGATGTTGTTGGAGCTAACCTCGTCAAAGGTCTTATGGCACCTATGCCATGGAGTAAAATCATGGTAACAGGCGGCGTAGCACCGGAAAAAGACAATCTCGAGAAATGGTTCAAAGCAGGCGTTTACTGCGTTGGAATGGGTAGCAAACTATTCCCTAAAGAGGTTATCGCTGCTCAAGACTGGGCATTCATCAGCAACAAATGCCGCGAGTGTTTCGAGGTAATCAAAAATTGTAAATAGTAAATTTGTAAATACTTAAATTGAAAATTTCCATGGCAACAAATCAAAAAACTATGACTAATTGGCGTTGGGTGATGTGTGCTATGCTGTTCTTTGCCACGACAGTCAATTATATGGACCGTCAGGTGCTGAGCTTGACATTCAAAGAATTCATCCAACCTGAGTTCCATTGGACAGATAGTGACTACGGAACAATTACAGGTGTGTTCTCAATTGCCTACGCTATTTTCTGCCTCTTTGCAGGTAAATTTATCGACTGGATGGGAACCAAAAAAGGCTACCTCATTGCCATCATCGTATGGTCGTTCGGTGCCGTTATGCACGCCGCTTGCGGCTGGGGTACAAGCCTTATCGAAGGTGTGGCTGACTTCAAAGCCATTGAAGCCGGTAGTGTGGCAGCATTAGGAATTGCCTCTACATCGGTGTGGCTTTTCCTCGCATGCCGCATGGTGTTAGGACTTGGTGAAGCGGGCAACTTCCCCGCTGCAATCAAGGTTACAGCCGAATACTTCCCGAAAAAAGACCGCGCCTTTGCAACATCTATCTTCAACGCAGGTGCCTCTGTTGGTGCTCTCGCTGCTCCTGCCACTATTCCATTGCTCGCCAAAGCATGGGGATGGGAAATGGCATTTATCATCATCGGTGCCCTCGGATTTATCTGGGCTGCCGTTTGGGTATTTGTGTATGACAAACCGGCTGAATCAAAACATGTGAGCGATTCAGAGTTGGCTTATATCAACCAAGACGAAGCTGAAGAAACAGCAAATCAACCGGCAAAAGAAGAAAAGCCGATGAGCTATCTCGAAGCATTAAGCCACAAACAAACATGGTCATTCGCTTTCGGTAAATTCATGACCGACGGCGTATGGTGGTTCTTCCTCTTCTGGGCACCGGCCTATTTCCAAGACCAATTCAACATAAAGGCTTCTGACCCACTCGGTATTGCACTGATTTTCACACTATATGCTATCGTAACCGTCATATCACTGTTTGGTGGTTATCTGCCTAAGATATTTGTAGAGAAAAAAGGCATGGAGCCATACGCCGGCCGTATGCGCGCAATGTTGATTTTCGCGTTCTTCCCGTTGTTTGCCCTCTGCGCACAACCATTAGGCGGAGTATGGGGACCATGGGCAGTAGCAATAATCATAGGTATCGTTGGAGCAGCACACCAAAGCTGGTCGGCAAATATATTCTCAACCGTTGGTGATATGTTCCCCAAATCAGCCATCGCTACAATCACCGGTATCGGTGCTATGGCAGGTGGTGTGGGTTCATTCCTTATCAACAAAGGCTCAGGCGTGTTGTTCGACTATGCAGCTAACCAAGGCGACGCATTCTCATTCATGGGCTTCTCAGGCAAACCTGCCGGCTACATGATTGTGTTCTGCATATGCGCTGTTGCTTACCTCATCGGTTGGAGCGTAATGAAAGCCCTCGTTCCAAAATACGAACCGGTCAAGGCATAACCCAATCACATATATAAAACAACATAACAAGGTGTAACACAAAAAGTTACACCTTGTTATTAAAATCAAGCATAACACCTAATACCATCTCAAAACCATGCCATTAACTAAACAGAAAAACATACGATTCTTAATAATCGACCGCTGTCTAAGAAATAAAACAAAACACTACACAATCAAAGACCTCCAAGAAGCGTGTAATAAAGAACTCTTAGAAAGAGGCGAATTGGGAGTCAAAGAACGCACCATATATTACGATCTAGGCCAAATAAAAGAAATATATAATACTGAAATAGAATCATACAAAGGTAACGATAATCGCACATGCTATCGCTATGCCGATCCCGACTTTTCAATTCTGAACTCACCAATCAACAAAGAAGAACTCAGCAAACTCAAAAGCATAGTAGCCACACTGCAACGCTTTCAGGGCATACCGCAATTTGGTTGGACGAACGAGGTTCTTACTCGCATTCAAAACAAACTATATATCTCAGAAGTAAACGAAAACATTATCGAATTTGAAGGCAATCTGAATATCGAAGCACTCAAACTCCTACCAGAACTTTTCGACTATATAGTCAATCATCAACCTCTGCAAATCACATACAAACCTTTCATTGAAGACGAAGTATGCTGGATAATACATCCCTATTATCTCAAACAATACAACACACGCTGGTATCTTATTGCCTACTCCGAACACCTACAAAAAATAGTCAATCTCGCACTCGACCGCATCAAAGACATTGAAACTTACGACAAAATAGCCTACAAAGAAACCGACATCAACTTCACCGAGTATTTCGACGAAGTAATCGGTGTAACCATATACGACAACCAACAACCACAAACCATACAACTCCGTTTCACACCCGAACGCCTGCCATATATTCTCACAAAACCAATACACGGCTCACAAACCACAATCGACAAAGAAAAAGGAATAATCAAAATCGAAGTCATACCCAATCGCGAACTTGAAGCCCTACTGCTCTCCTTTGGCAACGATGTAGAAGTATTAGAGCCGTCCTCACTCCGCATGCAAATACAAGAAAAAGCAAAACAGATGTGCGCAATCTACAGTAATTGCAAATAGATTGCAAAACATAATTGTAATTTTGCTGAAACAATGTTTAAACACCATTTAAACAGTATTTAATAAGACTTTAAAAAAGGAGGACAATATGACCGACGATTATTTTGATGACGAAGACTACATGCGCGACGCATGGGACGCCATGACAGACGGAATGTACGACGACATGCCCGAAGGCTTTGACGGAGATTTCGATTGGTTAGACGGCTAAAAACATTTATTCATTTACTCATTTACAATTTGCTCATTTACTCATTAATGATTTACTCATTAATTTAGTCATTTAATTTAGTCATTTGATTTATTCATTTACCAACAGCGAAGGCTGACCAACACAAAATAAAACATGGAACAACTAACACACATACCGGTACTGAACATAATTTTCAGGAATGAAATCAAGCAATACGAAATACCTGCTTTTCGAGGATCTATAATCAGCAAGGTGCCTGCCGAACTGACGCTCTTCCACAATCATATTGACACTGGTTTCCGCTACCGCTATCCGCTTATACAATACAAGCGTATTGGCGGCAAAGCCGCAATAGTATGTATAGGAGATGGCACAGATGCAATCGGCAATTTCTTTGCCAATGCCGATTTCGACCTCAAGATAGGCACTCGTACAGAACATTATGAAGTAGAAAAAGTTGATGCACAACGCGTCATTATCCAGCCATGGCAATCAGAATTCCGCTACACGCTGCGCAAATGGTTGCCACTCAACCAAGATAATTATGTGCAATATCAAACCATTGAAGGCATAGCGGCAAAAGCAGAGTTTTTGCAAAAAATACTTATCGGCAATATCCTCTCAATGTGCACAGGCTTGGGCATACATATCGAAAAAGAAATAACATGTGAGATACTTACCTTTATAGAGGAAAAAACATATAGATATAAAGGAGTTAAAATGTCAGGCTTTGATATTGAGTTCAAAACCAACATCTCCCTACCCGACTACATCGGCCTTGGCAAAGGCACCAGCCTCGGCTTCGGCATGGTGCATAAAATTGATAAAAAATAAAAACCTAAATATATGGCAAAATTTCTTTATGGAGCAGCCGTGCAGGGCATCCAAAATTTTATTTTCCAGACCGACAAACTGCAAGAAATTGTCGGTGCAAGCGAACTTGTAGAACAGATATGTAAAGACAAATTCGCTGAACTTATAGGCAAATCGGTTGACGATTTAGAAACCGACAAAGATGCTATTCTAAATGCAGCCGGAAATATCAAATATGTATTTGAAAGTCGTGAAAATTGCGAAAAGGTTGTACGAGTTTTCCCAAAGATTATTTCCAAATTTGCCCCGGGTATTACTCTTAGTCAAGCAGTTATCGAATTAGGGGATGCTGATATTGAAAAAGAATTTGCACAATTCGTTGACAAACTTGAAAACGCACTCAAAGCTCAACGCAATAAACCTATGCGTAGTTCTACATTAGGACTATTGGCTATTGAGCGCAGTCGCCAAACAGGGCTGCCTGTAGTAGAGATTGTTAAAGATGAGCATCGTGATGCCGCAACAAAAGCCAAATTATCCGTAAACGAAAATGCAAGAAATAATCTGTGTATTAAGGCTTTTAGCACTGAAGTAAGTGGAAGAGAATTCCCTTTTGATATTGAAGACATTACTGACAAAAATAGTTGGATTGCCATTATTCACGCTGATGGCAACGGGCTTGGGCAAATTGTTCAAAAAGTTGGAACGAATAAAGATTTATTCAAAACATTCTCTAAAGAACTTGACAATGCAACAAAAGCCGCCACACAACATGCATACAAAGATATAAGCGAGAAAATAAAATATTGCGAACGAAAGCCACTTCGTCCTATTGTATTAGGCGGTGATGACATGACTATTATATGCCGAGCAGATATAGCACTACCTTTCACCGAAGCCTTCTTACAACACTTTGAGCAAGAAACGAAAACAAGACTCCGTAAACAAATAGATAAGGCATTCGACAACAATGAACAAGGTGGACTAACCGCTTGTGCAGGTATTGCTTATATCAAGGCTTCGTTCCCATTCTCGTTTGGCTATGAACTTGCTGAACAACTTTGCAATGCCGCAAAAAAGGATGCTAAATATAGCGACGAAATAAAAAGAGGAGAAAGGCTACCACAGTCGTGCGTTATGTTCCATAAAGTGCAAGACTCGTTTGTGGAAGACTATACGCAAATTGCAGAACGAGAACTCAAACCGCAACCGAATATCAGTTTCCAATATGGTCCTTATTACCTCAAAGATTCACAAAGAGACGACAAAAATATTAGGATGACTATTGAGACTCTAAATTATAAAGTTGGCTTGCTCAATTCAAAAGACAATAAGGAAGGTAATGCCGTTAAATCACACTTGCGCCAATGGATGACTTTGTTGCATGATGACCCACAAAAGGCACAGCAACATATAAGTAGGCTATATAGTAATATAAAGGATCCAAAACTCAAAAATTTGGTTAGCGAAATAATCTCAAAAACACAAAGGATTGAATCTATTGATAATAAAGATGTAACTTTCTATCCTATTTACGACATCTTAGCCATCCACACTATCAATACCCAAACAACTAAAATTGAAGATAATAAGGAGGAAAAACTATGAATATAACTTATCAAATACAGTTTCATACCGATTGGCATTGCGGTTCAGGTCTATCTGCTGGTGCCGACCTTGACGCAGTCGTTGTAAAAGACGAGCACGAACTGCCTTTCGTACCCGGCAAGACAATAAAAGGTCTTGTGCGCGAAGCCGTTGAGGATATTAACCAATTCTCTGAAAAGAAAATCGAAGAAGCGGATTTCAATAAAGCATTCGGCTTTTTTGATGGTAAAGAGCAGAAAGAGCGTGGCGAAATGTTTTTCACGAATGCCGAATTGCCTAAATTCGAACAAGAAGCCATCAAAAAAGGCAAATTGCAAGAATATCTATATCGCGATTTAGCACGCACAGCCTTAGACGATAATGGCATTGCAAAAGAGCATAGCCTTAGGAAAATAGAAGTTACTGTGCCTTGCAAACTTGAAGGACAAATACTTAATGCTCCCGACGAAATAGTAGAAATCATCGAACAGGCATTGAAGTACATCAAGCGCATTGGAGTAAATCGCAATCGTGGTTTAGGTCGTTGCACCATCACCATTACAAAAAAGGAAGGAGGCGAAAAATGAAAACACTACAATTCAAATGCACACTGCTCTCTGATATAATCCTCAATCAAAAAGCAGCATCCGACGGAGTGAATAAAACACTTGACTTCATTCCGGGTAGCTACTTTTTAGGCATCGTGGCAAATAAACTATACAAAACACTTAAGCCTGAAGTAGCATTGGAGATATTCCATTCCGGTCATGTTCGTTTTGGTGATGCACACCCTTCAAAAGATGGTTTTCGTGGTTTAAAAGTACCTGCTGCGTTTATGCAACCGAAACTCAAAACCGACGATAACAACAATTATATTCATTTCCATACTGATATGGATAATGAGAATATAAAGAAATTGCAACTCAAACAATGCCGTTCTGGTTTCTATGATTTCAGTAGCACCGAAGCGCAACAAATAAAGGCAAAAACATCATTTGCAGTCAAATCAGCATACGACCGCGACAAACGCCGCTCGGAAGACGAAAAGATGTTTGGCTACGAATCGCTCCGCAAAGGCTTAACTCTACTCTTTGAAGTACAAGTTGATAACAATGACTTGGCAAATCAAATAAAAGGCGCATTAGTTGGCGAAAAACGTCTGGGGCGCTCGCGTACTGCCCAATATGGATTGGTAAAAATTGAAGAACAACCATATAAAGAAGTTGAAAGCCAAAAATCAAACAATGACTTTTTCGTTGTCTATGCTGACAGCCGACTTATTTTCCTTGACGAGTTTGGACTACCGACTTTCCAACCAGAACCGAAAGATTTGTTAGGTATGGAAGTTAAAGACGCAAAAATCTGTTGGGAGTTTTCGCAAGTTCGTACCTTCCAATATGCACCTTATAATTATAAACGCCAATGCTTTGATACAGATCGTTGCGGAATTGAAAAAGGTAGTGTGTTCGTACTGACAGGCGTCCCACAAGATTCGCGACTTCAATCGCAATATGTTGGCTCTTACCAAAACGAAGGCTTCGGGAAAGTGATTTATAATCCCAATTTCCTTCAAGCCGAACCGGATGGCAAAGCAAGATATAAACTCATTGAGACAAAAGAACCTAACAATCCAACAGCACAAGAGATTGAAACAAATGGCAATACCCTACTCAATTATCTCATTGGTAGGAGAATGGCAGAAATAGAAAGCAATAATGTTTATAAGAATGTAAATGATTGGGTGGATAAAAATAGGTATCTATTTGTTGGTAAAGAAAAATTTGCTTCCCAATGGGGAACCATTCGTGCTTTTGCTATGGCAAACAAACAGCACAAACCTCTTGATGAACAGATAGAAGAATATATAAGTCATGGAGTTAAAGCAGAAGATTGGTTAGGAAATCGAAGAAGTAAACTCCGAGAATTTATGAATGCACACAAAGGTAAAAATAACTTCCGCGAAATGATGGTTAATCTTGCCGCACAAATGGCAAAAATATGCAGTCCTAAAAAGAAAGGAGGAGAAAATGAAAACAACTAAATACCAATATCGTTTTTTGGCTCGCATAGTGATTGAAGCCAAAACTCCACTTGCTGTTGGCAGTGGCGATAATAATGTGCTTACAGACGCACTTGTTGCAACCGATGCAAACGGACTGCCATATATATCGGGAACATCCATAGCCGGAGTTGTACGCAGTATGATAGGCGATGAACAACTTGTAAATAAGGTATTTGGGTTCCAAAAGAAAAAAGATGGTGAAGGATCTAAAATCATCTTTACTGAAGCAAAATTGCTAAATGAAAATAGTGAGGTCATAGACGGACTACACATTCTTGATGATAAAAAAGATGAGTTTCTGAAAGAATACCATAATCTGCCCATCCGCCAACACACCAAAATCAATCATCGTGGCACTACAGCTGATAGAGCAAAATTTGACGAACAAGTAGTATATGCAGGTTCGCGTTTCTGCTTTGAAATGGAAATGGTGGCAGAAAACGATGCTGAAAACAAGACTAATTTTGAAAAGGCATTGGAACAAATCTTCAAATCATCTTTCCGTATCGGTGGCGGCACTCGCTCCGGGTTTGGAGAAATAGATGTTGTCGAAATAAAAGAAAGTATCCTCAATTTAGCAGAACCGAAGCAACTACAACTCTATCTCGAAAAATCATCTAATCTGCAAGACTCTGCAAAATGGACTGGTTGGCAGGAAAATAAGAAAGAAACAATAGACGATAAACAATGGACTGAATACATTCTCAATCTCAAAGCCGATGATTTCCTTATGTTCGGTAGTGGATTTGGTGATGAAGATGTTGATGCTGTGCCGGTAAAAGAAAAACGAGTTAAATGGACAAATGGTAAGGGAGAAATCAAAGAAGAGGTTGTACTTATTCCGGGAACTTCTGTCAAGGGTGCTATCGCTCACCGCACTGCTTTCTACTATAACAAACTGAATAATCGTTTTGCAGGTGAACAGGGCGACAACGAGCCGAAAGTCGGCACTCAAAATGAAGCCGTTGTTACATTATTCGGCAAAGAAGGTGAAAGCACAACAGACCAAAAGCGAGGCAATGTGATAATCTCAGATGTCTTTGCAAATAAAGCACTTCAAGAAAAGATATTTGACCATGTGGCAATCGACCGCTTTACCGGTGGTGCAGTTGATGGCGCATTATTCAACGAAAAAGCCATCTATGCCAAAGACGAAACTTTCACAATTCGCATCTTGGTTAAGAAGTCTGTACTTGATGATAAAGACAAAAATATCAAGGAAGCCTTTGAAAATGCACTTCGAGATATATGTAAAGGCTTATTGCCACTCGGTGGCGCAGTTAATAAAGGCTATGGTATGTTCAGTGGAACAATAACCTGCGAAGGTAAAACTTTAAATTTAGAGGAGGTAAAACAATGAAAATCGAAAAATCTATATATCAAGGCTATATTTGGAAAAGTGACCAAACAGAGCCAAAAGTGTTAAACAACGAAGAGTTCGGCGAAGAATTTAGCGAAAACGAAAATCCGTTTATCGTTGAAGCACAACTCTTTGACACCGTAAACAAAAAGTCATACAGCATCAAGTATGTCGATGGCAAGTATATCTGCACACAATACAACCTTGCTGAACTCAAAGGAGTTGAAAAAGAAGGATTATCTTTTGTCGCTCACCGATTAAAGAGGGTAACACGACTCTATTTCAATCAGTATTGGCGAGAGGAAGCAGACCCCAGATGCGATAATATGCAGGTTTTGCAACCAAAAGAATTAGTATTTGTAGGATTTCAAGAATATAAGGAGGACTAACTATGGCAACACTAAAAGCACCATACAATTTCGTACCACTGCCAAAACAAGTTTATTTCCCGGAGTGGAGAGACCAAGTATCACAAGATATTCCCTTCGCTGACGGCGAAAGCGGAGTAATAGAACTTGAGATAACAGCATTATCTCCAATCTTTATTCGAGATGGAGAAAAGATGAAGGACAAAGACGGAAACATACTTAAGGACAACAAAGGTAATGAAGTAAAGAATCCGAATTTTTGTCAGACAAAAGATGGAAAATACTTTATCCCAGCCACCTCACTCAAAGGTATGATTCGTAGCGTCCTTGAAATTCTCAGTTACGGCAAACTCGACAAGCACACCTTCCAAAATCAAAGTTTTGGAATACGCTCATTAAACGGTAAGGATGGTGAGTATTATCGAGAACTCATAAAGCCTAATAGAATACACTGCGGCTGGCTACGCAAAAATGGCGATAACTTTTTCCTCAATGATTGTGGACAACCATGGCGTATATCTATGTTAGAAATTTCGCAAGTTTTAGACAAAGCAGGACAAGAATTACTCAAATTCATATACGATGGAGACTTCAAAAAAGACGAAAACAAAACCGCTCTCTACAAATACGAACTTCTAAAAAAGTATGGTATATCTGAAAACTCCGAACAATTACATCGGCACTTTATACATGTTCCAGCCGACAATGATCCCAGACACTTTGTTCAAGTAAATAAAGGAGGTAAACCTGGAATAATCGTTTTTACAGGACAACCCGGGCAACGTAAGAAAAAATTTGATAAAAATAAGAAGAAAGAAGTATGGACAGGTAAGTTTTACGAATTTGTTTTCCCTGAAAGCATCGAACAGTCAGATATATTCGTTCAGAAAGAAATCATACAAGAATTTATATCTATTAATAAAGAGTCTTTAGATTACAAAAAGTTTAGGAAAGAGCAACTTGAAAATGGTAAGCCGATACCTATATTTTTTACTTATAACGATGATGATGAAATAGAAGCCATTGGTCTAACTTATATGTTCAAATTTCCTGCGTACAACAACACTCATGATGCTGCACGCAATACAAACCCTAAGTATTTATCTGAGCAGATGGATTTGAGCGATTGTATTTTTGGGACATTAAATGGAAATCCGCTAAAAGGTAGAGTTATGTTTTCTCACGCCTTTGCTTCTAATAATCCAACTACATTGGATGAGATAAAACCGATACTATCAACACCACACCCATCATATTATCCATTATATGTTGCAAATGATGAAACATGGGATACAGAACATACAATAATTAAAGGTCGCAAACGTTATCCAATTCGCAATAATATTTACGAAGGGACAGTAGGAACAGATGGAATGGGAAGCCCTATGATTCCCCTTGATAAAGGTGCTGTTTTTAGTGCGAAAATATGTTATCACAACATGCGCCCTATTGAACT
This sequence comes from Paludibacteraceae bacterium, assembly GCA_017527495.1. GTDB lineage: Bacteria > Bacteroidota > Bacteroidia > Bacteroidales > Paludibacteraceae > RGIG6639. Next base: position 51,843 of record JAFXPY010000042.1, read on the forward strand.
CGGAGCACTTATTTCTGCCATTCTTTTTCATAATCAACAAAATTGTAAACATAGTTTAGGAGAAGGAAAGCCATTAGGATATGGAGCTGTAAAAGTCAAGATCACGAATATGGATGAAGCTGTTATTAACCAATATCTTAACACCTTCGCAGACCAAATGAAAAATGTAGATCCTATATGGGAACGATCTATACAATTACAAGAATTATTTGCTATGGCACAAGGTAGTATTCCGGCTGGTAGGGATAATGAATTTGAATACATGTTCCAAGACAAAAACACATCTAAATTTGAAGAAGGTAAGAAAACTCATGGCGATGGTGAACGTTTCGGCCTATTTACTGAAATCATTGCCAACAAGGTTCAACATGGTGGAAATATAAAAACTCGAGATCCTAAATCTTCTCATAAACACAATACGCAATCAAATGAAATAAGAGAACAAAGAGAGGCTGATGAACAATTAATAAAAGAGATAAAACAAGACATCAGTTTGCAGCACTTAAAGGAGGCAAAAGAGAAATTAGACAAATTAAATTTCACAGACACTAAAGAAGTTAAAGATTTAGTAGCCTTGATTGAGCAAAAAATACTGCAACAAAAAAATCAGGATATTATAGGCAATGCACAAAAAGAAGCTGAGGAGAAAAACAAAGCTCTTGTTGAAGGAGGACTGCAAAGTCTTTTAAGTGAAAAGTATCCTGATAGGGATGAATATAAAGTAACAACATTCAAAGTTTGCTCAGATAAAATAAAGAAATGGTTGAAAGAAGCTCAAACAACAACATTACCTCAAGAACAATTTGAAGCACTACATTCATGCATTATTCGCTTGCGACAGAATCCGAATAAAAAAGAGAACAACGATTGGAATAATATACAAAGTTCCATTTGGAAACGCATAGAAGAATTAGTAGGCAAAGAACTTGCTATGAAATGGTTTAACGAGTAAACAACAGTCTTTTTCTGCACAGCAAATAAACAAAATCTTTGTTTGCTGTGCAGAAATTTACTACTTCATCGCATCCTTGCGGCTAAAAACATAAAATAAGACGCAAATTTTGCGGTTAAAATAAAAAATATACAAAAAACATACATTTATGAAAACACATTTAGTATCTCTAATAAGTGATAACCTCATTCCTAATTATCTAATCATTAAGGAATTTGAAGGTCAGTATGATGACAATATATTTATCACAACAAAAAAAATGAAAGAAAAAGGTGGCGGCATTAATTTAGAATCAGCACTCGGTCTTCAACCTAATTCTGTTATGCGAATTTACGCAAACGAAGAAAGTTGGAGTCAAACATTGCAAACACTTAATAATTCACAATTAAACCAAGACGATAGATACATCGTTAATTATACTGGAGGCACTAAACCGATGTCTATTGCTGTCAGTATTTTTTTTAGTAAGATCAATGGAAGTAGATTTATTTATTCACCAATTGGAACTAATACATACAGAGAAAATGGTATTGCGGAAGCACAAGATATAAAGACAAGAATTACTCTAGAAAATTATTTCTTATTATACGGTATTACGATAAAATCCAAAACACCTGCTATTGATCACAAGCCAAAACAATTATATCGTTTTTTTGACCTTTTCCATCGTAATGACCGCTCTCTACTTGGAACAATTGAAAGTGCAAGACAAAATCCAGATAAACATCCTATAGAAGAAAGGACATTTTTATGTGGAGGATGGTTTGAAGAATATATTTATGCCCGAATTAAAGAAGAATTTAATTTATCAGACGATGAAGTTGCACGCTCTGTTCAAGTTTATAAAAAAGGAAGCAATATCAGCAATAATGATAACGAAATAGACGTTGCATTTGTTTACGAAAATAAACTTTACATAATTGAGTGTAAATCATCCATATCCGGGCCTATTTTAAGCAATGGAGGAAGAATTGATCAGAAAGAATTTATCACATCAAAACTATATAAACTTGCAGCCATATCTACGAACTTCGGTTTAGTTGTTAATTCATATCTTTTCGTAGCAAAAAACATCACTGTGCATAATTATTCACGCGAGATGTTAGAACATAGAAAGAGACTACTAAAAATTAAGCAGATACTTGATGGTAACAAATTTGCAAGTCGTAATACATTAAAATCAATGATGATGTAACATAATACAAAAAAACACTATGAACAACCGACGACTAATAGTAAGTCTTATCAGTGACCAAACACAGCCTAATGTGTTGCTGATTAAGGAGTATGCCAACGAGAATACTGACCATTGTTTTATTTCGACAAAAACAATGAATAGCCGTAGCATTCCACAGCGTATTCAAAATGCGTGCAAACTTTCCACTGTAAAATACACATACGAAGTAGATGAAAACTCGCAACCGGATGTAATCGCCAAACTGACTGCCGATAAAAAAGCCTTTGAGCAATACGACCGAATAATAGTCAATCTTACTGGTGGAACAAAAGCAATGAGTCTCGCCGTATTTTCGTTTTTTGAAAAAATGCCAAATGCAAAACTTTTGTACAAACCTACACAAAACTATTTCATTGATTTCCGAACAAACGAGAAAATAGAAATCCATACTCAACTCACTATTGAGGAATATCTAACAGCATACGGAATAACAACGCAAAGAGAAACACCTTCAGGAATATCAGCAGAGCAAACAGACACTGTATATCAAAATTTTATCAAACTCAATCTGAAAGATTTTACAAACGAGTTCCTATTCATGCGGGAAAAAAGAAGTGCGAAAAAGACAATAACTTCCGAAGGATTTAGGTCTGTTGAATCTTTTATCAATGCTATAAACTATCAACCCAAGAGTCCTAACAAATTAGATAAAAGCGAAATCGTTTATCTCACAGGTGGTTGGTTTGAAGAGTGGGTTAAACAACATATTGAAAAAGAATTAAATCTTTCTTATAATTACATTAGCGGCGGTATAAAAATCAATAGCGATAACCCGCGCTCAAAATGGAAAAACGATATTGCTAGCATTATCGGTCAAGAACCTGATAAGGAAAAAGTGCCAAACGAAATGGATGTTGTAATAATGAAAGATAACACACTCTACACCATTGAATGTAAATCATCACTTATTTCAACTGAGAATAATGCTGACGGACAAAAAAATAAAAACATACTGAACGAAACGATTTTCAAATCCGACTCATTGCAACAACTCTTCGGACTTCGCCCACAAACTATCATAATGACACTCACTGATATAAAAGCAGAAATAGAAAAAGATACAAATCAAAAAGGTCGATTTGAAAATTCATTAAATCGCGCCAATGTATCAAATATTAAGGTGGTGGATTTACAACAAATCAGAAACAACGAAAATCAACTTTTTAACTTAATCAAATAACAACTATGCTTCTCAATATCTCAAATCATCCGTTATCTACTTGGACTGACGAACAAGTCAAAGTTGCCAAAGAGCAATATGGCACCATTCAAGACCTCCCCTTCCCGCAAGTAAGCCCCGAAGCAACACACAACGACATTCAGCAACTTGCACAAGAATACCTTTCAAAAATTCAAGACATAGGCACACCCGAACAACTCACCATACACATCATGGGCGAACTCAACCTCACCTTTGCGCTTGTCACACTGCTCAAAGCCAATGGCTATACATGCGTAGCCTCAACAACACGCCGTGTGGTCAAAGAACTCGACAACCACCAAAAACTATCAGAATTCTGCTTCGTGCAATTTCGTAAATATTAATATACCATGACACCAGACATCACACTGACACAAGGTCAGGCAAAAGTATTAAACCAACTTAAGTCGTTCATCACAAGTAGCGACCGCATTTTTGCACTCAAAGGCTATGCCGGAACAGGAAAGACAACACTTGTCAGATTCATAATCAAACACCTCAAAGCAAGCAATATCCCTTACAAACTTCTCGCCACAACAGGCCGTGCAGCAAAGATTCTCAAAGACTACACCGGATTCGAAGCCAACACTATCCACCACATGATATACAAATTCCGCGACCTCAACAAAGACCTCTCTGAAATAGACACAGAAAACCCTCAAGCCGACCAGACCGGACAACTCATGCTCGTATTCGAACCAGTAACAATACAAAACGAAGACAAACCAACGATATATATCGTCGACGAATCATCAATGATTTCTGACACACCCGACCCACTCACCACACAAGCAAAATTCGGCAACGGCAAACTACTCACCGAACTTATTGAATACGACAAAAATCCAAAAAGCAAATTTATCTTTGTGGGCGACCCTTGTCAGCTGCCACCTATTACCTCATCCAACTCTCCGGCATTAGACCCAATCTACCTCAGAACAACATTTCATGTTGGGGTGCAAGAAGCAGAACTCACACAAATCATGCGACAAACAGACAGCAACGACATAACCTCTGCCGCAGCTAAAATACGCCAAATGTACCAAGTCGCACCTTTCGACGAGACAGCATATCATGGGCAAAAAGTATGGGGACGCCATCTGCCACTCTCCAATCATAAAAATATCTGCCTGCACTACAGTAAAGAGGACATGCTCGATTACTACTTCAAGATGATGCAACAAAACGGACGTGAAAATGTCATCTATGTATGCCGACAAAACAAGACATGTGCACAATTGTCTAACCTCATCCGCCAAAGATTAGGCTACTACGACACCATCAATGTGGGCGACCTGCTTATGGTAATTCAAAACCAGCAAACAACAGGACTTATGAACGGAGATATGGTAGAAGTCATTTCTATCAATAAAGACTATCATCACACGCTTCAAGTTAGTAGCCGCTACCACCCATACACCAACCTCCGCTTTATTGAAGCAAGAGTGAGAGAACTATTCTCAGGTACAGAAAAAACAACACTCATCCTCGTCAATACACTTGAGCAAAACAACAACCTCGATTCCGACCAACAAACAGGACTATTCATCGATTTTGCAATACGAATGAAACACCGCGGCATAACACAAAAAAATAATATGCAAGCATTTGCCGAAGCACTAAGCACAGACCCCTACCTCAACGCACTGCGTGTCTCATACGGCTACGCCGTAACATGCCACAAAGCACAAGGCGGAGAATGGGACAATGTGTTTGTCGACATGCCCGGAAACATGACACTATGCCCAACAAAAGAAAAATTCCAGTGGATATACACCGCCATGACCAGAGCAAAACAAAATGTACACTTCGTTGACGAATGGTATATTGAAGGCTCTAACAAAGGAAAAGTCCATAGAGTGGACCTTACAAGATATCGCTAATAGATAATCTTTATATCATAAATCATACAATAGAAACTTCAAAGTGATTAATTCCACCCAGAGCCCAACACAACGGCTCGAACGATCTTTGACATATTGCTACATAATTCAAAAGGCTAAAGATTTTTTTTACTCCATATACACCTCTTGCATACCACAAACATCCATTAAAACAAGGCATTCAGGTATGCAAAATATTTTTTCCACATCCTAATCGTTTACCTTTTAGCCATTTGTGACATATATAATAAAAGAAACTTGCAAAATTAATAAAGAACACAAATTGCAAATAGATTGCAAACCGTATTTGTAACTTTGCATTGTCGAACAAAAAATGACAACATTTCCAAAAACAACCACTCAAAAAACGCCATTCTCATAGAAATGTTGCTGAAAATAGTTTTGTACTTCTAATAGTTCTAATTTTGCAACACAAAACAAAACAATTATGCAAATAGAATGCAAAACACACTTGTAACTTTGCAATCGAAATCAAACATAATGTTTAAACAATATTTAATAACCCTTTAAAAACTTTTATATTATGCCACAAGAAATAGCATTATTCAGAAATTTTGGTTTATCAACTCGACAAATAGTTAGTTATTGTCAAAGTCTCAATGCATTCACAAACACAGGCTACACATCACTGGCCGGTAACCACTACTTTGTCTCACTGCGTCTCTCCAACGGAATTATCATTAAAGAAGATGTCGGCATCGGCTACGCACACACTTTTCTCAATGGGCTAAAAATCTACGACCTCAACTCACGAACTCTACTATGTAACGAATCATACAACTGCGTATTCTATTCCAGACAAACAGCAAAAAACTATGCCGTAGATATGCTCACACGATTAGTGATGAAAACAGCACAAAGAGAAGGAGCATTCCTCAATCAAGACACTGTAAAAAGACGAGCAAGCGAAATCGTAAACGATGCCTACTACAACAACCAAATGGACAATCTAAACAAATACACAAAACAATTAGGATACTAACATTTAAAACACTATAAATATATGGAAACAAACACATTAACTTCTTTAGCCAAATTAGATGGCTATCAAACCATGGGCGTATCAACAATAACAGGCTCAAATGTAATACAATCACTTCAACTCCCGACAGGCTGGAATCTGCAAGTCGCAGTGCGCGAACTCAAAGGACTCTACATTGTAGAAGGTTTCGCTCAAGGAGTGGCAAAAGCTTACCTTTCACAAATTTTGATTTACTCTAAAGACGACAAAACATTACTCGCCGACATACAAGTGCCTCACGGAACGGACTATACCCGACATACTGCCGCATCATATATAACCGACGAACTTACCAACTACATCTGTCGAGCATGCGAAAAAACGGGCGAAACATACGACATCCAGCAAATCAAAAACAATGTAATCAGACTCGTCGACGACTGCTATTTCCACGAAAGCTACGACGCAGCACTAACATGGGCAAAAGGAGTAGGAATTTTTTAATCTCCAACAACACTTATGACAAAAAATACCACATATTCAATCAACGATAAGTTAGGGTTTGGTAAATACCGTAATCTAACTGTCAAACAAGTACTTGAACGCGACCCTAACTATATCAATTGGTGCAAACAAAACATTCCGCATTTCCAAATCACAGACAATATAGAAACACAAGAAACAAAACAACAACACACCTACCCTTCTCAACCAATTGACGAACAACTTGACATACTGCTCTGCACACCATGGAACAAACAGTACCGCAAACACTACAAAGACCACACCACAGACGCTCAAATAATACAAAAACAACCACAACAATTACTACTTTGGGCATAACATGGAACTCGTACTCTCGACATACGGAACAACACTCAACCGCGACAACGGAGCATTCGTCGTAACACAACAAAACCTACGGCAACGCATACCCGCTGACGACATCAACACAATACAAATCAGCCGCGGAGCAAGCATAACATCTGATGCCGTACTGCTCGCAATGGAAAAAGAAATAGAAGTCATCTTCGTCGACCAACAAGGCAAACCGCAAGGCAGAATATGGAGCCCACGATACGGCTCAATAAGCACCATACGAAAAGGACAACTCAAATACACCGAAACACAACATGCCGTACGCTGGATATGCGACATCATAATCAAAAAAATCAGCAACCAACAAGCACTCATGATGGCAATGATGCAAAACGATGAGCAAAAGACAATTGCTGAAAACGCCGTACTACGACTGCAAAACTACCAAAATAAAATACGACAACTGCAAGCCGACCGTCTGCAAGACATCGCCGCAACACTCAGAGGATGGGAAGGAGCAGCATCAAAAATCTACTTCGAGACAATGAACACCTTCCTGCCCGCCGACATGCAAATCAACGAACGCACTCAACACCCCGCCATGGACCCATTCAACGCAATGCTTAACTACACCTACGGAATGCTCTACTCAAAAATAGAAGCAGCACTAATCAAAGCAGGCATCGACCCATACATCGGACTACTACACCGCGACGAATACAACCGACCCGTACTCGTCTATGACGTAATCGAGATATACCGCATCTGGGCAGACTATGTAGCCTACAACATAGCATGTCAAAACGTAATCACAGCCGACTGCTACTCTATACGCGCCGATGGATCATGCTGGTTAGAAGGACTAGGACGACGAATCATCATACAAGCCTTCAACGACTATATGGAAGACATCGTAGAAATCAACGGAACAAGCCGAACAAGAGAGACACACATCAACCTCTACGCACAAAACTTAGCACAAAAATTCAAAAACATAATTTAACCCATAAAAACACAAAACTATGCTTTACGGAAAAAACATCAGAAACAACACTGAAATACTCCAACCAATCAGTGCAGAACAGTTGGCACAACAAATACGCCAACCCGACCAACAAGTGACAAACCTCATCGACAACATGAGAATCATCCGAACCGTCGACCAAAAACGATACGCAGAACTCAAAAAACAACTGCCATACGTCGTTTGCGGAACATTCCTGCCCGCCACACGACTCACCGAAAACTTTGCAAACATAGATACATTCATCATCGACATCGACCACCTGAGCGAAAAACAACTCAACCTCCAAGAAATCCGACAACGCATACAAGCCGACGAACGCGTCTGCCTATGCTTCACCTCACCAAGCCAAGACGGAATAAAAATACTCTTCCAACTCACACAACCATGCTACGACCACGGACTATACACACTATTCTACAAAACATTCGCGCAACACTTCGCCACCCGATACGGACTGCAACAAGTCGTCGACACACGCACATCAGACGTAACACGAGCCTGCTTCATCAGTCATGACCCCGAAGCCTACTACAACCCACAACCACAAACCGTCAACCTCAACGACTATATCAACCCAGACTCACCACAAGAAATGTTCGACCTGCAACGACAATTCCAACAACAAGAAAAACAACAAAACCAACAAAGAAAAGACCCGCAGCAACAAAACACAACAGACACCCACACATCAAACGACCCCGACAAAGAAGCCATGCTGCACATCAAAGAAATACTCAACCTGCAAAAGACAAAAGCCGAAAAACAACCCGTCTATGTACCCGAACAACTCAACAACATAATCAACGGACTCACAGAATTTCTCAACTCCGCAGGACTGCAAATCACACAAATCAAAGACATACAATACGGAAAACAAATCACAGCCCGGCTCTCACAACGACAATCACAATGCAACCTATTCTTCGGCAAAAGAGGATTCACCGTCGTGCAAACCACCAAAGCCGGAACCAACACCGAACTCAACCAACTCACACAACAACTCATACAACAATACCTCGACAGCAACTAAATATGCCACGAAAAAAACAACCCATCAACTATATCGCCATACTCAAAAACATGGCACAAAACGGCATCGACACACCGCCAAACCAACAACCGACAGACACAAAAGGCGAACTGCCACCACTCAACGAAAGAATCGACAGAATACTCAACACCATCAACAACCGAAAACGACCCGCAGGACAAATGCTCTTCTTCGTAATGTACGACATAGAATCCGACAAAACAAGACGACTCGTCGTCAAATACCTCGAAAACAAAGGATGCACACGCATCCAAAAATCCATATTCCTAGCCGACCTGCCAATGGACAAATACCAAGCCATACGCGACGACCTAACCGAAGTACAGGCAGCCTACAACAACAACGACTCAATACTCGTCGTACCAATCACAACAGACTACCTCAGAGCAATGAAAATAATCGGACAAAACATAAATGTCGACATCATCACACATACCAAAAACACAATGTTCTTCTAAGATGAAAAGTGAAATTTGAAAAGTGAAAGGAGAAAAATTTTCCGTTAGGAAATATCTTTTAATAGCACAATGTATCTTTTTACTACACCATTTTCCGTTAGGAAATATCTATTCACCACATCTCTATCAACGGCGTTAGCCGTTACATTTCAATAGAAAACGGAATTATCACCCAAAAACACAACCATGATAGCGGTTGCACAATGACAATAAAAAATCCTATTTACCAAAACTCCGCAAATAACCCAATGAACAAATGGTAAATGAACAAATGGTAAATAAATTCATGACCGCAACAGAAATAACACAACTCCGACGACAAGGCAAACTCAAAGAAGCACTCGAAGCCGTAGAACAACAACGCCGGGACAACCCCGGCGACTATGCCATCGCATGCGCCGCAGCATGGGTCTATTACGCCATCATCAAACAAAACAAAGACAACCTCAACGAAGTAAACAAAAACCTGCAAAACATAGCACAACTACAACTGCCGGCAAAAGAAAACATCATATACGAATCAATCGTGTGGGCAATATATAACGTACTTGACAGCGTAAAAAAACAACAAAACACACTACCACAAATCAAACAAACACTCAACCTACTCGACCAACTGCCCATTAACCGACAACACGAAAGCTACTACGCACTACTCAACACCGCAACAAAACAAGAAGACCCACAAACACTACTCGCCATAATCAAATGGTGGAACCTCAACAAACTCAGACAACAAGACTACCAACAAACTCAACACAACGGTGAACAACTCATGCCACTCGCCGAAAAAGCCTACTACGCACAAGCCAAAGCCATACTCAACAACACTAACGACACCGTAATAACAGCCTACCTGCCACTACTCATACAAAGACAACAAAAACACCCGCAATACACCTACCTCACCTACTACATAACCAAAATGCAAAACAAAATAGGACAACACCAACAAGCACTCGAAACACTCAAACCATTTGCAAAAAAGAAAAACAGCGAATTCTGGATCTGGACACTCATAGCCGAAATGCAAGACAACGAAGACGACAAAATGACATACTACTGCAAAGCACTCACATGCCACACAAAAGACGAAATGGCAATCAATATGAACCGAACAATAGGACAATACATGTTCCAAAACCAACAAACACAAACAGGCAAATACCTCATCGAAAAAGCAGTAGCAACCTACCGACGACACCCCGAATGGAAAATACCACAAGAACTCATCCACCTACTTAATTCAGCCGAATATCAACACATCCAACCGCAACTCAACACACAATATATCCAACAACAAGCACAAAAAGCCGAGGAATACCTCTACGGACAACTCACCACAACAAAAGCCATTATCTACGACATCAACACTGACAAGGGCATCATCGACATCATTACAGAAAACCAACAAACAAAAAACATACGCACCAACCGCAAAAACAAATACACTATCGGACAACTCATCAGCATCACACACCCCGCAGAAAACACAGGCAAAAAAATCAACGCCTTGCAAATCACGCCCATCAACGAACCCGACAACAACCTATTCTACAAACCATTCAGCGGAAAAATAAAAATCATCAACAACCAATGCGGCTTCGTAGAAAACATCTACATACCCCAACACCTACTCACCAACCTCACCAATGGCGAAACAATACAAGGCATCGCCCACCGCTCCTACGATCGCAAAAAAGACAGCCTCACATGGCAAGCGCTCAAGATAAAATGAAAAGGGAAAAGGGAAAGGAAGTTGAAAAGTGAAAAGGGAAAGGAAGTTGAAAAGTGAAAAGGGAAAGGAAAATTTTTCCGTTAGGAAATTTCTATTAATAGCATAATGTGATTCTTTTTACTACGCCATTTTCCGTTAGGAAATTACTTTTAATAGCATAATGTGATTCTTTTTACTGCGCCATTTTCCGATAGGAAATTTCTACTCACCACATCTCTTGCAACGGCGTTAGCCGTTGCATATTAAATCCAAAATGGTGATTAAAAATCATCATGCATAATTTTTTCCGTTAGGAAATTTCTATTAATAGCATAATGTGATTCTTTTTACTACGCCATTTTCCGTTAGGAAATTTCTACTCACCACATCTCTTTCAACGGCGTTAGCCGTTGCATATTAATAGAAACCACGAACCGCCCCTAACAACACAACGGCGTTAGCCGTTGCATATTAAATCCAAAATGGTCATTAAAAATCATCATGCATAATTTTTCCGTTAGGAAATTTCTATTAATAGTTGCCAACAATTTAACTATTTGTCGCACACTCGAAAAAGGCAATACGAAAAATTGTCGTACGGTCATCGAAGGTAAAAAAAAATAAATATATAAAAAATTAACTAAAATACCCCTAAAATGCAAAAAACAAATAAATAATATCAAAAAACATAAAACAACACATTCAAATGCAATAAAAACACTCACTCCATCAAAAAATAATAAAGAAAATTTTCTTAAAAAAAATAAAAATATTAATTTTGTAACCCCATTAGGTACATTTTTTGGAGAAAATTAAGCCGCACAAAACCATAAAACTATGAATAGCAACAAAATACACACCCTGCTCTCCAAGACCATATTCCACCCAAACAAGGATTAAGACATTTATGTAACTGACTTATTATAATATCATTTGTTAGTCTCCAAGACCATATTCCACCCAAACAAGGATTAAGACAAAATGATTTTCTTATTAAGATATTCTCTTTCTACTCCAAGACCATATTCCACCCAAACAAGGATTAAGACTCTGCAATATAAGCAGCAATCGCTTCCTCTTGTGTCATACTCCAAGACCATATTCCACCCAAACAAGGATTAAGACTGTCTTTTTTCATAACTTTAATATATTTGTTGATTACTCCAAGACCATATTCCACCCAAACAAGGATTAAGACTCCGAGCTTATCAATGTGAAGCTCTCGAAGAAGCGCTCCAAGACCATATTCCACCCAAACAAGGATTAAGAC
>JAFXPY010000043.1 GCA_017527495.1 Paludibacteraceae bacterium
ATTGCCGCATTTAGAAAAACAATGTTAGATGATTTGAGGCAGTGGAAGGGAGGGCTTCAGCAATACCATTGCCGCATTTAGAAAAACAATGTTAGATGATTTGAGGCAGTGGAAGGGAGGGCTTCAGCAATACCATTGCCGTCTTTATATAAACGGGATTTATTGTTTAGGAATACAACAAAATGGTTTACAACTTGCAAAACTAAACAAATGAGCAAAGCGTAAATGATAAAATGGTAAATGAGCAAATGATAAAATGAATAAATGAATAAACTAAATATCTACATAAATGACAAAATCGTAAATGAACAAATAATTAAATATCACTGTGTTATATCTGTTTTGTCGAATACTCCGGCGGGGAATTTCTTGCGTATTCTGTAGCGCACGGTATATACCGAGGCAGGTTCGACATTGAACATATCTGCCACCTGGACTGGTTTGAGTTTGAGACCCTGAAAGACAATCAGATATTGTATGTCCATCGAGGTGAGAGGCATTGTGGCTTTCGACAAGATGTCTTGCAGCTGTTCGATATCTACTTGCTGGAATAGTTTTTCATATTTTGGGAAGTCGTGCGACATACGATTGATTATCTGACGGAGGTTGGTGTTACGGCTTTCTTTCTGCATCTCAGCTTCAAGTGCGGCTTCATACAGCTGTTGTTCTTCGTTTTTCTTACGAACAGAGCGTATCACCAACAAGAGGATAAACACGACAAGCACGGCTATTATTGAGCCTGCTATCAAGATGGCATTCCGACGGACTATTTCTTTTTCTTGTTCCAATCGTTTTATCTCCTGTTCTTTGCGCTCGGTCTCAAACTGCATCTCTATGTTGCTGATTGCTTTCATTTTCTCGACATCGAATATCTTGCGTTCTTCGTCGTGTTGCAGTTGTTGATATTTATACGCGTTGCGATAATTGCCTATTGCGCAATTATATTCTTTCATAAAGAGATAGAGCTGTTGCTGATTCAGAATCAAGTCTCGATAGAGCATATACTTATCGTTGGCAAGCATGTCTTGCAGACGATTGAAGCCAAATTCCACGCTGTCGTATTTATGCTGATAGTATTGCACCCACACTCGTTCATTTTCGACATGATAGACGAGATTAGTGCTGTCTGAGCGAGTCTTTACAAGCGGGATATATTGCTTGCAGAGATTGGTGTATTTCACTATAGAGTCAATCTGCTTTGGCGAGGTGAAGACATCGTATCCGCTGGCAAGATTGAAGTAGTCCCATGCAGGATTGATTTGATATTCTATGAGTTGTTGATTGGTGAGTTGGCGTGTGGCTGCGATTGTTTTATAGAGATAATTGAAAAAGCTGTCTAACATTTCACTTTCATCAGTATAGCGATATTTGCAGTCTGCCATATGATAGAGGGCATGGTTGTATTGATATGCTATTGGGGCAATTGGATAGGCATGGTATATATTTTCTAATTCTCCGAGGATATTGTTCAGTCCGACAGTGTCGGTAAGGCTATAAAATTCTGTTGCTATTGCCACGAGGCATTCTGCTTGCCAATAGGCAGACAGCTCGCTGTCGGTTTGAGAATAGTGTTGCAGTGCTTTTTGGAAATTGATATGTGCCAGCGATGTGTTGCCATAGTCTTGTTCGTAGTGTCCTAATTGTCGATAGAGCTCGCCGAGAATCATATTGTCGGCGATTTCGCCTTCATGCTCGCGCAGTGTCTCAAGTCGTTGTTGCACCTGCTCCGGCTCAAAATAGAGTCGGTTGAGAGAGTCGAGAGCAGATTGTGCTATATCGTCATATTGCTGCGCATAGAGGCTATGACTAATCAGCAATGTTAAAATCAGTGTTATATGTAAGACAAGTTTTCTCATTAGAGTAAAAATATGGTGGTTAAAAATCATATAGCCGGCAGCCATGTTTTTTTATTCCCCAGTAGTTCTGCCCCGGGTCGGCTTGTTTGTCTATCTCACGGGCGTCGTCAATGAGGTTGAGATATGCTTGGTCTGCCCATTGTATGGCAGATTGGAGGAAGGGGAATACTATGTTTATTGTTGTTGATTTGTCTATTGCTCCATTTTTGCTGAAAATGTCAAATCCGTGTCCGCAGCCTATCCAGATGTTATTGGTAATTATTGCTCGGTCGTGGAAGGTGTCTTTTGCCAGATAAATCATCAGCTGAAAATTAAGTTTTGGCCGTATGTTTTTTATTGTTTTCACGAGCATTGACAGTCGGTAGCGGAGTTGGTTTTGTTTGTCTTCTGTGAAAATACAAATTTGATACGGCAGTTCGTAGTCGAGTTGTTCGGGCAGGAGTATTTTCAGTATAGGCAGGAGGTTGTACTGTATGCGTTGTTGGTCGTAGAGCAGGTAGTTGTCGGCAATAATCATGGCATTGCTGAGGTTGATTTTGGGTTGCGTCTTGAGCAGTCCTCGCATAAAATTCCAGTCTCGTGCAAGTTGTGAGGGGAATGCAGTGCCATTGTCTTTGAACAGATGTGTTGCAGCAAAGACCATTTCCATGTTCATTATGATCACTCCAAAGCGTTGAGCTTGTTGCTGACAGACGGTCGTTTCTTGTGTTGTGAGATATACTGCGCTCAGCTGTCGGGGTGTGATATGTTCGTGCATGAGTTCAGCCGCATAGGGAAAGTTTTTTTTCTTGCAGCGCAGTCCGCATGCTCCTTCGGCTGATTTTTGCCATAGCGAGAGCAGGTATTGGTCTTGGGGCGCTTCAAGTTGAAAATCCTCAAGGCTCATGTCGAACACGATATCTGATTTTGCAAGGAAACAATACAGCCCTATCCATTGTTGCATTTGTTCCAAGCTTCGTTCGGAGGCATTGACATGCGTGGGGCACGACTTGATAAACTCTTGCCAAAAAGCATACTCGCAATATACCACTTTTCTATACATACTTCAGCTCACTCCTCTCGCATTGCTCTCAATAGGTCTATCGACAAGTTGCTGGCTTCGTCGAGGAAACCGGTGCCCATAGTGTCGGTGAGCCTTCCGTCTTTGGCTATCTCTATTTGTTTGATTTGCGGTGTATAGAGAGGCCGTTTTTCAGGGTTAGCGTCATAGACATACACAAGTGCCACATCATGCGGTGCAACGATTTCCTGGGCAACAAGTGTCTGCATTTTCCGAACTAAATACTCACTATGCGTCTCAAGAATAAATTGTATGCCATATTTTTTGTAGGCGTCAACAAACATCTCTGCCAGCATAGATTGGAAGCGAGGATGGAGGTGTATCTCCGGTTCCTCAATAGCTATTGTTGATGGTTTGTTTTCCAATATAGCCTGTTCGATGCGCACCATTATAGCAAACATTTGCGTTATGCCATAGCCGAAATCGGCAAGAACGGCTCCACGCTTTTCGCCCGGCATCAGAAGTCGCACAGTAGCTCCTAATTGCTCGGCATCGGTTTCAACGCATATCTTTTCGCCTATATTGAATTGTTTAACCCAATAATTCATAAAAGTGTCGGGCTCATAGTCGGCGCGTTGCGAATTGCTTCTGGCACGGAGATAAGCGCGGAGATTTTGTGTAAATTCGTCGTCAAGCTCAAGGGGATAGAGGCGTTTGACATTGATTATGCTCGAACTGATATATGCCAATGAGTCGGTGATGTCTTGCGTCATCACTTCTTCGATTATTTGTTGGCCATTAGGTACTGTCTGCATCAAATCAGGTTCACGAGTTGAGACAATAATCTCTCCTTTCTGATTTTCAATCCTCATGCCGGTCAGGTAGCCGTCATTGGAGCTTGTGTCGTTGCGGTCGTTGAAGTCAAGTGTTACACGCACTTGTTGTTGAAGTGTAGGGCAAAAGACATCATACGAGAATGTTATGGGCTGTTCTTGTGCGGCACTGCGGTGGCGTATTTTGCGAAAGCTGCCAAGCAGATTATTGGGTTTGCGCGAGAAATCGAGTTTATACTTATGAAGGCGAATAGGCTGATTGTTGAGTTTGTCGTTGTGTATGTTGGCAAGGAAATCGCTCAGCAAGACAAGAGATTTGACAATACTGCTTTTTCCGGAGCTATTCGTTCCTGTCAGTATTGTTATAGGACGCAGATATATCTGAATTCCGTCATTACCAAAGACTCGAAAATTGCGTATTGAATAGTTGTTTCTCATAGATAAAAATATAACAACCTAATGCCTTTGGGGGGCATTAGGTGTTGTTGTGTGAATAGTGGAGATGGCGGGAGTCGAACCCGCGTCCAAACAAGGAACGAATATGCTTTCTACATGTTTATCTCCGCTTCGATTTTCGAGCAAGAGCAAGACCGGAGCTACCAACTATTGCCTTATCCTCTAAATACTTCGGCGGGTTTGCGAGGCCAAACCAACCTATCTCTGATATTTCCGCACCTCCGTTTCAAGCCGCCTCAGAGACGGGGCACTTGGGAGATGTCTCGTTTCCGCCCTCTTGGCAGAAATTAAGCTGAATCTACTGTACTTCAATTAAGCAGCGAGAGAAACTTGATAGTTGCCAGTTATAATTCACAACTCAATTCATAACGAGCGTCAGTTGCAGTGCTCGACATGCTTACACACCCCTTCTACCTGCTGTCAAAACCAAACATCCCCAAAAATGGAGACCGCAAAGGGTGATTTATATTGCAAAATTAATAACATTTTTTATGCCAACAAAATCTTATTTGCAAAAAAAATGATTTTTTTTTAATTTTTCCGAAAAATGTATTACTTTTGCAAACATGAAAAAACGATTTGCTTTATTCCTCACAATTTGGTTTGTGCTCGACCTTATCGTTGCACTTATTCTCGACCTGCATGCCGACGAGGCTTATTATCGTCTCTATGGCGAGTATTTGGCATGGGGATATTTCGATCACCCGCCGATGATAGGTCTGATGACTTTTTTGAGTAGCAAATTGTTTGTTTCTCACGGCGTACTTGCAAAACTGAGCGTTCGTTTCTGCACTCTCGTGTTGCATGTTTTCACGGTTATTATTGTCTGGAAAATATTTCGGTTGAGGCATAAAGAGCGTAGCGAAGCATTCATTCGCGACAGCCAGAACGGCTTTTTCCTTATTGCCGGTTCGACGGTTATGTTTTGTGCCACAGGTTTTATCACCACGCCTGACGCTCCTCTGATGTTTTTTGCTGCTGCATTTTGGTATTGCTATTGCCGCTATCTCGACGCCGTCACAAAACGCGATTTGTGGGTTTGGGCTGTGATGATTGGAATAAGCATTGCCGGAATGTTGTATAGTAAATACATGGGGGCATTGGTTGTCGCCTTTGTCGTTCTTTCAAATTGGCGACTCATCAAAGACGGCAGGATGTGGGTGGCACTGACTATTGCTTTTGTACTTTTTGCTCCTCATCTCTATTGGCAATACAGCAATGGTTTCCCGACATTCAGCTATCACCTTGTAGAGCGCAATACTGAGTTCGACTGGCTCTATCTTGTGGAATATATTCCAAATCAGTTGCTGGTGTTCAATCCTCTGATGACATGCCTGATGTTTGTTCTTGCATGGCGTGTGCTGCGTTCTGACGATGCTTTCAAGCGGGCATTAGGAGTGGATATTTTAGGTTTTGAGCTGTTTTTTTTGTTGTCGGCTTTTCGCGGACATGTGGAACCACACTGGACTATGGTGGCTTCTGTTCCTGCCATAATGCTCTTGATGGACGATTGGACCAACCGCAACACTGAAAACACTTTTTTCTCGAAGAAATGGATTCGTCAGACGCTTGTTGTGATGTTTGTTCTGGTACAAATAACTCGCGTCGTTCTTTGTCTGAAAATACTTCCGTCAAGCACCGGTCTTGCCGGACAACTATCCTACTATGAATATGTGCGCGAGCTTGCAGGCGACAGACCTGTTGTGTTTGAAGGCTCATTCCAAGACGCTTCAATGTATCGCTTCTACCATAATGAGGAGTCAACACTTGTCAGAACTCAATGGCAGAGATACACACAATACGACCTCTTGCATCTTGAAGAAAACCTTATCGGTAAACCGGTGTGTATTGTGAGATGGTACTGCCAGAACGTGAAAGACACCGTGATGGGGGTAGAAGAATATGAAATAAGATATAAATTAGTTGATAGTTTCACTTTAGACGATTTGAAATAATGATTGAACAATACTACCCATTATTGCTTATGCTGCTGAAGTTCTGCGTTGTTGGCGGTTCAGGTATGGTTGTTGACTTCGGCATAACATGGCTATGCAAAGAAAAATTCGGCTGGAATAAGTATGTGAGCAACTCTTTGGGCTTTATTCTTGCCGCAACAAACAATTATATCTGGAACCGGCTCTGGACTTTCCACAGCGAAAATGCCGAGGTGGCACGCGAATACAGCACTTTTTTGCTCATTTCCGTCATCGGACTCGCTCTAAACAATCTGATTATTTACCTTTTGCACGACAAACTGAACTTAAATTTCTACCTCGCCAAAATCATTGCCATAGGCTGTGTGACGATATGGAACTTTGGCATGAACTACTTTTTCAATTTCAAATAAACCTCACAACTAATGAAAAGAAAATTTATTGTTGCTATTTTTCTTTTGACTGTTCTCATTATCAATGCGAGAGCAGACATACCGCAACAAGTCATTGACCTTATGCAAAAGAGCAGTGCCTCAATGGATAGCCCCGATGGTTTGCAGATGGACATCATTGTTCATGCAAAAGCATTGTTTGTTACGATGGACATAGACATCAAATCATACATGAAAAACGATATGTATTTGATGGTGATGCACTCGAAAATTTTAGATGAAGAGATACATACAGAATCCGGTTGCGACGGACAACAATCTTGGACATACAAAAAGCTTAGTAACCGAGCAGACACACTCAAAATAGAAAACAAACCGAAAGAAAACGCCAGCGAATATAATGTCGATTTCGACCTCTACAATGACTATGAAAACGCCAAGATTAAAGAGAAAAAAGGAATTTATGAAATCACCTTTACAAAACCTAAGAGCGATGACGATACGCCCGACAAAACAATTATGCGCATTGACGCTTCAACCTATCACCCTTTAGAGATGGAAGTCAAACAAAGTATTATGACAATGACACTAAAATTCGAGAACATCAAGTTCGGTGTTGCGGACGAAATTTTTGTTTTCGACCCGCAAAAATATGACGGTGCGGTCGTGATTAGAGAATAAAATATGACGAAAAGCTATGTTTTTTAGTATTTTTAATCAAAAATGAAATGGCTATTTGGCTATTTCATTTTTTTTAACTACTTTTGCATTTGATTCTTACGCCGTTCTATTTTAAGTTAAGGTTTTTCCTTACGAAAATAGAATTTTGGTGGAGGGTCAGTGCTTGATATCAACTTATCGGGCAGAAAGGCTTGCAAGGTCGCGGAGCGTCGCAACAAACCGAGCAAGCGACATAGATTGGCGTTTATTACGCTTTGTGTTAATATAGATGAAAGCTTAGCAACCTGATTCTTGTCAGATAGACATAAAGCAACGATAGATGCCTATGGGTATGATTTTCATACGCACATTCGGCATTGCCGTATTGTGTGGCAGTTGGATTATTCCGGCTGCGGTCTTAATCATATCGGCGTAGGTTTCATTGTTGTTTATTTATCTGACGGTATGCTAAGGCCTCATCTATTAATAAACAACAGATGGGGCATACGCTTTTTTTGTGTGCCTATATAAAAACGAAACTGGTATCTGCCAAGCGCAGGCGAGCTGTGGTATCTACTCGCCATTGCAAACAAAGGAAGCGAGAGAAAAGGTAAAAATGAGGACCTCAGAATGAGTCCTGTCAATATGGCTCTCGTCAGCATTGGTGGCACGCCAATAAGTGATGGATGGTACTGGAGCAGTTCGGAAAATGATGACGACGAAGCGCTAAATGTGTCAACCAAAGGGAGTATCTCATCGGAGAAAAAGAATACGATTCAGTTGGTTAGAGCCATCCGCGCTTTCTAAACATAATTATTCAGTGGCATAAAAAAATCAGTGTTCTTGTATAGTCAGGAAACACTGATTTTTTTTATATTTTGCCTCACTTTGCCGATTACAATCTACAAATTTTGGCTTATTTTGCAAATTACAATCTACATTTTTAGAACAAGACAATTCTTATATTGTCAAAGATGATATTGAATACTATCCTTTCAATATTATTCCACTATGGCATTTTGGGATAATGTATTAAATCAAAAAAAACGATGCTTGACGGCATCGTTTTTTTCTGCTGTACACTTATATTTATGCTTTTTGTAATTTCAGTTTGACTATATAGTCCTCAAAGTCGAGTTCGACAGGCTCAGCGATATGCTCAACGAGCTCAAACTTGGTGGCAAGCACTTGTGACGCGATATAATCACGATAATCAGCTATTGCGTCATTGATTTGTTCGTGTCTCTCAATCTCTACTTCTATACGATCTGTTATTTCGAAATTACTCTGCTTGCGCAAATTTTGTATGCGGTTGATGAGCTCGCGTGCAATACCTTCTCGGCGCAGTTCCTCGCTCACTTCAATGTCAAGTGCTATGGTGAGCAGTCCTTCGTTTGCTACAAGCCAACCGGGCATATCTTCTGTCAGGATGTCAACATCAGCTATCTCTATTTCAACCGCTTCAGCAGATAGCTGCAGTTGCGCTCTACCCTCTTTTTCGAGTTGTGCGATGGCTTGCTGGCTCATTGCGTTGATGGCTGCTGCAAGCTCTTTCATCAACTTGCCGTATTTCTTACCTAATGTTTTGAAATTAGGTTTGATTTTCTTGACAAGCTGTATCTCTGAATCTTCGGCTTTGACTATCTGAAGTTCCTTGACATTGACTTCTGATTTAATCAGTGCAGCCACATATCTGAGTTGTTCGAGCGTCTTGCTGTCCGGCGCCGGAATAACGGCTTTTTGCAGCGGTTGACGCACTTTTTTGTCGGCTTTACGACGCAATGCAAGTATCATCGATGATGCTTGTTGCGCAAGTTGCATACACTCTTCTATGTTTTTGTCAATCTTGTCTGCCTCTGCTTTGGGGAAGTACGAGAGATGAACAGATTTTTCTCCTGTCAGGTCGCAATATAATTGGTCGGCATAGAATGGTGCTATAGGCGCCATGAGTTGTGCCACTTTGACAAGACACTCGTGCAGTGTTTGATAAGCTGCAAGTTTGTCGTCGTTCAGTTCGCCACCCCAGAAACGCTTACGATTGAGGCGTACATACCAGTTGGAGAGATTATTGTTGACAAAGTCTTCTATTGCACGACCGGCTTTGGTTGGCTCGTAATGTTCGTAATAGTCGGTTACTTCAGCAACGAGACTATTCAGCTGCGAGAGTATCCAACGGTCGATTTCAGGTCGTTGGGCAAAAGGCACTTGTTTTTCTTCGCCATTGAAACCATCCACATTGGCATATAGGGCAAAGAATGAATATGTATTATATAGTGTTCCGAAGAATTTGCGCTTCACTTCCTCTACTCCTTCGGGGTCGAATTTGAGATTATCCCACGGAGAAGCATTGGTCATCATGTACCAGCGCACAGGGTCGGAGCCATATTTGTCTATTGTTGCAAACGGGTCAACAGCATTGCCGAGTCGCTTGGACATCTTGTTGCCGTTTTTGTCGAGCACAAGACCATTTGAAATGACATTGCGGAATGCCACCGTGCCGTCTATCATGGTGTGTATAGCATGCAAGGTGAAGAACCAACCGCGTGTTTGGTCAACGCCTTCTGAGATAAAGTCAGCTGTCAGACCTTCTTTGCTTGGGTGCTCAAACGGGTAATGCACTTGTGCATACGGCATGGCACCTGAGTCGAACCACACATCAATCAAGTCCAACTCGCGTTTCATCGGTTTGCCACTCGGACTGACAAGCACGATGGAATCTACATACGGACGATGCAAGTCGATATTTTCAGGAGCATAATTTGCTTTGCTATAGTCGCCTACGCGGAAATTTTTGTATGGGTTGTCTGCCATCAATCCGGCTTTGATAGACTTCTCTATCTCGTTGATTAACTCCTCCACGGAGCCGATGCATATCTCCTCTTGTCCGTCTTCAGTGCGCCAGATCGGCAACGGTGTGCCCCAATAGCGTGAGCGCGAGAGGTTCCAGTCGTTGAGGTTCTCAAGCCATTTGCCGAAGCGTCCTGTTCCTGTTGATTCGGGTTGCCAATTGATTGTTTTGTTCAGGGCAATCATCTCATCGCGCATGGCAGGTGTCTTGATAAACCATGAATCGAGCGGATAGTAAAGCACAGGTTTGTCGGTGCGCCAACAATGCGGATAGGTGTGGACGTGCTTTTCAATCTTGAATGCCTTGCCTTGCGACTTGAGCATTATGCAAAGGCTCACATCAAGTGTCTCGTCTTTGTCGGTGAGATTAGGGTCGTAGGCATTTTTAACAAATCGTCCCTCCCATTGTTGATAGAGTTCTACATTGACAGCCTTGCGTACGAAATCCTCATCAAGGTCGTTGAGCAAGAAGAACTTACCTGTCATATCAACCATTGGTCGTTGTTCGCCTTTCTTGGTGTTGAGCAAGAGCGCAGGCACACCGGCTTTCTTTGCCACAAAAGCATCGTCGGCACCGAATGTTGGTGCGATATGCACTATGCCGGTACCATCCTCAGTGGTAACATAGTCACCTGCAATGATTCTAAAGGCTCCTTCACCCGGGTTGACCCAAGGAATGAGTTGTTCGTATTCTATATCGAGAAGGTCAGTGCCTTTGCATTGTGCCAAAATGGTGTAATCAGTTTCTTCTTTGAAATAGGCAGCAAGGCGTTCTTTTGCCATGACATAAACAGCTTCTTCCCCCGAATAAGGATTTTTAGCTTGTGCAAAGACATAATCTATCTTAGGTCCGACACAAAGGGCTGTGTTGGAAGGTAATGTCCAAGGCGTCGTGGTCCATGCAATAGCATAAACAGGCAATTCGGTCTGCACCAATTGTGCAATTCTGTCTTTACACTTGTCGAGAATACGGAACTGAACAGTGCATGTTGTGTCTTTTACGTCGCGATAGCAACCGGGCTGGTTCAATTCGTGAGTACTCAGACCTGTTCCGGCTGCCGGACTATATGGTTGTATGGTATATCCTTTGTAGAGCAAACCCTTGTTATATAGTTGCTTAAGCAAATACCATAGCGTTTCTATGTACTTATTGTCATAAGTGATATATGGGTCGTCGAGATTAACCCAATAACCCATTTTCTTGGTCAGCAAAGTCCATTCTTTGGTATATTTCATCACCTCACGACGGCATGCAGCATTGTATTCGTCCACGCTGATTTTCTTGCCGATGTCTTCTTTTGTTATGCCGAGCATTTTTTCCACGCCGAGTTCTACGGGTAGTCCGTGTGTGTCCCAACCGGCTTTACGCTGAACTTGGTAGCCGGTCATAGTCTTGTAGCGGCAGAAGGTGTCTTTGATTGTGCGAGCCAACACGTGGTGAATACCGGGCATTCCGTTGGCAGAAGGTGGTCCCTCGAAAAACAAAAATTTTGGCGCGCCCTCACGGGTGTCTATCGATTGTTGAAAGAGATTGCTCTCTTCCCATTTTTGCAATACTTCTTTGTTGATGTTTGATAAATCAAGTCCTTTATATTCAGTAAATTGTTTCATTATATTGTTGTTATCTATTCAAATGGTGATTGTTCTTTGAGCACTCTTGCTATTATTCCTACTGCCTCGTCAATAATCGGCTCTGTATGCGTAGCCATGAGTGTTGTTCGGAGCAGGCACTCGCCTTCAACACATGCAGGAGCAATGACAGGATTGACATACACTCCTTCTTCAAACATTCGTTTGCCATAGAACATTGTGTCGAGTGTTTTGTAGGTGAAAATAGGTACAATAGGTGTTGGGGCTTTGATTATTTTCACTCCTGCGTCGAGCAGTTTATGTTGAAAATAATGTGCAATCTCCATGAGGCGTTGTGGTCGCTCGGGATGTTGTTTGAGTTGGTGAAGAGCCTCAAGAGCTGTTGCAGCACTGCTTGGAGTAAGACTTGCTGAGAAAATGAATGGTCGACTCACATGGCGCACATAATCAGCCACACGATGACTCGTAAGCATGCAACCACCAATGCTGGCTAACGATTTGGAGAAAGTGAGCATAGTGATGTCCACTTTGTCGGTCAGTCCGAAATGAGCCGCCGTACCGCGACCACCGGGGCCTAACACACCAAAGCCATGAGCGTCATCAACCATCACGCGCGCGCCATATTTTTCTGCCAACTCACATATCTCCGGCAACTTGCATATATCACCACGCATAGAGAACACGCCGTCGGTAACAATCAATATACCGGCAGAATGAGGTATCGACTCGAGTTTGTTCTCCAAGTCGTCCATGTCGGAATGGCGATAGCGCAACACCTTAGCGTCGCTCAAACGGCATGCATCGTAGATACTCGCATGGTTTTCGCGGTCGTTGAGGATATAGTCATGACGGCCGCAAAGCGCAGAAATAATAGCCAAATTGGTCTGGAAACCGGTAGAACAGGTCATAGCCTCTTCGTAGCCGGTGAAGTCAGCCAATTCTTTTTCCAACTGAATGTGTAAATCCAATGTACCATTAAGAAAGCGGCTGCCACTAACACCCGAACCATATTTATCGAGGGCTTTATGTCCGGCAGCGATAACACTTTCATCCTCAGTATAACCTAAATAGTTGTTGCTTCCAAGCATAATGACACGATGTCCCTCCATTTGCACAACGGGTGCTTGACGCGATTCGAGCACATGGAAATACGGATATACACCTGCTGCTCTCACTTGATCGAGAACATCGTATCGACATTTCTTAAAAAGATCCATCTTTTTGAGCGAATTTAGAAATCAGACTGCAAAAATACTTAAATTTCTTTTTTTATGCAAGTTTTTTTAACATATTGAGTAAAAAAATAGCATTTTTTGCGATTTGAGCATTTTGTCTTTGAGTTGATAATGTTTTGAGATATTTATGCCACTAATTAATTTTGACTTACAATTCGTAGCGTTTTGTCGTCTGCAATGCCATTATAGAATACATCAATCACTCGCTGGAACAGCAAGTTTGGCTCAACAAAGTTGAAAAGAGTCATTGACGAACGCACTTTGACTGCATCAATATAGCCCAAAATTTGTTCTGCCGACTGATTGGAATGTAACAGTAGAGCCTCTGTAATTTCTATTAGGTGCGCTCTCAGTAGCGGGTGTTGCAAATAAGCTTTGGCTTCGTCAAGCGATTGAATGGCATAGAATTGTGCCATCGAGCTATATCCGAGACCTTTAATTTGCGGAAAGACATACCATATCCAATGCGATTGCTTGTAGCCTTGTTTGATTTCTTGAAGAGCAATATCATAACTTTGCTCCTGCGCCTCTACGAAACGAGAGAGATTGAAATGGTCAAATGAATTCATAATACTTGTAAATCAATGTTTGAACTATATTACTAAACTTTCCCACTTCAAAAATTACGGCGTAGCCGTTGCATATTAATAGATATAATTATGCTAACTACCTTAATTCCAACCACGTAGTGGTTGCATATTGTCAATTATTCAAATTTATCGCATAGTATTTTAATATGCAACCGCTAACGCGGTTGAGCCTTACTAAAAGATATTCCTACGGGAAATGGCAAACAAAGTGAAAAATGAAAAGTGAAAGGTGTCTTTCAACTTTCAAATTAAAAGATATCCCTAACGGGAAACCTCAGACTAAATGAAAAGTGAAAAGTGAAAGGTGTCTTTCAACTTTCATTTTTCAACTTTCAACTTAAAAGATATTTCCTAACGGGGAATAACGCTGACTATCAATATCAATGCTATTAAAAGGGAAACCCTACGGGGTATAATCTCAATAAAATTGCTACGAAACATTAATGCGAAAATTTTGTCAATAATTTGCTCCTTTGGAATTATCCCGCATCTTATTTCCCAGCTGCTTTTATTGGTTGAAAAGCATTTTTTATGTGCGCTTGCAGCCATAGTACTCCCATAAGGTTGCGCTCTTTATTTATTGTTGGGCATTTGTCGGTACGGAAATACAACGGCACTTCGACATCTTCTTCAGCATTGGATATGCAGATTTTCAATTTTGTTATGTCTATCTCACCGCAACCTTTTATGACCTGACATTCATTTATCGGCGAATGGAACTCATAGAAATGCGGCAGGTCGTCGAAAGTGGGTAATAAGGCTACTAAGCGCTCCATACCCATCGTTATGGGCTTTATGTCGCCATTTTCATCTCTATCAGGCTCTTGCCCGATTTGAGTGAGGAACTTGATTGTCTCTTCAACGCTCATCTTCATATCTTCATGTCCTTTTTGTATGTTTTCACCTATTGCAGCAAGTTCGATTGGCAAGCTCGCACCTTCTACATATTGTTCTTTGTTGAGGAAATAATCCGTTGCAAGAAAACAAAATTCAAACTCACCTATCGTAGCCCACACGTATGCTTCGTAACCTCCTTCCCATTCAAATACTTTGGTTATTTTGACTTCATATTCCTTACCTTGAGCAAAAGGATAGAAGGAATATACTTCATTACTCTCCGGCTTTGAGGCTATCAATGACAAAAAAGATAGAGGTTGGTCGGTCTGCTGCAGGGCAAACATCTTTATTTCGGGATGTTCTGCTATAGAATGTTCTGCAACTGCCACTGGATACCAATTGCCTATTGTAGAGAGTATCTCGGCAAATTGTTTTTTGTCCGGTACGACACTATTATTGTGGTCGCCATGACTCTGAAAATAATTGGTTGTTTTCATATTCTTCATGTTTTTAGGATTGTTGTCTGCAAAATTACTACTTTATTTTGCCA
This sequence comes from Paludibacteraceae bacterium, assembly GCA_017527495.1. GTDB lineage: Bacteria > Bacteroidota > Bacteroidia > Bacteroidales > Paludibacteraceae > RGIG6639. Next base: position 14,781 of record JAFXPY010000043.1, read on the forward strand.
AAAGTTGTCAGTTTGATTTTTTTTAAAAAATATTTACCTTTCCTTTTTTAGATTCATATAAACGTAGATATTTTTTTATTCAACACTATCATGAAAACTAAATTTTATCTTTGTATTGCGGCAATCTGTTGTTCGATGATTGCTAATGCTGCCAAAATTGTGCCGGAGAGCCAATATGATTACTCTACTCCAAGTGGCAGTTGGTATTGCTTTGGTTCTGTTTTAATCCACGATGGAAATACATATTATAACCAATATCTTGAAGAAGCAAATTCGGAGAGAAGTACTTTTGAATAAACGAAAGGGAAAGGAGCTCTCTACCATTAGCGCATAAATGCGCTAACACAGAACGAGGAGAAAGAGAACAAGAAGGGAAACAAACGCCAAGGGAGGAGAAAAGCCTAAGTTGCCATTAGCGCATAAAGGCGCTAACACATAACGAGGAGAAAGAGAACAAGAAGGGAAACAAACGCCAAGGAAAGAGAAAAGCATAAGTTGCCATTAGCGCATAAATGCGCTAACACAGAACGAGGAGAAAGAGAACAAGAAGGGAAACAAACGCCAAGGAAAGAGAAAAGCATAAGCTGCCATTAGCGCATAAAGGCACTAACACAGAACGAGGAGAAAGAGAACAAG
>JAFXPY010000044.1 GCA_017527495.1 Paludibacteraceae bacterium
CCAAATACACCTTGAAGTGCCGTACCGTTTGAATCAAAAGGATTGGAAACCAACATTTAAGCCTTTTGCCAAAGCAAGAAAGCGAGTGGAAACACTTTTCTCACAGTTGGATGACCAATTTATGGTATGTCGCAATTATGCTAAACAACAAGTAGGACTGTTTGCTTGTATTATCAGCAAAGTCAGCGCAATGACTGTCCTACAATATATTAATTTTATTAATAACAAACCGATTGGAAGAATCAAATATGCGCTGGTTTAATTCCGCCAACGGGTATAAAAAATTATTTTTATATCATGAAAAAATATTTTATGCTAATTTTATTTTGCACACTTTTATGCACATGCTCATCACACAAATATCTGCCTATTGTAAAAACTAATAAGTTTTATCCACCATTAGAAAAAGCAGATATCGTTCAGTCCGTACCAAGCGAGTCTATATTTATTGGCACAATAAAATTAGTACTCCGTGAATATAGGTTTGAAATGACACGTGATAGCGAAATCGTTTTAAATAATCTTAAAGAAGAGGCCGCTCGTGCAGGAGCAAGATATATATACCTTTTGAATTTTGCCCCTCCATCGTCAGACTATTATTCTGGCTTTATGCAAACAATTACAAGAGATTTTGGAGAAGGTTATACCATCGAAGCTGAATTATACAGATAACTAAGGAATCAACTTAAAAACTCATTCAACAAATTATTTTATTAACACAGAACTATTGTTCCATAAAAAAAACATTACAATGAAAAATTTATTTTTTATTCTATTAGTAGCTATTATTGCTACCAGTTGTGCTACCGGCTACTATGCTCCGCACAATGTCAATCAGTTTGGTGCACAAACACATGTCGTCTTGGATAAGCCAAACTTTCGTATCGTCAAAAACATTGAAGTGGTGGTTGATATTAGCAACAGCAATCTCAAGCGTGTTGATGTAGAAAAAAGTGCATATGCAGAACTACTTCGGCGTGCAAATATAACAGGCAGTCAAGCATTAATTAATGTTGTTATAGAAGAAGTCCGCCGTGAAAGCATGAATATATTTCGTGTCTTATTTAGTGGACTTCCCAATGTAGTTCAACATGTGGCTGCGCGTGCTACTGTTATTGAATTTATTGATGAAGAAGGGAAACCAATCCAAAGTCCGGAAACATACCAAGGAAGTGCGCCAAGAGATGAAAACATCATTCAACAAGGAAGCGCGCCAAGAGATGAAAATACAAATTCTAATATAATTCAACAAGGAAACGCACCAAAAGATAATCAAACAAATAATTTTACAAAAGCAGAAATAGAATATCAACAAGGAATATATTTACAATACCAATATCAACAACCACTAATTAATATCAATAGTAAGTGGAAAGACTACACAAAAAATATAGCGAGAAAAATTAACAAAAGAAAAGAAGTACAAGCTATGTACGACTTAAATGAAGATGGTATTATTACTCAAGAAGAGCTTGACACTATTGATCAAATATATAGAACTGTTTATATGCGTTCTGACTATCGCCAAGCCATCCCGGAAGCAATTATGGCTGCTCATTCAAAATAAACTTAATCATCATTTGACGGCATTTTGCGGTATAAACACCTACCTTACACCCAAATTTGGCGTCATTTTACGCCATTTTGCGGTATAGACATCTACTCTATACCTAAATTTGGCGTCATTTTACGCTATTTTGCGGTGTAGACAACTACTCTACACCTAAATTTGGCGTCATTTTACGCTGTTTTGCGGTATAGACACCTACTCTATACCTAAATTTGGCGTCATTTTACGCCATTTTGCGGTCTAAGCACCTACCTTACGCCCAAATTTAGCGTCATTTTACGCCATTTTGCGGTGTAAATACCTGCTCTATACCTAAATTTGGCGTCAGTGTTTTTTTATTCTATTTTTTGCAATATAGGTTTTACCGACAATTCGCCATTGACGGCTTGGCGCATCCATTCTTTTGGTGTCAAACGCCCTAAACGATACCAACGCTTGTAGGTCTCCGCCCACTCTGCGCCATGTTTATCTGCCAAGGCTTCTTCTAATTGGAAATGAACGATATGGCCTATCGGATAATTAGGTAGATACATCGGACTATTCACTATATGAGAATACACGGCAAGTAAGATACAGTCTTTCTCTCCCAGCACAGGCTCAAAATACTTATTCCATACCTCAGCAGCGATATTCAGAGTGGCTTGTCGCAAATCGGCTGCCGTAGCATCAGGATGAGCGTAGAGCCATTGCCACACATGCATATCAACAAGACTGACACCCATAATCTCATACATACCCCAAAAGATGTCGTAAATAGTTTCTTTGTCCATTGTCTGTTCGCCATAGCCAAGAAGTTGCAAATCGCGTTGCTGGAAAATAAAGGCACTCGTTTCAGTAAAGCCGGAGTTAGGTATGCCACAAAGCATATAATGGTCGATATAATAGAGGCTTATAACTTCCTCTACATTATGTCCCATCTCATGCACCGCTATGTTGTACCCTTTATAGTCCATACCTTCAGGTGCAATGCGTGTCCGCAGTCGCGCCGGCTCATTGCGTCCCACACAAGGCCATGCATGACCCGAACCGCGAGCAGGCTCGACAACGATATGACTTGCTATGTCGGTTGCCAAATCATGATTGAAACCTAACTGTACAAGCATAGATGGAATACGCTGATGATATGCTTCCGGTGTAGGATACATCCGACGTGTCAGTGCCGTGAGATCGTCTTCACTCATTGCGCTTCGAGCCTTAAAACCATCATACCAAATATCATAAGGTCGCAACTCACGACTGACCCTATTGCGTATCTCATTGGCAACAACACCAACTTGCGGCGACGACAACAACTCTACGAACAATTTTTCAACTTCTTCTGCCGGTATTTCCAACTCACCTTCAAAATTGCGTATGATACCTGTGGGCATATTCGGGCAATATGGGTCAATCTGCTGCATGGCGTGAAAGACTTCGAGTATGCGTTCGTAGCGACAATCTGTTTCACGCTCTGCCGAAGCACCTTCAACACGATTGCTGTGCGGATACCATAGCGGGTCATGATTATTCACAACGGCTTGCGGAATATCTTGCCGTACGATATGTTGCATCACCTGATATATCATCTCTTGTTTCTCATTGACCATGCGCCCATCAGCGTCTTTGGTTAACGGCTCATTGTAATGCGTCTTGAGCTCGTCGCGTAAGTTCCAGTGGCTCAAGAGTAACATGCTGTCGGGAAAAATCTGTCTGCCGTCTTCGGTGCGCAAGCGGTCCATACAGATATTATAGTCGGCAATATAATTTTCTGCATCAGCGTAAGCCTTCGACAGATTAGCAAGTTTATCGGCAGGAATACGCTGAGTGAATAAGTCGCCAAGACGAGCCTCTGCCCACTGACGCCGCGACCAATCATTTCCGAGAGTATTCTTTTCTTGCAGACTATAAAACGGGAAATTCAATATGGTTATGAAAGCCACTTTATTTGCAAAGAGATCGTCAGTAAGATGGGCTGTAGCGTTATAACCTGACATAATCCAATCAATCTGTGTCGGTTCACCGGCATTAGTGAGCTGTGTTGGTTTTAGCAATTCGACAGTCAGCATATCGGCACTTTCGTTGAGTTTCTCCATTGTACGGCTCAAACTCTCAAAGAGTTGTGTGCGGTCGTCTGCTGTTGCGGCATAGTGTCGGACGACAAACGAGTGAAAATCAGCCTCTGAACCATCATCTAAAGTCCATAAGGCAGCGGCTTGACGAACTCCGCGTTCCATGCGGGCTTGCCATGCCGTGAGTTCATCGGCAGGAATGGTTTGTTTGAGTTGCAACGAAAGAGAGTCAATAGTTTTTGCTATTGTACTCTCACTTATACTGATTGCTGTGTCTGTTTTTGTTTGTTTTTGACATCCGTTCATAACGAATAAGACGATTAATATTGCGAGCCGTGTCGCTTGTTTGATTATTTGCATAAGTAAGGAATTTTGAGAGAGCAAAGATAATATTTTTTTTTAAAATGAAAAATTTGTAAAAGAGGTAAGACCGCTGCGTTGTGAGAAATTAGAATAAAAAGACTCTATCAGTAAAATTCGTTTTCTGAAACAATGTTCACGAATTAAACGAATTAAACAAATTTTTCCCTCCTATTCGTCAAATTCGTTTTCTAAAAAGTTGTCCGCTGAGAAAGCAGAGAATTCGTTTACATTCGTTCGATTCGTTTTTATTAAAGGTTCACAAATTAAACGAATTAAACAAATTTTTCACTCCTATTCGTCAAATTCGTTTTCTAAATGTTTGTCCGCAGAGAAAGCAGAGAAAACAGAAAATTCGTTTCAATTCGTTTTTATAAAAGGTTCACAAATTAAACAAATTTTTACCTCCTATTCGTCAAATTCGTTTTCTAAAAGTTGTCCGCAGAGAAAGCAGAGAAAGCAGAAAATTAGTTTCAATTCGTTGGATTCGTTTTTATAAAAGGTTCACAAATTAAACGAATTAAACAAATTTTTCACTCCTATTCGTCAAATTCGTTTTCTAAATGTTTGTCCGCAGAGAAAGCAGAGAAAGCAGAAAATTCGTTTCAAGAAGCAGAATATTTGTTTCCATTCGTTCGATTCGTTTTTATAAAAGGTTCACAAATTAAACGAATTAAACAAATTTTTCCCTCCTATTTGTCAAATTCGTTTTCTAAAACAATGTTCACGAATTAATCGAATTAGACTAATTATTTCCTTTTCTCAGAGAATGGTCTGCAATTCGTATTGAAAATTAGGCATATTAGCGTGTTATGTGCAAAATTTGACCGATTAGTGTATAAAAATCGACATGTGTTTATCTAAAAAATATGTCAGTTCGTTTTTATTTTTTAGCAATTGGGCACTAATTTAACTCTCTATAACTATTATTTTTAATAATTTTGTATGCCTAATAGTGTGCATAGCAATGTGTGATTGCCGCTATTATTGACCTAAAAATAAACCATGATAAAGAGTAGGGTCTTATTATTTCCTGCTATATCAAAAGTATAGTTTAAGTAGTAACTGACCATGAGAAACCGACATTTCATATTATTAATTTTCTTACTACATTGGGTTTTTGCAAGTTCCCAGAGTGTAATCAGTACGAGTGCGTTGTCGAGTCAAACAAATAGGCGTTCAACCACGATAGGTTCTGCTGGTTCACAATCTGGTATTTACACATCGTCTGCTATATCAATAGGTTCGCAGTACCAATCGGCACAAGCTCAGCAATTCAACGCCACACCGGCTCGTTCGTTTTCCCCAAGCAATAGTGCTTATTCAAGTCAGATAGCCACACCTTTTAGCAGTAATGGTTCGTCGCCTATTCGCCGTACTGATTATGATGAAGACGATGAGGAACCATGGATACATCCCGGTGATCCGGGCGACCCTATTCCACTTGGAGAAGGTATTATGATATTGTTGCTGCTGGCAGTTGCATATTTTACTTATCGCCGAATTATTTATATTATAAATAAAATCAATCGAAAATAATAATTGATAATTCTTTCAAGTATGAAAAAAAATATACTATTATCGGTTTTATGTTGCCTGATAATTTCATTGATGCCAATTTCAAGTGGAGCTGCCCCAACTTTTAAAGGTGGTTATGCCTACTTTGACAACACAAAGACAAATTGGTCTGACACATATATCTACCTTTGTATTGGTAAGAGTAGCTATACTGAAGTCCGCAGGATGACAAAAATAAGCAATACTAAGTTATATTATAATGCTTTGCCGACAAGTGGTTGGACAGATGCAACATATATGGCTGTAATTGGTACAGGTGGTTCTTCTTGGGGTAGTGGCTCTTGGGGACCTTCCAACAGAACAAATGCTGCGCATTATACTAACACATGGGCAACCGGCGATTGGGGGTTCAATTCTGGCAATGTAAATATGTTTACCCCTGCTTCAGGTTCTAATAATGCAACACTATCGTGTACATATATAGGCAATGCGTATGCATCATTGAATAACGATCAGACTATCAATGTTCAAGTTTCCACAGATGGTAAGCAAACCTACACTACACCGACAACATGTCCGGCTTCTGTTGCATTTTCGAGTAAGACCTTTGCCGCGTATACATCATGCAATACTTCTTCGAGCGGTACATTCTCAGGTAGCACAAAAACAATAACAAAAAAAGCAGGTTACACAGCGACAACAACATTGACAATGTCGGCTTTGAGTAGCGATTATGTTTTTGATGGTTGGTATGAAGGCTCAACACAATTATCAACAGCCTCAACCTATACTTATTATCCGACTGCAGCAAAGACCATTACAGCCCGTTTTCACAAAAAATACGCATTGACAGTAACAGCAAGCGGCAACGGTAGTGTTACAGGCGGTGAAACAGACATAGCTCTCTCAACTAATTATGCTATCACAGCAACTCCTAATTCAGGTTATAAATTTGATGGTTGGTCGCTATCTTCATCAACCGGTGTAGAACTTGTCAGTGCAGCGAGTGTGGCGTCAAACAATGTTCGTTTCACCACAGCACAAAATGTTACTGCCACAGCCAATTTCTCGGAAGACGCTCTCTCTCTTGCAGTAAGCGGAAAAGGTAACACAGCCGGCAACGGACTCGTTGTGGGCAACACCGCCACGTTACAAGCAACAGTAAGTGGCACAATATCAGGAACATACACCATAACCTTCTATGACAAAGATAATACAAGTATAGGCACAGCAAGCGGTAATACATCATCATCACGAACAGTTACTTTTACCACTGCTGCGCTCAAAACCTATTTGGCGAGCCAGACATTCAAAGCAAAGATTACCGCTAACAGCGGTGGTTTCACTTCGAGCACTTATTCTACAACGACGCTCTATATGGCAACGCCAACATTGGGTACAGTCACCCGATCAGCAGCAACTATCAACCTTGGCGCAAGTGAAACTATCAGCGGAACATTCAGCAATGTAGCAAATAGCATTTCGACGGTTGAAGTGAGCATCACCGGTCCTGCTTCATATAGCACAACAACAGCAAAGACAACATCTTCGGCTTATAGTTTCACATGCAAGCCGCAAAAACCCGGTGCTTACACCGCTACTGTAACTCTAAAAGCAAATGGTGTCAGTGTGGCAACAGGCTCTACCACATTTACAGTCAACACACCGACGATAAGTCTTGCCACAAGCCGTGCCACACTGCTCGTTGATGGCGACAATACAGAGTCGGCAACGCTGACCGCAACAAAAGGTAATGTCGATGCTTCTGCCACAGTTACATATACCTACAAAGAAGGTTCAACAGCAGTAGCAACGGCAACTGCAAGCAACACATATTCCTACACACCTACAACAATAGGAACAAAGGACATGACTGTCGTTCTCAATGTTACGGTTGACGGAACAACAACGACATATACCTCTTCTGCCGTTAAGGAATATACAAAATACTATATTTACGTAAAGAAAAAAGTTAAGAACACCGACCAGTCATATACCTACAATTGGTCGTCACTCTATCGCTACCAGTGGTCAAGCTCAGGCACATGGCCGGGCACCAACCAAACTGCTGCCGCACCATGCTCCGACTATTTCAAGGTAGAACTTAACACGCAATATACTTACTTCATTCTTCACAACAATAGTGGTCAGCAGACCTACGACCAGACACTCAATCCTGCCACTCATACCGACAAATCATATTGGAGTTTGTATTGGGACAGCGACAAATTGCGTATGATCAAAGAGATTGCACCAACAGTTACACTACACTACAACGAATTCAACTGCACCACTATATCACTCTCGGGTCGTATTACCAACTTCGGTAATTCCGGCAACACAGCCGACGATGCTCCGACAGAGTGTGGTTTCACCGTGAAAGATAATGTAACTAATATATCAACCGATTATCCTGCTTGCAATGTACATAACAACGATGGGTATTTCGAACATACCGTGACCGGTCTTGTCCCCGGCCGTAGCTATTCTGTCTCGGCATGGGCTCGCAACTGCGAATTGCGCGGGACATCAGCCGTTACAACCAAATCGACCAAAGCCAATGGAACGACACTCGTAAAAGTGAAGAACGAGAAGGGATGGCTTGAGATGAACCTCTATGCCTACTCTACCGGCTACTGCGGAACAATAAGTAAATCATACGAGATGACCTATCTTGGAGATAGCTGGTACTTCTGCGAGGTATCGAACGATTTTAACTACTTCAAGGTAAATGATGGTACGACATGGACAGAGGATGGTATGACTATTGAAGCCGATTGCTATTCAAACAAACTTTCCGGCGGCGGTGTCGGCCTACGCAAGATAACATGTCCGTCACTCAACCAGTACGTAGTGCAAATCGACGAGAATGGCAACACCTATCATTCAAACATAATCAGCGATATAGCCGATACCTTGTCGTTCTACGCAAGTGCGGCATCAACAGTAACACTGCTCCGTTTCAGTGGTTCCACCGTAACACGCACCGACATAAGTTCGACATTCTCTTCTTATACTGAAGGCGATGTCTTTATAGCCCGCGTTGCTTCTGCTGCAGGCACGAGCATAACCGGTTTGGCTCGTTACACGGGCAGATTCTTTGTCCGCACCGACTGCGCTCCCGGCGGATGGAACGAATATAAAGTCGATGGCAATGCAATGCATAAATTCGACATCAATACCGACCTCTATCCAAATGAGTACTACAACCACTACTGGTGCAAATACGTAGGCAAAGGAATAAATGCAAAGGCGCAACTTGGAAACCTCTACAACAATAATATATCTATCACCCTGCCTAACTACACATTGACAGCTCAAAGCAGTTCAGCGTCATTTGAAGGAACCAACATACGCTATGGCTACAACAATACCAACAACCTCTTTGAAGTTAAATACCTGAGTTCTGCTAACATAAACGATTTCTTGCAACTCTACGGATACACCTCAACAGGTTCGGCAGCCAACAACTATATCTATACTAATAGTAATTGTACAACAAGAATTACAGCATCGAATAAGTTGTCGTTCAGCGACTTGTCCGACTGGATGTATCAAGCTGATTTCTATGTTAATGCTCCTGGAGATGAGAAATCACAGATTATCATCATTTCCAACTACTTCAAGAATGGTTACAGTAATCCAGCCACAGCCATCAACTTAGGTAGTGCCAACGAAGCAAGTTTCGACCCGTTCCAAGTGATGGGTGAGACGACAACAGCGGGTATATATCTTGTACGCGTAATCTACGACTACAAGACCAACCGTATCGTTGCTGCATGGCTGCCTAATGATGTGGCACTGCCTAATGCTGTGCTCGACGCCAACATGATGATCACGCGTATAGACGACAACGACGCAAAGACAGTGGCAACACCAGGGACCAACAAGACACTGACAAATGTGCACAAGATTTATGGTGTGCTCGAAATAAATCGTACAGAATATCTCGCTCGCAAAGCAACAGGCAATACATTCTATTGGATCTGCTTGCCGTTTGACGTGAAGGTGAAAGATGTATTCGGTATTGAAGGCTACAAATCGAAATGGGTTATCCAACGCTATCGTGGCGACACCCGTGCTGCCAATGGCTACTATGACGGTCAAACCTTCTGGCGTAACATGAGCAACACTTCGGAAACATCCATTATGGAGGCCGGACGAGGCTATGTGGTGTATGTCGATTTGGAAGCATCAGATTTCAGTGAAGTTGATGTCTATGATGAAGACGGAAAGAAAAGCACCAAACGCGCTTTGAAACGCTTGTTCTTCCCATCCAACAACGGGACGATAGACTATACCGTGCAGTTCCAAACAACAGGAACGATAACCTCAACTTTTCCAAGCAATGTTTGTGCTATTCCGGGTCGTAAAAACCAAGACAGCAACTGGTATGTTGCCGGTGTTCCGGGCTACAACAAGAGCACTATTTCTTCACCGGCTGCCTTATCACAGGGCGATCCTGCACTCGACTCTGTGGCCTCGCCACCTAAGTATTTCTACGAGTGGCACTGGAGCGGCGAGATGTCGAAAGAAAACTACACGGCAACAGCTGTGTCGGGTTATGTGTTCAAACCATTCTATTCCTATATGTTCCAATATGCCGGAACGATACGCTGGTCTAACGACATCGTAACCCTGCTATCTAAGCCGTCAATGCAAGGAATGCGCGCACCAAAACAAGCAATGCAAGAAATCCTTGTGCGCATCAATCTTGAAAATGAGCGTGGTAATCTCGACCGAACATTCATCACACTCACCAACGAAAACGGTATAACACCTGAATTCGATTTGAATGCCGACCTGTCGAAGATTATCAACTCCGGTTCGCAAATTTATTCTGTTGTTGAAGACAACTATCTTGCCGGCAACGCTGTTCCTATCGATCAAGAGTCAGTTCCAATAGGTGTCAGAATAGAGAATGACGGCAACTATTTGTTCAACCTTGAGAACATACCGGATGGCATGTTCGTCTATCTCTACGACCGCCAGACATTAGAGCGTACCTGTCTTAATTTCAACGACTATGAAGTAATGCTTGAAGGCGGAACATACGACGATAGGTTTATTGTTGAATTCAATGAGGCACCGAAAGTGGCCACAGATATAGAAGACGCAGACGCAAACGCGCTCAGTGTTGTTCAAAACGGCAACAGACTATATATTGAAGGTGTGAACAACGGACAAATGATTAGGATGTTCGACATGACAGGCAAGTGCCTTGTGTCAGAACGATATAAATCAGGAGAAGGAATATTAGCCCCTGCAACAGGTATTTATCTGGTTGAGGTTGATAATAAAACAAATAAGATTGTAGTTCGCTAAGAAATGAGATTTACTCTTAGCCGTTTTACCCAAAGCAGAGCACTTGAAAAACAAGTGCTCTGTTTTTTTAGTGTTTTAACTTTGCCATGACAATAAAAAATGTTAATTTTGCAGAGCGAAACTACATGCTGTTGAGCTGAAATAACGAAATAAATAAACAAATTGGCAAATCTCCTTGACATATTGTTGTTGGCTTTTGGATTGGCAATGGATTGTTTTGCTGTCAGCGTTAGTCAGAGTCAAACAAGCAAAACATTCCGTACCGCAACATTTATCTTTATGGCAATTCTCTTTGGCTTATTTCAAGGAGGAATGCCTCTAATCTCTTTCTATCTCGGCAACTATTTTTCCGCATGGGTCGAAAATTATGTCCATTGGCTCGCACTGATTATCCTCGCTTTTTTAGGTGCAAAAATGATTTACGAAAGTAGAGAGACAAAAGAGCTTAATGACTCGAAGCATCTCACTATTGCAAAAATACTACTCCTCGCCGTCGCAACAAGTATTGACGCACTAAGTATAGGCGTGCTCTTTGTTCCAAGCCCACACATGCTGTGGATTGGTGTTGCAGTGATATGCATAGTTACATTTTTTATGTCTGTCTTAGGTTGTATTCTGGGCTACTACCTTGGAAAACGCTTTTCTTTTAATGCCGAACTATGGGGAGGAATAATTCTTATAATTATTGGACTTAAAATCTTTATAACACACTATATTGGATGATACAAGTTGGAAATACCATATTGTCGCTTGATATTCTTGAGAAAGAGTTTTGTTGCAATCTCGATGTGTGCCACGGTTGCTGTTGCATAGAGGGTGATGCCGGTGCTCCTCTTGAGGATGATGAAGTGCAAATCATTGAACGCCTTTTGCCGCGAATATGGAACGACCTCACGCCTGAAGCCCGCCAAATCATCGAGCAACAAGGTGTTTCATATCTTGATAAAGACGGAGAGAGAGTAACCTCTATAGTCAACAACAAAGACTGCGTCTTTGCGCGTGTTGACAACACCGGTATGTGCTATTGCGTGTTCGACCGCGCTTTTCGCGCGGGACGCATAGAGTGGCAAAAACCTATCTCTTGCCATCTCTACCCTATTCGAGTAAAGAAATTTGGCGACCTCATCGGACTTAACTACCACCGCTGGGATATATGCCACTGCGCACGACAATTAGGAAAAAAAGAACATCTCAAAGTATATCAATTTCTGCGCGAACCACTGATTCGCCGCTTCGGACAACAATGGTATGAAGAATTGGAAAACGTTGCACAGGAATGGCAAAAGAGATGTGAGAAGTAAGAAGTAAGATATTAGAAGTAAGATATTAGAAGTAAGATGTCTATAGAAATTATTACTATCGGTGATGAGTTACTTATTGGACAAGTAACCGACACCAACTCCGCTTGGATGTCGAGGCAACTGACTGCAGTTATGATGCCTATCGTGCAACATACTTCGATCCACGACGATGCCGAACAAATCAAAAAAGCTGTCAATGCAGCTCTCGAACGCGCTGATGTAGTCTTGCTCACAGGAGGACTCGGGCCTACAAAAGACGACATAACCAAACATACACTTTGTGAGATATTCAGTACGCGACTCGTTCATTCGCAAGAAGTTGAAGACAACATCAATCGTTTGTGGTATCAGCGCAACCGCAAAGTCATCAATCCGCTAACCGCCACGCAAGCCCTCGTGCCCGAAAACTGCGAGGTTATACAAAATGAAGTCGGTACAGCTCCTATCATGCTTTGGGAATGGGATAATGATGATAAGAAAAAAATACTTATCTCTATGCCCGGCGTACCATACGAAATGCAATATGCAATAACCAATCATGTTATTCCGCGACTACAGCAAGAGTTTCCCAATGAGACAATAGCACTGCACCACACCACTATCGTTGAGGGTATTCCGGAATCGGCATTGGCATTGCAATTAGAGCAATGGGAGACATCACTGCCTGACTATATGCACCTCGCCTATCTGCCGGCACAAGGTCTCGTCCGTCTTCGTCTTGACGCAGTATCGAAGCAATACTCACAAGATGAGTTGCGACAACAATTAGACCAACAAGTGACGCAACTGACAGATATATTAGGCGATGCCATCATTGCCCAAGAAGACGATGCGTTAGAAGTCGTGTTGGGAAAGATATTAAAGAGCAAAGGTCAAACGATAGCCACAGCGGAGAGCTGCACAGGCGGAACGATAGCTTCACTATTGGCAAAACATGCAGGGAGTAGCGAGTTCTATCTTGGCTCTGTGGTAAGTTATTCCAACGAGGTGAAGCATAACGTGTTAGGCGTATCGCTCAGCGATTTAGAACAATATGGTGCTGTAAGCGAACCTGTTGTCCGCCAGATGGCAGAAGGGGCAAGGCGTGTTGTTGGTGCAGATTGGGCATTGGCGACATCGGGTATTGCAGGACCGGGAGGCGGAACAGCCGACAAGCCTGTAGGAACGATATGGATAGCGGTGAGCGGGCCAGACGGGACAACAGCCAAATGCCTGCACCTCGGCACTCTGCGCGAACAAAACATCCTCCGCACAACACAAAGCATCCTCGCCATGGCAATAAGGATGATAAGATAAAAAAAATATATTACCAAACAAAGAGCGGTGTTCTGACAGTCAGAACACCGCTCACTAAATATAAGCAACAATCTATTTACAAATTAACTTTATAAATAATATCATCTATTCTCACAATATATACGCCGTGAGGTAATGTAAGCGCTGTGGCAGCACCATTGTAAAGTGTCTGACCAATTGCATTGAGTACATGCATTGTGTGTCCTTCAGGCTCGGTGAGGAACAACTGGCCATCAGTAGCCACGAGTTTATAATCTAATTCAGCAACTGTCTCAACTGCGGATATAACAGGGTTGAGTTCGAGAATATAGCCTTTAACCAATTCGTAGGTGTTCACACGAGTTTTGGTGCTATAGTAGTTTTGAACCAATGCGCGAATAATAACTTTATCACCTACTTTAATAGCGTCTTCGGATGTGAATTTTTTATTACCTAAATCATAAAGACGATAGCAAAGCATAGACGACTGACCATCGGAAATGGTAAATGTGGCATTGCCAAATTGTGTTGACACTTCTTGTATTTCGGTTATTTCGCCATAGACATCAACAGTGTCGGCATAGATTTCTGTACTTGCCAAGCCGTGTGCTATTTCCAAAGCCTCAGTTACTGTTATGGTTTCCTTAACAATAGGTTCGTCATCACCTTGCTGTCCGGCACCGCCCATAAACTTGAATGAAATAACTCCGTTAGATTCTTTGATGTCTGTTATTGAACGGTTGGCAATCTTTGTGTATGATGTTGCACCGGCCGGGAAGGCGTCTTTAGCCTTGCCATAATAGCCATTATTAGGATTGTTTTCGCTGTAAGCAGGCGCGCTACCGTCGGCTTCAATCAAATCGACACCCATGCTTGACTTGGTGTTATTGACTGTGTTTTCAGTCCATGTATTATAGCTATAAGCTATCTTTGTTATCAGCATACCATGACCGGGGAGATACTTGTCCCAACCTGTTTGTTGGCGATTTTCGAGCAGATAGAATGTTGTTGGGTTGGGGTCGTTACCCACCAAATTAGGTGTTGCTGATGTGGTTACTATATATGCTTTGTTGGCCGATTGCAGTTCTTCGAGAGTAAGGTCTGCAGCACTATTGATATAAGTCGGTGTGAGCCAACCACAGAAAAAGCGTTCGTAAGCGGAATAAGCAGGAGGAGTGTTGCCATCGTTGTTGTATGGGCCGGCATCAAGAATATCCCATTCGCCAAGTGTTTTGTGCATTGATTCGTATGTTGTTTCGTACAAGTCGGGCAAACCGCACACATGCGAGAACTCATGGCAGAAAGTTCCGATACCCTCACGATTACCCGAGCCGTTCAGTTCTGAGCCACAAGCATAGGTGGCTAATTTGACACCGTCTAACTTTACATTTTCTTCTTCAACCGACCATGCATGCGGCCAAATAGTGTTTGCGTCTGAATAGTCGGCTTCGCCATAACCGGCATAAACGACATAGACAAAATCAAGAATACCATCTTTGTTGTTGTCGAATTGTGAAAAATCAACATCAAATTGCGAGTCAGCCAATTTGCATGCCTCAACAACCATTTCTTCAGGATGCATATCTTGTTCGTAATAGTCGTCATTTTGTCCGTAATATGAATATTTTTTCGACACGGTTACGGGGCCCACTACTGTGAATTGCGGGTTATACTTGCCTAATGATTGGTCGTAGAAATACTGACGAGCCGAGCCTGTTGCGCCATTATAAGTGTAGGTCTCGCCTGAGTGCATTTGTTGCATTGCCTCAAGCGTGTTGGTTGATTTGAATTTTTTGTCGGAGAAATTCACAAGAATAATCAGTCCTTTGTCGGCAATATTGAGAGGTATTTCGGTTTGTGATGCTTGTTTTACGCGTCGGATTTGGTGCTGCAATTTGGCTGATTGCATGCGTCGAGCTTGAATTTGTTCGGAAGTAAGGGCTTCTGTTTTAACAAAATTGCCGTTGACATCTTTTTTGAGCCACTGACCTTGTTGGTCTGTGATGTAGTGGAAATGTTCATCACCATGCTTGACAATAGTGATTTGTGTTCCATCGGCTTGTTCAACCAAGATAGGTTTTCGATTGGCAGGAACAGCCATAGCACCAAGAGCGAAGCATAATGATGCTACGAAAAGAGAAAATTTCTTCATTCAAATTTGTGTGTTTTTAATGATTAGTTGATAGGAAATATGCTTTTCCGTAAAGCACTTTTCGACATTTTTTTCAAAAAGCGCTGCAAAGTTAGTTTTATTTTTTCAGTTCAACAAATATTTTAAGTTTTTTTCAGTCTAAAACAGCCATTTATCGTTTCCGACTTGCATAATTTAAGTATTTTTTGTAATTTTGCAGATTGTTTTTAATTATATCATTTTTTATTCTATGGTACAAAAAGTTGAGAATTGCCTGCGAGACTATGCGTGGGCTCGTTGGACAGCCTTACTTCTTTTGGCTCTTGGTATGTTCTGTTGCTATATTTTCATGGACATACTTTCACCTATTAAAGACTTAATGCAAACCGAACGCGGCTGGGATTCCACTGCATTCGGAACGATGGAAGGTGCGGAGACATTCCTCAATGTGTTTGTCTTTTTCCTTATTTTTGCCGGTATTATTCTGGACAAGATGGGTGTTCGCTTTACGGCAGTTTTGTCGGGAGCTGTAATGCTTGTGGGCGGAATAATCAAGTACTATGCAATTAGTGAGTCGTTTATCGGTAGCGGTGTTGAGACATGGTTTACCAACCATTTGAATTATATACCATTGTTCGACGAGTTGGGTGTGTCGCCGTTTTATGAAGGCATGCCTGCTTCGGCCAAGTGTGCAGCCGTAGGTTTTATGATATTCGGTTGCGGTTGCGAGATGGCCGGTATAACTGTTTCGCGTGGTATTGTGAAATGGTTCAAAGGTCGTGAGACAGCCCTCGCCATGGGCTCAGAGATGGCTCTTGCACGCCTTGGCGTTGCAACATGCATGATTTTCTCGCCTTTCTTTGCTCGTCTTGGCGGCACAATAGATGTTTCGCGCTCGGTGGCATTTGGTGTTGTGTTGCTTTGCATTGCGCTGATTATGTTTATTGTCTATTTCTTTATGGACAAAAAACTTGATGCACAGACGGGTGAAGCAGAGGCAAAAGATGATCCATTCCGTATTTCCGACCTCGGTCAGATACTGAAAAGTGGTGGGTTCTGGTTGGTTTCGTTGCTGTGTGTGCTTTATTATAGTGCCATATTCCCATTCCAGAAATATGCAGTCAATATGCTTCAATGCAATTTGACACTCAATCCGGGTGAGGGTATTTGGGCAAGTGAAAGCATCACAATAATTCAATACATCATTATGCTTGTTGTGGCAGCTGCGTCATTCTCAAGCAACTTCTCAAAGAAAACAGCTACGAAATATAGCTTGATGGCTATAGCCGTCATAGCTCTGATAGCTTATTGTTTTATTGGCTACAAGCGTGGTTCGGCTGAGGCTATTTTTGCAGTGTTCCCTCTCTTGGCTGTTGCTATTACACCTATCTTAGGTAATTATGTGGACCACAAAGGCAAAGCAGCCACTATGCTTATGCTCGGTTCGCTATTGCTTATTGCCTGCCACCTGATTTTTGCTTTTATTCTCCCACTGTGCAAAGGAAGTGCAATAGGTGGAACGATAGTTGCCTACGCCACTATTCTCGTTCTGGGTGCTTCATTCTCCCTTGTCCCTGCTGCATTATGGCCGAGTGTGCCAAAACTTGTTGACGAGAAAATCATAGGTTCAGCTTACGCTCTGATTTTCTGGATTCAGAACATCGGTTTGTGGCTGTTCCCGTTGCTGATTGGTAAGGTTCTTGACGCTACTAACGAACCCGGCACAGACGCCGTGCAACTTGATTACACTTGGGCTCTTGTGATGCTGGCATGTCTCGGTGCCGCCGCCTTTGCCATCGGTGCCATACTGAAGGTCGTTGACCGCAAGAAACACCTCGGGCTTGAAGAACCGAATATAAAATAGAGCAAAGACCGCTAACGCTGAAAGAACAAAGACAAAAGAACGCTGCGCTGAAAGAACAAAGACAAAAGACCGCTGCGCAGAAAGAAATTAGATGTAAGAAATATGTTACAAGAGATTTTCGATCGTTTGAATTACACTCGTGAGACTTTTAAGCCTCTGGTTGTTACGACTGATAGTAGGAATTGTCCTGCCGGCTCGATATTTTTTGCACTCAAAGGCGAAAACTTTGATGGCAATCAGTATCTGACTCAAGCCCTTATCAATGGTGCTTGTCTTGTGGTTACCGACAACCCGGAGAAAGCTTGTTGCATAACACCTGAAAAATATATTCTTGTTGACAACACACTTCTTGCACTTCAGTGTCTTGCTCGTGAATGGCGCGAATTGCTACGAACCCCGATAATCGGCATTACCGGCACCAATGGCAAGACAACAACAAAAGAACTTACCGCTGCCGTGCTGAAACAAAAATATAACTTGCACTACACGCAAGGTAATCTCAACAATCAAATCGGAGTGCCTCTGACATTGTTGCAACTCAATCAACAGCATGAGTTGGCTATCGTCGAGATGGGTGCAAGTCATCCGGGCGACATAAAAGAACTTGTTGACATCGCAGAGCCTAATTATGGTCTTATCACCAATATCGGTCAGGCTCATTTGCAGGGTTTTGGAAGTCCGGAAGGAGTGAGACGCACCAAAGGTGAGCTTTACGACTATATTAGAGCCAACAGAGGGATGCTGTTTGTAAATCCCGATGATGCAACACTTGTGGAAATGGCTCAAGGCATCGAACAAAT
The DNA here is from genome assembly GCA_017527495.1 of Paludibacteraceae bacterium. Lineage (GTDB taxonomy): Bacteria > Bacteroidota > Bacteroidia > Bacteroidales > Paludibacteraceae > RGIG6639. The sequence goes on from JAFXPY010000044.1 coordinate 18,193, forward strand.
TGCATATCTTGACGCAACAGTAAAAGAATGTAACCCGACACTGACAGCAACGATTGGTGGCAATGATGTAAAGACACAGCTTATCGGTGCTTACAATATCAACAATATCAGGGCAGCAATAACTATTGGATTGCATTTTGGCGTCAGTATGGAGCAGTGCATCAGTGCGATAGAAAATTATGCACCTACCAACAATCGTTCGATGCTTAAAAACACAGAGCACAATACGCTTATCGTTGATGCCTACAATGCTAATGTGAGCTCGATGAACGAAGCACTGAAGAGTTTCAGCCAAATCAAAGCTGACAACAAAGTGCTTATCCTCGGCGATATGCTTGAATTGGGTGAGTATTCAGAGAAGGCACATCAAGACATTGTTGACAAAATAGCCGAATTGGGATTCAAAGAGGTTTATCTCGTTGGCGAAAACTTTTTGCACACAAAGACAGAATATAAGCGCTTCGCCAACACTCAAAGTATGGCAGAGCACCTTAAACAACAGCCTTTAAGCAATAAGACTATCTTGCTGAAAGGCTCGAGAAGTATAAAACTCGAAACACTTATTCCTTTATTATAAAAACAACAAACATTATGACTTCACAACCACAACAAAAAAACACCGGCCTTATAGTACTTGCTGTAGTACTTATCGTTGCATTGATAGGAGCCGTAGTTTTTCTTGCAATTCGCAACAAAGAGAAAGATGACGACATCAAAGCCATGGAAGAGATGGCAGCCTTTGAGAAAGAGCAGTTGCAAGACGAGTATGAGACGCTTGCAATGCAGTTTGACGGCTACAACATGAACATCAGCAACGACTCACTTGCCGACCTTCTGAGCAAAGAGCAACAGCGTGTGCGCGACCTGCTTGAAGAGTTGCGCGTAACCAAGGCAACCGACGCACGGCGAATCAGTGAACTGAAAAAAGAACTTGCCACAGTGCGCGAGGTTATGAAAGGTTATGTAGCTCAAATTGATTCTCTCAACAAACAAAATCAAATCCTCGCGGCGGAAAACCAGCAAGTCAAGCAACAATATAATGAAGTCTCGGAGCAGGCTCGCGGATTGCGTGAAGAACGCGACCAGCTGACAGAGGTGGTTACACGCGCCTCAATGATGGAAGTGATTAATTTCAGCTACAAAGGCTTGAATAATCGAGGAAGAGAGAAAAAACATATCAGAAACATAACGACATTAGAGTTCGACTATGCAATACAGAAAAACATCACCGTTACGCCGGGAATAAAAACTATTTATCTGCAAATCAGACAGCCCAATGGCGAGGTATTGGTGAAAAACAGCAGCGACACATTTGAGTTTGAGGGCAAACAGATACCATTCTCTATCGAAAAAGAATTTGAATACACAGGTGAGTTGCTCAGTGATGTGATGTATTGGACTGTGGAAGAGGTACTTGAAGAGGGCACCTACAACGCAGATTTCTTTATCGACGGCAATCTGTGTGGCTCGTTTATGTTTGAAATGAAAAAATAAAATGGAATTTATCGCTATTAAATAGTGTTTAAAAACTCTTTAAGTGGCGATAAAACACATAAAAATTTTGTATATTCAGAAAAAAATATTAATTTTGTGGGCTCATTTAAAGGAGCAAATGTAGAGTTGTTGGTATGCAAGCATCCTGCAAGTCTATTATCGTTTAACTTTTTAGTACAAATTTCATTATGTATTTAACATCAGAAAAGAAAGCTGAGATCTTTGCAAAATACGGCAAAGACGCAAAGAACACCGGTTCAGCAGAATCACAAATCGCATTGTTCACATTCCGTATCAACCACCTCACAGAGCACTTGAAAACGAATCGTAAAGACTTCGGTTCAGAGCGTGCTTTGACCAACTTGGTAGGTAAACGCCGTAGCCTTCTCGACTATTTAAAAGCCAAAGATATCGAGCGCTACCGTGCAATAATCAAAGAACTCGGCATCCGTAAGTAATAATCAACTACTTGCAAAAAACAATCCACTCCGCAAAGAGTGGATTTTTTATTTGCATATTTAACTATTTACGATTTAAATATTTATCATTGCAACTTAGTTTGCATTGTTGCATTATTAATTTGAATTGAACAACTACGAAACAGGTATTTGAGGATGAAAAATAATAGAAATAACGACTATTTTTGAAATGTTCAGCAATGATTTTATCTATCTTCCTGTTCATCAGTTTATTAAAAATTATTTGTCCGTTTTTCCAACATGTTTTCGGGATGTTTTGTCCGTTTTTCCAACATGTTTTCGGGATGTTTTGTCCGTTTTTCCAACATTTTGGATTCGCAAAATTACTATTTAATATCTAAAAATGCAAAAAATGCCTCAAAAAAACAAAAAAATGCAAAAAAATGCCTCAAAAATACAAAAAAATACAAAAAAAAGTTGTACATTTGCACTTGAATATTAAAATCAATTATCATGAAAAATTATTTATCTCTTGCCTTACTAACATGTCTTTTACTCTTTACGCCTGCAACAAAGGCTGTTAAAGTTCACACCATCGGAGATTCAACAATGTCGGACTACGACGAGAACACTACCGACAAACGCGGCTGGGGAACCTATCTCGGAACCTTTTTCGACCCCGCATTTGTAACAATCAATAACCGTGGTAAATCAGGCGCTTCATCCCGCACTTTCTACGATCAAGCCGCCTATTGGAAGTCGGTGAAGAGCCAGATGACCGCCGGCGACTATGTGCTCATTCAGTTTGCACACAACGACGAGAAAAGCAATGGCTTAGACATTATTGAATACAATGAATATCTTGTTGCAAACGGCAAACCGGCTGAGACAGACCTTCGCGGCACATGTCCTCACACCACATACAAAGATTTTTTGCGCCTCTATATCGACGAGACACGCGAACTGGGTTGTACGCCTGTTCTTGTTGCTCCTATTTGCCGTAAATACTTCAACGGCAACACCATCAAGCGCAATGGTCAGCACGACCTCGGCGATAAATTCAACAAATTAGAGAATGGTGTTCTCTACGAAAATTGCTCCATACCTGCTGACGACCACACCATGGACTATGTCTATGCCATGCGCCAAGTGGCTGAAGAGAAAAATGTGGCTTTCATTGATATGACCACCGCCACACGCGACCTCTATCTGCAATATGGCGAAGCCAAATGCACCGAACTGCTTTTCTGCCAAGGCGACAATACTCACACCGCCACTCTCGGTGCCAACCTTGTTGCACGCCTTGCTGCACAACTGCTCAAAGAAGCAGGCATACTCGCACAATATATCAACATACCTACAAGCATAACCGCCTCACCTACATCGTTTGATCTCGGTAAGATATACAGCGGAACACAACAAAATAAAGAAATTCTCTTGACAGGCTTCGGACTCACACCGGAAAGCGGAACAGTAAGTGTTGAGGCAAGCAACAACTTGAGCCTCTCGCTTGACAAAGAAACCTACTCGCAATCACTGCAAGTAAGCTATGCCAACAGCAATATCTTCCAAACAATTTATTTGCGTGCAAATTATGACACAGACGGAGAAAATAAAGATTCCGTTGTTATCACATCAGGCGAGACACGCATTGTTATTCCGGTTTCTGCCAATGTTATATCCCTTGAAGGCGGCACACCGGTCAGTGCACTATGGACTATTGACGCACGCCCCGTACCGGAACCTATTGTTGCAGGACCTATAACAGCCGAGATGACACTGAGCAACATGATGGCTGCCGATATAAAACCTGATTTTACAGATGGCACTGAAACAGGTGTTAGCATGGTACGCTTCCATAACGCCGATGCCAACGGAGCCAAGACTGTATGGCCGGGTGGTGAGATAGACGAGAATGCTGTGCGTTACATTGATTTTGCCATCACTGCACCTGACAACATGGAAATACTCATCACCGGCATCACAATGGACATCGCAGCACACAGCACCAACACGATGTGCTGCCATATCAATACCGGCTTTGGCAATGACTTCACAGAGGTACAGACCATCTACGAGCGCAAAAACTTCACAGCACTCAATATCGAACACCTCACACTGCAACCGACACTCACTATTCCTGCCGGCGAGACATTGCATATTCGTGTTTTGCCATGGCATGATTATGCCGATGAGAAAAGCGGGAAATATATCTGCCTGAAAAATGTAAATATCGAAGGTCAGGCAAAGGTGCCAACAGGTATTAAGACACAAAACGGAGAAAAAAAAAGTAGCGTCAAAAAAATCTATTCACCATGCGGTGTTGTAATCATTGATGAAGAAGGCAACCAATATAACATGTTGGGACAAAAGAAGTGAAGTAAGAAATAAGAAGTAAGACCGCTGCGCTGTAAGATTAAAGACTGCTGCGCTGAAAGAAATTAGAAATAAGAAAAGGGCTTGCCGTTGGGCAAGCCCTTGCTATTGATATAACAGATACTACTAATAATTTTCTTTATTTTTTGGCCATTTTTGACCACAACACAATCTGTGAAATTAGTAGATAAAAGAAAAATGCACAATTAATGACGAGACAAGCCAATAACTTATCAAACATATTATCAGCAGATTAACAATTTTGGCACGATGTTTGCATATATTTAAGCGAGTTAACTCTTATAAACATTTCAAACATTAACAAACGGGGAATAGACAGCCCTATAATTAAGGAGAAAAAAGTTATGAAAACAATAGTTTTGAGTGCACTGATGTGCGTAATGATGGCAACAACAGTATCAGCCCAGCAAGACACTATAAAACATGCAAAGGCCTTTCCAATTCACAAAGAACTGCGCATGAAAGAGCAAAAGGGAAAAATAGAGCAACGTGAGCAAAGAGTCAAAAAAGACCATAAGACGCCCGAAGAGCGTGCCGAAGGTAAGGCATTGTTTTTCAAAGAGAAGCTAACGCTGACACAGGTGCAGGGTGAAAAGTTGCAATCTATCTTTTTAGAAGAAGCCAAAGCGATTGAAAAGACTAAGGCTGACAACAAAAAAGACGAGATAAAGAAGATAAAAGCCGTTGCAGACAAGAAGGTACAAAAAGTTCTGACAGCCGAGCAATATGCAAAATATAAAGAGATTTGCCAGCGTCACGAAAAAGGCAAAGGCGACAGACGACATAGAGGTGCAAGACACTAAACACATTATTCACTAACTCTTCATACTATAACGAAAAATGCGCTACTAACGGCGCATTTTTTTATTGGATTTTTTACTATTATTTTCTATCATTATCGATAAAAATGGATTTTCCAGTTAGGGAATTTCTTTTAATAGCAATTTGACGCATACCCTAATCTCATTTCCTGTAAGGAATATCTTTTAAGTTGAAAAGTGAAAGGAAACTTTCACTTTTCATTTTGTCTGAGGCTTCCCGTAGGGAATTTCTCTTAAACTAATGATATTTAGAGATTTAAAGAAAATCCCTACCTTGTAATACACTTAACTATTCTATTAAAAGAAAATCGCTACGCGATATTTTCAAAAGTAAGCCACCATTTTTGATATTTGTTATATTATGCTTATTTTCAATAATATATCAATGCATACGTGTTTTTTATCGGACAATAATAAAAAAAAGTATTTGGTCAACAATTATCATCAATTAACCCAAAAATTTTATTTCAAGTTTCGCAAGTAGTTATTTGAATTGCTTAATTCATAAAAAACTTTTGGTCAACAATTATCATCAATTAACCAAAAATTATAGCTTGTAAATGCCAAGTTACCAAACAAAAATAAGCCAAGTTACCAAACAAAAATAAGCCAAGTTACCAAACAAAAATAAGCCAAGTTACCAAACAAAAATAAGCCAAGTTCCCAAATGGTATTGATTTTATTTGTATAATTAAATAATTATTAGCAACTTTGCAGCGTAAAAAAATGTCGTCGTATGAGTGAATACAAAAAGCGAATAGCAGATAAAATGCTAACTGCACGTTTAAGACGCAAAGGTGCCATTTTGATTGAGGGACCCAAATGGTGTGGCAAAACAACTACAGCCGAGCAGCAAGCTGCAAGCATATTGTATATGGCAGACCCTATTCGCAGGCAGCAAAATCTGCAAGCAGCCAAACTCAATGTCCAACAATTGCTGTCAGGCGACACGCCTCGACTTATTGACGAATGGCAAATAGCGCCATCATTGTGGAATAGTGTGCGTTTTGAAGTCGATCATTGCGATGGATATGGCCATTTTATCCTTACCGGAAGCAGCACACCTCCTTCAATGGATGATATATTTCATTCCGGCACTGGTCGTTTTGCAAAGTTGAAAATGCGTACAATGTCGTTATATGAGTCGGGTGATTCGTCAGGCGATGTCAGTCTTGCCAATCTGTTTAACTGCCCTGAAGAAGCAATAAGTGGCAAGAGTGCAATTAATATAAATCGTTTGGCATATCTTATTTGCCGTGGTGGGTGGCCAGGAGCTTTGGATTTGGACGAGAGCGATGCTATAGCACAAGCTTTTGATTATTATGACGTTGTATGTGATAGCGATATTTCAAGAGTGGATAATGTAGAACGCGATTCTCAAAGAGTACGCCTGTTACTTCGCTCATACGCTCGCCATCAGGGCACAATGGCTACCATTGGTACTATTCTCGCTGATATGAAAGCAAATGAAACAAGTACGTTATCCGATAATACTATATATGACTACATCAAGGCCCTTAAGAAAATATTTGTCATTGAAGATATGCCTGCATGGAATCCTAATCTGCGCAGTAAAACGGCCATACGCACAAGCAACAACCATTTTTTCACAGACCCTGCAATTGCCACTGCTACATTAGGTGCCTATCCCAATGATCTCGTCAATGATTTGGAGACAATGGGACTGATGTTTGAGACATTAGCCGTACGTGACTTGCGTGTATATGCCGATGCATTAGATGGTCAAGTATATCACTATAGAGACAAAAAAGGTCTTGCATGTGACGCTGTCATTCATTTGCGTAATGGTTTTTACGGACTGATAGAGATAAAATTAGGAGGAGATAATTTGATAGATGAGGGAGCGAAATCGCTGAAACGATTATCATCAGAGATTGATTACACGCGTATGAAATTGCCATCATTTATGATGGTGCTTGTTGGTGTAGGCGATTTTCCTTATAAACGCGATGGTGGTGTATTAGTTATTCCAATCGGTTGCCTCAAAGACTGATATGCGGAATTCCTACGAACGGAGAAAAAATTTTATTTCTCCGTTTCGTAGAATCGTCCATAACTATTCAAATATAGATTTGAGCAATGCCTGTTTGAGGTCGTTGCAGAGGGTTAGTACCTGTTTACTGAAATCTTCAGGTTTAAATGCAAACCCATCTATAAAGTTGCAACCTCGCCTAACTTCTTATATTTTCAACCCTCCTTCATAGCAACTCACTGATTTCATTGATTAGACGAGCTGAGTCCTCATTGAGTTCAGCAATGGCGTTGAATGTGGATTCGTATTTCATGCGTTTTAATCAACTTTTAAATAGTGTTTAAAGACTGTTTTTTTATTGTACTTCAAATACTACGCGTCGGTTAAGTTGGCGCCCTTCGGAGGTTGCGTTGTCGGCAATAGGTTCGCGTTCACCGCGACCTTCTATAGTGATACGGTTCTCGTCTATTCCCCAGCGCAACAGGGTCTGGCGCACACTCTTCGCACGACGATAGGAGAGGTTTTTGTTGTAAGCATCGGAGCCTTGCGAGTCGGTATGACCTATAATCTTTATGTTCAGGTCGGGATATTGCAAGAGGAGTTTATAAAGTTGTTTGAGCGTTGGCAGCGACGGAATCATGACGATAGTCAAATCGGTGTCGAAATAGATATCTTGCAGCGTGAATTGTGCACCCTTGTACAACTGATGTCGTTCGAGTTGTGTACCGGGTCCAAAGGTATTATTGTAGGCTTGACCATTAGTTTGTTGTGCTTCGCGTGCGCGAGCTACACTGTCGTTATAGGCTTGCTGACGGCGTGCGAGTTGTGCTTGTTGCTCTGCAAGAGCATAGGCGGCAGCATTGATAGAGTCTTGACGCACACGATTGATGGAGTCGAAACGCGCCTGAGCGATAGAGTCTTGTATGGCTTGGTTGATAGAGTCGAGCTCATTTTTCTTCTTTTCGTCCTCGTCGTCTTTTTCTTCTTTCTCTTTGTTGTCGCCGATATGTATTCCGACGGTAAATTTCAGACCTACCTCAAAATTATGCGCATTGGCAAACATTCCTTCTTTTGATTGATATGGGTGATACATCTTTACATCCATATATTTGGTGTAGTCTGGAGTGGCCATTGCGCCGAGGTCGGTGCGTGGCGCGATGTCGAGCATACCTACTTCACCGAACACCGCGAGTTTGTACTTATGTTTCTCACCAAAAGACACACCGGCTTCGAGATGTCCTAAGAGGTCGAACTTATAGCGCATGTCGTTTTCCGAAGATATGCCTCGGGTGTAGAAGCCATGATTAGCCATGTTCTCAAGCGGGACATAGAATTCACTATAGTCGCCCCATGTGGTTAGGTCGGCTGTGGCTGCTGTTGAGCCTTTGAAATGGATGTCAGGCACCAAACCGGCAAGGAAATAGAACGCACCGAATTGCGCACCGGCAAGGACAGGGATGCGGAACGAGGTGGAGGAGAAGTCGTCGGTGCGTTTGCTGATTTGTCCGTTGTTGGTGAATGCCATAGTCTCAGTGTCTAACATTCGCTGAGTGATGGTTTGGTCGACAATCTTGAGTCGGTGTTTATAATAGGAAAATTCGACACCTAAATCGAGCAACAAATGTTCGTTTTGCCATTCATAACCCACACCAATCTGTCCACCAAACAAGCCACTTGATTTGGTTTGGTCCATTTTGTCGAAAGTGCCGGAATAGCCTGCTTGCATAGAACCGGTGATAAAGTGTTGTGCCTGAATGCTTGCTGCCACGGCAAGCAACATCATTACGAGATATGTCTTTACTGTTTTCATTGAACAAGTATTTTAGTCATTATTGGTTTTTGATGGTTTTCATCATATATAGCCACGAGATAAAGCCCTCGCTGGAAAAGCATGTCTAACATGTTTTCGCCTATCGTGCCGCGTTGAACATACATAAGCCTACCCTGCGCATCAAAGACATTGATCAGTGCCGTTTGATACAATGCAACTTTTATTCTGTTTCTTGATGACGTTACAACAGGGTATTTAGTTGAATCGGTTTTATGTTGTGCTATGAGCGGGCATGTCATTGCCGTATTGCCGGCATCGTCGGTGAGCAAGACAGAGTATTCGGCACCTACTTCAAGAGTTTGATAGATGAACGACTCTGTTTCACCTTGCATCAGAGAATCATTTTTGTACCATTGGAAGGCTGTGAAATTGTAGCCTCCATTAAAGTCGTGAGTCAGCACGCCAATATAGTCGTTCCATTTTTGAAGCATTACATCAGCAGGATAGCGCACATCAATCTGCTTCTCGCTAAAGACTGACTCTCCTAAATTATATACGCTTACGCGAACTGTAGAAATACCCTTAGGCAAAAGGATAGGCACATAGCCTGATTGCTTTGTTTCCGAAGTCGGGAGATATGTGAAAGACTGACCATTGATGCTGAAACAAACAGAGTCAGGCACTCCCAAATTCAGAGTCAGTTGGAATTGCAACAGAGTGTCGCCACAGATGAGGGCGTCAAAAAAAACACTGCAACTGACAGAATCATAATGAGGTTTTTCGCCCACTTTGATTATGGTTTGCAATATGCTGTCCAACCCACAGACATTAGTCAATGTGTCATTGACAACAGTGTCGGAATAGAACACCTGCCCGTTGTATGTCCCTTGCCATGGCAGTTCAATAGTACCGACAATTTCAGTAGAGGGCTGACTGACTTTGAGGTGATGAATTTCAGAAAGTGAGCTGCAATTGAGATAGTTGATAGCCTCATTGCCTGCCACTTGGAGCATATAATAGCCACTATCTTGCGCCGTGACATTGTCAATCACTAAATCTTTTGTTTGCGCCAACTTAGACCATTGCGACGGATCGCTGTTGTCTTTCATTGTTGCCGAATAATACCACTGATATTCAAGAGGTTCGGCAAATGTTCCGTCATTCTGGAAATCAGATTGCAGAGTGAAACTCTTGTCAGGGCAAGCCAACTCGTCGGCTTGAATCTGCACAGGAGGTGCAACGAGGTATATCTCAATATCGTCGAGTGCGAAGTCATTACCCACACTGGCTCCTGTATTGTTGAGAATACTCATTCTCAGAGCAGAAACACCTTCGGGCACAAGGAAATCGAAGCCATACTGATGCCATTGCGCCGATTTGTTCCATAGGTTGAGAGTTGAATCGACATTACCTATTGTGTCGCACGGCAAAAAGCCTGTTGCAGTTTGAGCGATTATAGTGTCTTGCTCGTCGTCGTAGATGGCAAATAAAAGATTTGGGAAAGTAACATAAGTGTTGTCGTCTTCAAGTTTTTTGACGGTAAAAGCGGTCATTACATTCACAGCCCATGCCGAGAACGCCAAGCGTGTTCCTACACAAATATCATTGAGCTTGACAGAATAGAACACATCTGGGTTAATACTATGTCCGTCTATTTCGAGGAGATAACCGCGCTGATAGTCGTTCTCATAGGTATGGTCGTCTTGAATAAACCATTGCGAAAATCGTGCTCCCTCGCCTTTTGGATTATTCACCGAAGTGTCACCATTGCAATAGCCACTCTTGGTAACGAGATATTTGTTTGGTGCCATAGTTGGCCACGAGTCGGTATATACTTGACGATATTCTTCCGACATAGACTCGACGGGCTGCTGAGAGATTCGAGCATCGGCCGAGTCATTGCCCCCGAAATCTTCACGGAAAAGCAAACGCCCCTGAGGCGTATAGTCGGCCAATAAGTTGGTCGTGATTAGTGAAAGAAATAATATGAACAATGTCTTTCTCATATTTTTTTATTGAATTTGTTGCTTTACAGAAGCCTCGTGTATGGCTTGCATTATTGTGTTAACTAATTGTTCTTCAATGTTATGTTGTTGTGCCCATTGCAGGCGTTTGTGCAGTATCTGTTGATATCTTTCCGGCTGCAAAACTGGCATATTATGTTGTTGTTTGATTTCGCCGATATGTTTTGAAATCGTCATACGCTGTTCGATGAGAGCCCATATTTGACTGTCAATTTCGTTGATTTGCTCGCGCAGTTGCAGCAGGTCTTTCTCGGCCTTGTTTTGTGTGCGCACATTCAGTCCATCAATTAATTGTCGGTATTGCTCAGGCGTCAGCTGCTGCATGGCGTCAGACAGTGCTTCGTGCGGGTTGCAATGCACCTCTATCATCAATCCATCAAGACCGATTTGCATAGCTTGCTGTGCAATGATAGGCACCAAAGCAGCATTGCCTGTGATATGACTTGGGTCGCACACAATAGGAATGTCGGGCATCGTTCGTTTCAGTTCGATAGGCATCACCCATGCTGCGTCATTACGCATGTTGCCGTTCTGATAGGCATTTTGATTGACACCACGATGCACAGCCACGATATTTTCTATTCCGACTTTTCTCAAACGACTGATAGCGCCAATCCATAAATCAACATCAGCACTGATTGGATTTTTCACCATCACCACACCGGCATAGCCCTTCAAACTATCGCACAAAGCCTGCACAGCAAAGGGGTCGGACACAGTGCGTGCACCTATCCAAAGCGCATCAAAGCCGGCATCACGGCAGAGTTGGACATGTTGCGTCGTTGCCACCTCAGTGCATATTTTCAAGCCAAACATATCGCGTGCCTTCGTCATCCATTCAATACCTCTTTCCCCTACCCCTTGAAAGGAATGAGGCGAGGTGCGTGGCTTCCACAGTCCTGCACGGAAAAAGTCTATCTTGCAAGGCTGAAGAGCCTGCGCCACTGCGAGCACCTGCTGTTCAGTCTCTGCGGCACATGGTCCGGCAATATATTTTAGCATTTTATTATTTACCATTGGGGCATTTTATCATTTGGCTATTTACCATTTTATCATTTGGTCATTTACCATTTGGGCATTTATTTGGCTATTTGGTTTTATTTACTCATTTTTCGAGTTCTCTATCAGCTTTCAGCAAAGCGGTCTTATGTCTTTATTCTTTCAGCGAAGCGGTCTTTACTCTTTCAGCGAAGCGGTCTTATGTCTTTATTCTTTCAGCGAAGCGGTCTTTACTCTTTCAGCGAAGCGGTCTTTGTTCTAATTAAACACTTTCAGTCTTTTTTGGGCAGCCAATACGAACCAGTCGGGCAGGTGATTGATTATCGGTATGGCTATATGGTTGACTAATCCGGGTACTGTCTTTTTCTTACCGCGAAACATGGCTTTCAGGGCACGACGGACTAATTTTTCGGGTGGCATGATGATATGCACATTGCGCAATATGCGTCGCGCCCGGTCACTTATGTTGTAGAGCGGTGTGTCTATCGCTCCCGGGCAGACTGCTGTGACAGTTACGCCATAACGCTTGTACTCATACCATAGTGCTTTAGAGAAATTGAGCAAGTAACTCTTGGTTGCATTATAGAGCTGAATGCCCGGCATTGCCATCCATGCCGACATGCTCGACATGTTGAGAATGTAGCCTTTGCCTCGTTGGCACATCTCTTTGCCAAACAGATGGCAGAGGTTGGTGGTGGTTATAACATGCAGTTGCAGCATAGCGTTGACTTTTCCTAACGGCACATTGTTGAACGGCGTGAAAATCAGGAAGCCGGCATTGTTAACTAATACTTCAACTTCGAGTTGCAGTTGTTTGCAATAGTCGAAAATCTCTTGTGCTGCATGTGGGTCGGTGAGGTCTTTATATAATGGTATTGCGCTGACAGCATAGTTCTCATGCAGAAGTCGTGCGAGGTCAAGGAGTTGTTCCTCCTGATTGCTGACAAGCAAGAGGTTGTAACGATAGTCGCGTGCCAACTGCGTGGCATACTGAAGTCCTATGCCTGACGAGGCTCCTGTTACTATTGCATATCTGGTGTTTGTCATTTGTTTAATGCTCCTATATTTCCCAAAATTGGACTAATAAAATTTGATAGTATACTTGGCAAAAAACCCACCAAATAAAAAGGTAGGCTAATAAGCGTGAATGGTGTATTATTTATTGTTTTTATGTTGTCAATTCTAAATTCGTCAGACCAAACCCTTATTGCGACATCGCATTTTGATTCGTCCACAAAAGAATGAAGCGAACGTAATTTTGAGTTATGACCTGTCTTAACTTCTATTGGCACGATTTGTCCTTCGTAGCAATATTCAAAATCTATCTCTGCAGAAGAGCGTTCTCTACTCCAAAAATTACGATGCGCTAAAACACTATTACTTAATGTTAATAATTCTTGTCCGACAACATGTTCTGCTATGGCACCTTTCCATGTGTCAAGGATATCGTCTGCGTTAAGAATATCTTTCTGAATATGAGAAAAATAATTAACCAAACCGGTATCCAACACCATCAATTTCGGTGCTCTTGTGTGCTGTTGAACCAATGGTAGCGAGATATTGCTATTGGGGTAAATCAATTCTATCAACATGGCTTTCTCTATAGTACGCAGAGCCTCACCTACTTCACGGCTTTTATAGTTGGAACCTTGAATATGCGTCATTGAAATTGATTGTCCGGCAAGAGGCCATAAATTATCCATTAAGAAACGAATAATTTCCGTTTGTGTCTTATTGGAAGAATATTTTTCTATATCGTCTTTGTAAGAAATAAGCAGTGTGTCGAACACATCATTTAGACTAACAATATCTTTAGACTCAACAAATTGGTTTACAGCCTCAGGCATTCCTCCCACAAGCATATAATTTTTGAAAAGCGCCATCAGTAAATCATGGAAAGCATGAGATTCTGATGGTTGTTTTTCGATCAAATCTATTATTGATTTATGTCCCAATGCTTTAGCAAATTCTCTGAAGGACACAGGTCGTAATGCCATATATTGCACCCGTCCGACAGGAAATGAAGTATGTACATCAATCAAAGATTCGAGTAAAGAACCGGCAGCAATAACATATAAGTCAGGCCTTTGCTCATAAAAATATCGAAGTTGTTCGATGGCTTCCGGCGAATATTGTATCTCATCAAAAAAGATAAGTGTTTTACCATTATTTTGATTTTTCCCTTGAGATGCGAATAGGCGAATAATAAGTTGCTCAAGAGAAACAAATTCATCAAATATACGCCTATTATTCCTTTCTTCTAAATTGACATATAAAAAGGTATCAAATTCTATGGCAAACTGCTTTACAACAGATGTTTTTCCTACTTGTCTTGCTCCACGCAAAATCAATGGTTTGCGATGTTCGTTCGCAGCCCATTTTCGTAAATCAGATATTATATCGCGTGAAAACATAGTCGCTTATTAATTTTACACTGCAAAATTACTATAAATAAATATATTATGCAAATTTTTGTTCAATTTGCAGGGATAAAACGCATCATTTTTGTTCAATTTGCAAGGATAAACGCTTTATTTTTGTTTAATTTGCAAGGATAAAATGCATCATTTTTGTTCAATTTGCAAGGATAAGTATATTTTAGCGTATATTTACTAAAAACAATCGTCTGAGCCATATTGCCATAAAGCGGTCATAGACACGGTAGCCGTTGGGCATTTTCAAGACTAATTCGCGGTCTATCAGATTGTGAAGTGCACGGTTTACGCTACTTGGTATTCCCAAGTCGTATTTTTTTATAAATTCACTTGCATTAACTTTTTCAACTACACCTTCTGCTGCAATAGCACGCAGGAGCATACACTGGTTTTCGGTCAGGTTGTCGTAAATGTTGCGGAAATTCTCGTCTTCGGCTGCTAAAATATCCAATAGTGCGGTTTGTATATCTTGCTGTTCTATCTTTTGTTTACCGCTCTCCCACAGACGGTTGAGAATATATTGCATGTACCATGTATGTCCTTCGAAGCGGTCGTATATTTCATCAAAGACCTCGTTGCTCAAAGAGCGTTTGGCTTTAGTGAAAAACTTTTGTGCAAATTGGCGGTAGGTGTCTTTAGGTATAGCGAAGAGTTGTATTTTATCTGTGCTGCGATAGAATGGGCGGTTTGGTGATGTGAATATCTCGTTCATCAAGTGTTGTTTGCTGCCGGAAAAGATGAATCTCACATTTTTTGTAAACTGCATTTGTTCGCGAAGCAGGGCTTCTATGCCTGAATCGGCGTAGGAGGCAATTTGCTGAAACTCGTCGATTGCCAAATAGAATTCCTTTCCTATACTTCTGAGATAATTGAAAATTTCCAACAATGTGTGTTTTGCTTCTTTAGCCTGAAAGTCAAGTCCTATTTGCGGTTCGCCGGTCAGAGGGTCGGTTGCCATATAGACACGACTGTTTTTGAAAAAGTTGGCAAATGTGGCGAGTGCTTTTTCTATCGGTGAGTCGAAACACCCTAATATCTGTCGTGCCAATATCTGGACGAAATCGTTGAGTGATTTGGTTGAAAAAATGTCGGCATAAATACATACGGGTGCGTTCTTTTCTTTTTTCAGTTGCTCAAACATATTGATTATCAGGCCTGTTTTGCCCATACGTCGTTCGCTCATCAGCGTAACGTTGCCTCCATTGCGTAATGCTGATAAGATGTGCTCCTGCTCTGCCTGACGGCTGCAAAAATAGTCGTCAGTAGCGAAGTTATAAACCGTAAATGGATTGCCTAATTCTTTCATACTCTGCCAATTACAAATTACACATTTTGCGTTACACATTTTGCGTTACACATTTTGCGTTACACATTTTGCGTTACACATTTTGCGTTACAAAAGTAATGTATTTTTTTCAATTAGCAAAACATTCTGTTAAAAAATGTGTTTTGTGTCGGTTCTTATGCCGTTAAAAGTGATATTGAAAGGTTATTTTCACTCTTCCTTATTTCTGAAATTTACTTACATATTTTATAGTCAGGAACACGAGCCAATCGGGGGTATGTTTCAGTAATGGTGTGGCAAGATGGTTCAGTAGTCCGGGCATGCCTGATTTCTTTTTCCTGAACATGCGTTTCAGGGCTTTGACTACAAGTTTTTCAGGCGGTATGCTGACATGCAGATTGACTGCAAGTCGTCGGTATTTGGGCGACAGACCGAACAATGCTGTATCCACTGCACCAGGGGTCATAACCGTTATGCCTACGCCTTTAGGATAAAACTCATACCAGAGCGATTTGCTAAAGTTATAGATAAAGGCTTTGGTTGAGTTGTAGGTCTGTATGCCCGGGTATGCCATCCATGCCGACATGCTTGACATATTGAGGATATAACCATTACCGCGAGCGCACATATCTTCACCGAACAAGCGGCACATCTTTGCCACCGTTACGACATGAAGCATCAACATCAGTTCGATGCGCTTCATGCTTGTCTGTGTGTATTCATTGAAGAAAAACACACCGGCGTTATTTATCAATATATCAACTTGCAAATCATTATCAATGCAGTATTGGTGCAATTCCTCAGCTGCGTCCTGACGGCTTAAATCACGACATAATGCAATGGTCTTAATGCCATATCTATCGGCTAAATCATTAGCCACTTGTATCTGTTCTTGCTCTTGATTGCTGACTAAGATAAGGTCGGAATGATAGTCGCGCGCCAAAGCGGTGGCGTATTGCAGCCCTATGCCGCTTGATGCTCCTGTCACTAAAGCCCAATTATATTTACTCATTTACTTATTTACGATTTAGTCATTTACCATTTACTAATTTACGATATTTCTCTCAGCGATAGCGGTCTTGCTTCTAATTTCTTATCTTATAAAATGCATTGGTTGCCAAGGTTCGTATTGCGGCTTTGGCTTGTTTTCAGTTGCTTTGAGGATATACGCCATATTAAGAGCCAGAGTGCGCATTGTCTGCATGCCTTCGGTGTCCTGCGTTACTTGTCCTTCTTCGCGTCCGTATGCTATGTTCCAGTATTGTGAACCGATAACAGGCATGTTCATCATCTGAAATGGCATATTGAGTGTTTGGAAAGCGGCAGTAGCGCCACCGCGACGACATATAGCCACTGCTGCTGCAGGTTTGCCGTTGAAATAGGCTCCGGCACTGAAAAACATACGCTGTACGAGCGATAAGACAGAGCCGTTAGGCTGACCATAATAGACCGGCGAACCGACAATCAGAGCATCGCAGTCTGCCATCTTTTCAGATACGCGATTGCAAATATCGTCGTCAAAAACACAACGATTATTGCCATTAGCCTTACATTTTCCGCAAGCAATGCAGCCGCGAACAGGCTTTGCACCGATTTGTACAATCTCGCTGTCAATACCTTCGCATTGCAGTTGTTTAGCAATTTCCGAAAGTGCAAGAAACGTGTTGCCGTTACGTCTTGCACTACCATTGATTAAAAGAACTTTCATATCATTATATATCTAATTTCATTTTAACATGTTCTATTCCGGCCTCATCAAATGGTTCTGACACTACTTGAAAACCTATTTTTTCATAGAAAGGAATTGCCTGACACTGAGCGTCAATATTGATTTCCTTTCCTTTGTGCAGTTTAATTGCCTCTATGGCAGCCTGCATAATCTCCGCTCCTAAACCACATTTCCGTTTCAGCGTCAGCACCCTACCTATTCTCCACTCATCTTCTTGTGCATCCGGATATATTCGTGCATAACCCACAACAGGCATTGTGTTAGGACCTTGCTCGGTTTGCTCTACATTATTTTCGTCCCACAGCATGATATGCACAGCCTTATAGTCAGTATTGTCCATGTCGAGATAGAAACATTGCTGTTCCATGACGAAAACCCAAAAGCGCGATTTCAGTATTTCATATAGTTCGCGAGTAGTCAGTTGGTCGTATGTCTTGACAATGGTGTTCATTGCTCTTTTTCTAACGCTTCTTGCAGTGCTCGGGCCAACTGGTCGGGACATGATGTCGATTTATAGCCACAGGGTATGCCCTTCAGTCTCTCAATAACATCTTGTGCGGGCTTACCTTCAACAAGACTTGCTATGCCGAGCGTGTTACCGGCACAACCACCTAAAAATTGAACATCATGTACTCGCTTTTGCTCGTCCAATTCGAAACGAATTGCCTGCGAACATGTTCCTTGTGTATGATATATATGTTGCATTTTTATTGTTTTTGCTTCTTTTACTTTCCTTAAAAATCTCCTGACCATCCATGTCCTAAATCCCAATGTTCGTCATATACGAATTCAAAATAGGGTAAGGCAAATTCTTGTTGCACTAATTCGGATAATTCATCTTGTACATCATGCGCCCACGCGCCAACCAAGACAATGAATTTATCAATGTTCCATGATACTCTCCCGCGTGGAATTTGAGTATAGTCGCCCTTAAATTTGGTTGGTTGATGAGTAGCGACAGCGCGGAAATACTCTTCTTTCCATACCTGACGATGCAGTTTAGGATAGTTAATAAATGGCATACCCTTTACGGCTGCGTCTTCAACCATTTTCGGGGTTAATTCTTTTTTATATACACCGAAAAATGAGTGTTCTTTTGGGTCGTACCAAAAGATACCTATTGAAGGCATCTGCTCGTCAAAAGACTTCATATCAGCCATTAGTGCGCTATGTTCTTCATTTGTCATTTTTATTGTTTCTTTTGTTGTTCAACGCTCTTTTTTGCATTAGCTTCGAGGCGTGTTATTTCTTTTTGCAAGTTGGCAGGAATCTTTTCGCCGTCGCGGAGTACGCACTCATGACATTTCATGTCTTTAGTGTACATACGTCCGACACAATAATTCGAGCGCCCACAGCCGGCATGATAATGGGGATCGTCTTTGACATGATTGACAAAATCAGGATCTTTAATCAGCACGTGAGCAAGTTGGAATAGTTCAAAGCCTTCGTCCATAATCTGCTGACAATTATCTCCTGACTGCACGCCACCTACGTAAATGAGCGGCACGTCTGTTATTTCTTTCTGAAAACGTTTGGCTTTGTCCATGAAATAAAGTTCGCGGAATGGTTGTGTAGGCATCATCAGCGGACCAACGCCCGGGATATGAAGTGCTGCTTTAAGCCACCAGAAGGACTTCATGTCCATATAATGCGCCAATGTCTTGACCGGCATTGCACCACCGAGAATAG
Organism: Paludibacteraceae bacterium; assembly: GCA_017527495.1. Classification (GTDB taxonomy): domain Bacteria; phylum Bacteroidota; class Bacteroidia; order Bacteroidales; family Paludibacteraceae; genus RGIG6639. The sequence continues at coordinate 37,249 of JAFXPY010000044.1, forward strand.
TCATTGGTGAAGCACTTACTGTTCCGCCCGAAAGTATGATTCCGTGTACTTTATGCTTTGCTATCTCTTTTGCCACACGTATGCCTTCTTCAATGTCAGAACCGCGCCAGCAGTCGTCCCACATATTGGTCTTGACCACGACAGCCATGTCGTCTTTGGCATGGCGCATAACTTCATCAAGTACTTCATTGAGAAAACGCACACGATTTTCAAAACTTCCTCCGTATTCGTCATGTCGGCGATTGGTGCGTTTGGCTATGAATTGTGAAATAAGATAAGCATGTCCGGCATGTATCTCAACGCAGTCGAAACCGGCTTCTCGGCAGAAATCAACGGCTTCGCCGAATTTTTTGACCAAAAGTTTAATTTCTGAAACTTTCAGCCGGCGGTGTATGGTCGGGCTATAGAGGTTGAAACCATTTGATGCACTTACGGGCATACAATGACAGGTATAGAAATGGGTCATATTGCCGCAATGACCTAATTGTATGCTCGCTTTTGCCCCTTCAGCATGGATGGCATCTGTGAGTTTTTTCAGTCCGGGCAATGCTTCGGGGCGGACATATAGTTGACCATCAAAACTTACGCCGCTCAGGTCAACGGCACAATAGGCAACTGTTGTCATACCTACACCACCATGAGCCACACTGACATGGTAGTCGAATAATTCTTTGGACGGAAGATTTCCAGTGCACATATTTTCAAATGCTGCACTGCGGATAAAGCGGTTGCGCAGCGTGATCGGACCGAGCTGGTATGGAGTGAAGAGTTTTGTCATTTTTTTTGAGTATTCCGAAAATTCTGAGTATTCTGAAAAATCTGAGGTTACAGAAAATTCCGAGTATTCTGAAAATTCTGAGTTAGTAAATGAATGGGAAAACGCGTTTTAGTTTTTTTGAGTCGAATTCGTCGGCAAATTCAATTTGGTATTTGCAATAAATCGCGTTGGCACGAGGAACGAGGTTGGCACAAGTGAAACCAAAGAAAGTCAAGCCTGCCCATGACCAAGTCAATATTGCCCAACCTAACCACTCTACTATCTCACCAAAATAGTTGGCAGAGGTTACATACTTGTACAAGCCTTTCTTAGGCAGATAATGCTTTGTATCACCCGGCTTGCGCAAATGGCGAATAACATAATCAGAATGAAGATTGATTACAAAGCCTGTGATAAAGATACACGTTCCTAAGATAAACTGCCATGAAGTGAACCAGGATTCAGGGTAGATATCAGGGTCGCTTACACGCGAGAGATGGAACAGCCACTTACCTTGTATAAAGCCATTCAATATGTTGAATATCATGCTGAAAGCCACTATAATCAACGGCATTTTCCCATTGCCGCGCATAAGCCACGGAAAAATGAAAGTACGCTGGAAATAGTGCATTTCAAAAAGCAAGAAAAAGGTCAGCATTATAGGTTCTGCCCTATACGGAGAAATACCCCAATAATAAAGCATGACAATAAACACCGGCATTTCCATCAGCATCCAGCCAACTTTATTGTTTATTGTTGGTCCCCACTTTGGCGTCTGCATCTTGCCATAGCCGGCATCAACAAAATATAGTGCCACAAAGACAACTACCGCAACCAATGCCACTATCAGCATCAAAAAATAAAAATCGTCAAGATTAGTTTGAGCAACAATACTATTGCTAAACATAATTTCAAGTAAAGTCATAATAAAGCCATTTTATCGAATAACTTGCAAAGTTACTTGTTTTTACACTCATTTCCAAAGAAAAGATTAAAAAAGTGAAATTTTGACGATTTTATATTAATTTTTCGCAAAAAAGCATTATCTTTGCAAGTTATTATGAATAGTAGCGACCAAACGTAATTTATGGCAAAAGAAAACAAGCAATATCAGTATTTAAGCAAGATTAATTCACCCACAGAACTCAAGCAACTTCCTGTTGAGGCTTTGCCCACATTGTGCAACGAGTTGAGACAGTTCATTGTTGAAGAGCTTTCGCACAATCCCGGTCATCTTGCCTCAAGTCTCGGAGCAATAGAAATAACTGTCGCAGTACATTATGTGTTCGACACTCCGACTGACAATGTAGTTTGGGATGTCGGACATCAAGCATACGCCCACAAGATTCTTACCGGGCGTCGCGAACAATTCCACACCAACCGCCAATTCAAAGGACTTGCACCATTCCCCACCCCACAAGAAAGCGAATACGATAGTTTCATTGCCGGCCATGCAAGCAACTCTATTTCGGCCGCACTCGGTCTGCAGATTGGGTCGCAAATCACTCAACACAATAATCACACCGTTGCCATAATTGGAGACGGAGCTATGACTGGAGGTCTCGCCTTTGAAGGGCTCAACAATACCTCCATGTTCAAAAACGACATGCTCATCATTCTGAATGACAACCAAATTGCCATCGACCCCATACGAGGAGGCTTTACTCAATACTTGGTTGACATCACAACTTCGCGCACCTACAACAAACTCCGCTATCGCGCCTACATGATTCTGAAAAAATTACATCTCATGACTGAAAGCGGAAGAATAAGAGTGTTGAGATTCAATAATTCGCTCAAGACAGCCAAACAGCCCAACAATATATTCCGCGGTTTGAACATCAGATATTTCGGTCCTGTTGATGGTCATGACGTAGTCAATTTGGTTCGCATCCTGACTGAAATCAAGAAACACAAAGGTCCGAAAGTTCTCCATGCTCTCACCGTTAAAGGCAAAGGCTATGCTCCTGCCGAGCATAGTGCCACGATATGGCATGCACCGGGTGAGTTTGACGTCAAGACCGGCGAGCGCCTCATCTACACACAAGAAGGACAGCCACCGCTCTATCAAGAAGTGTTTGGAGAGACTCTTCTCGAACTTGCCAAACAAAACAAAAATATAGTTGGAATAACGCCTGCAATGCCTTCGGGTTGTTCGATGAATATTATGCAAAAAGAGATGCCCTACAGAGTGTTCGATGTGGGCATCGCGGAAGGTCATGCCGTTACTTTTGCAGCCGGTCTGGCAAAAGCAGGAGCCATACCTTTCTGCAATATCTATTCTGCCTTCCTTCAGCGCTCATACGACAATATCATCCATGATGTTGCCATTCTCAATCTGCCTGTTGTATTATGTATCGACCGTGCCGGCATTGTTGGAGCCGACGGACAGACTCACCACGGATTATTCGACATGGCATATCTCCGACCTATTCCAAACCTGACAATCATGGCTCCAATGAATGAGACCGAACTGCGCAACATGATGTACACTGCACAGAACAAACCGCAAGGAACTGTTGCCATCAGATATCCGCGCGGAAGAGGTGTTGTTCCAAATTGGCGTAAAGATTTTGAAGAGATAGCAATAGGGAAAGGACGACTCATAAGCGGAGATAAAGACGCCAAATATGCTGTACTCAGCATCGGGCATATAGGAAATGCCGCACACGAAGCCATCAAACAACTCGGCAGAGACGACATTGTACACTACGACATGCGTTTTCTCAAACCCATCGACAAAGAAATAATTGAACATGTCGGCAAACAATGCAAAGTCGTGTTCACGATTGAAGACGGAGTCATCAGCGGCGGTTTGGGAAGTGCCGTTCTTGAGACTTTGGCAGATATGCAGCTCTACCCGAAAGTTGTCAGAATAGGCATTGACAATCAATTCATTGAGCACGGAAGCACCAAAGAATTGTATGCGCTTTTGGGCATGGACGCAGAAGGAATAGCAAAAAAGATTGCAGACAATTTGAATAATTAACATATCAATTTTTGCGTAGTTATGAGAATTATTATAGCAGGAGCCGGAGACGTTGGCACTCACCTTGCCAAACAACTTTCTCGAGAGAATATGGAGATCAGTTTGATGGACGAAAGCATCGACCGTCTCCGCGATCTCGACACCAACTATGACTTGCTGACCAAAGTGGGCAGCCCTACTTCGCTGCGCGACCTAAAAGACATTGGCGTCAAAGATGTCGATCTTTTCATTGCTGTAACTCCATACGAGACAGTGAACATGACTTCGTGCCTTATTGCCAACAACTTAGGTGCAAAGAAAACTCTTGCTCGAATCGATAACTACGAATATCTACTTCCTGAAAACAAACAATTCTTTGAAAGTCTCGGTCTGAATCACCTCATCTATCCTGAAGTACTTGCGGCAAGCGAGATTGCCGGCTCACTGAAAACAAGTTGGATGCGCAACCACCTCACTCTTTGCAATGGTGCTCTCGAGCTTTGCTCGGTAAAGGTCAGAATGAACGCTGAGATTGTGCACCAAAAATTCTATTCGGGATTTTTCGACCACGGACGCTATCGCGTTGTAGCAATCAAACGCGGAACACAAACCATCATTCCAAACGGCTCAGACGAAATTCTGCCTAACGACCTTGTGTATTTCATCTGTACAAAGAAAAACATGGAATTTGTCAGGGAGCAAGCAGGAAAGAGAGATTTTGAAGTCCGCAATATATTTTTCTTTGGGGGGTCGAGAATAGCTCAAAAAGCAGCACAGATCTTACCTGACGACCTGAACATAAAAATATTGGAGAAAGACCGCGATAAATGTCTCGCCCTCTCCGACAAACTCAGCAACGCACTCATCATCAATGCCGACGGGTCAGACATGGACACTCTGCGAGAAGAAGGCATAGAAGATGCTGATGCATTCATCGCCGTAACAGACAGTTCAGAGGCCAACATATTCTCATGCATGGCTGCACAACGCTTTGGAGTGGGCAAGACAATAGCCGAAGTGGAGAATATCGACTATATCGCCATGGCAGAACGGCTTGACATCGGAACTGTAATCAACAAAAAAACTATAGCTGCAAGCTATATCTACCGAATGACCCTCGAAGCATCGGTGCTCAATGTCAGGAACCTTACTTCTGCCGATGCTGAGCTTGTAGAGTTTCAAGCACCGGAAGGCTCAAAAATCACAAAACACAAAATACGCGAACTTGATCTTCCACGCGACGTCAATATCGGAGGAATTGTGAGAAGCGGAGTCGGAATACTTGTCAACGGAGAGACACAAATTATGCCTGGCGACACGGTTGTGGTGTTCTGCATGGCATCAGCAATCAGAAAACTTGAAAAATTCTTCAAATAGATGATAGTTCGTTCTTTCAACATAAAACTTGTTTTCCGTGTTCTCGGTGCACTATTGCTCATCGAAGCATTTTTTATGTTCATAGCCACACTTGTTGCTATCGGCTATCATGAATGGGACAGTCAGTCGTTGTTTATTTCCTCATCTCTGACTTTTGTTGCCGGACTGATCGGAATGTATATCGGCAAAAATGCCTCGCCAAAATATGGTCATCAAGAGAGCTACCTCATTGTGGCTCTTGTGTGGGTTGTGTTCTCATTTTTCGGAATGACACCCTACTACCTCAGCGGAGCTATACCCGACTACACAAATGCTTTTTTTGAGACTATAGCAGGTTTCACCACTACGGGTTGTACCATACTGCAAGGCAGCTTTGAAAACTACATGCCTCACGGCTTGCTTTTCTGGCGAGCAACAACACAATGGCTCGGAGGTATGGGAATCATTGTTCTCTCTCTTGCCATATTACCGATGTTCGGACTCGGCGGCATGCAACTCTACTCAGCCGAAGTGACAGGCCCGACATACGAAAAACTCTCTCCGCGTATTCAGAAAACTGCAGGCATCACATGGGGACTATATGTCATCATGACTATTGTCGAAACACTATGTCTGAAAATATGCGGAATGAGCTTCTTCGATAGTGTTTGCCACTCTTTTGCCACTGTAGCAACAGGCGGTTTTTCAACTAAAGGACGAAGCCTGCTTGAGTTTGAGACACTCGCACAGCAAGACCCTTCTATACACTATATTGCTATCGAGTACACTATAATGATTTTTATGCTTCTTGCAGGAATAAACTTCGCTATACTCTACTTTTCGCTGTTCAAACACAACTTAAAAAAACTATGGCAAGACGAAGAATGTCGATGGTATCTGTCTGCATGTATAGTCATCGGACTTATTGTCAGCATTGGTTTGTTTATAAGCGATTATTCTTCAACTGACACAAAGGGCTTTTTCCGCCTCACAGAAAAATCATTCAGACAAGGTATGTTCACCACCATATCAACAATCACGACAACAGCATTTGCCAACTGCGACTACACAACCTGGCGACCATTCATGTGGACAATCATTTTCTTCTTGTTTTTCACAGGAGGTTCGGCAGGCTCGACATCAGGTGGTATCAAATGGGTCAGAATAGCCATATTCATGAAAAATGGTTTTGCCGAGTTCAAACGACTCATTCACCCCAATGCTGTCATTCCGCCACGCATCAATGGACGTGCCGTACCACCGACAACAATCAACAATGTTATGGCATTTTTCCAATTCTATATCATAATTGCCATAGGTGCAGCTTTGGCTTTCACTGCTATGGGTATCAACTTCGACGAATCAATAAGTGTGGCTCTTGCAACGATAGGAAATATAGGCCCCGGACTCGGACAATATGGTCCAATGGGTTGTTATGCCTTTTTCCCGACCCTCGGCAAATGGGTTATGGCTTTCGTTATGCTGGTTGGACGTCTTGAACTATTCACGGTTCTACTTCTTTTCTCACCTCAACTATGGAAAAAATAGAAACGAAAAAAAAGACATTAAGGTATGAAAAGATTATTGCTCCTGACCCTTTGCTTCTTGAACTTAACAGCCGTTTTTGCCAACCAAACAATAACAGGCAAAATAGTTGATTCAAAAACAGATTCTATCGTTGAGATGGTTGCCGTGCAGCTTTTCAGCTACTCCGGCAAAGATTCAACTATGGTTGCCGGAGCACAATCCGATATGAACGGAAAATTCACTCTCGACAACATTCAGCAAGGAAACTACAAACTCATAATTTCTTCTTTAGGCTACCAAACAAAGTTTCTCAGTGTGAGAGTTAAAGACAAAGACATCAATTTAGGGAAAGTCGCAATTGAAGAAGATGCCATCTTGCTGTCTGAAGTTGAAGTACATGGCAAAGCCGTCGAACTGACCGTGAAAGGTGATACGCTCGACTATAACGCCTCTGCCTTCAAGACAACGGAAAATGCCATGGTGGAAGACTTGCTCAAAAAAATGCCGGGAGTAGAGATTAGTTCCGACGGATCAGTAACAGTCAATGGCGAACAGATAAAAGCCATACGCGTTGATGGCAAGAAATTTTTCGGCGATGACGTACAGTCTGCAACAAAAAACATTCCAGCCAATATGATTGACCGCGTACAGGTGATAGACCAGCAATCCGAGATGGCAAAACTCACCGGTTTTGAAGACGACGACACCGAACGCATAATCAATCTAACACTCAAACAAGAAAAGAAAAGAGGATTGTTCGGCAACATAAATGGCGGATTAGGCGCCGACCTCATTGCCGAAAACAACAAATGGCTCGGCTATCACCAAGACTCGCGAACACCGGCTGAAGATACACGGGCGTTTTTCAGTGATGAGTTTCGCTACAACACAGGCGTGTTCTTAAATATTCTTTCAGGCGAGACACAAACAACAATTATCGGTAGTGCCAACAACACCAATGAGATGAGAACAGGCAAGGGATTTGGAGGAGGCAACTCTTCAAATAGTGGTATTACGCGCTCTGAAAACATCGGTGCCAATGTCTCAGCCGAGATTAATGACGACCTCGAATTGGGCGGAAACGCCGCTTTTGCACACTCCGACAACATCACCTCAACAATAAGCAAACAAGAGACATACGCCAACGAAGCTACATACAATAACACCGACTCAACAATGGGTGAGACAAAAAATTACAACACCAATCTGCGCTTCGAGATAGAACATAAAATAGACTCTACCAACAAACTTATCTTTCAGCCTACCGTCTCCTACACCAACCAAACCACTATCAATAGCGACATATACAATTATAGCACAACACAAAATGATACTACAATAACCACATCATCAGGTAATCAAGCCAACATAGAACAATCGTCACAAATACAAGGCTCACTGAGAGTTACTTACTCGCATTCTTTCGACAAGAAAGGACGCAAACTAACCATGAGGGCAAATGCTTCGCTCAATAATACAACAGGCAACGAACACGACAAATACAATAAACAAACTATTGACACGACCGAAATAGTCGATCAAAAAATCCGGACTACAAACAATAACTACTCCTACTCTTTGCGCACCTCTTTTGTTGAACCTCTTTTCAACAACACCAACTTCCTTGAAATAGCACTCAACCTTTCCGGCTCCTATCGTCAATCAGACAAGACCCAACATGCTCTTAACTCTCAAAACGGGTTATACGACATACTCGATAGTGCCTACTCAAGCAATTTTACCAACCAATTTTTCTCTGAAGCATTGGAACTCAATTATCAATACAAACAAGAAAAATACAATATCACCGCCGGAATAAAGATCAATCCGTCGCAAACTCTTGTCGAACAAAAATACCTTTCAGGCAACAATTTTGACACTCTGCTCAATGTTTGGAACTTTGCTCCCTCTTTCTCGTTCAAATATAAATTCGGCAAGAAACAATTTGCTCGTATCCAATATCGCGGAACGACATCACAGCCATCCGTATCTCAGATGCAACCCTCAATAAACAACTCTAATTCTATGTCGGTGCGCGTCGGTAACCTAAATCTTAATCCCGCTTTCCAACACACACTGAGATTGATGTTTTCAAAATACAACCAAGACAAGATGTCGTCAATAACAGCCGGTATTCGCGCCAATCTGACAAAAGATGCGCTGGTGAATAATGCCGTCTATGACAAGACAGGCAAGACCTATCGCCAAACAGTAAATGCCACTGCCTTGCCTTGGTCTATCGGTGGCGACCTGATGTATTCAACTCCTTTTGCCAACAACTGGCTGACTTTCAATTCACGCACAAGCGTCAATTACAACACTCAAATTGCATATATAGCACAAGGTCTCGAACAAATAGACATATATCACCTACCACTCGGCACACTCTCTCAAACCAATAATTTCAAAGCACAAGAAGACCTGTCGTTCCGACTCACACACGACATTGCCGATGCCGGCCTCAAACTCACAGGCGCTTATAGTCGAACCAACTCAACCACCAACAATTCAATCACTAATGTGGGCAACTGGTCGGCTACTGCCGACTTGACTTTCCACCTGCCTAAGAGCTGGAACATAGCTACCGATTTTGGCTATACAGGCAGATATGGCTACAATCTCTCCGACATCAATGAAATGATTTGGAACATATCTATCGACAAATCTGTGCTGAATGGTGCCGGGATTATTCAACTAAAAGTGTACGACCTTCTGAATCAGAAGAAAAATATCGTCGAAACAGTAGGCGAAAACTATGTCAAATACGCAAAATACAACACTCTGCCAACTTACTTTATCATTTCATTCACCTACAAAATCAATAAGATGGGTGACTTGCAAGCCAAAGGCAGAGCGAAAAATATGATTGATGAAATTGAAAACAAAGGAGAGATGCCCATGACACCACCCAATGGACCTATGCCACCGGGCGATGCCCCAATGGGACCACCTCCGGGAATGTAAAACAACATGAAAAAGAAATATTTTTTACTACTATCCTTTGCGATTTTCATTTTTGGCTGTGCCAATCGAGGAATAGGGCCGCAAGGCGGTCCGAAAGATGAGCTACCACCGCTCGTTTTGAAAGAGACACCGCTCAATAGCTCAACCAATCAACAACAAAAAGACATCGAACTTGTGTTCGACGAAATTGTTGTGCTCGAAAATACAGCCGACAATATTCTAATCTCACCCCCTCAAAAAAATCAGCCGACAATAAAAGCCTATTCAAAAAAAATCAAAGTACATTTTGAAGATGATTTCATTGATTCCACTACATATACCATCGATTTCGGAAATGCTATTGTTGACAACAACGAGAAAAATGTACTTCACAACTATACCTACTCTTTCTCTACAGGCGACGTAATTGATACACTCCAAATCAGCGGTCAAATTCTTTACGCCGAAAATCTCAATCCGATGTCGGGAATCATTGTTGGCATACACAGCAATTTAGAAGATTCTGCCCTCTCTAAACTGCAATTCAATCGCATTGCGAAAACAGACACCTCAGGACGCTTCACCATTCGTAACATTCGACCACAATCATACCGACTCTATGCTCTTGCCGATGTCAACAAAGACTATATCTACCAAATGAGCGAAGGCCTCGCATGGTGCGACAGCATTATCACTCCGTCAAGTCACCAGGCTATGCTGAGCGACACGATCTGGTTTGACCCCGAAATTATTGACTCTATCAGACTTTATCAAGGAACAGTGTACGAGCCGCGCAACATAAAAATGCTTTTTTCCTACGAAGACCTGACACACCGATATTTCGTAAGGACAAATCGCGAGAAACAACACTCTTTCCAACTCTTTTTCTCTGCACCACAACCGCAACTACCAAGAGTTAAACCCATCGGGCAAGACACAATATGGTACAACTACAGCATCTGCCAACCAAACAAGACATTCGACACCATAACATATTGGCTCACAGACTCTCTCGCCATGAATATCGACACCATACAAATGGAGATGACATACTTCAAGACCGATTCAATATTCAACCTTGAAGAGAAAACCGACACTATAAAAGCTGTTTATCGACACCCCAGAACTAACAAAAAAAATCAAAACAAAACTCAAAAGATAGAACGCGTGGGAATGAAAGCAGATCAAAAAAATGCCGCAGAACTACACCGCCCACTGAGAATTACATTCGACACTCCTATCGCCGACATTTGCCTCGACAGCATACATTTCACACAAAAAGTGGACTCTACCGAAAGACCTATTCCATTCAGTCTCACACCCCAAGACTCCTCTAAAATGGTCTATTTCGTTACTCTAAAAAACAAATCTCCTTTCGGTGAATACGAACAGCTTTGGGAACCACAGACTTCTTACACACTGCAACTTGACTCCGGTGCACTGCACGACATATACGGCAACACAATCAACAAACAAACTATCAAATGGACAACTAAGAGCTTCGACGACTATTCCACTCTGAAAATCATTCTCAAAGACTACGATTCTACGGCAATGCTTCAACTCCTTGACGAAAAAGACAAAGTCGTTCGCACCTTGCCTGCACAACCCGAGGGAACACTATTCCGCTTTATTGCCCCGAAAGACTACTACCTGCGCCTCTATCTTGACACCAATCACGACGGAGAATGGACACCTGCAAGCTGGGCAAAAAAACAACAACCCGAAGCTGTCTATTATTTCCCAAACAAACTCACCCTGCGCGCCAACTGGGATTTTGAAGAGACATGGGAACACACCATGGAACCCAACAGAAAACCTAAGGAATTAATCAAAGACGAGAGCCTAAACAAGAAAAAATAAACGGCTATGCCAGAGCGACTTCTCCATTATATATGGCAGTATAAATTCTTTTCGCGCTTCGAGCAATACACTACACAAGGCGATAAGATTGAAGTCATAGATGTTGGCAAACTCAACACCGACAGCGGACCTGATTTCTTCAACGCAAAACTGAAAATCAATGGTCAGCTCTGGGCAGGAAATATTGAGATACACATCAACTCCTCCGATTGGTACAAACACCATCACGACCAAGACCCTAACTATGACAACATCATAATGCACATCGTGGCACATGCCGACACTGAAATCAGAAGCACAAAAGGTCGGTTTATTCCTCAATGCGAGCTGAAATACCCCGAAGGTATTCAGCACAAATATATACAATGGCTTATTTCGGGTGAAAAAACAGCCTGCCAAGACGATATCGCCAATGTGCCAACCATTTATATCAACGACTGGAAATCATCTCTCCTTGCCGATCGGTTGCAACAAAAAAGCAACTACATCAACGATCTGCTCAAACACTACAACAACGATTGGGAAGAGACTTTCTATGTAACCCTTGCTCACTATTTCGGGTTTCACACTAATGGTGCTCCATTCGAACTCCTTGCCAAACAAACACCACTTGCATATATCGGCAAACACCGCAACGACCTGTTCCAAATCGAAGCTATCCTCTACGGTCAAGCCGGACTGCTCACGCAACAACCATCCGACTCTACCGATAGATATTACAACTCACTCTGCAAAGAATATCTATTCTTAAAGACTAAATTTTCTCTAACCTCTATACAAGGCGAGCTTTGGAAATTCTTGCGTATGCGACCCGACAATTTCCCGACAGTACGTATCGCCGAATTTGCCGCTCTATTGCACCAAACAGACCACCTCTTTGCCTCGCTGACAGAAGCAAAGACTATCAATGAGCTCAGAAATCTTTTTGAAATCAAGACGAGTGAATACTGGGACACTCACTACACATTTAACAAAGAGAGTGTCTATAGTCCTAAACGCTTAGGCTCAAACGCCATCGACACACTGATTATCAATGTTGTTGCCCCATTCCTTTTTGCCTATGGCACTAACCGCAACCAAAGCGACTATCAAGACCGTGCCGAACAGCTGTTAGACGAATTGCCGCCGGAAAAGAATAGTATCATCACCAATTGGAAACAAATCGGTCTGTCTTGCCAATCGGCTGCCGACACGCAAGCTCTTATCCACTTGCACGAACAGTATTGCACAAATCATAAATGCCTGCACTGCCGCATTGCTCACAAGATATTCAGTAAGACTATAAATGGCGTGCCATAGCACGCCATTTGTATGGTATTTAAACATTATTTAAAGCCTTTTCAATATCTCTTGCAACCACTGCCAGCAACGGTCTGTACTCGGTATGTTTAGACGCTCTTGCGGACTATGCACACCTACCATACCCGGACCAATTGACACCATGTCAAGATAAGGATATTTCTCAAGAAACAGCCCACACTCTAATCCGGCATGTATGGCTCGCACCTTTGGCTCTGCTCCGAATAAGTGCTTGTATGCCTCCACCGTAACATCAAGCACATGCGACTGCGTATTGGGCTTCCAACCAGGATAACCATCGCCATGAGTTACTTCTGCCCCTGCCAATTCAAACACTGTCGAAACCATATTCTTTATGTCATGTTTGGCAGAATCTACCGAACTACGCTGAGAGGTTGCCACGACTATCTTACCATCTATCAACTTAACCGATGCAAGGTTGGTGCTTGTCTCTACCAAGCCTTTCATATCCTGACTCATGCGTATCGGTCCGTGCGGACAAGCATATAACGCACGTATCAAACGCTGTGTTAAGCCGCTCTCGAAAACTTGTTGCGGCATATCAGCACTCTCAAGCTCTATTTTCAAATCTTTCTCAGGGTTGCACAACTCATTCTGCATATCTGCTGCAAAGAGATTCAAATCAATGCGCAACTGCTCCTTATATTCAAAAGGAACGACAACAACAGCCTCAGCCTCACGCGCTATGGCATTGCGTAAATTACCCCCTTGAATCGACGCTAATTGCAGGTCTGTCTTTTGCATCAACGAATAGAGAAAACGCACAAGTATTTTGTTGGCATTGCCGCGACCTTTTTCTATGTCGTCACCGCTGTGCCCTCCCATCAAACCTTTTATGCTCACACGCGCTGCAAATGCTCGATCAGCCATACATGGCTGATACTTAACCGTGAAATATGCCATCGTGTCTATGCCACCGGCACAACCGATAAACGCTTCGCCATCATCTTCCGAATCAAGATTAATCAGCGTTTTGCCTCGCAACATACCTTCTTGCAGAGCAAATGCACCTGTAAGCCCTGTTTCTTCATCAATAGTGAAAAGACATTCAATAGCAGGGTGTTGCAATCGGTCTGACGCCAACACAGCAAGCCCCATCGCCATTCCTATTCCGTCATCACCTCCAAGTGTCGTGCCTTTGGCCTTGAGCCACTCGCCATCAACCCATGTCTCAATAGGGTCGCACATAAAGTCATGCTGCACATCACCATTTTTCTCACACACCATATCCTGATGAGCTTGAAGTATAACACCATCATGCTGTTCATACCCTTTTGATGCGGGCTTACGAATAACCACATTACCCACTTTGTCTGTTTGATACTCAAGGTTATGTTTTTTTGCCCAATTCTGCAAGTATGCGCTTATTTGCTCTTCGTGCTTCGACGGACGAGGCACGCGAGTGATCTCATAAAACTCCGAGAAAACCTCTCTCGGCTCTAAATCATGTATTGACATATTATTTTCTGATTTTCTTATTTACGATATTTCTGAATTTTCTGAATACTCCGAATTTTCTGAGTACTCCGAATTTTCCGAATTTTCTAACTTCTAACAGGCGTAGCCGGTCTTACTTCTAACTTTTTTTTTACAACCCCACAAAATCTCTTACCGACTTTAGGCGATATTCTTCTTTGAGTTCTTCATTTGATTGCACTCTCTGAAAATCATCGAAGTATTTTCCGAAAATACTTTTAGCTGTAGGCAGAAAGCCTGACCCGTCAGCCACTCTGTCGAATCTGATTACCCGCATCTCATCATCGGACACACCGACATGCATACATCCCGGATAGCTACCACCTGAAACAATTTCGAGACTATCGCCAACAATGTTGTAATTATACACCCAAAAATCGCCATAAAAACGCACATCTGTCGAATCAGTGCTCTCGATCGCAACAATAATCGGACATGGAATACACACATCAGCAGGCGAATAGAAGGCACCAATGCTGTCTTCTATGTATTTTTCTATTGCACTGACTACTTCTTTTTCTTTTCGGAACTGACGAATGTAGGCAATACATTGCTGCTTAATATCATCAAAATCAGCTATCAACCATTCCTCGCCTACAAAATCCATATTCATTTTGTGAATTTGAGCTTCTCCTCCTGCTGAAGTACTATCCTCCCATATCTGTTCAACACTAATCTCTGCAACAGCGTGAGTATCATCTGTCTTATTAGCAGAAAGCACAGTGTATTTTGGCAGTGTCCCGCCATTGCCTGTCACTATTGTATATAACCATTCATTATCGTATGGAACAAGACTTTCCGTGTTGAATGCAGCACTCAGCACATCATATAAATCCTCTGTCATAAAATCTTTTGCCTCAGGCTTCAGCTCATGGTCTGGAATATATTGACATAGTTGAGCGGCACGCTCTTTCAATGCCTGATCGCCATTATGACATGACACACAAAATAAGACAATAATAATTAAAAAACTAAATAATAAACATCTTTTATTTGTCATACATCTAATCACTTTTTATTAGTGTCTGCAAAATTAATCATTTTTAGCTATTTTTGCAATTATTTCCGCTTTTTTCTCACAAAATAACGCAACAATACCTTCCAGCATCGCTATGCCGGAAGGTATTGCCAATGTGAATGAAAGCTTAACGACCGATTAAAAGTACAGGATTAGGTACATAACCGGTTATTATATTTGTAATAGTATCACCTTTGAGATAAAAGGCCGTTGGGAAAGTATTGGTTACTTTTGATAGTTCGCTCAACGGCATGTTGCGAACTTCAAAAGTCAAATCAAAATATTTTTCAAAATAATTTTGCGCCACACTATCCTCTAAAGCCAGTCCTATCACCTTGTCAACTGCTCCTACACTCTCATACTGATTGACATTATTGACTGAATTAATGCAGTGCTGGCAAGAATAGGAAAAAGCAAAAATCAAATATGTTGAATCTTTATCTACCTTGATAAAATCATTTAGCGGATGAGCTGCCAATATTTGTTTGTCCGGCTCTTTGCTACCGGAATTTAATATGTTTGCACTACGAAATGTAAAACCACACATAAAGCAAACTACACAAACAATCGCTGTTATGTATATTATCACAGATGTAGTTAATTGATTTTCTTCTGAATCAGCCGTCAAACTTGGTAGGAGCATAACGACAAGTATTGCATTTCGCAAAAATGTCAGCCATGGCTTTTGATTCAGAAACGATATATTTCCGAAGCAGCCGCAATCTGTTATTCCTTTAAACGACAAACCGTAGGTGAAAACAGCAGTTGCAACGACAATAAAAGACAATGTTACGATTGTTGTTATACAGGGTTTTATGTCGAAAATCAGCAATAGTGCAACTATGGCTTCAAAGACTATGACTATCGGTGCCAGATAAGAGATAAAAGGCACTCCGTACGACAACAAAAGATTTGAAAATGAGCCCGCAGCAATAGCTTTGGCAAGGCTTGAAATCAAGAATATGATGCCAACAATAAGGCGCAATATGTATTTATAATTTTTCATTAATTGCAATAGAAATATCCGTTGCAGCACAAATCTGCAACGGACAAATTCTGAAAATTACTTACACTTCGTTCCTGACATACCGTGGTCAATATAGTATCTTTGAAGGCCGGCACAAGTTTTTTCACCAGCATACTGCTTCATTTGTGCAAGAGTGATGTGTTGTGTTTCACCTTGGTAGGTGCATGTGCAACCATCTTTAGCTTCGCAAGCTACAAACATAGCGCTCAGCGCAACAAGTACTAATGCGCTAACAATAAAGAAATGTTTTTTCATTTTGATAAATAATTTATATTCCTGCTCTAAAGGCTTCGCAGGTCTTGCCGAAAAGTATAGAGGATTTTATTTACATGTAACAGTTTCCTCTTCGTAGTTGGTTAATAGACTATATAACTCAGCGCATGATGATATAGAAATATCCGTTGCAGCACAAGGCCGCAACGGACAAATTCTGAAAATTACTTACATTCAATTGCGTTAGTATCATATTCTTCTCTCATTTCGCGTTGAAGAGCTGAACACGTTGAAACACCATACTCTTCTTTCATCTCTGAAAGACTAAGATATACAGGCTCCACACCATTGTATGTGCAAGTACAACCTTCAATTTTATCACTCCCACTGTTGCTTGCACCATTTTTGTCGTCTTTTTTGTCGCATGCTACAAGCATTGAACTCAGTGCTACAAGAACCAATGCACTGACCATTAAAATTTGTTTTTTCATTTTGATAAATAATTTTAGATTCCTGCTCTAAAGGCTTCGCAGGTCTTGCCGTTATTTTTTGTGGGTGTTCTTTTACAGCAAAAACAACATTCTCCAGATATTTGCCTTTTTCTCTGCTGAACCGCGCTGCGATACAAAATAAATAAATCTGCCGTCAGCACTCCATGTTGGACTCATGTCATTGGCAGGGTGAAAAGTCAGCTGTGTAAGGTCAGTGCCATCCGGACGGCATACATAAATATCAAGATTGCGAGTTGTCGTTTTACCCTCTGTCAGCAAACTCTCACCAACAAAGAGAAGCCAACGACGGTCAGGAGACAAAACAGGGGTGGTAAAACCTTTCTCCAAATCGGAGACAATACACTCCTCCATATTGGTAACATAATTTACTTTCCATATCTCACCACGACCATCTGCACTATATCGGGTGCAATAGTAAGCCGATTCACCTCTTAATGGATAAGGATACTCGCCGGCTGTGAATGTGGACAGAAAATTATTGCTTATGTTGTAACTCCATATTGAAGCACTCTTTTTCTCTTTGCGCGAAAAAAATATCTGCGACATATCGCTACTGTATATAGGACTTGAATCGTAAGCACCTGACGTAAACTGACGGCATACATAGCCACTCTGTGCATCTGTCTGGAACACTTGCTGACCTTTGCCTATTACCTCCGAAAAACATATATATCTGCCATCGGGAGAATAAACAAAATCTTTAATCTGTCCGCGTTTTGTACGCTGAATAGAGCTACCCTGACGAGTAAGGTCTTTCACGAATATATTGGTTGTCTTACCGCGCTCAGACAAATAAGCAATGTGCGAGCCATCGGGCGAAATACTGATCACATTACTTGCATCCCATTTTATTGCTTTAAGACCACTTTTAACTATCAAACCATTATTCACTGACGGCAGATATACATAATCACCATCAGCAGTTATACGGGTGATTTCGAGTCCCGCCTCCTGTGGAACATTAACCATCGAATAGTCAACAGCAGCAATCAAGTTGCCTAAGAACACAACACTGAAAAGAAATAAACATATTTTTCTCATAAGACAAAAAGAGCAGTTATATCCCATCGCCCCATCGGTAAAAAAATAGATATTATATACTGATTATTGCGTTTGACGGTGGTGCCCGGATTGTAGCACAAAAAAAGAGCGCCCACTTATCTACTCCAAGGCTGTAGGAATTGCCCATGCACCGATAAGTCACGCTCATATAGAACAAGCGTTTGCCGACTTATTTCTTGGTGCATCTCGTTGAACTTCCTACATTCTGGAGTACCAAAATAAATTGCAAACACAATATTTTTTCCTATGTCAGTATAGAGACTATACTCTATCCGCTTGCAAAGTTAATCGTTTTTTTTCATTTCCAAAAATTATTTAACAAAAAAAATCATTTCTAACATCTGCTTTTTCATATTTTACCACATTTCTCAAAGAAAATACCCCTATTTTGTTACAACTTTTCCATGAAAATACCACGATTTTTATACAACTTTCCCCGAAAAATACCCCGATTTTGTTACAACTTTTCCATGAAAATACCCCGATTTTGTTACAACCTCTTGCATAAACAAATAATTATTAGTAAATTTGCAAAATCAATCAAATCATGCAACATTATGTTTGAAAGAAATTCCATACAATACTTACGCCAATGGCGAACAAAAACCAATCGCAAACCGCTAATACTTAGAGGAGCAAGACAAGTTGGTAAGACAACTATTGTTTCACAATTTGCCAAAGACTTTAATCAGTATGTCTATCTAAATTTAGAAAAAGAACAAGATTGCCGACTGTTTAGTGAGACAATGGATATTGAACAAACAATAGAACGTATTTCATATTCCACTCACACACAACTTGATTCAGAAACACTGCTATTTATTGACGAAATACAAAACTCACCGCTTGCAATACAACAATTAAGGTATTTCTACGAAAATCATCCCGAAATATGCGTAATTGCAGCAGGCTCTTTATTAGAGAATTATGCAGGCAAGACATTTTCATTTCCTGTCGGCAGAGTGGAATACATGGCTATGCACCCATGTAACTTCTACGAATTTCTAAATGCAATAGGTAAAACAGACGACCAGAAAACCATTTTAGAAAATAAAGGACATCTAATTCACGAACGATTAATGCAAAGTTTCAAGACATACACTCTCATCGGTGGTATGCCGGAAATTGTTGCCAACTATGCAGAGACACAAAACATAAGAGCGTCAGAATCAATCTATAGCACACTACTTAATGCTTACAAAGACGATGTTGAAAAATATGCAATTAGCAAATCTCAGGCTGCAACTATACGGCACATACTTGAATATGGTTGGGCAAAGGCGGGCGAAATAATTACATACGAAAAATTTGCCGGTTCAAACTATAAATCACGAGAAATAAGTGAAGCATTTCTTACACTTCAAAAATCAATGTTGTTAGAAACCACTTATCCGACATCTTGTGTCCAAATGCCAATTATTCCCAACTTGAGTCACCACCCGAAACTTTTATGTGTAGACACAGGACTTGTTACCTACCAATCAGGAATAAGAGATGAGTTATTCAACTCTACAGACATTCAAGATGTATATAGAGGAAAAATTGCAGAACATATTGTTGGACAAGAACTTATTGCCTATTCAAACAGCATTGATTCTAAGCGCTATTTTTGGCAGAAAAGTGTCAAATCGGAGGCTGAAGTTGATTTTTTATATGTATTTGAGAGTAAACTCATACCAATAGAAGTCAAATCAGGAGCTAATGCAAAGCTAAAATCAATACAGCAATTTATGGCACTATCTCCCACGAAAATTGCAATCCGAATTTGGAGTAAGCCATTTGAAATAAACGATATTGCCAATCCTATTGATGGTAAAACATTCAAACTAATAAATATGCCATTTTATATGGTTGGAATGTTAGACAAAATAATTCAAGAAAACATATAAAAAAAGCGGTGAACAATTCACCGCTTTTTTATCTTAAAAATTCATTGAAACACCTATTTTTCATGACATATAACAATTTATTGCCCCGTAGCACGGACATATTAATAAAATTTTCATGTGCTGCTACTAACACATATCCTTATATGCCACAAAATTAAAATGCAGTTGTACCAAAACTCGATACAACTGCAAAAATTCTCAAATCTTCAAATCCTCAAATCTCCCTTACTCGTGTTCGACAGCAGGTGCTATGCTTCTGAGATAATCTTCAGACGGTTTCAAGCGGTTAGGTCCCTGTGGCTCTCCCCATTGATTGCGCAAGAACTTGCCATCTTGTTCCTTTTTCTCCTGACCGTCAAGATACTTAACCATCAAGTACTGACCGAGTTTTTTCCATGCCTGTGTGCTCGCCTCTGCTTCTTTACACGAGAAATGTGTCAGAAACTTGCGCGCATCGCCTTCACTCATTGTCATGGCAGTACGGTCAATCTGAGGTATCATGGTGTTGAAATAATCTTCCCACTCTATTTGCACCTTGCGAATGTCAGGCATCATACGAGAATACTTTGTGTAGGCATAATTAGCCACAATGTTGAATACCCAAAAAGCCGATGTCTCAGAATAAGTGAGCAAATCGCCATTCCTGCCATCATAACACCATGGAACTTCGGTTATAGTGCAATACATAGGCACATAGAGATTACTTGCTGCATCATCAACACCAAACCAGAATATACCACCTACATGGTCGGGCATATAGCCGCGCATCTGGGCTACAAACGACCATCCTGTTTGCTGTGTTGCTATCGGACGCTCAAACCAGTATTGAACAGAATCGAGCTTAAAGCCAAGACTGCCATAGCGCAATTTGGTGTTCCACATTCCGGCATCAGGTCCCTGAGTTATGTCAAGAGGTGTGCCTTCGTACTGGTCGCGCATAAAATGCTTGAAGTCGTCAGCCGAGAGCTTACGTGTGGGCTTGACATAAAGAGGCATTTTCTCTTGCGAACGGCCCATAACATAGTCGAAATACTTGTCCATGTCTGGTGCAATCTGACGGAAAACACTCCACACACGCGCCTCGCATATATATGCTCCGGAGAAATCCAAAGGGTTATAGGCATCGCAGAAACTAAAGTCCTTGTCGCGTCCATTGAAATAACCTTTCTCGCGTGCGAAATCAACCACATCTTTCGACCACATCCAATTCTTTTTGTCTTTGAAATCAATCTGCGATATGCGTGCCTGATTGGCATGACCCGAAACACAATCGTCAGGGATACGCGTTGCCACCCATACAGCGCCTTTACTGCCCGGTCCTTTGCCTATCATGTCCATAATCCACACCTCGTTAGGGTCGCCAATTGAGAACGACTCACCCTCTGAATAGTAGCCGTACTCTGCCACGAGGTCGGTCATGATTTTTATTGCCTCACGCGCGGTGCGACTACGCTGCAACGCAATATAAATAAGGCTGCCATAGTCAATCAAACCTGTTGTATCTACTAATTCCTCGCGACCGCCCCATGTCGTCTCGCCTATAGTTACTTGCATCTCGTTCATGTTGCCCACCACGCTGAATGTATGTTCAGCTTCAGGTATCTCACCGAGATATTTGCCGGTGTCCCAATCATATATCTTGCGCATATCGCCTTTCTTATGTTCAGCAGCCGGAAGAAGTTGCAAATATCCGAAAAGTGAATAACTATCGGCAGCATAACTAATTAGAGTGCTGCCATCAACAGTGGCGTCTTTACCGGCAAGGAAATTGGTGCAAGCCAAACACTCACCCCATGCCACGACAAGAGCGATTAGAGATAAAAAGAGTTTTTTCATTGTTTAAAAAGTTTTTAAACCATATCGGTCATTAGAATTTATTTTAGAGTTTATATTCTTTTGAGCAGATTTTTGTCTTTGAGTGAAGGATTTATGCGGGCATAATGACTGAACGAAAAGCAAAAAGATACCAAAAAGAATAAAACTATAAATAAATAGTTAAATTAAATTTATTCAAGTACCCTCTGGCGGTCTAATGACCGATTTGGGTTTAACAATACAAAATTAGTGTAAATTTGGCAAACAAGCAAAACATAATGGCATTTTAGGCAATAAAAAAAGTGAGCAGAACTCAGTCTGCTCACTTCTCATATTGTTGTGTAAGTTTATTGAATTGCTATTTGACGATGATTTGGTTTTTCCTCTTTCTTTGTCTTAGGCAACTCAATGGTCAAAATACCATCTTCCACTTTAGCACTTATAGCTTCTTCATCAACATCGTCCGGCAGTGTGTATTTCTGCTCATAATTGGTGTAAGAGAACTCACGGCGCAAATAGTGAGAATGTTTGTCGTCTTCTTTGTGTTCAAATTTGTTTTCTATTGCTACGCAAAGATTATGGTCAGCATCAACATTTACGCGGCAATACTCTTTTTTGATGCCCGGGGCAGCCAACTCAACAACATAGGCATGTGTGTTTTCTTTTACATTGACTGACGGAGCTGTGTTACTCATGCTGTTCATAAAGTCAGAATCTAAGAACTCATCAAATACTGTTGGGAACCAACTGTTTCTGTGATACATTACAGGTTTCATAATGAATCCTCCTATTTTTTATTAAGTTGTTAAACAAATCATTTTTCAGGTTGTTCACCTAAGCAACCTTGTGAGTAACTCTCATTGTGCTTGGTCATCAACCTTTTCGCTTGTAGTTATTTCAAATTGTGTGCCTAAACAAAAAACACCTGCCATTAAGACGCAACAAATGCCAAAATGTTCAAATCTTGGCACTTTTGACACAATAGAATCGGATTTGAAAATTTGAAGATTTGAAAATTCGAAAATTTGAAGATTTGAAAATTTGAGGATTTCAAGATTTGAAGATTTCAAGATTTGAAGATTTCAGGATTTGAAGATTTCAAGATCTGAGGATTCCGAAAGCAAAAATATTTAAATGAGCTAATGGAATTTATGATTAAGTTTGATTGGTTGTTTTTTCGGTATGCGACAGATGTCGGATTTTATCCGACACGACGAACGTAGCTACAACAAAATTGTTTTTATATAATGGAATCGTCTTGAAAATTAATTGTCTTTTATTGTTTTTAAAATTAATTAATTGTTTTCTTGAAAAAAAAAGAGGAGTTAAGTCTGATTGACTTAACTCCTCAAAGACGGCGGCTACCTACTCTCCCAAAACATTCAGTACCATCGGCGCGGCTGAGCTTAACTTCTCTGTTCGGAATGGGAAGAG
>JAFXPY010000045.1 GCA_017527495.1 Paludibacteraceae bacterium
ATTATAGATTATCGCGTAGCGATTTTCTTTTAATAGGGTAGCCGATTATATTTATCCATTGATTTCCCGTTAGGGAATTTCTATGTCGAAAAATGAATTTAAAAGATATTCCCTAACGGGAAATAACGCTGATTATCAATATCAATGCTATTAAAAGATAACCCCTACGGGGTATAAAGCCGACTATCAATATTAATTCTATTAAAAGCTAACCCCTACGGGGTATAATCTCAATAAAAGTGATACTGAACATTAGCGGGAAACTTTAGTAATCTAAGAAAAATACAGTAAAAACGAATAAGTACACAAAGTTGTGGTCCACAAAGTTGTGTACTAAGTTTTAAATAGTGATATAGAGCTGATTAAACACTTCTTTAAGAGCGTTTTAAAGGCATAGTAATTTGTTCTGTCATTTCCCAAAGGGCCATTGGCGTCGGCATAGCAAAGCAGTTAAGCCTACTTTGCTCACTTGCTTAACACAATGGGTCGATTAACAAATATTTCTTTTTCCTTTGATTTATTTAATTTTTTTTTGTAACTTTGCATTTTCATGCAGATATGATAATAACTTAAACAAAAAAAATATAAAATCATGAAAACATTTCCATCATCTCAACTAATCATCAATGCAGACGGTTCTGCATTCCATCTCCACATTCGTCCGGAACACCTTGCCGACAAAATCATTCTTGTTGGCGACCAAGATCGTGTCAATATGGTTGCCTCATTTTTTGATGAAGGTTCTATTGAATGTGATATTCAAAGTCGTGAATTTCACACCATTACAGGCAAATACAAAGGCAAACGCATTTCATGTGTTTCAACAGGTATAGGCACCGACAATATCGACATTGTAATGAACGAATTGGACGCATTGGCAAACATAGATTTCAACACTCGCACAGAAAAACCGGTAAAACGCTCTCTTGAGATATGCCGTATTGGTACATGCGGTGCTATGCAAGACGACCTGCCTCTCGGCACTTTCCTCGTGTCGCAGAAGTCGATTGGTTTTGACGGTGTTTTAGCATTCTACAAAGGTCGCGATGAAATAGCCGATCTTGGTTTTGAAAAAGCCCTCGTTGATTTCATTCACTACCCGGAAAAAGCTGCACGTCCTTATGTCGTTGCTGCCAATCCTGAGCTTGTTGACCGCATAGCAAAAGACGATATGGTGCGCGGTTGCACGATAGCTGCCAATGGCTTCTACGGCCCTCAAGGTCGTGTTTTGCGTTGCGATATCGCTGTGGCTGACATCAACGAACGCATCACAGACTTCCGCTATGAAGGACAGCGCATCACCAACTATGAGATGGAAGGCTCGGCTATTGCCGGTCTGTCACTTCTGATGGGACATAAAGCAATGACTGTTTGCTGCGTTATTGCCCAACGCAAGGTTGAAGCTGCCAACACTGACTACAAACCACGCATCAAACAACTTGTTGAAACAGTGCTCGAAAGATTTTAATTAACCAACATTTTAGGCGCAACATGGTTTGCGCCTAAATTTAATAACACCCACAACTATGGCAACAACTTACATTCAAGTACCACCTAAAAAGGTACTAACAACAGCTTTAATCGTGATTGTCTTAATTCTCGTTCCTGCAACACTTGTCCGCTGCAAACGCGTCGATAGTTCGGAAGTAGGTATTAAGTTCAACAAATTGTCCGTAACCGACCAAGGTAAGCTCAAAGCAACCACATGCTCCGGTTATACCTTCTACAACCCCATCACCACAGATGTGTTCACCTACAAGACTAATGTTCGTCAGGTCAATTACGACCCCTTTGTGGTGCAAACACGCGATGGCGCAAAATTCAAGATGGACCCGAATCTGTCTTACCACTTGATTAGAGCAAAAGCCATAGATGTGTTCGGCAAGTATCGTGTCGATTTAGAAACAATAGAACAGGGCTATATGCGTACTGCTATTTACGATGCTTATCGTATCAACGCCAACCGCTACGCAGCCGACGAGTTGATTGCGTCACGCGCCCTGTTTGAAGAAAATGTGAAAATCATGCTTGACAGCACACTGAAAAACGAAGGCTTTGAGGTAGAGCAATTTACTTCACAAATTGAGCCTCCTCAATCGCTTACCGACATGATTGACGCAAAGAATGCTGCCGTTCAGGCGTCTCTGAAAGCCGAAAACCTTGTCAAAGAAGCCGATGCTAACGCAAAGATAGCAATAGCCAAAGCCCGAGGTGAAGCAGAGGCCATGCGTATCAAAGCCGACGGCGAAGCTTACTATAACCGCACAATATCAGCCTCGCTGAGCGACAAAATCATACAAGAAGACTGGATTGAAAAATGGGATGGCAAATTGCCTACTTACCAAGGCAGTGGCACTCCACTAATAACCCTACCAAAATGAAAAAAATAATTCTTTTTACCACCATGGCTCTACTCGCTATGACAGCTTGCAACAAAAAGCAAGAACAGCAACAGACTCCTGCTATAGAGGACTTTACTTATCATGTTGACCAATTCTACGATTTAGAAATCTTGCGCTATCGCGTTCCTGATTTCGAACAACTCAGTCTGCAACAAAAGACATTGGTATATTATCTTACCGAAGCAGCACTGCGCGGTCGCGACATTCTTTACGACCAGAATTGCAAACACAACCTTTGCATCCGCCGCACACTTGAGGCTGTTTATGAAAACTATCAGGGCGACAAGAATAGCGAGGATTTCAAAAATCTTGAGCTCTATCTCAAACGCGTATGGTTCTCAAACGGCATACACCACCACTATGGTGAAGACAAGTTTTTGCCTGAGTTCTCGCAAGACTTTTTCACGGAGGCTGTGAAATCAATAGACGCCGACAAACTTCCTCTGTGGAACGGCGAGAGTGTTGACGACATGCTGGCTCGTATCGAACCTGTCATGTTCCGCAACGACACTCTGATGAAAAAATGCAATCAAGCCGAAGGTCAAGACCTCATTGCCACATCTGCTTGCAACTATTACGAAGGCGTAACACAAGCTGAGGTAGAGGCCTATTATGCAGCACATAAAGACACATCCGAAGCTCCTATCTCGCTCGGTTTGAATGCAAAAATCATCAAACGCAACGGCGTTGTTGAAGAACAAGTCTATAAAGTAGGCGGATTATATGGCGATGCACTAAGCGACATTGCCGACTGCCTCAAAAAAGCTGCCGAATATGCAGAAAACGAGCAACAAAAAGAAGTTATACTCAATCTCGTGAGCTACTATGAATCGGGCGATTTGCACACCTTCAACGACTATTGCATTGCTTGGGTTAAAGACATCAATAGCCGCGTGGACTTCGTCAATGGTTTCACTGAGACCTATGGCGATCCGCTCGGACTGACTGCTTCATGGGAGTCTATTGTCAACTTCAAAAATCTCGAAGCAACAGAGCGCACCGAGAAAATCGCTAACAACGCTCAGTATTTCGAAGACAACTCACCTGTTGCACCTGAATACAAGAAAAAAGAAGTCAAAGGCGTTACTGCCAAGGTGATTACAGCCGCCATCCTTGCCGGCGATTGCTATCCTTCAACCCCTATTGGCATCAACCTGCCTAATGCCAACTGGATTCGCCAACAATATGGTTCGAAATCAGTTACAATAGAAAACATAACCGAAGCCTATGACGAGGCAGCCAAAGGCTATGGCACCTCAAAAGAATTTTTCTGGAGCGAAGAAGAGATTGAGCGCAGCAAACTTTATGGCACTATGACCGACAACCTGCATACCGACTTGCACGAGTGTCTCGGCCATGCATCAGGTCAGCTGCTCCCTGGAGTGGCAGAAGATGCACTCAAAGAACACGCCAAGACTCTCGAAGAAGGTCGCGCCGACCTCTTTGGATTATACTATTGTGCCGACCCGAAAATCGTTGAACTCGGCATATTGCCTAATATGGAAGCCTACAAAGCACAATATTACGAGTATATGCTCAATGGCTTAATGCTCCAACTTCGCCGTATAGAGCCGGGCAAGGACCTTGAAGAAGCTCACATGCGCAATCGCCAGATGATTGCCCAATGGGTGTATGAGCATGGTCAGGCAGAAAACGTGGTGGAATTCAAAGAACGCGATGGCAAGCATTTCATTGTCATCAACAACTATGAGCGTCTGCGTGAATTGTTTGGCGAGTTGCTCGGCATAGTTCAAGACATCAAGTCGCGTGGCGACTATGAAGCCGGCAAAGCTCTCGTTGAGACATACGCCGTTAAAGTGAACGAACCACTGAAACTTGAAATTCGTGAGCGCTATGCAAAACTCAATGTTGCTCCATATAAAGGCTTTGTCAATCCTGTGTATAAACCGGTATTCGACAAAAACGGCAACATAACCGATGTAACCATCGACTATACAGAAGGCTATGTAGAACAACACTTGCGCTACTCGCACGATTACTCAGTCCTACCAACTTACAACGAATAATTTTGGACATACAACTTCCGATATCAAAAAGTGTAGCTAATCGGCTACAAATATTAGGCAGGGATGTACTTCAAGGCATCCCTGCTTTAGACATTCCACAGGATGTGCTCGTTATGTACAACGCCCTGCACAGCCAAGAAGAGAACATCAATCTCTACAACTGCGGTACAGCAATGCGTTTTCTGACAGCCTATTTTGCCCTCACTCCGTGCCGACACACACTGCTTTGCGACTACCGCATGTCGCAACGACCTATAGCACCACTTGTTGACGCACTACGCCAACTCGGAGCCGAAATAGAATATGCCGGCATAAATGGCTATCCGCCACTCAGGATAGCAGGCAAACACCTCAAAGGAGGAATCGTGGAACTCGATGGTAAGATAAGCAGTCAATTCACATCAGCTCTAATGCTTTGTTCGCACCTTACCGACAACGGAATAACAATCAGACACTCCACACCTTGCGTCAGCCGTCCGTATATCGAGCTTACACAAGCCATTATTGACAACCCTGACTATCCTATAGAATCAGACTGGTCGGCTGCTGCATTTTGGTATGAATATGTGGCTATCAACGACAAGCAAGACATCACTCTGAAAAATCTCAGACTCGACAGCAAACAAGGAGATAAAGTTGTTGCCGACATATTCCGACAACTTGGAGTGGAGACACAGGCTGATGGCAATGATATACACATTGTGAAAACCCAACCATCAACGATATGCTTGCAATGTGATTTCAGTCATTGTCCCGATTTATATCCTGCTGTTGTCGCTACATGCTATGCTCTGCGAATTAAAACACATTTCAGCGGAATAGACACACTGCAATACAAAGAGTCGAACCGCATAGTTGCCATGCAGCAAGCACTGATGGAGATTGAGAATAGGGGTCAAAACATAATCGTTGATTCTCACAACGACCATCGCATTGCAATGGCGCTCGCTATGCTTAACACCCTCTATGGCAACATGACCATAACCAATCCGGAATGTGTAGGCAAGTCGTACCCTCGCTTTTGGCAACAATACGAACCATTGTGTGAGGCAAATGAGCAAAAGAAGATCGCTTCTCTGCCATGCCGAAACCAATGAACTACAAGTATAACGACGAACAATCATGACCTATACAATCATCATATTCTGCTGTTTTATTGTTCTGCTTGCCTATGCAAGTGCATTGCTTTATGCCGTCGAAGGCTGGCAACGGCAAAAAATAGAAAAATGTGAGCACGAAATAAATCAAAACGATATGCTCACCATTGTTATGCCGATTCACAATGCCTCACATATACCTCAGCTACCACAAGATGTAAGAGTAGTCATTGTTGACGACCATAGCAACAAACCTATACACTGCCAACAAAGCAATGTAGAAATCATACCCAACACATATCAACAAGGGAAAAAATGGGCGTTGCGCTGCGGAATAGAGCATGCCACAACACCATATATTGCCACAATAGACTGCGATATTGTTTTGCCCGAGCAATGGCTTGCGACTATTGTTAATTATCTGCAAAACAATCAACCCGACATGCTTATTTTGCCTTTACGCATGGAAAGTAAGGGTCTCTTTGGTGCTTTGCAAGAGACAGAATATGTAGCGCTACAAATGCTAACCGGCGGATATGCTTTGCGCAACAATGCCATTATGTGTGCTGGAGCTAATTTGGTAGTTAAGAGAGACAAATGGTTTCTGTCATGGGACGACATACAGTCCGACATACCTTCTGGCGACGATATGTTTATGCTTCATAGTTTCAAACAAAAGGGGTATAAAATAGAATTTCTGAAATCAAAAGAGGCAACGGCACATATCATGCCTTGCGAGACAATCAGCCAACTATTCCGACAGCGCAGTCGCTGGGCTGGGAAAGCAGGAGCATATACCGACAAAACGACAAAACTTGTCGGAGCAACAATGATAACAGCTAATCTGGCTGTTCTTGTCTGCCCGCCATTGTTGTTAGTAAAATGGCTGATTGATATGTATCTGTTGTGGTACGGAGAATATTTCTTTGAGCTAAAACATTTATTTCTTAAATCTCTACTGCTCTCGTTTGTTTATCCTTTCTATATCTTAATCACATTGATGATTACTCCGTTTAGAAAAAATAAGTGGTAAGTTAGACCGCTGCACTGAAAGACAAAAGACCGCTACGCTGAAAGAGCAAAGACCGCTGCGCTGAAAGATGTTAGAGATGTCTCTCATTTCTCACAATGCAATGGTCTCACTTCTCACTTCTCACTTCTATTCTCCCACATTTGCATTATTGAATAAAAAAAGTTAATTTTGCAGTCGAAATGGCATTATATATTATATGGTGTTGTTTCGGACATAATAATAAGCGTTTGCTACGCTTTGAGATTGTATATCAAAATACTCGCAATATTTTTCTATCAAACAACTCTCAGAGCAACGATAAATGCCTATAGATATGATTGTATCGTTATGCGTTGCATAATGTTGAATACATATCTTGATAGGTTTTATTGTTGTATATGTTGTTTGATGGCTTTTGCGAGTAGCCATGATATACGATATACGATGATAAAACCTATTTTTATGCAACAGATTAAGTTCATACATATTGGCGAAGTGGTCCGTGCTGAGCTGTATAGGCAGGGCAAAACGGTCAGTTGGTTAGCTCGTCAAATAGGCACCAACCGAATGGCGATATACCGAGTATTTGAGTCGCCAAGTATAGACACTTCGCAACTCATGCGCCTGTCGATAGCACTCAACACCAATTTCTTTGCACTCTATTCCGAAAAATACCGACAGAAACAAACAGAAAAATAAGTGTAACAAAGTTGTTATATACAACAAACTTGTTACACTTTTTTATTATGCGTTTTTTAATAAATTTCTAAATTTGCAAAAAATAATAACCAAAAGTTGCGCACGACACAAAATAAGTGTATTAGATTATGGAAAAAATTAAAGTTTGCTACACAAATCAAGAGCATTTTGATTATGGAATGTATGATTTAACAGAGCAAGAAAAAGAGGAGAAAACAAAAAAACATACAGGATTGTTACTCGGTTGGGCAAGTGAAAGTCGCATGGGAATTAATTCCCAATATGAAATTATAGTGGTTGGAATTATCTATGATGAGGAATTAAAACAACTCAAAACAATACCTATCAACAGAATACAAATAGATGCGGAACAATTTAATACTATTTGAATTAAGTTTCGCAACTAAAAACAAATAGACAATCAACGGCGTTAGCCGTTGCATATTAATAAATATAATTTAAGTTTCGCAAGTTATACAACACAGATGACACAAAATTATTTAACTACTAATTAAACGAATTATTAAGAATTTTGCTTGGTCAAAAATTATCCAAAATTAAAGACAATTTAATTTTCGCATGTTAATAGAATTTCAAATCTCGGCGTTCAACGGCGTTAGCCGTTGCATAATAATAGATATAATTATGCTAACCACCTTAATTCCAACCACGTAGTGGTTGCACATTGATTAATATTTGAGTTAATCGCAATGTAAATAAATTTAACATTCAACCGCTAACGCGGTTAAGAGCTATTGAGAAATTATATTTTACTCAACGCAATATGGAAAATACGATTTATATTGGTGAATTAACACTCAATGTAGAAATTCAAAGAATAAGGAAAATAGAAAATGAGCTCGCAAATAGGTATAATATGGAAATTGTTCATTAAGAATAAAAATATTTCAAAAAAAATGAAAAAACTATTTACCTTTTGCTTCTTGAAATCATATATATAGAAAAACATGTTTAACAAACCTGTTGGCGGAATTAAACAAAAGTGTTCTTTGACTTAAAATAGCAACAAAAAAAAAGTTGCACAATTCGTTGATTTTTAGTAACTTTGTAGTGTACATAAATCAACAAAGTTAAACAACTAAAAAATCTTCGTCATGCGCAACTTGTATGCAAATTTCGGGAAAATTCTTGATATATGCAAGGAATTTTCAAAAAATCTTGTCACTGAATGTGGAAATTTGCCTCGTAGAGGTGTCGTTCCTCGTTTCTCTGACCTTGAAGTTATCGCACTTAGTCTCACCGCTGAGAAATTGAGTATTGACAGTGAATCGCTTTTATTTTCCTATCTTCAAGATTATAAAGCCGAGATGCCCAACCTCATTTCTCGTCACCAGTACAATGACCGTCGCAAGTTCACCGCCAACTTATGCGAACAAATACGAAAACGCATTGCCCAAGCGATTGATGGAGACGAAGATTATTTTTGCATTGATTCAAAGCCGATACCGGTGTGCCGTATTGCCCGTGCAAAGCGTTGCAAATTAGGCAAGAACGATTTTAGCACTGCTCCGAATTATGGTTTCTGTGCAGCTCAAAACACGCACTATTACGGCTATAAACTACACGCGCTATGCGGATTGAAAGGTGTTATACACTCCTATGACCTGTCAAAGGCGTCTGTTGATGACAGATACTGGCTGCAAGACATCAAATATGAGTATCAGCAAA
>JAFXPY010000046.1 GCA_017527495.1 Paludibacteraceae bacterium
ATAGGCTCTCTAATGGGAGCTTTTATTATATTCAACGCTTGGAGGCAATAAAAATACCAACCAACATATAAGGGCTAACAATTTTTTATGTCAAATAAATAAAAAGAGACTATCTAACATTTTTTGTTGTTAGACAGCCTCATATGTATGATAACCATCCAGATAATATTTTTTCAATTTGCAAAACTCGAACAATAAAATAGTGAAGCCATTGTTCTGTTTATTTGTGTTTTTTGAATCTAATTAGAGTGTTAGATTTTTGTAGAAAGCAACAATTGTTTTGATTCCGTTTTTCCACATGTAGAGCGGATAATTCTCGTTTGGTGAGTGTATTTGGTCTGATTCGAGGCCAAAGCCCATTAAGATGGATTTTATTCCAAGTACTTTTTCGAATACAGCCACAACACCTATACTTCCTCCTCTACGGACAGGCAGTGGACGTTTGCCAAATACTTCTTCGTAAGCTTTTTCTGCTGCTTTGTAAGCCGGTAGGTTTATAGGGCAAACGTATGCTTCGGCTCCGTGTAGGGGTGTAACTTTTACTTTAACGTATGAAGGTGCAATTTGTGCGATATAATTTTGCATCAGAGGTGCAATACGGTCGAATGATTGGTGTGGAACAAGACGGCATGAAAGTTTGGCGTATGCTTTTGCCGGCAGTACGGTCTTGCTTCCTTCGCCGGTATAGCCTCCCCAAATCCCGCAAAGGTCGAGTGTGGGGCGTATGCCGGTGCGTTCTAATGTGCTATAACCCTCTTCGCCGTGCAGTTCGTCTATGCCGAGTGATGATTTATATTCTTCGGCATCAAAAGGAGTGGCTGCGATGAGCTGTCGCTCAGAGTCAGACACAATATCAACATCATCGTAGAAATGTGGTACGAGAATACGACCTTTTTCGTCTTGCAAGCGTGCTATTATCTTGCATAATTCATTGATAGGATTAGCTACAGCACCTCCAAAAATGCCGGAGTGTAGGTCGCGATTGGCGGAACTGACTTCTATCTCCCAATAAGCAAGACCACGCAAGCCTGTTGTTATACTTGGTTTGTCGGCCGATAGCATTGACGTGTCTGAAACAAGAATAATATCTGCTTTGAGCAGTTCTTTGTGTGTGGTGCAAAAGGCTTCAAGGTTGGGCGAGCCAATTTCTTCTTCTCCTTCAAGCAAGAAGTGTATATTACATGGCAGACAATGTTCTTGCATCATGTATTTGAATGCGGCATAGTGCATGAATGACTGTCCTTTGTCGTCGTCAGCGCCTCGACCAATGATATGTCCATCAATAATTTGCGGCTCAAAGGGTTCTGTTTTCCAAAGCTCAAGAGGTTCCGCAGGCATGACATCATAATGACCATATACCATTACTGTTGGCATTTGTGGATTGATGTCTTTCTTTGCAAAAACAATAGGATTTCCTTCTGTTGGATATATATCAACACTATCTACTCCACCTTGCAAGAGTAGCTCTTTCCAGCGATTTGCACAATCCAGCATTTGTTGGTGATGATCTGCTTTTGCGCTGATGCTCTGAATACGAAGAAGCGAGAATAAATCGTCTAATAACGACTTGCGATTTAGCTCTATAAATTCACTTATACTCATACACTAATAATTATTATATGCAACCGCTACCGCGGTTGAGAGATGGATACAATTTTTCTATTAATATGCAACCGCTACTGCGGTTAACGCCGATTTTCTTTCCTCCGCCTTAATTGTCTTATTTGTCAATAATTTTGTACAAAGTTAGTTGTCGTTTTATGTTTTTTGGGGTATTTTTTACCTTTTGAGTATCTTCCTATTATCTTCGTGTTTGATATGTATTTTTTGCGGTGGTGGTACCTTAAGTTTTGGTATTTTTTTTCAACAAATTGAATTGTTGTTTTTTTTTGTCATCAAGATGAACTACTAAAGTTTCCCAATAATGTTCAGTAGAACTTTTATTGAGATTATACCCCGTAGGGGTTCCATTTTAATAGCATTAATACTGATAGTCAGCGTTATTTCCCGTTGGGGAATATCTTTTAAATTCATTTTTGCCATAGAAATTCCCTAACGGGAAATCCAATGGATAAATATAATCCGCTATTCTATTAAAAGAAAATCGCTACGCGATAACATTTAACCATGTGGAAAACTTTTGTCAATATAAAATATAAACTATCGGCTTTATTCTGAAAAAGAAATCTTGAAATCTTCAAATCTTGAAATCTTTTTTAGAATCCTGTTCCGAAGTGCCATTCTATAGGTTTTTGATTAGCTTTTTTGTTTTCTCTTGCTTGTTGTCTTGCTTCACGACGCATTTGGGCAGACTGAGCATAGTTCGGGTCGAAATGTTGATAGTTGATAGTGTAGATGAAAGAAACCTCCCACGACCATTCGTGCATATTTGTTTTTGCTCCGGTGTTGGGTTGATAGTGTGCGAGGTTATTGAGTCCGAAATTATATCCGCCTTCAAGTCGGAAATGGCGCCATTGTAGTCCGGCTCCAAGCCCCCACTGCAGATTGAAGCGATAGAATTGTTTGTCGGAATAATAATCGTGGTTTTCAATATGAAACAAAGATTTATCTGGTGAGTTATGAATTATCCAACTCAGTGTTGTGTCAGACAATGCGTTGAATGGCTTGTCGGTGTAGGCAAGTCCGATTTGAAATGTAGGGCCGGTATAAGCCGTTAGAGCCAATTCGCGCCAGAGTTGTTGGGTATAAACAAGTCGGATAGGTATGCTCAAAGCATGTTTCAACATATCGTGTCTGATGTATTCTACAGTAACATGTGAGTTATCTGCTGAGCGATAGTGTTGCTTGTTGGTGCCATAGGTCAGCTCGTAGCGCAAACCGGTTTGAATTCCAAGATGATACGGAAGGTTGAAGTCAACGAGAAAACCCACTTTTCCACCATTGAAAAAAGTGTTGTTGGTCGTACTATCGCTTCGTTGGTTTGGTTGTTGAAATCCTATTTCTAAGCGCCATGTCGTACTGAATTGGTAGTCGCTATTTTTGTTTTCTGTACCTGTTTCCCAAGGCATTTTAGTTTCTAATTGGGCAATAGAATATAGTGGCAAACAGATGAATGAAATAGTCAGTATTAATTGTTGTAATTTCATTTTTGTTTCTTTTTTCGAATAAACTATGCAAAATTACACTTTTTTTTTAATTTCTCAAATTAAAAGTAACACATTTTTGCTTTGATGTGTTGATTTTGTGCTTTTATTTGTCTATGTGTGAAAAAAATAGTATTTTTGCAAAGCATTATTAATGTTGTTCTTCGTGAAGTATAAATGTTGATTAATTTTGCAAGTTGAAATAAAGTATAAAAAATAGATGATTACATTATTGGGAATAGAGAGTTCATGCGACGACACATCGGCTGCTGTGTTGCGTGACGGCATTTTGTTGAGCAATGTAACAGCCTCGCAGGCCGTTCATGAAATGTATGGTGGAGTGGTGCCGGAGTTGGCAAGTCGTGCTCACCAGCAGAATATAGTTCCGGTTGTGGATGCAGCATTGAAAAAGGCCGGTGTAGATAGGTCGGAATTGAGCGGCATAGCATTCACACGAGGTCCCGGTTTGTTGGGCTCGTTGCTCGTAGGCACAAGTTTTGCCAAAGGAATGGCTTTGTCGCTCGGCATACCATTGATTGAAGTCAACCACCTTCAAGCTCATGTGCTTGCGCATTTTGTAAGTGAAGGCAAAGAAGGTGAGCGTCATCCTGATTTCCCCTTTTTATGTCTCTTGGTCAGTGGAGGTAACTCGCAAATCATTTTGGTCAAGAGTTACAAAGAAATGGAGATTATTGGTCAAACAATAGATGACGCAGCAGGTGAGGCTTTCGACAAATGTGCCAAAGTGATGGGGTTGCCCTATCCGGGTGGTCCGCTGATTGATAAGTTGGCAAAAGAAGGTAATGCTGAGCGTTTCATGTTTGCTAAACCTAATTTGGCAGGCTATGATTATAGCTTTAGTGGATTGAAGACATCATTTCTCTATTTCCTGCGCGACCAACTCAAAGAGGATAAAGATTTTATAGAAAACAATAAAGCCGATCTATGCGCAAGTCTGCAAAAAACTATCATTGATATACTGATGAAAAAACTTGTGCGTGCGGCCAAAGACTTGAAAATTAGGCGTATCGCAGTTGCAGGCGGAGTGAGTGCCAACAGTGGATTGCGCTCGGCAATACTGAATCTGCATGAACGATATGGTTGGGATGTGTATATTCCGCCATTCAGCTTCACAACCGATAATGCTGCGATGGTCGTTCAGGCCGGTTATTTCAAATATTTAGATGGCGATTTTTGCCCGCTCGATTTAGTGCCTTTTGCGCGTACTGTCGTGTAGTATTTATTTGCCCTGTATGCGGTTTAGTAATTCAAAGCCAGAGCTTAGATGAGTGAAACATTGAAGAAATATGGCGAGAAATTATCGCCCTACAGAGATATAATAATTTTTGTTGTATCGATGTTGGGTGCCAATGTGTTGTGGAAACTGACCATAGCAGGAGATGAAAATGGAACAGGCGTTACATTCTTAGGCCTTGACATCACGGCGCCATTCGATTTTATGGCAGTGTGGATAGCACATCGGTCGTTTTGGTGGTTAGATTTGTTCAGAGACAATGTCTATCTCGTTTCCAAACATATATTTGGTTTTTTCAATGGAACACTAACGCTTTTTGACGATGTGCGAATATCTGTCGTTTGGGGGTGTACGGGCATTAAACAGTCATTTATATGGCTGATAATAATGCTTTTTGCGCGTGGAAGTATGGAAGGTGAGAAATGGAGTTTTTGGAATAAACATAAGCTATGGTTTATTCCATTGGGCTGGGTGTGTATATATGTTTTCAATGTTTTTCGTTCGGTTATGATAGCTCTGTTGAT
This sequence comes from Paludibacteraceae bacterium, assembly GCA_017527495.1. Classification (GTDB taxonomy): domain Bacteria; phylum Bacteroidota; class Bacteroidia; order Bacteroidales; family Paludibacteraceae; genus RGIG6639. The sequence continues at coordinate 4,884 of JAFXPY010000046.1, forward strand.
TGAAAATCATCGGGAAATGTTTGATTTTTGGCACACATATATATTTAAATATGCTTTCTATGCAATGCTGTTTATGCTTTGGGTATGGTGGATAGAGAGTATCGTGAAGAAACCAAAAGAGATTAATAATTAAAACAATAAAGATATGAAAAAGAACTTAACCTTATTATTTGCTGTATTGTTGGCAACCAATCTGTGGGCAGTAAAGTCATTCTTAGCCCCTGATTCAATTTATTACTATCCTTTTGCTGATGGTGAAGCATCGGTGCTTGGTTGCGTGAGCAGTGAGAAAAATATTGTTTTGCCTGCTTTTGTACAGATACCTGACAGCTGCCTGTATGATTCAGCTGCGGAACCTGCATTTATGCGCACCTATAAAGTGGCTACAATAGGCAAGAGCGCTTTCAACAGTAGCAAAATTGAATCTATAGTACTGCCTGATTCGCTACGCAAAATCAGTGATGGTGCTTTTCAATCTTGCAATCAGCTCAAAGAAATCATACTCCCTTCAACGCTTGAATTTGTCGGCAAACTGGCGTTTTTCAATTGCACCAATCTTACCTCTATCGTGTTGCCTAATAGAGTCGATTATATAGGAGAACAAGCTTTTTCTCGCTGTTCGCGTGCTGAGACGATACGTCTTGGTGATGGAATTGATAGTTTGCGATATAATGTTTTCTATTCTTGCAGCTCACTCAAAACACTATCGTTAGGTAGCGGTGTTGTACATATTGCCGACGGTGCTTTTTCCCGCTGTGCGGCTTTTGATTTGGTGAAGTGTTATGCCCAAAATCCCCCTGTTGTCGAACAAAAGGCTTTTGTCGGCGTAGAGTTGGGAAATACAGAATTACAAGTGCATTGCAATGTTGTTTCTGTGTATGAACAATCGTCAACATGGAAAACATTTTCTTCAATCAATGTTCTGCAAGATTATCGTCTGACAACCGATGTCAGTTATGATGAGGCATTCAATCCGCAGGGCGAAGTGCAGATAGTAAAAGCTCCTTCTGATTGTAATGATTATTTTGCCGAATTGCTCGCTGTTCCGGCAGAAGGCTATAAGTTCAAATCATGGAGTGATGGTGTCGATTCTGCCAATTACTCTCTTGTTTTACAAAGTGATACCACTCTGACGGCTCGTTTTATTCCTGACTATACCGATACAGCATATTTTGAAGTAACACTATGCGAAAGCAATTCTCTCTATATATTCAATGTAGAAGGTACTGAAGTGGAATTTATTCCGCATGCCGGCGTGCAGTTTTTTGTTCTTAACAAGCCTAACTATCAGGGAGGCGACTCTGTCTGGGCAATTAACGTAACGACCAATCCTGTGTTCGACACCGTGGTTGAGTTGGCAATTTGTGAAGGTGAAGAAGTAGAGATAGGTGGTATGCTCTATCGTGAAGCAGGCGAATATCGTTGCCCGCTGAAAACCATCAATGGGTGCGACTCAATAGTTGAATTGCATTTGTCGGTTATAGCTGTTCGTGATACCATGCTTGAAGCTGAATTATGCACCGGTGATACACTTGTCTTTGGCGAATTGAAAATTACAGAGGCAGGTCTGTACCAGCAAGTTTACACCTCGTCATTAGGTTGCGATTCTGTTGTGCAAATGGATGTTGTCGAGCGTGAGCCGTATCGTGTCAATGTCAGTGTGGAAAGTGTTGATTTAGACGGGCTTTGGTCAGATTCATTGACTGGCGTGGTGTATGGTAGTGTACAGATAGAGCAAACGGGCGAGTGCCTGAGCGATGTCGTACTCACTGCAATACCAAACGAGGGTTGCTATTTCCTGCGTTGGCAGATAGGTGCAGAGGAAATAACAGATACAACTAAGTTGAGCCTGCATATTGACGATGATGTTGATGTAATAGTGGTGTTCCGCGGAGTAGAAGAAACAGGATTGATTGTGCTCACAGAGTTAGAACCTAACATCAGCGAACAGTATGTGCGACTTTACAACATGAGCGGATTACTGATTTTTGAGGGTAAGGGATTAGAATTGAGTAAATTGCAAAGCGGAATGTATCTTGTTCGCACCGAACGCGGAGTGGCTAAAATATGCATTAAACAGAAATAAACCTTTTCTATTGTCTGTAGTGGGCGATGAAATAATTGATTATGAATTAGTGAAATTATTTATGATATGAAAAGGTGTCTGTTTTGCTTGATATTTGTTATGTCGGTATTCTCCGATTTGTTTTCTCGTGAGATATATCTTGATACCGGTGGTGAAACATTATGGAGTGCCTTCGGAGCAAAATTTGCGGTATGGTCGTGGTATATGGAGGATGGTGCCTTTTCTGATTTCATGACAAATGTTGAAGGCAATATATATGTAACAACCATACCCGACGAACATACCAACCTTATCTTTGTGCGCTTCCCTTCTAACTTAACATCGCCCTCATGGAGTAATACATGGAATCAAACTAATGATTTGACAATCGGTGAAGATAATCTATATGTTATAACATCATTTGAAAGGGATGGCGGGTATTGGAGTAGATACAACAAGAAAAAAGCTGAAGCAACAGAGCCTTTAATTCTTACATACAATGATACGGCATTATCAGCAGAGCAAATCAAACAAATAAGCTCTAACCCTGTGAAACTTATTTATCCCACCAAGATGAAGAACAAAATACCTGCTATGCAATGTGCAGACGGGATAAGTGGTTTAGGACCATTCAGTGTTGCAGAGGATAGGCAAGTGATGTTCAGTCCGGGTAACTTACAATTCAATGCGGCACAAGGAACTCACAAATGTGCAGATGGTACTACACAACATGGCACATGGCGTTTTGCCGAACACCAATGGGATTATGTCGGCGATGCAAGCAATGGTAATGTATATATTGTAGTGGGCAAAGATTCAACAAAGTGTGATAATACAAAAATCTCAGAGACATACAATGGTTGGATAGACTTATTTTGTTGGGGCACCAGTGGTTGGAATAGCGGAGCCGTTGCTTATCAGCCATGGTCAACAAATGAAGATAATTACGACTATTGTCCCGGTAATGGTGAAAAGAATGACCTTACAGGTGAGTACGCCAAAGCAGATTGGGGAATATATAATCAAATAGGCAGTGATGCTCCCGGCTCATGGCGTACATTGACCTTTAATGAGTGGTTGTATTTGTTACATGGTCGGGTTAAAGCAGAGAAGTTGTGGGGATTGGGAACAATTAAAGGTGTAAATGGTGTAATAATTTTGCCGGATAATTGGGAGACTCCGAGCGGCATAATATTCACCGCAAGCGCAGATAATGGTTTTATGTGGTATGGTAGAGATTATAGTGGAAGTAATGGCTTTTCTCACAATACCTATACTATTAATCAATGGACACAAATGGAGTCTCGTGGCGCAGTGTTTTTGCCTGCTACGGGTGTTCGCCATATTACTAGTGTGAGTAATGTTGGATTAAGTGGCTGTTTTTGGTCTGTTTCACTATGTAGCAGTCTCACTGCGTATGGCATATATTTAAGTTCGTCGTCACTCAACCTGCAGAATACGACCGTTAGGAGCAACAGTTTTGCAGTCCGTCTTGTTCGTGATTTATAGAAATTAGCCTCGCAATACTATGAAAAGTTAGAGGTTAACCCGCTGATGCTGTGAGGATGTTGGTCTGATGTCGCTGTGAGAAATTAGGCTGCGCGGAGATTGTGGTGCACATAATGTGCACCCTGCAACCGAGGATTTGGTTTTGTAAGCTGCAAGTTGAAAAAGAATTTTCTTTTAGAAAGTTGAGATGAAATAGTATCTTCTGGCTTTGTCTTGAAAAACTATTGTCTGTCATTGTCTTCCATTGTCTATTATTGTTTTGAAAAGCGATTGTCTATTATTGTCTTCAAAAGAATTGTTTTCAAAATTGTCTTCTCTTGGCATTATTTTTGTATTTTTTCACATTGTAGGTGTTTTTTTTATATCTTTTTTGTTTTTTTGCAAAAAAAATACTACCTTTGCATTATTAAGTGAAAAAGGAGTTTCTTTGGAGCGTAATAATTAATTGTATTAAAAAACTAATTGAAAAACAAAATAACAATGAAAAGGTTTGGCTTGATAGCGATTGCTTTGGTGAGTGCTGTAATAGCGTTTGCCCAGAACACTTTCGTTAGTGGAGATTTGAATTTCAAGATTGAGGGTAATGGCGTTGTCTTGATGTCTGCCACACGCCCGCAGACCAATTTGCGTATTCCTACGATGGTAAGTCATAATGGCGTGAAATATCCTGTTACGGGTATTGCGCGCGGAGCATTCTATAACCATCAGTCGTTGTTGACGGTGAGTTTTGGTGCTTACATGAAGTCGATAGGCGATGGTGCTTTCTTTGGTTGTCAGAAATTGGAAGCAGTGTATTGCTATGCTGTTGTGCCTCCGGTAAGTGGTGGTCGAGTAGCTGTGTTCGGCTTTGAAAGCAACGGACAAGTGGTAGTCAATCAGAAGTTTGCTGTTTTTGTTCCGTCTGGGGCTATTGCTGATTACCAGCAGGCACCTCTTTGGAAAGACCTACCTTTGCAACCTATTGTTGCAGAGAAATAATTTTTTTGTCGGCATAGACTGATGCGTAAGTTGTTTTGCTACATATTATCTATGTATCTCTGCTTGAGTGTAATGACGCGAGCAGAGAATTTTACTATTAGTGGATATGTGCAAGACGCATCGTCGAAAGAGTCTATTATAGGTGCTACTGTTGTTGACAAAAGGACTCAAAAAGGCTGTGTAACAAACGAATACGGATTTTATACTCTCACTGTTGAGGCTGGAGCAAAACACTTGAGTTATAGTTATGTCGGGTATGACCCTCAGTCGGTAAATCTTGTGCTGACTCGCGACACAACAATCAATATAACTCTCGAGTCGAACACTGTCTTGCGCGATGTCAATGTTACTGCCTCGCAGAAATTGTATGGTGCTGAGGGTAGTCAGATGAGTACTATCCATGTGGCTATCGACCAGATAAAGGCCATGCCCGCCATCGGTGGTGAGACAGATATTATCAAAAGTTTGCAGCTTCTACCCGGAGTGCAGGGCGGCTCAGAAGGCTCGTCAGGAATGTATGTCCGTGGTGGAGCACCGGATGAAAATCTGTTGCTTTTAGACGGAGTGCCAATCTACAATGTCAATCACATGTTTGGTTTCTTCTCTGTGTTCAATGCCGATGCCGTCAAATCAGTTACGCTTTATAAAGGTTCTTTTCCTGCGCGTTATGGAGGACGATTGAGCTCTGTTGTTGATGTGCGCACCAATGATGGCGACATGTACAACTACAAAGGCAATATAAGTATAGGCCTGATTAGTAGTAAGTTCCAAGTTGAGGGACCGTTATGGAAAGGTCATACTTCATTCAGTCTTTCAGGCCGCCGGACATACGCTGATTTATTGATTCAACCATTTCTGAAGATGATAGGGCGAGGCGAGCAAATGGAAAATCTTACAGCGGGTTATTATTTCTATGATGTCAATGCCAAAATTACTCACCAATTCAACAATAACGACCGCCTGCTTGCCACATTTTATATGGGCGACGATTTGATTTATGCCAATATACGTGACGGGGTGAGTGAATTTGAAAATTCAACATTCAAAGGCAAAAACGAGAGTTGGTTCAAGACGCGATGGAAATGGGGAAACATAGTCGGTGCATTACGATATAACCACACTATTAATTCCAAGATGTTTTTGAGTGCATCGTTGAGTTATACGCAGTATCGCTACAATATGACTCTTGGCATGGAGCAGAAGAATATGCTTTTTTCGAAAAACACCAACTCGTGGATAACCGATGAGGGGGTGTCTATTGGAGCAGGCTATAATTCCAGCATCAATGATGTCAGCGCAAAAATGGAGTTCGATTATTCTCCTATTGCAGGGCAAAACTTGAAGTTCGGTGCAGGATATACCTTCCATGCTTTCCGTCCGGGAGTAACGACATCGCAGTTTCACTACAACCTGAGCGAGAATCAGAACAATCAGATAGACACAACCTATGGCAATGCCAATATATTCGCACATGAGACATCACTCTATGCCGAGGATGAAATGCAGTTGGGAGAATATGTGAAGATGAATGTAGGCTTGCATTATGCCACTTACACCGTCAATCGCAAATTCTATCACTCACTGCAGCCTCGTCTTTCGCTTCGAGTAAAGATGTATGAAGGGTTGTCGCTCAAAGCAGGTTATGCTTATATGAATCAGTATGTACACTTGTTGTCGAACAACAATATCTCATTGCCCAGTGATCTGTGGCTGCCGATAACAGATAAGGTGCCACCCGAAAAAGTCCATCAAGCTTCGTTGGGTGTGTTTTATGATTTGGGTACAGAAGCCACATTCTCTGTTGAAGGATACTACAAGCATACTGACAACTTGATGGAATATCGTGACGGAGCCACATTTTTTGGTTCGACAACAGATTGGGACGATAAGGTGTCGATAGGTCGCGGTTGGAGCTATGGAGTGGAGTTTTTGGTACAACGCACAGTGGGCAAACTGACAGGCTGGGTGGCATACACATGGAGCCGCTCTCTGCGACAATTCGACCGCGAAGGTCATGTCGTTAATGGCGGACGAGTATTTCCCTCAAAATACGACCGTGAGCATGATGTGTCAATCACATTGTCGTATAAAATTCGCTCGTGGGTTGATGTGAGTGCCACATGGGTGTATAGTACAGGCAACTGCGGAACATTGCCATTGCAGAAATATGCAGGCGTTGACACAAAAGGGAATATCGTAACGCAAGATTATATCTCAAACCGAAATAACTATCGTTACGAAGACTATCATCGATTGGATTTGGGCGTTAATTTCCACTATCACGGACATTTTCGCAAGTTGCTTCACACATGGAGTATATCGGCTTACAATGCCTACAATCGCATGAATCCATTTTTGATATACCAGACACGAGGCGAAGGAGGGCATGTCAATCTTACCAAACTGACCATTTTCCCTATCATACCTTCAATATCTTACACACTTGCATTTGATACCTCAAAATGACAAAAAAAATACGACATATAGTTCTGTTTGCTCTGCTGACAATGTTTGTTGTTGGTTGTACCACTCCTATTGATTTGCCTGAAAAATATGTTGGCGAGAGGCAGTTGGTGATATGCGGACTGATAACATCAGAACAGCCGGTGCGTATCAAACTGACCAAATCAGTCAGCATGCTTGAATACAATGGCTCATTCCCAATGGTTGATGGCGCAATAGTGAGACTTATTGTCAATGGCGTGACAGAAAATCTCGTACAAGACACAACGGGTTTCTATTGCTCAACTATGGTGGCTCATGCGGGTGATAGTGTTCTTGTGTGGGCAAGTGACGGGCAAGACACAGCATGGGTAAGTGCCATAATGCCAAGCGCAGTTGAACTCACAATAGACACGGTATGCGAAAAACGCGAGTTCTTGTGGACTATGCAGTATAGACGCGACTCATTAGGCAATTATGTTAAAGATTCAGCAGGTCAGTATGTACGCGACACAATGGGATGGAACTTGCGTCTCTACTACGACGCTAAAGTGTCATTCCCTGACCCTGCAAACACAAAAGACGCTTATATTGCTTCGGCTTATCACTTCTATGAGTTTGAAGACGATGATTTTTCCAAACCTACCGACGAACAACCGAAATGGAACACCGTCACTTATGTGTCGGCAAGTAATCTGTTGTTGAGTGAATTGGGATATGACGTTACTACCACCAACTTTACTTCCGACACCCTGCGAGACGGGAAAGTCCTCTCGTACACAATTAAGCCTTATTGTCTTATTGACAGGACTTCAATAGGGCTGAGCGGACAAGTAAGACATGCCTATATGGTAGCCAAAGTCTATCACACCAACCATGAGTATTATCGTTTTTTGGAAACAGCCAATTTGAGCTCTTATACCGGCGGTACAGGTTTTAGCTCTATACTTGGTGAGCCGGTCAAGACTTATTCAAACATCAATGGCGGTTTAGGTGTTCTGGGAGTACAAACACTCTCTGTTGATACTTTGGTATTGTATTGACAAACAGTATGATTAATTGAACGAATAAAAAAAACAATATATAGCAATGAAACTCAATAAAGTTTTAATTTTATCTTTTCTTTTTTCTTTTGGACTTGTGACAACAAGTTGTGTTGATAAAGGCGAGAAAGAGGATACTTCTCACGACGAGCAATACACCAAAGATATTGTAGGTCGTTGGCGTAAGGCTTCGGAGGAAACAACTGAGCCGGGCAAATATCTCTACTATGTCTATCAAGCCGACGGCTGGGGCTATACATGGGACGAAGGTGATGATGTGTCTGAGCAGGAAGTTATAAACGAGTATCCCGGCAATGGGTGGTTTGAGTGGGAAATATATAATGCTCGTGTTGTGGAAAAACATAAGTTTACTTCGAGTAGTGCGGTCACGACTAAACGATATAAGATCACTCAACTGTCAGACACTCGGCTTGTAAAATATGACGAAACGGGTGAGAAAGAACGCATATTTACGCGTGTCAACTAACAATTGATTTGTTGACAATATGTCGGCATTCAAGGAAAAAAACTGATAATTAGAATTAGAAAGATTATCGATCTAAAAAATATATAACGATAGTTATGAAAAAGTTTTGGAAGATATTTGGAATAACGCTCGGCTCACTGCTTGCAGTAGTGCTGATAGGTGTTTTCATCGCTTTTCGAGTTGTGCTCACTCCTTCGCGTCTGACGCCGATAGTTAGAGATGTGGCAGATGATTATATCACTGCTCAACATGAAATTGGCGATGTCGAGCTGACTTTTTTCTCTACTTTCCCTAACCTCTCGGTTAGGGTAGGTGGTCTGTTGGTGGTCAATCCGATGGATGGTAGTCAGTCTGACACTGTGCTGCATAGTCCAGAAGTGATAGCTAAATTGGATTTGATGAAGTTGCTCAAAGGCACACTCATCGTAGATGGACTTGAAATAAATGATGTTACCCTCAATGGATATATCGATTCATTAGGTAAAGCAAATTTTGATGTGCTGAATTTAGAAACAGACACTTTGGAGGAAGATACTTCAGCTTTTACTCTGCCGTTTGAAGGCATGAATCTCGACAATGTGGCTTTGAAAATCAATCGTCTAACCTTTGTTAGTGCTGCCGATACGATTAGTGCAGCAAGTGGCGAAGGATTAGTGCAGGTGAAAAATGTGCAGACCAACAACAATGTTGGTTCTGCGCGAGTGTTGGTTGAACTCAGTAGTTTGTTTGCCGGGTTGACCGATTTGCAAGCTGCAGCTGATGTGAAGATAGAAACACCTGTTGAGTTCAATCTTGATTCTATGCTTTTCAACCTCTCGTCAGCAAATATTGCCCTGAATAATGCCAACTTACAAATAGGTGATGACACCTATTTAGATAGTGTTCAAATAGCTTTAACAGCAGCGGCATTGGCTAATCTCAATACACAACACTATCGTGTAAAAAACGGCAAAATCAGTTACAACGATTTTGCTCTTGCTCTCGACGCAGATGTGTTGCTCAAAGATAGCGATATAGTGCTTGACGCATCTTGCAATATTGCAGATTGGGATATAGAGAAACTCTTGGCTCAGGTGCCACCATTTATGCAACAAACTATCAAAGACCTGCAAGCAAGTGGATTGCTCACCCTGCAAGCTAACGCCAAAGGTGTTTACAATAACTCGCAAATGCCAATCGCAGATGCTCATTTGAAACTTGCTGATGCTCATGTTGAGTATGCTTCGCTTCCGGTTGCAGTTGACGATATAGCTGTCGAAATGGATGCTCACTTAGACATGAACGACTCAACGCAATCAGTGGCAACAATAAGGAATCTAAAAGCCAAAATAAATCAATCGAGTATAGAGGCCGACGGAACTGTTGAGCGACTTTTGGCACAAGACATGAGTGCCAATGTGGGAGCAAGTTTTGATGTTTTGCTTGCCGATATCCGTGATTTCTTACCCAAAGAGATGTCGCTTGAAGGTCGTGCAGAAGGACAAGTACAACTCAAAGGTAAGATAAATGATTTGGCTGATTTGAAACTCACAAAAACAAATATCGTAGGTGACGCTAAACTGACTGCTATCAATATGATTTACGATAGTCTGTTGGTCAATACAAAACGCAGCGACCTGACTTTTGCAATACCGAATAATCGACCGACAAGCAGAGATGTGGCTTTTTTGAGAGCCAACATGAATGTACAAGACTTGCAGTTTTCTCAATTAGGTTCGCTCAGTGCCACAACTTCGTCAACTAAATTGATTGTTGAAGCGTCTGATTTGTTGAGCAATCAGGCATGGCTAAAAGCCAATGTCAATCTTGACGCCAATGCTCTTATGGCACAAACCGACAGTATGGGAGTTAAACTTGACAACACATTGCTGAATGCTTTTGTGGCATATAATCAAAAAGATACAACAGCCGTACCTCAGGTTGATGCTGATTTCAAAATAGGCAATCTCGCTTTCCGAATGGACACGATAAATGCATCTATCTTGCAACCATCCGGCAAAGCTCATCTCCATGCCTCAAAGAGCAAAAAGACAGAACCGGCGTTAGAGGCAGAATTGAATCTCAATCGGTTGGAGGCAAAAATGGGTGGTATGGCACATATAAAAACTGATGCACTCAAGCTTACTGCTCAGGCAGAAAAGAATTCTGCCAAAGAGAATATTCTCCTGCAGTGGAATCCGCAACTTGGCGTAAAACTAAGCAATGGCGATATAGACTATTCAAATTTTGCCTCAAAAATAAAAATTCCTAACATAGATTTCAATTATTCTAATCGTGAATTCAACATAACGGAAGGTACCGTGTTGGTAGGCAAGTCGGACTTTACTCTTTCGGGTGAGATTCGTAATATTGACAAATGGCTTAATGACGAAGGAGATTTGCGTGGTGAATTGGTGCTGTTGAGCGAATATACTGATGTGCCTGAAATTATGTCGCTTACGAGCGGAGCCGGAGCAGACGAGACAGAGGAGGAAGAGTCAGTGCAAGAGTCGCAAGAACCAACTGCAGGAGATCCGTATATGGTTCCTAAAGGTATACATCTCTCGCTCAATACTCAAATCAGCAAAGCTCTCTTGCCGTTTATCAACGAGACAGCCTACGACCTCGGAGGGTCGGTGACGGTTAATGACGGAGTGTTGGTTATAGAAGAAATGGGTTTTATCTGCAATGCAGCGCGTTTGCAACTGACGGCAATGTACAAAACACCTCGAAAAAACCATCTCTTTGTCGGACTTGATTATCACATGCTTGACATTGATTTAGAGCGGCTTGTCGATATGATTCCACAAGTGGATACTGTGTTGCCTATGTTGCGTAGTTTCCGTGGAAATGCTGAGTTCCATCTCGCAGCCGAGACATATCTGAATAGCAATTATGACGTCAAATGGTCAACAACGCGTGGAGCTTGTTCTATCGCCGGACATGACCTTACACTCATTGATGGTCAGACATTTACCACAGTGGCAAAACTGCTCAATTTCAAAAACAAAAAAGCAGAAAATCAAGTTGATAGCATTAGTGCAGAAATAACACTATTCAAGAAAGAAATAGATGTCTATCCTTTCCTCGTTACAATGGACAAATATAAAGCTGCAGTTGGAGGACGGCATAATCTTGACATGACATGCAACTACCATGTTTCGTTGCTTTCGCCAACTTATCTCGGAGTAAATATCAATGGTCCGATGAGTGGCATAATGGATAGTCCGTTGAAATACATAAAACTCGAGAAAGCCAAATATGCACAAGACTTCTTACCGCAGTATCGTGGTGAAGTAGAGAGCCAGAACCAATCTCTACGCAAGATGATTAGAGACGCACTCAAAGCCAATGTGGAAGAATAAAGTGATTTGTTCATTTTATCATTTATGATTTGATTATTTATTTATTTTTCGATATACCGAAATATCGACATATCGAAAAAATACTAATCAACATTTACTAATCAACACGCAGTAATCAACATTTACTACTAAAGATATGAAAAAACTTAATTATTTATTTTTGATAGCTATTATGATGACAGCATGTGGCGAGAAGAAAGCCACCAATCCTTTAATAGACCAGCCGGAAACGCCGTATGGAGTACCGGCTTTCGACCAGATCAAACTCGAACACTACGAACCGGCTTTTGATCAAGCAATCAAAGAAGATTCTTTGGAGGTTGAACAAATAGCCAACAACGCTGATGCACCTACATTTGAGAATACTATTGCAGCACTCGACCGTGCAGGCAAATTGCTCGACCGTGTGGAAGGCGTGTTTTTCAATATCGTTGAAGCAGATGGCAACGACGCAATGGAAGCAATCAATGAACGAGTAACAGCCCGCATCACAGCTCTGAGTGATAATATCTTGCTCAACGAAAAATTATTTGCTCGAGTTAAAGCCGTATATGAACAGCGTGACTCTTTGGGACTTAATGCAGAAGAACGCCGGCTGACAGAAGAGACATATCGTACATTTGCTGTTTCGGGTGCCGACCTTCCGGCTGACAAAAAAGAACGACTCAAAGAAATAAATCAAGAACTGAGTCAGTTGTCGATTAAATTCAGTAGTAATGTCGTTGCAGAAACAAACGCCTGCCAGATATTCATTCAGAATGAAGCCGACCTGAAAGGGCTACCTGAAGTAGCAAAACAAGCTGCTGCTGAAGAAGCTGCTGCTGCAGGACATGCCGGAGAATGGCTTTTCACACCAAAGCGTACAAGTTTTACACCCGTATTGCAGTATTGCGAAAACCGTGAATTGCGCAAACAACTGCTCTTGGCTTATACCACACGTGGCAACCATAACAACGAGAACGACAATAAAGAAGTTATTCGTCGAACAATGCAGTTGCGTATCGAAAAAGCCAAACTATTCGGTTTTGATAATCCGGCGCAATATATCCTTCAAGAGCAAATGGCAAAAACGCCGGAAGCTGCGATGGCACAGTTGATGTATGTGTGGTATCCTGCTCTTGAGCAAGCCAAGAAAGAGGCTGCCAAACTGCAACAACTTATGGATGCCGAAGGCAAAGGAGAAAAACTTGAGCCATGGGACTGGTGGTATTACACCGAAAAACTGCGTGCTGCGGAATACGATCTCAATGAGGAACAGCTCAAGCCTTATTTCCAACTCGAAAATGTACGCAACGGAGCATTCCAAGTGGCGAATAAACTTTATGGTTTGACCTTCGAACCTCTCAAAGACATGCCGGTTTATAATCCTGAAGTAGAGGTGTTCAAGGTAACTGATGCAGATGGCTCGTTTATCGGAATCTACTATACAGACTATTTCCCTCGTGCCGGCAAACGCCCCGGAGCGTGGATGAATGATATCGCCCACCAATATGTAGAGAATGGCGAGAATCATCGTCCGGTAATAATCAATGTAGGCAATTTCAACCGTCCGACATCAGACAAACCGGCCTTGCTCTCTATGGATGATGTAGAGACACTGTTTCATGAGTTTGGTCATGCTCTGCACGGCTTCTTGTCACAATGCACATATAAGACACTCGCCGGAACAAATACGCCACGTGATTTCGTAGAGTTCCCGTCGCAACTGATGGAAAACTGGTGCTATGAACCGGAGGTAATGCGTACTTATGCTTTCCACTATCAAACAGGTGAGGTCATTCCTGATTCTTTGATTGATAAAATACAGCAGTCGCGCACCTTCAACAAAGGCTTTGTAGAAGTTGAATTGCTTTCTGCCTCTATTCTTGATATGGACTATCACATGCTCAACAATGCCGATAGTCTTGATGTGGAGAAATTTGAGGCCGAGAGTCTCGCCAAGATGGGTATGATTGATGAAATCATTGTTCGCTATCGTTCAACATTCTTCAATCACATATTCACCACAGGCTATGAAGCCGGTTATTATAGCTACACATGGTCGGCAGTGCTTGATGCTGATTGCTTCCATGCGTTTAAGGAAACAGGAAATCTTTTCGACCAAACTGTGGCAACAGCTCTCAGACGCAATATCCTTGAGCGTGGAAATACCGACGATTGTGGGGTGCTGTACCGCAACTTTAGGGGTAAAGATGCAAATCCGCAATATCTTCTCGATCGCTTATTTGGAGAAAAAAAGTAAAGGAGAATTCAGAATACTCAGAATATTCGGATTATTCAGAAAACTCAGAAAACTCAGAATACTCTGAAAACAATAGCTTATGAAGAAATTTATAAAAAACATAACTCGTCTTGACTTACCAATAGCCGTTTTGTTGTTATTGGTAAGCGTGGCGTTGTGGGTTCCTGATTTTATAAATTCTCTTGGTCAATCAGCACAAATCGTACCTATTCTTTTCATGCCGCATGCCGTAAGTTGCTCAATGCAACCTGTGGCAGTCTTGTTGCTGTCTTTTGGCTTATGCATCATTAATGCTTTGCTGCTATTGTTTATACTCTATATATCCGGCGAGTTTAAGGAGCGCACAGCGATGCCTGTTGTTCTTTTCCTTTTTATGTCGGGTGCTTTTAAGGCAGTGCATTTTATGCTTGCCTATCATATCGGTCTTTTACTGATGATTTTGGTTCTGATACTTATGATACAAACATTCAGGAAACCCGATTTGGCAGAGTATTCTTTCCTCGCAACTTTAATTTTATATTTAGCCGCAATCTTTGTGCCCGACCTGATGTATTTCATTCCTTTTTTGTGGCTAATGCTTATTGCCAATCGTGCTCTTTCTGCAAAAACGCTTATTGCAAGCTGGTTGGCTTTAGGCACAGTGTTTGTCTTTTTGCTGTTTTTTATTTTCTATAAGTCTGAGTCATGGCAGTATTTCGATTTTGAAAATTTGTTGGATAGGTACATAATACAACCACAACCATTACAATCGTTTGTCGGCAAAGTTGTACTTCTTGTTGTTGCTATATTGTTGTCAGTATATTATTTCTTAGACAAATCGTTGTTGAACATAAAACAAATTATTGTTTTTGATGAAATTATTATAGTTGCAGTATTTGTGCTGTTTGCAATTGTTTTTCCGTCAAGTCATTATGTTGACGATGTTTATCCGATGGGTGTTTTTGTCATGTCGGCTCTTGCGACGCACTATTTCATTGCCTCTCCATCTGTTGTTAGAGGCGTAATGTTTTTAGTCTATTTGTTTAGTCAAATTATTTATTGGGTGTTTAGTTTATGATTATAAGTAGAAAAAAAACAAATAAAATTGTTATACTCACCGGTGGCTCTTCGGGTATAGGTTTAGCCACTGCTCAACTTTTTGCTTCTCGTGACTATTTTGTGTTTGAGTTGTCGCGTCGTGATATTAATCATCAAAATGCAGGCATCGAGCATATCTCGTGTGATGTAACTAATGAAGAGCAGGTGAAAACTGTTGTTGGTGATATATTCAAACAGACAAATCATATTGATGTCTTGATTTCAAATGCCGGTTATGGTATTTCCGGTCCGATTGAATTTACTTCATCAGTCGATGCACATAATCAGTTTGAAGTCAATTTCTTTGGTTCTCTGAATGTGGTGAAATCTGTTTTGCCGTATATGCGTAAGCAAGGATATGGCAAAATAATATTCACGAGCAGCGTGGCTGCCGTGTTGAGCATACCTTATCAGGCTTTCTATTCCGCCACAAAATCAGCAATTAATTCTTTGGCTCTTGCTTTGCGTAATGAGGTGGCTGATTTTGGAATTAAAGTGTGTGCAATAATGCCCGGTGATGTGAGTACGGGTTTCACTGATGCACGCAGCAAAAATAGCGAAGGTCAGCAAGTCTATACTCATACGCAGAAAGCGATAGAGGCAATGGAAAAAGACGAGCGAGGAGGCATGAGTGCTCAATATCTGGCAAGAAATATATATCGCATTGTGCAGAAGAACAATCCGGCTCCACTTTATACAGCCGGCTGGCAATATAAATGTTTTGTCGTTCTCGAAAAATTATTACCTAAAAGAATTTCCAATTGGATTGTAGGACTTTTGTATAGGTAGATGGGCATACTTGGTAACATAGGGTGGATGAAAGATGTGGCGCCGAAGATACGCAAACCATCTTTTTTGAAACGCTGGCCTGTGCTTGGCAGAATAATCCGTGCAATACTTGTTGTTGTCGGAATAGTTCTCGTGCTCTCTTTTGTTGTCTTGTCGTCGCCACCGGTGCAAAATTGGATTTCCGGTATCGTTACCGAAAAGTTGAAAGAAAATCTTGGCAATTCAGTCAAGGTGGAGAATATACATTTTGTTCCTTTCAGCAAACTTAAACTTGAAGGTGTATATGTTGAAGACCTCAACAAAGACACTTTGCTGTATGTTCCGACCCTGAGTGCTAAATTCAGGCTCTTTGATTTGCTCAAAAACAAAATAACTGTCAATAGGCTTGAGATCATTTCGCCTTTGGTCAATGTGGTCGTTGATGCCGATAGTATTCCCAATTATGCTTTTCTTTTAGAAAAATTTAGGACAGATGAACCTAAACAGTTCAATATGGATGTCCAGGTTGATGAGGCTATGCTCATCAATGCGCGAATTAGGTACAACGATGTTTGCTATGCTCCTCTAACGGGGCAGTTTGATCCGCACCACATAAATGTCAGTGAGCTTAATCTGCTTGTGGCTATCGAAGAATTCAAAAAGGGTAGTATTGACGCTGCAATAAAGCATTTTTCTGCAAAAGAGAGTTGTGGGTTTGAACTTGTCAATTTTGAAGCTCATTTAATTTTTGATACTCTACAGCTTAGTATGCCAACATTGCGTCTCGAGCTTCCCAATTCGCTTGTTGATGTTGATGCATTGCACATAGAGCTACCGCCGGTTAATCGTCCTGATACCTTTGATTATGGTACTCTGGCCATCGATTTCAATCTGCCCAATGCTTCTTTTGTGTTGAGCGATATTGGTGCTTTTGTGCCGGCAGTCAAATTCGTGAAAAAACCTATCACGCTCAGTGCTCAGGTTACAGGCTCGTTCAACGACATCAATCTCAATACATTCACACTTGCATATAATAATTACAACCTTCTTGATGCTAATGTCTCAATCGTTGATTTGCCAAATCGCGATGATGCTCATTTTAAGGCCAATGTCCGCTATCTCAAAGCCAATACATGGGTGATTCAAGATTTTGTTTCCGAACTGCAACACAAGCCCTTTGTATTGCCCCAACCGGTCGTAAAACTTGGCGAAATAAGATACACCGGCTCTGCCAAAGGCAAAATTTACAATGTGAATTTGCAAGGTGGCTTCCATACCAATATGGGGACAATAACTACAATAGGTGAATTGAGCCGTATATTTGTCAACAAAGAAACAAATGCCAAAAACACGGAGTTTGTCGGCATAATAGAAACGCAAGATTTCAAGCTTGGCGAGATGCTTGCAAACCAAGATTTAGGAAATATATCTTTCCGTCTTGAGGCCGATGGAAAAATTGATACACTCAGCAATCTCGACTTGCAAGCTAATGGAGCACTAACATCATTCCAATTCAGAGAATATGACTATCAAGACCTTCAAATCAAAGGACATTATACGGACAAAATGTTTGAGGGTAGTGTGAGTATGCACGACCCGAATTTATGGTTTGATTTCGATGGATTAGTCAATATGCACGAAAAATTGCCAATCTTTGATTTTAATCTTGGAATAGACACTTTGCACCTTGGAGAACTCAATTTGGTCAAAGATAAGTTTGTAGATAGCGATGTCAGACTCTATGCCGACATCAACCTCAAAGGTAATTCACTCGACAATCTGAATGGTGTTGCGCAATTCAATAATGTTTATGTCAGAAGTGGTGAGCATGAGGCAGAAATATCTGACCTTAAGCTTACAAGTCAGATGGAGAAAAAACAAGAAAATCGACTTCGTATTCAATCTGATATGATTGATTTTGATTGTCGGGGTTACTATTCGTACACTTCTTTGCCTGTTACCATACAGAAGTTATGTGCTCGCTATCTGCCCAATTTCTTTACTGACGAGCAGAAGCGACAGCTTGATAGACAGCGAACCGACAATCAGATGTCTATTCAGTTGTTCACCCATCAACTCAATACTTTGCTTGATGCTCTTGAAGTTCCTTTTGACCTGCGAAACGATTTGACTGTTAAAGGCTTGATTGACGAGCCAAACAATAAATTTGAATTAGGAGTACTTGTGCCAAGTTTTGACAAACCGCACCTTTCGTTGCGCAATGTGGCTTTGAATCTGAACAATCATGCCGACAAATTGCAATTGGTTCTCTCTCTGAAAAAATTAGTTGACCAGACCAAGCCGGCTTCTGTTCAGATGGGTGATTTGAAGGCCTACCTTAATGTTGGAGCTGTCAATGACTCAATAATGACTACTATAAGGTTTGTCAATGATTCAGTCCATCAGCTGACTAAAGGTGAAGTGGACTTACTTGCCAATTTCACGTCTCACCAAGGAAAACCGATCGTAACGGTTGATGTCTTGCCTAACGATCTTGTACTTTTGAGCACACCATGGAAAATAGACGAATCAAAGGTTGTTTACAATGCTGCAAATTCTACTCTTGATGTTAAGGATTTTCGTTTCTACACCGTTACACAAGATGCAGACAATCAACAACACTTATTCGCAAACGGGCGTGGCTCAAAGAACGAACGGGATAGTATTCTTGTCGATCTAAAAGATATGGAGCTGAATTGGTTGGTTGGTATCTCCGGTTTCCATGAAATTGATTTTGGTGGTTTGATAACCGGCTATGCTTCGGTTTGCAATCTATTCAATCAGTTCGTGCTGAATGCCGATTTGCGTCTTCGCAATTTTGCTATGAATGGTAATTATATCGGTCATGCCATAGCGCGTGCTGAGTGGCTGCACGAGACACCGGCTTTGCACTATTTTGGTGATGTCTATCACGATGATGATGAAGTTCATCTTGCTCATCTTGACGGACAATTCGTACCCAAAAAGCAACAATGGAATTTAGGCATTGATTCAGAAGGTGTTCCACTTACGTTCGTAAATAAATGGATAGGCGGTATATTCGGAACAATAACGGGTGATGCCTATGGCCGTGTTGATATTGACGGCGACACCTTAGGTGCTATTGTAACAGCAAATGCCTTAGTGAAAAATGGTAGTCTGACCATCGACCCTATCGGTACAACATACTATTTCAATGACACTGTAGTGCTCAAACCGGATTCTATTTTGTTCCGTAACATGCATTTCACTGATATTGATGGCAATAAAGTTGATGCAGATGCTTTTGTTGCTCACAACAGATTCAAGAATTTCAGTTATGGAGTAGGCGTGAAATGCTATAATGCACAAGTAATCAATTTGCCCATAACGCCTGACAATATGTTCTATGGAAAGATGTATGCCAATGGAAATGTTACTATATCCGGCAATGAGAGATTCTGCAATATTGATGTGCAGGCAAGGACTCAACCAAAATCTAATTTTGGTCTTTCACTCAATCAGACTTCAACAGCTGTTGATAATGACTACATAACTTTCAAGAAAAAAACGAAAATGCCAAGCCGAGCCACTGCGCAAACAGCCAAGAAATCGTCGTCAAGGCTCAATCTGGGATTGAATGTAGAGGTTACGCCTGATGTGCAAGTGCGTCTCGACATCGACCAGCGCACAGGCGATGCCATCGTTGCACGAGGTGAAGGTACATTAGTGATGACCTACAAGACCCCCGGTAATGACATCAATCTTCGCGGACAACTTGGCATCAATAGTGGAAATGTAACAATGACCCTGAGCAACCTTTTGCGCAAAGAGTTTCGTGTTGAGCCGGGTGGAGCTGTAACCTTCAATGGTGATCCGATGAATACCCAATTGGCTGTTCGTGCCTATTATCTAACCAATGCCTCGCTTCGCGATTTGATGGGTGAGCAATTCCAATCAACAGGCTTTTCCGGCACCTTTGTTCCTGTTCATTGCGTGCTTGATTTGAAAGGTTCGCTCCGTCGTCCTGAGATAGGCTATGATTTGGAACTCCCTAATGCCGACGAGACTGTCCGCCAGCAAGTGCAGAGCATCGTGAATACTGACGAAATGAAAATGCGCGAAATACTCTATCTCCTTGCATTCAACAAATTCTATACGCCTGACTATCTTCAAGCAAGTGGTTCTGTTGATGGGGCAGCAGAGAGTTACGCACTTCTGTCAAGCACCGTGACCGGACAAATCAACAACTGGTTGAGCAAAGTGACCAACGATTTCCAACTCGGATTTAATGTTCATTCGTCCGGTACAGGTGACCAAGAAAGTCGTGAATATGAGGGACAGTTTATGTACAAACCAACCAATCGCCTTGAGATAAACGGCAATTTCGGCTATCGTAACAACGACATCAGTAATCGACCATTCTTTGGAGATATAGATATAGAATATTTACTTACCGAATCAGGTAAATATCGTCTCAAAGGTTACACACATAGTGTGGATAAATATTCGCTCAAACAGGCTTCAACTATACAAGGAGTAGGTTTTGTGTACAAGCATACATTTGAAAATGTGTATGATTTGTTCAATATCAAGAAAGCTGTTTCTGCGCAAGAGGCTATCATTCAACCGTCAGATAGTATCCAAAACAAGCAAGAACAGCAAACGGGTGCTGTCGCCAACGAGAGCGCAAACACGCAACCTGCTGACAGTACACAGAATAGGGCAGAGCAAAAAATAGAGCCTTTGATTATAAAAGACGAGGGTGAGGAAAAAACAGAGGAATAAACTATGTTAGTAAAAGTATTTGGAGCAGCAGTACAGGGCATTGATGCCACGCTGATAACGATAGAAGTTGATGTCAATCGCGGGACAAAATTTTTTCTTGTCGGTCTGCCAGACAATGCAGTCAAAGAGAGTCACGAACGGCTACATTCGGCAATTCATTATATTGGTTATCGTTTCCCGCGTCAGCAGGTAACCATCAATATGGCTCCGGCTGACATCAAGAAAGAAGGCTCTGCCTACGACTTACCTATTGCGATAGGTATGTTGGCAGGTTCCGAGCAGATAGTGACCAACAATCTTAGTGACTATGTTATTATGGGTGAGGTGTCGCTTGACGGCTCGCTGCAACCCATTCGGGGTGTGTTGCCTATCGCTATCATGGCCAAGCAGCAAGGTTTCAAAGGTTTTATTCTTCCGCAAGCCAATGCCAAAGAGGCTGCTGCCGTTGACGGACTTGAGGTCTATGGAATGGTCAATTTGAGTGAGGTGATAGAGTTTCTTAATGGTCAGCGTCAAGTGGAACCTTTGAGAATAGATGCTCAAGAAGAATTTTTCAATCATTTGCAGCAATATGATTTAGACTTTGCCGATGTCAAGGGTCAGGAGAATGTAAAGCGTGCACTTGAGATTGCCGCCGCCGGTGGACACAATATCATTATGGTCGGTCCTCCGGGTGCAGGAAAGAGTATGCTCGCCAAACGCCTGCCGTCTATCCTGCCACCGCTCACACTGCAAGAAGCACTTGAAACGACAAAGATACATTCTGTGGCAGGAGTGTTAGACAATAAAGACTCGTTGGTCACAGTCAGACCATTTCGCAGTCCACACCACACAATATCCGACATAGCTCTTGTGGGGGGCGGAACAAATCCGCAACCCGGCGAGATAAGTCTTGCACATAATGGGGTACTTTTCCTTGACGAGTTGCCGGAGTATAAACGCTCTGCACTTGAGGTTATGCGCCAACCGCTTGAAGACCGCAAGATATGTATTTCGAGGGCAAAAAACACGGTAGAATATCCGGCCTCGTTTATGCTCGTGGCTGCGATGAACCCTTGTCCATGCGGACATTATGGCGACCCTAATCATGCCTGTACCTGCACGCCAACGATGGTGCATAAATATCTGAGTCGTATCTCAGGACCTTTGCTCGATCGCATAGATTTGCAAATTGAGATTTTGCCTTTGCCGTTCGATAAACTCACGCAACATCAACCGGCTGAGCATAGTGAAAACATCAGACAAAGAGTGGTGCGAGCAAGAGAGATTCAGGCTCAAAGGTATAAAGACAATCCTGAAATATATTGCAATGCGCAGATGACGTCGAAAATGTTGCGTCAGTATGCACAAATCGACGACAGTAGTATGATGGTTTTGAAAGCCGCTATGGAGCGATTTCATCTGTCGGCTCGTGCCTATGACCGAATACTCAAAGTGGCACGCACGATAGCCGACCTTGAAGAAAGTGAAACAATAAAAGTCAATCATATCGCCGAGGCAGTCGGGTATCGTAATCTCGACCGTGAAGGCTGGGGAGGATAAAACTATTTTCATAATTAGTTTTTTACGATTTACATATTTGAGATAGATAATGTTCGGTATAACGATATATCAAAAAATAAAAAAATGAATAAATCGCCAAATAAATAAGCAAATCGTAAATAATTAAATGATAAAATGGTAAATGACTAAATGATTAAATAACAATGGTTGTTTGTATAGCAGAAAAGCCGTCGGTAGGGCGTGATATTGCTGCCGTTCTTGGGGCAAATAGTCAGCGCGATGGTTATATGGAAGGTAATGGGTATCAGGTAACATGGGCTTTTGGTCATCTCTGCGGACTGCAAGAGCCTCAGGAATATACCGACCAATGGAAGCGATGGACAATGAGTACATTGCCCATGATTCCTGCACCTTTCAAGATCAAGGTAACAGGCGATCAAGGTGTTCAAAAACAATTCGACATAATAAAGAATTTAGTCAGTCAAGCCGATGAGGTTATCAACTGTGGTGATGCCGGGCAGGAAGGAGAATTGATTCAACGCTGGATATTGCAAAAAGCAGGCTGCAAATGTCCGGTCAAACGTCTCTGGATCTCGTCGCTGACAACAGAAGCTATAAAGGAAGGTTTCGCACAGCTTAAAGACCAATCTAACTATCAGAAGCTTTACGAAGCAGGGCTGATGCGTGCTATAGGTGATTGGATGCTCGGCATGAATGCTACACGAGCTTTCACACTCAAATATCGTCAAGACAGTAAGGGCGTTTTGTCTATAGGTAGAGTCCAAACGCCAACGCTTGCTCTTATAGTCAATCGCGACAAGGAAATCAACAATTTCAAACCTCGCACCTATTGGGAACTCAAAACAGAATATCGCAACACCATATTTAGTGCTATTTTGCGCAAACAAGACGATGAATTGCTTGAGGAAATACAAAAAGCACAGGACGCGGCCGAAAAGAGCAAAAAGAAAGATGTCAAAATACCCACACTTGAAGAATTGCAAGCCAAAAACATAGGTATCGACCCTATTGCATCTGCCGAACAAGGTAATCAGCTGATAGAACGACTCAAACAATATCCGTTTGTAGTAACCGGTGTTGAAAAGAAAAAAGGTACAGAGGCACCGCCGCGACTATTTGATCTGACTTCACTGCAAGTGGAATGTAACAAGAAATTCGGCATGAGTGCTGAAGACACACTCAACACCGTGCAAAGCCTTTATGAGAAGAAAATAACCACCTATCCGCGTGTTGATACTACTTATCTGAGCGATGATATCTACCCTAAATGTCCTGCCACACTGCTCGGTATTCGCGATTACTACCCCGAACTTATAGATGCTCTTGCCGGCAAACAACTGCCTAAATCAAAAAAAGTGTTCGACTCTTCAAAAGTAACTGACCACCATGCCATCATACCAACAGGGCAGAAACCTAACAATCTGACCGACTTGGAACGACAAGTATTTGACCTTATTGCTCGTCGTTTCATAGCCGTTTTCTACCCTGATTGCATATTCAGCACAACAACTGTTATGGCTCAGGTAGAGGATGTCTTGTTTCGCGCCACCGGTCGTCAGCAGATTGAGGCAGGTTGGAAAGTTGTTATGCAGAAAGCCAATCAGCAAAAAGATGACGACGAAGAACAGAAAGAAGACAAGGTATTGCCTGATTTCAAAAAAGGAGAATCAGGACCACATAATCCGCAGTTAGTGGAAAAGCAAACCACACCTCCAAAGCCCTATTCAGAAGCCACACTATTGCGAGCTATGGAAACTGCTGGTAAGATGGTTGATGATGAGGAGTTGCGCGACGCAATGAAAGAAAACGGCATTGGCAGACCTTCAACACGCGCGGCAATAATAGAGACACTCTTTAAGCGTGGATATATCGTAAGAAAAGGTAAGAGCTTGTATTCTACTGACATAGGTCGTTACTTGATTAGCACAATAAGTGTCGATTTATTGAAGAGTGCTGAGCTGACAGGTCAGTGGGAGAAAAAACTTCGCATGATAGAGCGTGGAGAATACGAGCCGCAAGATTTCATGGGTGAATTGAAACAGATGGTGAGCGGAGTGGTGTGGAATGTAAAGACAGACATGAGTGGTCAGATATGTCCTGTTTGTCGTCAGGGGCGTCTCATTCGAGGCAAGGCCGCTTTTGGGTGCAGCCGTTGGCGCGAAGGTTGCAACTATCGCCTGCCATTCGCGGAAAACCCGTATAAGATAAATTAGAAGTAAGAAGTAAGACCGCTGCGCTGTGAGAAATAAGTTCAGGAAAATGACAAATTAAATGGTCAAATAAATGAGCAAATAGTAAATGATGAAATAAGTAAATTATTTGATGATAGACTTTACACGATTAGAATTACTTGTTGGACGAGAGGCATTGTTGAGACTTCAGTCAATGCGAGTGTGCCTCTTTGGTGTTGGCGGGGTGGGTAGCTGGTGTGCCGAAAGTCTCGTCCGCTCCGGAATAGGTCACCTAACTATTGTCGATTTTGACGATGTCGCAACGAGCAACATCAATCGCCAACTGCCTGCAACGACACACACTATTGGACAACCTAAAGTGTCGGTTATGGAACAAAGGCTCAAAGAAATCAACCCCGAAGCAGAAATAATTGCTCTTAATCAGAAATACAATGCCCAAAGTGATATGGATTTCAATCAGTATGATTATGTGATTGATTGCATTGATTCTTTAGCCGACAAAGCCATATTACTTCATCGTGCTTCAGCCTCATCGGCAAGAGTGTTCAGCTCAATGGGTGCAGCACGCAAAATTGATCCTCAGCAAATCGCAGTGCGAGAACTGTGGAAAGTTCGTGATTGCCCCTTAGGGCACGCACTGAGAAAGCATTTAAGACAAAACAATCTTGAGATAAAGCAGAAAATACAATGCGTCTATAGCCCTGAATTGTTAGATAATAAAGGACGAGAAAAATTAATTGATGATGGTAAGTTAGATCCAACGAGCCGCGTCAATGGCACTGTGGCACATGTAACTGCCATTTTCGGTTTTACGCTTGCCGGATTGGTAGTGCAAGACATTATAAACTCTCAGCAATCATCAGGGCTGCATTGATTCCGTCCATTGCTGATGATGTTATGCCGCCTGCATAACCCGCTCCTTCGCCGCAAGGGTATAGACCATGAATCTCAATATGCTGCATTGTCTCACGGTCTCGCGGAATACGAATCGGACTGCTCGAACGACTTTCCACTCCGACAATAACTGCGTCGTTCGTAACAAAACCTTTATATTTTCGGTCGAAATCACGAAAACCTTGCTGAAGCCTTTGAGATATAATGTCAGGCAGCCAAAGGTCTAATCTTGAAGGCGCAATGCCCGGCAGATAGCTGCACTGAGGTAGTGTTGCTGACGCTTTACCCTCAACAAAATCTTTCAGCCTTTGTGCCGGTGCAACAGAAGGCTTATCGCTTACTCTTTGAGCCTCTTGCCAACATAGATGTTCCACCATTTCTTGATATTCCAACGCACCTAATGCACCTTTATATTCTTTCGGCAAATCATCAGGGTGAATCTCCACAACAATACCGGAATTGGCATATTGCGAGTTACGCTGCGATGCCGACATGCCATTAACCACACATGACTCTTTCCCGCTTGAGGCGGGGACTATATGCCCTCCGGGGCACATACAGAACGAATATACCCCACGATCTCTAACCTGTGTTACTAAACTATATGCCGCAGCAGGCAGATAATCGCCGCGTACTGCTCCGTGATACATCAGTTGGTCAATAAGCGATTGAGGGTGCTCAACACGAACACCGAGAGCAAAGCCTTTGGCTTCGAGAGTAACACCTTGCTGCGCAAGCATGCGATATGTGTCGTGAGCCGAATGCCCGATGGCAAGTATCAGCGCATCAGCAAAATAATTTTTCCCATCAGCGGTCGTACAGCCTTTAATCCTTTTATCTTCAATTATCAATCCCGTCATTTTGCTCTCAAAATGTATCTCACCACCGCAGTCGAGAATCGTCTGGCGTATGTGTTTGATTATTTGAGGCAGTTTGTCAGACCCTATATGTGGATGAGCCTCGTAGAGAACAGAGTCGTTGGCGCCATGAAAATGGAATATCTCCATAATGCGCTGTATATTACCGCGTTTCTTGCTCCTTGAATAAAGCTTACCATCAGAGAAAGTGCCGGCACCACCCTCGCCAAAACAATAATTCGACTCAGTGTTGATGCCATTGTTGCGGTTGAGCTGAGCAATGTCTATTTTGCGGTTCGACACGTCTTTACCGCGTTCGAGGATGATCGGTTTAATGCCGAGTTCAAGCAACTGCAAAGCAGCAAACAGACCTGAAGGACCCGAACCGACAATAATGACTTGTCTCTTTGCATTGCTCACATTCTTATATACCGGTGCACTATATGTTGCAGTCGGCTTTTCTCCGTTAGTGAAGATATTTGCCGTCAGGAGTATTTTAGGCGTTTGCTGTCGTGCGTCGATAGATTTGCGTACTATTTGCAAGTCGGTGATTTGATTTGCAGGTAAATGCAGAAACAATGCAGCAGCTTTTTTGATTGACGAGATGTCGTGTGCTTGTTTAGGAGTTAAGATGAGATTGATTGTTTGACTCATGATGTGTTAATTTGATTGCAAAATTACTAAAAAGTGCGCAAACAACCAAACAAACACTAATGACATGCTGATTTATGCCGCAAATTTTATCGCCAACACTTTTGCAGCTATCGCTGTTTATTGCCATTTCACAAAGCAACCTTCGTTCATTTTTGTCTATTAAGCAGATAATCAGCTTCTTTTGTTCTAAATTTAAATCGAATGCAAGTTTTTTTCAACACGAAATTTTGTATGTGCAACAAAATTTTAGTATTTTTGCAAATCCAAACGCAACTATTTCCACCATGACAAAGAATAACAACCTCAGTCAGGCTAAGTAAGCCAAAATATCTCCAAATGCCACGCTGAAAAATCTTCAAATGCCACGCTGAAATTTATAAACAATTGTGTAATTGAAAAATAATTAGAGGAACATTGTTTAGAAAGCGGCAATGCCATTGCCGCAAATCAAGACAATGCAAATATAAATGAATACTCGCAAAATATGTATCAATGGAAGTCATACAATAATCGTTGGAAGGGTGTTGGCATCTATCACTTAACCTTCGTTCTACGCGAGCGACATCCAATCTTAGGCTCATTACTCGGTGATGTACAATCTGCATCGGTAGAACCATCACCTATTGGTCGGTTAATACTTGATGACATACATAATATTGAAAAGCGTCACGTCGGAGTGCAGGTCTATTGCAGTATGATTATGCCCGACCATGTTCACTTGCTACTATATATAAAAGAGAAAATAGGTAAAAGTGTTAAAGAGTTAGCGCGAGGAATGCGGCAAGGTTGGAAACATTTAGCATTAGAAGCCGATTTTGCGCCACCATTTATTCGACCATTGTATCACAAAGGGCAGTTGAATGCTATGTTCCAATACATCCGAAGCAATCCCCGCCGTGCTATGCTGCGCAGGCTCAACCCTGATTTGTTTCGTTTGCGTCGCGAACTGCAAGTAGAAGGTCTTACTTTCACCGCCTTGGGCAATCTCTTCCTGCTTGATTACCCGCAGCGGCAGGTTATTGAATGTTCGCGCAGTGCATCTGAAGAACAGATTGATGCGCAACAGACATCGGCCATTCAAGTGGCTGTTGACGGAGCGGTCAGTTATAGTGGAACAATCAGTGCGGGTGAGAAGCAGATTGTGCGGGCTATACGAGAGGCAGGATTGCCTGTCGTAGTTGTTCTAAACGATGGTTTCCCAGCTTCCGGCTCAGAGTACGAGCGGTTCTACAAACCGGGAGGAGTATATTTCGAAGCTTGTGCTACAGGACGACTCCTGCTGTTGGAGCCTACTGCAACCACATTGGAGAGTGAGCGAGTCATTGCCATGACTGAGCAGACCCTGCACGATAAAGCAGAAGCCAAACATCAAGACTATGTGCCTCTGCCGCATACATCAAAGCGGTGGCGAATGGTGGCAAACAATTGCATAGCGAGGCTTTTAGCGAATAGAGAATCGTGACAAAAGCGGACATAAGAAATTAGTGAAAGATGTGAACATAAGCGGACATAAGAGAGGCTTGACAGAAATGAACATTGTTTAGAAAGCGGCAATGCCATTGCCGCATATATAATCTCAATGAGATGCAGGCATCATGTGACGGCTTGGTCAAAAATTGGAGACATAAATCAACTAATTGCGAAACTTGAAATAATAATTTTTGGTTAATTGTTGATAATTGTTAACCAAAAACTTTTTTGTAAATTAAGCAATTAAAGTTTCCCACTTGGATAAATGTTATCGCGTAGCGATTTTCTTTTAATAGAATAGCGGATTATATTTATCCATTTATTTCCCGTTAGGGAATTTCTATGGCGAAAAGTGAATTTAAAAGATATTCCCTAACGGGAAATAACGCTGACTATCAATATTAATGCTATTAAAAGGAAACCCCTACGGGGTATAATCTCAATAAAAGTTCAACTGAACATTAGTGGTAAACTTTAATTAATTGTATATCAGCTTCTTTTAGAAATTCCCTATGGGAAATTGAAAGGCAAAAGACTTCAATATTCTATTAAAGGACTTTCCCTAACGGAAGACATGGATTTATCGGACGCTAATAAAAAAAACTCAACGGGAACGCAAATGCTCCCGTTGTGTTTTGTATTTAGTATTTAGTCTAAACTTTTTATTCCGGCAGCTCGCCGTTTTTGACTTTTTCCATTATCTTGGCTTCTATCTCGGCTGCAAGGTCGGGGTTGTCACGCATCACTTGCTTGCAAGCGTCGCGTCCTTGTGCAAGTTTTTGGTCGCCATAGGAGAACCACGAACCGCTCTTCTTGATGATGTCAAATGCTACACCCATATCCACCAATTCGCCAGATTTGGATATGCCCTCGCCAAACATAATGTCAAACTCACATTTGCGGAATGGTGGTGCCACTTTATTCTTTACCACTTTGACGCGAGTCTGGTTGCCTATCACATTGTCGCCATCTTTTATCTGCGTTACACGGCGTATATCGAGGCGTACTGAGGCATAGAATTTCAGTGCATTACCGCCTGTCGTGGTCTCCGGATTGCCAAACATAACGCCTATCTTTTCACGCAACTGATTGATGAATATACATGTTGTGTTGGTCTTTGCTATGTTACCCGTCAGTTTGCGGAGCGCTTGGCTCATCAGTCGTGCTTGCAATCCGACTTTGTTGTCTCCCATGTCGCCTTCTATCTCGGCTTTTGGTGTCAGCGCAGCCACAGAGTCGATAACAACCAAATCGACAGCACTGGAGCATATCAGTTGGTCTGCCACCTCAAGGGCTTGCTCACCATTGTCCGGTTGTGAGATAAGGAGTTCGTCGATATTAACGCCTAACTTCTCGGCATAGTAGGAATCGAAGGCATGCTCTGCGTCGATGATGGCCGCTATACCGCCTTGTTTCTGCACATTGGCTATTGCATGAATGGCAAGAGTTGTCTTACCTGACGATTCCGGACCATATATCTCTACAACACGTCCGCGCGGATAACCGCCTACGCCGAGAGCTATGTTGAGACCTATAGAGCCGGTGTCTATTACGGGTATTGATTCAACGCGTGTCTCGCCAAGACGCATGATGGTACCCTTGCCGAAGTCTTTGTCTATCTTTGCCATGGCACGCTTCAGTGCCTCAAGTTTTTCGTTGTCTGCCATAATTAAAATTGTGTTAAATTATCAAGTGCAAATTTACAATAATTTATTATATTCTGCAAGTAAAAAAATAAAAAAAACTGCCATAATCAAACTGAATATGGCAGTATTCTTATGTTTTATGCTTTTATTTGAGCAGATATTTCTGTCCGTTTTGAATCACAATGCCGCGATAGTTGCTGTCGACTTCTATTCCGAGCAGGTTGTACATCGGCATATTGTTGTCCAATTGTTTTACTTCTTGCAATCCGGTTGAGAGTTTGCCCCAACTTACATCGTCAATATAGTAAACAACAGCTCCATCTTTGCCGTTAGGTCCTGAGAAACGGAATTCCATGAAGAACACATCGGCAATGAATTGTTGGCCGGTGAAGTCAATCAAGATAGGTATCCATTGGTCGTTTTCGTCGTTGGTGGCAGGTATAGGTGCGTCGATTTTCTCTTCGTAAACAGTGGCACCCGTTGCGTCGATATAATATATTTCGAGTGAGGTTGGGTTTTCGATCTCGTCGGAAATATATTGTGCCATCACATTGAAGCCGAACACTTTTGTAGCAGCATTCTTGAAATCAAGAGCCGGTGTGATAAGTCGCAGTGTCCATTCGCCGTTAGTCTGCACCGACGACTGATAGGCTGTTGCTTTTGCATAGGAGTTGTTGTCTTGATCAACATATCCCCACCATGGACGGGCATCAGCAGGTGCTATGTTTTGCCAGCCATCAATGAGCAATGTCTTGTTCTTTATTGCATTGTTGAATGGTTCGTCGAGATAGCTCAGTGGATTGCTCAAATCAAATTTTGCTTCTGTTTGCCAATCAATCTCGTCAGCTCCCTTTTGTGTGGCTGTGCCGTAAAGGTTGATGACTATATCGCCGGCTTCTGAGTTATGTATTGTCAGTTTCGACTCAAAATTTCCTGCCTCTTGCGGTTTGAAGGCAATGGTCACATCTGTGTCTGTGTTTTTTGGTAACATTGAGCTATATGAGACGAAAGCAGCACCTTTAATATGTTCTACTGATATTGTCGGTAGATTGGTTAGGTTCTCGCTGTGAATCTTTATTGTAGCTTCTTTGGTCTCGCCGACAAATGCTTCAAAAGCAGGAAGTGAAGCAGGTGTTGCAGTCATGATGGGCTTATCGGGGTCAGACTCAGCTACTGTCACTTGGCAGTCGTCAAATAGAGTCGTGGTGCCGGTGGCAACTTTTACGTCGAAGGTTAGGCGTTGCGCTTTTGCCGGACATGTGATTTGAGTCTTGAATTGTGACCAGCTGTCTGTTGCATTTACTACGGCGCGCACTGTGTCTGATGCTTTGCTGCTTGGCGGATAGCATGTCCAATAAGCAGTGAATATGATGTCTTCATCACCTTTTGCAACCGTTTTTTTGCACCAAAAACTCAGATCGTAGGTAGTGCCTTCAACAAGAGCTGCTGATGAGGTAAGGTCTTGATAAAACTCTCGTTGGGCTGCTGTGGCATTGGTGATTTGCATACTTTGATTGCCCTCAACTTTATCATCTGTTTGAGCCGAAGCTGTTGTTGACGGAATCTTGTCCCAACTGTCAAAACTCGTTCCTAAAAAACTCGTACTTGATTGTTCAAAACCACCGTTTTTCAGCAAGTTTGTCTGTGCTTGAGCGGCAAATGCAGCGGTGATAAACGCAAGTACTAAAAGTGTAATTCTGTTTTTCATATCTTATAATATTTGGAAATAGCTTCTTGATTAAATAATTTTTGCAAAGTTGCAACTTTTTTTTTAGATTTGCAAATTTGGTACCGATTTTTGTTGTTTTTTCGCTTGTTTTAAGAAATAGCGACAATAATTTTGTAATCCGCACTGTTGGCATTTTGGTTTCCTTGCCTGACAAACATATCTGCCGTGCAGGATAAGCCAGTGATGGGCGGTAGGGATTTTTTCTTGAGGTATATGTTTGGTTAGTGTGAGTTCTGTTTGGCGAGGTGTTTTGCTGTTGGTGGTGAGTCCGATGCGTTCTGCAACTCGAAACACATGTGTGTCAACGGCCATTTTAGGTTGATTAAACACAACGGAGGCTATCACATTGGCAGTCTTTCTGCCCACGCCCGGGAGTTGCATCAGTTGGTTGATGTCTGCAGGTACTTCGCCGTCATATCTCTCGCAAAGCATCTGAGCCATGCCGACAAGATGTCTTGATTTGTTGTTAGGGTACGACACGGAGTGGATATATTCAAAGATGTCGTCAGGTGTGGCAAGAGCCATCTGTTGTGGAGTAGAGTAGGCGGCAAACAATGCCGGCGTGACGAGATTGACGCGTTTGTCGGTGCACTGCGCCGAGAGAATCACAGCCACAAGCAACTCAAAAGGTGAGCTGTAGTGCAATTCTGTTTCGGCAATGGGCATGTTTCGTTCAAACCAACCGATGACATTTTCGTAGCGTTGTTTGGTTGTCATACCTCTGAGTTTAGTTCTTTGTCTTGCTCATTGTATTTTTTCACAAGCAGGGCTATAAAACCGCCTATTGCTTTGGCTGTCTTTTCCGTGTCGGGCGTCAATGGTTTGTTTTGAAGACGCATCATCATGATGCCATAAAGAAAGACAAAACACATCTCTAAGTCGCTGATTGTGGGGTCTGTTGTTTTTGTTTTGAGCAACATAACAGAGGGCATGATTTGGTGGTATTTTGCAACATAAACGGCATCATTACCTTCTTGAAGTTCGTGAAGATGACAGTCTTGAAGGTCGATGAGAATGTTTTTCACCAACTGGATATGACCTTTTTGCATAACGTCTTCGCGGCGCATCATGTCGATTATGCTCTCGTACCAGTCGTGTTCTTGCTTTTGTTGCTCGGCTGTCAGACCGAGATGGGCTATCAATTCGGTGTCAATTTTGTCAATATCGGCGCCGAAAGAACGAATGATATCCTCTATTTGCCACATATAGAGCAAATATTCCGCTATGTTGCGTTGCTTTATTTCGTGTGCTAAAAACATGAAGTGATTTGCTTATTTGATTATTTACGATTTACCTTTTATTTCCTTATTTAGAGTCCTAAAAATGTCTCTATGTCTCGACGGTCTTTTTTTGTCGGGCGGCCTGTTCCGCGGTCACGACCCTGTTGCCCGGCAAGAAGTTTGAGCTGCAGAATTTCTAATTGTTCGGGAGCTGTGATGTCCTCAATATATTGAGGAACGAGCTTGGCTCCGACGCGATTTTCTGTCAGCCCGACAACGCGATAGGAATATGTGACGGGTGGTTTGCGAACATTGATTATGTCGCCAATGTCAATCATGCGTGATGGTTTAGCTTCCTGACCATCAATTGTTATGCGTCCTTTCTTGCATTCTTCGGTAGCTATGGTGCGTGTCTTGAAAATGCGTGTGGCAAACAGAAACTTATCGAGGCGTATCATTGGTTTGAAGTTTGAAATTATTGTATTGTGTCATGGTTCGCGGCAAGCCCTGCAGACAGAATGAGGCAATAATATCTGTTGTGGTCTTGAGTAATTCAGGCATGTGTTTTTCTTCGTCCTCGTCCCATGCTCCGAGAACATAATCTATTTGTTGCCCGCGGGCGAAATTACTTCCAATGCCGAATTTCAGTCGTGCGTAATTCTGTGCTTGTATGCATGATTCAATACTTTTGAGCCCGTTGTGTCCGCCGGCAGAACCTTGTCCGCGCAAGCGGAGTGTCCCGAAGGGCAAACTTATGTCGTCAACGAGAATAAGCAGATTTTCGATTGGTATTTTTTCGATTTGCATCCAGTAGCGTACGGCATTGCCGCTGAGGTTCATGAAGGTGTTTGGTTTGAGCAGTACGACTTGGGCATTTTTGATTCGTCCGTCAGCCACCGCACCATAGCGGTTTTCTGAAAATTGAGCGTTGATGCTTTCCGCAAAAGCGTCAACCATTCTGAATCCTGCATTATGGCGTGTGTCTTTGTATTCCCAACCTATATTTCCAAGTCCGACTATGAGATATTTCATTGTTTGAGTTCGCTAAATTGAATAAAATAGGACGCGAGAGTACTCGCGTCCTATGAGATTATTTATCGTTTGATTATGCTTGTGCTGCTTGTGCTGAAGCGCGAGTTGCTTTAACTTGAACAACAACGGCATTTTGTGGGTTAGTGAGCTCGAGATTGTCGAAATGTAAATCACCAACAAGAATCTTCTTGCCCAAACCGAGAGTTGTAACATCAACAACCATTGTTTCAGGAATATTGGTGTAGATACCCTTAACATTGAATTTGCGCATTTGCAGAGAGAGCTTACCACCTGCTTTAACACCTTCTGCGTGACCTTCAAGTTGAATAGGTATTGCAACAACAACAGGTTTCTTCTCGTCAACAGCGAGGAAATCAATGTGGAGAACATTGTCTTTGATCGGGTGGAATTGCAACTCTTTGATTACAGCCATTTGTTCTGCACCATCAATGTTCAATTTAACTGCATAAACAACAGGTGTAACAATCAATTTCTGAATGTCAGCAGCCTTCACTGTGAATGCTTTGTTGATGCCCAGACCATAGAGGTTGCATGGTACAAGTTCTTCTTTACGAAGGTTTTTGGCTGCTTTCTTGCCAAACTCGGTGCGTGCTACACCTGATAATTCAAATACTTTCATTGTTTTTTAATTAAATTTGTGTTACTCAAAATTCCGCATCGCTTGCTTTGAGTGATTAGTAGCGGATTTCCCATCACACTTTCCTCGCGGAAAAAGCGGTTGCAAAATTAATACTTTTTTCTTAAATAAGCAAATTTTTTGTTCCTTATTTCTCACTTCTCACAACGCAGTGATCTTACTTCTCACAACGCAGTGGTCTCACTTCTCACTTCTCTTAAAACATTACAGTCAGTGTGGCTTGAATAGGTTTGTGAGTCTTGATTGACCATTGTTTCCACAAAGTATAGTATTCTTTTACGTCGTTGTTGATATACATATTGGCATGGTTGATCATTCCAAATTCCTCACCTATGGTGAAGCGGAATCTGTCGTACTGAA
Source organism: Paludibacteraceae bacterium (assembly GCA_017527495.1). Taxonomy (GTDB): domain Bacteria; phylum Bacteroidota; class Bacteroidia; order Bacteroidales; family Paludibacteraceae; genus RGIG6639. The sequence goes on from JAFXPY010000046.1 coordinate 39,821, forward strand.
TACCTACACCCCAACCCCAAAGAACATTAAATCCGATATATTGTTTTTTATCATCTGCGTTGAGTTGAGTATAGAAATTAGTTTGTTTTTTTGCGTTAGTATCATACCATACCATTTGTGAACTTTCTTTGGTTTCGTTATATGTTGATGTCCAACGGCCACCGGCTGTCAAACCAAAATCAAACACCGGACCGGTGTAGGCAAGCAGACTCAAGCCTTCGCCAACATTGAATTCGTAGCGATATGAGAATTGCAAAGGAATAGACAAATTGGTACCGAACCAATTGGCTTTATATGTGTAATTGCTTCTCTTGACGGTGTACGACTGAAAATCCATTTCGAAATTCAACCCTGTCTTTACGCCTATACCATATTTGAACTCAGGATTGTAAAGAAAACCTATGTTTACAGAAGGAGTAAATTTGGCTTTGAACGGATCTTTTCCAATATATGTCCAATCACTAACAAAATAAGGCATTGTTGCATAGGTGTTTTTTGACACTGTCTCGTTGCCTGTTGTCATATCATAGTCAGGCCCAACGATTGATGTTCTCTTCAGTCCAAAGCCTATGCTGAGACCGAATTTATATTTCTGTGTTTTCTCGTTCTTCTCTTCTGCTACAGGTTGTTGTGGAACATATTCTTCCAACTCAGGTTGCTTGGCTTCAATAGGACGCAATTCGCTGATGATACCATTTGAGTAATTGATGTTGCTTACTTGCGAAATAGGATAGGTGATTAGTGTATTGTTAGAGTTGGCTTTGATAAACTGAATTTCATTAGGTGTGATTGAAATCACCGTACCTGCAAATGTTGCACCATCAACCATTGTTATCTTGTCAAGACCATCAGTTTGAACAGGTTCTGAGGCAGCAGGTTGAACTGAAATTGGCTGGACGGTTTGCACGGGTTGAACAGGTTGTGCAACCTGCACGGGTTGTACCGGCTGCACGGGTTGTGCCGGTTGAACTGGTTGAACGGGTTGAACTGGCTCATTCGGACGGAAAACCTCTTGGTTGATTACTTGAGTGTTTTGAGCCAATGGCTGTGTTTGTTCCTGCTCGCGTACCGGTTGTGCAAATTCAGGATTATTGTAGTCGCTAAAGTTGGCAACTGCAACAACTTGTCCGTTAGCTTTGTGTATGCTGCTGACAAATTTTGTTGCTACAAGCTTTTGATAATATACACGGTTTCCAACTTCCTCTAAAATACGGCACTGAACATTGAAACCGTTTTTCTTGTGAATGACATCAGGATATTGTCCTGCACGTTCGCCACGACCGATGCTCTCAATCTCACTCGAGAATGCTACGGATTTATACTCAACATATTTGCTGTTGGCGTCGAGCACATTGCAAATGTAGTATTTGCCGGTTGTCAAAAAGATAGTGTCTTTCTGAGCCATGATATTAACGCATGCGAGCGCCAATATGCAAAGAGTAAAAAGTTTTTTCATATTAATTTTGTTTTAGTTATTATTTTTTTTTTGAAGAAACTATGCACCTATGTGCGTATTTACTTCGGTTGCTAAGTTTTATTGTTTAACTGAGAAAGCCAATGCATAAAGACGCATTTGCTTCACCATTGCTAAAAGTCCGTTTGAGCGTGTCGGCGACAAGTGCTCTTTCAAGCCTATCTTGTCTATAAAATACAAATCGGCATCCAATATGTCCTGAATAGGTTGCTCATTGAGTACTCTGACAAGTAGTGCAACCATACCTTTAACCAATATAGCATCGCTGTCGGCTTGGTATCTTATTTTGTCTCCGTCTTTGTCTGCCTGAAGCCATACTTTGCTCTGACATCCTTCAATCAAATTGTTGTCGGTTCGGTATTGTTCGGGTAGTGATTCTAATTCATTGCCGTAGTCAATCAGTAGTGCGTAACGATCCATCCAATCGTCAAGACCTTCAAATTCTTCTATTATCTGATTTTGTATTTCGTTGATAGTCATGTATATATTGTTTTATGATATAATCTGCAATTTCATTGTCGTTATTGTCTGATAGTGTGTTTAGTGGAGCATGGATTGTGTGGTGAGCTTGCCGGTAGAATCGTTCTCTTTGGTTGATTTGTTGCTCTATTTGTTGTTGTAATTGTTGTCTGCTGAGGTGTTTCAGTAGTGGTCGGGTGTTGAGGTCGGTGAGTAATAGTCGTGTCGTGAGGTCTTGTGCCGTCCAGCGTAGATATATCGTGGTTCCTATATGGTTAAGTGTGTCAATGTTATTGTTGAAACAAGGCATCCCGCCGCCTGTCGCTATTATGGTATTATGTAGGTCTTGTAGTGAAAGTCTTTGCAGCAGTTCTGTCTCTTTTTGCCTAAAACATTGTTGCCCTTTTGTTTCTATGATTTGCCGGCAGGTGAGTCTCTCTTCTGTTTCAATCAGCAGGTCTGTGTCAATAAAGCGGTATTGTGTCTTTTCCGAAATTAATTTTCCAATCGTTGTTTTACCGCTTCCCATGTAACCTATTAGAAAAAATGTGTTCAAAATGGCAGAGGTATAATTTGTGTTTTAGGGCAATCTTTATATTTTGTTTTTTCTATGTCAAAAATCTGTTTCAGCGTTTCGTTTTCGAGCACGATTGTTTCGTTGTCTATTTTTGCTGTTACAAATGTGGCTATGAGATTTTCGCAATCGTCCATCTCGATTTTTATGTCTCTGATTTTTTGCCATTGTGTGTTGTATATCGCCACATTTGACGAGCCGAGAGGCGCATAGTAAGTTTTCACAACGAGCATTTCGTTGTTTTTGAGCAAGAGCTCAAGGGTGGTGTTTTCTGTTTGATGTATCTTTAGGTAGTTGAGTTGTGTGTTGATACTATCCATCCATGACTTGCCGCCCAAAAAATTGGTTATAGTATCGTGTTGTCCAACTTTTGCATATTCAATAAGTTCAAATCTCTGTTCAGGAGTAAGCATTGCACATTCTGAAAGCGGAGCGGAGAGATAGATGTCGCCTATTGTTTTCTGAATAGTGTCTTGCGCATGAGCACTGACTATTGCGGCACAAATAGCGATAAACAATATGTATTTTTGCAGTCTCATTTATTTTCAATCAATGCCACAGCGTAGGCGGCTATGCCTTCTTCGCGACCCACAAAACCGAGATGTTCTGTTGTCGTTGCCTTGACAGAAACACAGTTGAGCGGTATCTGCATAATGCCGGCAAGGCATTGACGCATTTGGTCGATATAAGGACTGAGCTTGGGTTTCTGTGCGCATATCGTACAATCGCAATTCCCGATTTTATAGCCCTCTTTGTCTAAGAGTTCAACAGTTTTTTTGAGCAGTATTTTGCTGTCGATATTTTTGTATTGCGGGTCGGAGTCGGGAAAATGATAACCTATGTCCCTCAGCGCTGCGGCTCCGAGCAGTGCATCGCAAAGAGCATGAATCAGAACATCGGCATCGGAGTGCCCGAGCAATCCTTTGTCGTGTTCCACCTTTATGCCGCCAAGCCACAAGGGGCGATTGGCGGCAAATTGGTGAACATCATATCCTTGTCCTATTCGCATAGTTTTATGCAATGTATGAGCCAATATCGGCTCATACAATATACAATTAGTCTTTAATCAAGTCTTTGATACCAGCGAGGTCGAATGCCATTGAGAAACGCAATGTTTGGTCAAGAGGGTTGGTGGCTGCTGTACCAATGACGTATGCTGCATGGAGCTCAAATATTGAGAGTTTGAAACCGGCACCAACAGTGAAATAACGACGGTTACCTTTGAGTTTGTTCTCGTGGCTATAACCAAAGCGTGCAAAGAACTGACGGTTGTAAGAGTATTCAACACCTAAACCAAATTGTACTTCTTGCAACTCTTCTTTGAATCCGCCCGGAGCGTCTGCAAATGAAACAAACCAACCTTTGGCAGACGACATATCTGAGTACCAACGGCGTAGTCTCTCTGCATTTCCATAGTCATCGCCAAGCTCATTCTGCGCTATTTTGCTTTGCATTGTCGGTACGAGGAGTTTGTTCAGGTCGCCACTGAAAGTCAAGCGGTTGTAGTCGTCGAATGGCAACTCGTATGACAAACCGAATTTCAAGTTGGCAGGAATAAAGTTGCGGTTGTCATCATCGTAGGTTACTTTACCACCAAGGTTTGAGATGTTCAAACCCCAAGCAAACTTACTCTCACCCATTGATATTTCAATAGGAAGTTGGTAGTACATCGACACATCGGCAGCCATTGTCCAAGCAGGGTGCATCTCTACTCCACCTCCAAGATTTGTTCCATTGTTGAGGTCGGAAACCATAGCGCGAAGTGTAACACCCATTGAGAAATGTTCTGACAAAACACGTGAATAAGCAACATCGAGTGCCCATTCATTTGGCTTAGCGTCTTGCAGTGCCTGACCTTGATTGTCGGTCAGAGTTACATTACCCATCGAGAAATAACGGAATGAAGCCGAGATAGCGTCAAGATCAGAGAATTTATAGTAACCTGAAATGTAAGCCAAGTCTATATCGCCAACCAATTTGCGCAACCAAGGGGTGTAGTTGACTGCTATACCTCCATGACTTTTCATGAAAGCATATTTTGAAGGATTCCAATGTTGTGAGTACATGTCCGGGGTCGTTGCTGCACCAACATCACCGAGGGCACCTGCAACTGCGTCTGTACCTATACTTTGTGAGGGCATACCGGTGATGACCGGATTCATCGAAGCATCAACTTCAACTGCTAATGCTGGCACTGAAATAAGTGCTAATGCCAGAAGGCTGAAAATTTGTTTTTTCATTGTTTAATTACTTTTTGTATCTGTTATTATTTTATTTTATAATTAGTTTGCCATTCTGCGATACATACTCGCTTGTGGCTGTTTTGATTTTCACTCTGTAAATATACATTCCAGACGACAAATGACATCCTGAAACAGGTATTCTGACTTGTTCTGCACCTTGTTGTGAGTATGTATATTGTTTTTTGCCGTTCAAATCGTAAAACTCTATTTCTAAATAATGTATTGCGTCGGGACGGTCGTGCTGTATTGTAATGCACAATGTCTGGTCGGTAGTGATCGGGTTAGGGTAGGTCAGCACAGAGAATATCACAGGGTCAAGTCCCGTAACTACTCCAAAATTAAGACGCGCCGTCGTTGAGTTGTTGAGCAAATCCCATGCCCGCAATGTGAGCGAGTGGTTGCCGTCAGGAAGCGTCAGAAGACGATATGATATGTCACCGGCTTGATAACTGTTTGATTGAGCAACAAAATAGTCATTCATTATGTACGACTGATTAGGGTCAGCATCTATTGTTAGCAATATATCATGACCGATACCTATTCCAATGGTGTTGATGCCATTCTCGTCGTAGATATGCGCAAACAATCGAGGTTGTTCGCTTACTTTGCCTCCGTCTTGGAAATTAGGGTTTTCAAGGTAGAGTTGTATGTCTGGTCCTTGTGTGTCGGTTATCTCATAGCCGGAACTACCTCCGATTACGAAATCTTCGTAATAGCCGTTGGCTTCGTAATCATTGATAGAATCGTAGGCATAATATACAATGCGTCCTGCACCATAATTGTATTTTATGTCTTTTGGCATCATGAATGTACATTCCCATTCTCCGTCAACCACATCTACCTCACCATTGTATAGTGTGTTGGGATAGTCGTTGAATCGGTAGTTAAACTTCTTGTCAGGGTTGGATTCATCGTTGTCGCTGGTTGAAACCTGTTGCATCTTGTCATAGATAGTAATCTGAATCTTGCCATTGAAATCGGTTAGTGGTTGATTGTCGTGAGTTGTTATCTTACCCTTTATGGTGTTTATGCTCAATGCTTTGATTGTGTCTTGACGTGCGTCCTGACTTGTAATAGAGTCAGTTTGTATGGTGTAGTCGGTCGGATAATGTAGTCTGATTGCAGGGTCGCCAAGAAGTATGTAGGGCAGTTTGTTTTCTGTGGTAAGTTGTTGATTCTTACCTATTCTGATGGCGTCACCTATCGTATTTGAATAGTTCGGATTATTGCGATTGGCAAAGAGGGCCTCGCAAACATATTTGTTGAGTATCTCGTTTTCTGAGGCAAAAACAGTTCGACAAGACGAGAACATACACAATGCTCCGCCGTTAGGATTGAGTATAGACTCTTCACCTGCAGATATCGTTGTCGCATCAAACTGGCTAAAATTGCATGTTACAAACATCCATAACCCTTGATTTTTATTTGTCATTTGTCGTATGTCGTTCACGTGCAATATGTTTTCGCTTGTGATATTGGTGTAACTTGCGTGTCCGCTGTAGTTGAAGAACAGCGAACCTTTACTCAATAAGTTTTGCAGTCGGTTTTGGGCGAGTGGGTAGCGCTCACCTGAGGCTGTCACTTCTTGCTGATATGCGTCAAGGAAAATCTTGTTCACAACAAAATTCTTGTTGTTGGTTCTCACTAACTCAGCCGATCTGTCGGCACATCTGAGGTGTATCCCGTTGTCGCCATCATCACCCAAGAAGATAAGTTGGTTCTTCCAATTACCGTAGGTTGGATTTTGAATGTAGTGAACCAATTTGTTCACAATTGAATTTGCTTCGGTCTCATTATTAACAGGCAAACGACCTACACTGATTTCCATTGTGCTCGACATGTCAGACGAGCCTTCATTGTCATCCAAGAAGCAGAAGTAGTCGTCGCTGGCGTACGATGCTGTTTCATTTAGTGAATTAACTGCTTGATATGTCAGTATGAAATTATTTCCTGATGTCTTGAGTAGTTTTCGATTGTCGAATGTCCCATCACCCACAAGTTGCAAGTAGCGTGGTGCTTTGGAATCTTCTTTTTCCGACCTGTCGTAAAGCATTTTCATCAGCCAGCGGAATGCTGTTGCATCCGGTGTGCCTGACGAAAACTCATTGAACACTTGTTGATCAGTAACCACGGCAACCGTCAGTCCATCGTATTGACTATGTGCCTTGGCTAATGCATTGGCTTGCGACAAAAAGGCTTCATTCGTAATGACAACATATTCAATGCCATGCAGCGAATGGAGATTTTGATTTCCTACAAGACCGATTATTGTGGGTTCCGGAATATCTGTTTGTCCGATTGTTATGGCAACATATTGTTGCAAAGTTTCGGCATATTCAACAAATGACAATTCATCATTGCTCAATTGAGCATCTACTTCGTATGCGTTCGTAGGGTCGGTTATGTTCCAAATGTGTGTGTTGCTGTTGCAACCGCTGATTATGTACTTGACATATTGTCTGCCGAGATTCTTAGTGTTGTTGAAATATAAAACTCCGTTATTGAGCCTTAGTTGTCGGCATGCGCTCAACTCAATATAGTTCAGAAAACCTGTGGCGGCAGTACTATTTGCATTGTATGTCAGACTGAGCCGTTGGCTTCGGTTGCCATCAGAGTAGAATTGATTGAAAGCACTTTTTTCTATTCCTCTGATATTGAAATCTCCGGCTTTCAATGCTGTCAGACTCAGTGTTTGCACCGTTTCGCCATTAATACTCACTCTGCATGTCGTCGCCTCTGTTGCCGTGTTTACAAAGCTCGTAACCACCGACATCTGCTCGCTTCCGACAATATTAGGGAAATCAAAATCAAGTGTAAGTGTTTTCTTTGCTCCAATCTCTTCACCATAAAACTCTCTGCCGGCTCCGGCTTTTCCTGTACGATCGTTGAGATTGATCAGCTCGAGCTCATGGAGTTTATAGTCTTGAAATGTCGTTACGGTAGCACTATATTCCGTATTCTGATTGGCTTCTTTCTCTATGCGCTTATTTGTCCCGGCATCTGAGGTTATAAAATAGTACCCATATTGTGAATAAGGGTTGATAGTGTGTTTGAGTCGTGTTCCTGTCCAAGCCCAACTTATCGGACCTTGAGCGTAGAAAATCAGATAATCGCCCTGATTGAAAATATTGTCGGCACCTTTGTATTGATATGACGCCACTTCGGGCAGATCGTCTTTCTTGGCTTTCAAAAAGCTTTGTTGAAGCATTGCACCTCCGTAGCCAAACACTCTTGCATTATTAGGGTCGATACCTTGTTGCTGGAGTGTCTCGTATGATATCTTGTATAGTCCGCTTTGCTCAATGCGCACCTTTATCCAACGCCCTGAGCTTAACACAGACTGCTCGGCATAGGTGTGCGTAACGCTTTCGTCGTCTGTTTGCCCGGGGGTAGGAGGAGCATCATGTTGAGCTCTAACAGAAATGGCGAGACACAAAATACTTAATATGTAGAATAATCGTTTCAATTATTTGATGTTCATCGTTAGTATTGTATTATCGTTGCCTACAATATCAATATGGTCGTTTATATTCAATTTTATTGGTTGCAGCGTGGTCCTTATGGCAATAATATCTCCTGTACATAGTTTGAAATATCTGCTTGCTTCGGCAATGGCTTGCTCCGGTGTACAAACGAGTCGGAATTCATTGCTTATCTGCATTTGATTGATAGTCAAATCGTAATCGGTAAAGTTAAAATCAGTTCCTTGCCATTGACCTATTGCCATTGAGCCGTCGAAAGCAACAAATGGGCTTATCGACAAATGCTCTTGTCTGGCTTTTTGTAACTTGTCGTATGCAGCAAAATCAAGTCCGAGAGTCATCTCGTCAAAGTAGCGTGAAGCAAATCGCTCGGCGATATTGCGACCAAGTCTGTTGATATGCAGCAGCACGCAAAGTGATACACGCAAATCGTCAGTGAAATCAGGAATAAACAGTGGTTTCCCATTCACTAACATCGCTGTTTCAGGCTTAATCAATATGTCTGTTTTCTCTTCTTTTTGGCAGATACAAACTATTTTCATCTGTTGTTGAATTTAACGTTTGTATGCAATTAACCAATATATCATGCAAAATTACATTTTTTTATCGAAAATGACAAACTTTTTCATGTTTTTTTGCTTTTCTGTATAATAAAATGCTATTTTTTATTAAAATCAGAGTTTTTGGCAGTAGGTGAAATATGTGTTGAATATTATTTTTTCCGGTTCGTCTTTGAACAATCCGTATATCGCAGCACCTGTGCCGGTCATTGAAGCATATACTGCTCCTTGTGCGTAAAGCTGTTCTTTGATTTCTTGTAACAACGGGTAGTGTGGAAAAACTGAAGCTTCAAATGCGTTGGTCATTGTATTTCTCCATTTTTCAATTGGCTCTGAAGCTGTATGAGTTAGTTGTTGGTTGAGTGTCGTTTGCTCTACCTCTTTATATGCCATGGCGGTTGGCATATTGATGTTTGGTTTTACGAGCAACAGCCATAATCCGCTCAGATTGAGATTTATCGGACTGAGTTTATCGCCTATACCTTGTGCGAGCATCGGCCGGTTATAGACAAAAAACGGACAGTCGGCACCTATGGGTGCGAGCAAATCGGCAAGTTGTTGCCTCTTGAGGTTAAGTCCAAACAAGAGATTTAGTCCGTAGGCTGTGAATGCAGCATCGCTGCTGCCGCCGCCAAGCCCGGCTCCAAAAGGTATGCATTTATTAAGGCGTATTTCAATATTGCCTATGTCAAAATGCTGTTTGATTGCATTATATGCCTTGAGAATTAGGTTCTTTTCAGGTGGGCAATCAAGTGTAATGCCATCTGTCGTGATTGTTGTTGCGCCATCGGTTGGAACAATCTCTAATTCATCATGTAGGTCGATAGGGTAAAATATAGTTTCAATGTTGTGATAGCCGTTAGGCAGAGTGTCACCAACAAGTAATCCGATATTTATTTTCGCGTTAGGATAGAGTTTCATAATTTCTTTTTTTGCAAAATTAATTTATTTTTTTTTAACAAGCAAGTATTGTTGATAAATTTGTTTATAACTCTGTTGATTGTCTGTTAAGTTTCTGATATTCAACTAAAGTGTTTTTCGCTTGATTGTTGAAAAATATATTTTAAGAAATCAAAAGATATTTAAAAATTTAGTTGTAATTTTGCATTTCACCAAACAAACAAATGAAACATGCCTGCACAAAATCGCTCAAATTATCGTAATCGTTCTGAAAATAAAGTTGTTAATCCGTTGCCACGTGATGGTAAGGGGCGTGTCCCGCCTGAGGCGCGTGACCTCGAAGACATGGTTTTAGGTGCAATAATGATTGACAGCGACGCCTTCGGAAAGATAGCAGACATACTTCAGTCGGACAGCTTCTATGAGCCGCGTAATCAACTGATTTTTCAGTCGATGCAAAAACTCTATGCTCAGGAGTTGCCAATTGATATGTACACTGTGGTTGATCAGCTTACTCGTGACGGCAATATTGAGCGTATCGGAGGACCTGTTGCTATAGCGGAACTGACTTCAAAAGTTGGTTCGTCCGCTCACTTGATGTATCACTCTCGTATCGTTGCACAAAAGGCTTTGGCTCGCGACCTTATCACTATGGCAGTCAATGTCGAGGAGAAAGCCTACGAAGGAGAAGTGGATGTCAACGACTTGCTGCAGCAAGCAGAGTCGGAAATCTTTCAGATTGCCCAAAATCGTCAGAAACGCGATGTCGTGCCGGTGGGCAATGTGATAGCTGAGGCTTATAGTAGAATGCAAAAAGCGGCTAAGCAGGATGGTGGTTTGAGCGGTATAACGACGGGCTACAAAAAACTTGACAATGTTACGCTTGGTTGGCAACGTTCAGACCTCATTATTATTGCCGCTCGTCCGGCAATGGGTAAGACGGCCTTTGTCCTTTCTATGGCAAGGCGTATGGCAGTTGACAACAATATCCCTGTTGCTATGTTCTCGCTTGAGATGTCGAATGTGCAGTTAGTAAACCGTCTGATTTCCAATATATGCGAGATAGACCAAAAGAAGATTCGATCGGGGCAGTTGTCGCAAAGCGATTGGCAAAACCTCGACACAAATATCCGACTCTTGGAAAAAGCTCCACTTTATTTGGATGATACCCCAAGCTTGTCAATCAGTGAGTTGCGTTCTAAGGCAAAGAAATTAGTGCGTGAGCGTGGTGTGGAATGTATAATAATTGACTATTTGCAGTTGATGAACGCAACAGGCCTTAACCCCGGAAGCCGAGAGCAGGAGATTAGTATGATTTCGCGAAGTCTCAAAGGTCTTGCAAAAGAATTGGACATACCTATCATTGCATTGTCGCAGCTGAATCGTAACCTTGAAGGTCGTATGGGTATAGAGGGCAAGCGCCCACAGCTGTCTGACTTGCGCGAGTCAGGTGCCATAGAGCAAGATGCCGATATGGTGTGTTTTATTCACCGTCCGGAGTATTATCATATCAAGGAAGATGCCAATGGCAACAGTTATGTAGGTATGGCGGAAATAATCATTGCAAAACACCGTAATGGCGCCGTAACCGATGTCGTATTGCGTTTCCGCAAAGAATTGGCAAAATTTGAAGATACTGATGCCGTATCCAGTGTTAGCAGCGATGATGGTCAGACTTTGCCATCTAAATTTAACAATAGAGTTCAATCCGACGAGGCGTCGTTAGACCCTGCCAATGGCGCCTTACAGCCTGAAAATAAAGGCATGCCATTTTAGAAACATAGTTCACATAAAATAATAAAACTTTCCCACTTTATTAAATGTTATCGCGTAGCGATTTTCTTTTAATAATGCGGATTATATTTATCCATTTATAACGCTGACTATCAATATTAATGCTATTAAAAGCCCCCCCTATGGGGTATAATCTCAATAAAAGTGATACTGAATATTAGCGGGAAACTTTAGTTTCTTACTCGGAACAATGTGGGAAACTTTAGTATATTTATATTTCTAACCATTTTGTTGTAATGGTCTATTGTGGTCAAATCTTATTCGTATTTTCCAAAAAATCAATGTATTTATTACTCATTCCGGTTGTTGAAAATCCACCATCATGATAGATATTTTGCATCGTTATTTTGCGCGTGTAATCTGAAAACAACGTAACACAAAATTCTGCACATTCTTGTGCTGACGCATTGCCAAGAGGCGAGATATAATCGGAAATTTTGAAAAACGTACTGAATCCATCTATACCAGAGCCGGCTGTCGTTATTGTCGGACTTTGAGAAATGGTGTTTATGCGGACATGCTTCTTTTCACCATATATCATGCCGAAATTACGTGTTATAGATTCAAGTAGTGCTTTAGCGTCAGACATATCGTTGTACCTTGCGTATGCTCGTTGGGCTGCAATATATGTTAGAGCCACAACAGAACCATATTCTGCTATAGCATCAAGTTCGAATGCTATTTGCAGTAGTTTATGAAACGAAATGGCTGATGTCTCGAGAGTTTGTTGGTAGAATGTGTAGTTGAGGTTGTTGTATTCTCTTTTCTTGCGTATGTTGGACGACATAGCTACGGCATGCAAAATGAAGTCAATCTTGCCTCCAAGACTTTCTTGCGCTTTTACGAGCAAATTTTTCAAATCGTCTTCGTTGGTGGCATCTGCCGGAATTATTTCGGCATCAAGAGTTTTCGCCAAGTCTTGCAGTTTGCCAAAACGCAGAGCTATAGGAGTGTTGGTGAGTACTATTTTTGCTCCTTCCTCATGAGCTTGTTTTGCTATCGCCCATGCCAACGATTGTTCATTGATTGCACCGAATATTATGCCTCGCTTGCCTTCTAATAGGTTGTGTGTCATCGTTTAGCAACTTTTGAACTGATTCAGGAAGCGCACATCATTTTCGGAGAACATACGCAGGTCCTTAACTCTATATTTGAGGTTAGTGATGCGTTCTACACCCATACCGAAAGCATAGCCGCTATACTCTTTTGAGTCTATTCCGCAGGCTTCAAGCACATTAGGATCAACCATTCCGCAACCTAATATCTCAACCCAACCGGTGTGCTTGCAAAATCCGCAACCTTCGCCACCGCATATATTGCACGAAATATCCATCTCTGCACTCGGCTCTGTGAACGGGAAATACGATGGGCGCAGACGTATCTTGGTGTCCGGGCCGAACATCTCTTTTGCAAAATACATCAGTGCTTGACGCAAGTCGGCAAAGGATACATTTTTGTCGATGTAGAGACCTTCCACTTGATGGAAGAAGCAGTGAGCGCGTGCAGAAATAGCCTCATTGCGATATACGCGACCCGGGCAGAGCACACGGATAGGTGGTTTCTGACTTGTCATCACGCGTGTCTGTACGCTCGAAGTGTGTGTGCGGAGCAAGATGTCGGGGTGTTTTTCGATAAAGAATGTATCCTGCATGTCGCGAGCAGGGTGCTCCGGCGGAAAATTAAGAGCCGAGAACACATGCCAATCGTCTTCTATCTCCGGACCCTCTGCTACGGTGAAACCTATACGGGAGAATATGTCGATTATCTCCTCTTTGACAAGCGAGAGAGGATGACGTGTACCTAATTTAATCGGGTCAGGTGTACGAGTGAGGTCTGCTTTCGAAGCATTCGAAACAGCCTCATCATATTGCTCTTTGAGAGTGTTGATTCTGCTTGTAGCTTCTTCTTTCAATTGATTAAGCAACTGACCTATCTCACGCTTCTCCTCGTTCGGAACATTGCGAAACTCGTTGAATAGGCTTGTTATCTCGCCTTTCTTGCTAAGATATTTTATACGAAGTTGTTCGATTTCATCGGCATGAGCAGCTGTCATCTCATTTATCTGCTCTTGCATCTGCGCTATGCGTTCTCTTAAATCCATAATTGATGTTAAATTTGGACTACAAAGTTACAACTTTTTGCAATAATAGCCAAAAATATTAAACAATAAAAAAAATGTACACCCTTGCGGATGTACATTTTTTTATTATCTATTGTTAGATTATCTAATAACCTTCATTACATTCTTGCCGTCGCTAACGATATATAAACCTGCAGGAACGAGGTTGAGGTTGATGTTAGTGTTGCTTGTTGCAATGATTGAGCCGCTTACACTGTAAACTGTCAAAGCTACATGCTCAGGGTTGAAGATAACGCCGTCAGCATAAACAAGACTTGAGAGCTCGTTTGTTTCGATAGCATCGGTGCCACCTGCGCGGACAACTTTGATAGCAGCAACACCTGTACCTGTACCTTCTGCACGCATCAAATAGATAACTTCAGCGTCAGCTGCAAGAGTTGCAGAACCTACTTGATAGTCAGTCTTGCTTGTGCCTGTTTCTATTGTTGCAATGTCGCCTGAATGTTCTGCTGTTGAAGAAACTTTCCATGATTTGTAACCTGAGATATAGAGTATATCACCTGCTTTGAATGTTCCTTCTGTCAAACGAAGCTCAAGTGAGAGAGCGTTACCACCCATCTTCCATGCCTTACTGCCTGTTGCTTTCATGTCGTCTGCAACACCTTCTGCGTAAGCTGCTGATTCTGTTGAAACTGTTTTTGCATCATCTGAAGATGCTACAGTAAGAGTACCACCTTGTGCAGCAACAACAGCACCATTAGCAGGAGCCTCGTCTGTTGCTTGCCAATAGAACACAGCATTGCCTGACGGCTGTGGGTCATCCGGTTTATCAGCTACTGTGATAACGAGTGTGTAAACAAGTTCACCAAGAGTTGCTGTCATCGCTTCTGGATCAATCTTAACATCAAGTGTGTCTTGGTTGTCTTCAACAACGGCTGCTGCAAGAGCTGCTGCAACATCTGTTCCGTAAGGAAGTTCAGCTGTGATAGTTTTCTTTGCATTGTCAATTGTTGCTTTAACACCTGCGATAGTGAATGATGTGATTGCAGGAGCAACGGGTGGAACCTCACCTGCTTTAACGAGTTGGATTGATGTGAATCCTGCGTCACCGTTATTGCCGTCTGATTCGATAGCTACCATTGCAGGAACATTGCCAAGTGCAATTGTTATAGCTTCACCTTGCTTAGCTGTTCTGGATACAGCTGTGTATGCAACACCATTTACGCTGATTTTTACTGGACGATTATTACCTGAACCTGACACAAGTTTCACACTATCTGCTGCAGGCAGGAAGAAATAAACGCGGTCTTTGCCTTCTGATTCACGACGATTGGTTTCTTCTTCAACATCTTTTGAGAATTTAATACCTTTGGCTTCATCCCAACCATAAACAGAAGCAATCCATGTGCCGATTTCTTCGCCAGTAAAGGTGTAAGGTGCTGCACTTACTTCAAGAGGAGCTGCTGAGTATTCTTTGAATGAAAGAGCATATTCTGCTTTTGCCTCACCGTTGGTTACGATGATTTTGTCTGCCTCTGCGCTTACAATGGCTACACTGTCTTCATTATAACCATTAATAAATGATGGTTTCTCGCCCCAATATGGAACTTCAGCTGTTGCAGGATCTTGTTTTATAAATGCTTTAGCACCATTTGAGAAATTAGCTTCTATGAGAACTACATTTGTTGATGGCTCTGCAACTGAGAGATTCAATGTGTAAACAAGTTCACCAAGAGTTGCTGTCATTGCTTCTGCGTCGATAACAACTTCAAGTGTGTCTTGGTTGTCTTCAACAACGGCTGCGTCAAGAGCTGCTGCGATGTCTGTGCCTATAGGAAGAACAGCTGTGATTGTTTTCTTTGCATTGTCTATTTTTGCATCAACACCGGCGATAGTGAATTTGGTGATAGCCGGGTCTTCAACAACTACTGGTCCTTCAGGAATTGCAGGCATTTCTTGACCATCAAGAACTACATGGAAACCGAAAAGACGAATTGTTTGACTATTTGCACCGACATTTGCACCTTTTGTGTCTTCAGGATCTGTAGTAATCTTTTTCCATTGGCGGCTGATGTAAACAGCTTTCAAATCTACAGTATCCAAATCAATAGTTACCCAAACAGCATTCTCATAAGCTGGCTTACCATCATTTATGGCTGCTGCTTCAGGGGCAACTGCGTAATCTACCACTTGAATTGCACCATTGGTAATAACGGCTTCTGGAGCCTCTTTGAAACCAATTAATGCAGGATTGAATTTTGAGTTTTGACCATTACCTGTTGCCAAGAAACGGATGGCTTTGATTTTTTTAGTTGCAACAACTGAAACATAAGTTGAACCTGTTCCGTTGATTTCTGCATACTGATAATCGCCATTCTTTTTCCAGTTACCGGTAAGGCCAACTACTACGTTGTCATAAGCTTTGAAATAATCTTCTTGTGCACTGCCCAGAGGCATTTGGTTGACAACAACCTGTGCACTCATGGTAGTAGCAAATAATGCTACAATACCCATTGTGAGTAAATTTCTTAGTTTCATACTCTATACAAATTAAGTTGTTAATTAATGTTTTTTGGTATTTCTTTTGTTTGTCGCAAAATTACAACTTTTCTTGTATATGTATGTTAATTATTTGTCAGTTTTATGTGTATTTTTTATCATTTTTTGTACCTCTTGTGCAATTCTCTTTGCAGAGTCGTGTTGCCCCAGTGATTTGATATTATCAGCTAATTTACCAAGTTTTTCGCAGTCTTTGAGCAATTCGAGTGCCTCTGAAACAAGTTTTTCTTTGGCTTCTGCATCGCGTATCATGATTGCAGCATCGTGCTTCACGAGTGCCATAGCATTGTGTGTCTGGTGGTCTTCTGCAACATTAGGAGACGGAACCAATATGCACGGCTTTCCCAACAGACATAGTTCTGAAATACTGCTTGCCCCCGCGCGTGATATGACCAAATCAGCTGCTGCGTATGCAAGATCCATGCGGCTTACAAAATCTGAAACCCATATTGTGCTATTGCCAAGTGTGAAGTTTTTCTCGCCATTTGCTTGCGCCTTTTCCGCTAATGCCTTTCTGCAATCGTCTATATAGTTTTTGCCTGTTTGCCAAATCACTTGTATGCCTGCCGATGCTATTTGTTCTATTCCGGCTATCACACTCTGATTTATTGTTCGTGCCCCCAGGCTGCCACCTATGATGAGTAATATCGGCTTGTCTGCTGACAGACCGAAGTGTGTCAGTGCTTCGGCTTTTGTCCCTTTGGCGAGATCTTGGCGAACAGGATTGCCTGTGAGAATGATTTTCTCTTTTGGAAAGAATCGTTCCATTCCTTCGTATGCCACGCATATAACCTTAGCATCGTCTTTGAGCAATTTGTTGGTTACGCCGGCAAAGCCGTTTTGCTCTTGCAGCAGAATAGGAATCCCCATCTTGGCTGCCACTTTCATTGCTGCTCCACTTGCATAACCTCCCACGCCTATTCCGGCATCTGGTTTGAATTCCTTGATTATTTTTTTTGCTTGACGCATTGACTTCATCAGGTCAATCAGTACTGAAATGTTTTTCCACGGTTTGCTACGGTCGAAACCACGAACAGGCAAACCGACAATCTTGTAACCGGCTTGCGGAACGCGTTGCATCTCCATACGATTGTTGGCTCCGACAAATAGAATTTCACACTCAGGGTCAATCTCCTTTAGCGCATTGGCTATACTGATTGCGGGGAATATATGTCCGCCTGTTCCGCCGCCTGAAATTAAGTAACGCATAGTGATTATGTTTTTGTGCTCGTTTCATAAAAAAACGAACTATTTTTTCTTGCTCTTTTTTAGTGTAAATTGTTTCGAGTAACCTTGTTTTTCTGATTCTTTTTGCTTGTCTTTAACGAAACTAAATGTTATTGTGCCTGCCTTTTCGTCAATCTGTATGCTGCCTATAAGTTCCTTTTTGTCGTCTCTGTCGATGAATACCTTTCCTTTCTTACTCACTTTATAAGGTGATGCCAAAAGAACTCCGCTGTATTCCTCGTCGTAGAAATTGATTGACTTCAAGTATTTTATAGTTTTTTTTGTCAGACGCAATGCAAGTGTGTTCTCGTCAATGCTGATTTCAAGCCATAGATGGTTGCAAACTGTGTCCGTTGTCAGGCCTTCTGCGCCTTTCACTATCTCAGCACTAAGCACCGGCATCATCTCGCACATATTCACATAGTACTTGCCTGCAAGATCTTTTGCAAGGATAGGCTTTGCTGCAAAATTACTTATAGTAACTGTCAAAAGCAATAGTGTGAATGGTGTTTTTTTCATTCTACTTCATCTATATCAACAATAGGAATGTTTTCCTCACTTTCTTGTCGGACTTGTTCGGCGGCAATTTGTTTCCCGTTTTGAACCCGTGATATGCCCAACAAGATGCCAAAATAAACACTTGTTATAATAGCCGATGTTCCGCCACGAGATATAATAGGCAGTGGCTGTCCGGTGGTTATGATGCCGACCACAACAATCATGCTGATTATTGCCTGAAAAGTGAGCAAAATGGCAAGCCCTGTGGCAAGATAGGCAGTGTAGCTACTCTCTGTTTTGTAGGCCAGCATGCCTCCCCTAAACAATATAAGGAAGTAAAGAATAATCACAAACACAGCTCCTATTATACCTGATTCTTCAACTATAATGGCATATATATAATCGGCAAAGGCCTGTGGGAGGTAGTCTCGCTCAACCGAGTTGCCGGGCAGTACACCCAATGGCGATTTGCCACCTCGAGCTATGGCAAGTTGTGAATAGTATGCTTGGTAGTTGCCTTCGCGGTCTCTTTCAAATTTCGCTTCAGGGTCGTTATTGGCTTCTTGAGCACTCTCAATACGTCCAACCCAAGTTGGAACACGGCGAAAAGCCCCCGAGAATTGGTAGTGGTTGTCAACCATCTTTTGAGCTATTTTGAAACCCGAAAATCCGACCACTCCTATAACCAAAATAATTCCTACAAGATATTTCCAATTGATCTGAGCAAGAAACATCATCAGAAATACTGTTCCTGCCAGCAAGATTGCCGTTGAGAGATTGTCTACCATAATCAGTCCGCAAACCAATGCTGTCAGCCCTAATATGATGAGGAAATATTTTTTCTCGTCTTCTTTTTCTTTTATTCTCGACAAGAGGTCTGCCACAACAACAAGGAGGCTTATCTTTGCTATTTCAGACGGCTGGAATTGGAATAGTCCGAGGTTAATCCAGCGTGCTGCTCCATGGTGCCGAGCACCATAAAGCAGAAGTCCAAAAAGTAAGATAATCGACACTATCAAACTCAAATAACCCACAATACGAATTATTTGTTGGGGAATGAAATAGACAAATCCGGCAACAATAATTCCGCCAATGATGAATAGAGTGTGCCTGATTATAGGCGCAGTGTATTCCTGCGAACCATACGCAAGTGTTGACGACGCTGAAAACAATGTAACCACAGATATGGCACATAGCAAGAGATATATAATCCAAATTACTTTGTCGCCATAGCGGAAATTACGCAATATGTTGTTCGTGTTTGCCATATTTTTCACTTTTCACTTTTCACCTTTCACCTTTCACTTTATCACAGCTCCCTAACTTGTTGTTTGAATTGTGTGCCTCTGTCTTCGTAGCTCTTGAATAGGTCGAAACTTGCGCAACATGGTGAGAGCAGTACCGTGTCGCCTTCGTATGCTGCCTGATAGGCACTTTCAACAGCGTCGTGTATGTTGTTGGTGTCGATGATTTTTATTCCAAAATTATCAAAGTGTTCGTGCAGTTTCTCGTTATGCAAGCCCATGAAAACAAGTGTTCTGACTTTCTCTTTGACCAATTTGTCTATCTCCGAATAGTCGTTGCCTTTGTCTTTGCCGCCGAGAATTAATACTGTCGGTGTCGTCATACTTTCGAGTGCATACCAGCATGAATTGACATTTGTTGCTTTGCTGTCGTTGATGAATCGTATGTTGCGTACCGTTGCAACATATTCAAGACGGTGTTCTACACCTTTGAATGCCATGAGCGACTCTCTGATTATTTCTTTTTTGATGTGAAGTAATTGCGCTGCAATACCGGCTGCCATAGAATTGAAAGCGTTATGTTTGCCTTTCAATCCTAATTGTTCAATCGAAATTCGCAAAAGATTCTTTTCGTCGGCATTCAGAGTGAGTTCTTTATTGTCTATATATGCAACATTGTGTGTTGTTGCACTTTGTTTGTTCTCGCCAAAAGGATAGAGCGTGGCTGACAATTTCAGTTTTTTGAGCTCTTTGTCGATTATGGGATCTTCACTCCAATAGATGAATGCATCTTGTGCCGTCTGATTGCGTGTGATACGGAATTTGGCGTTGATATAGTTTTGAAACTCGTTGTCGTAACGGTCTAAATGGTCGGGAGTGATGTTGAGCAAAATGGCTATATCGGCTTTAAAGTCGTACATGTTGTCCAACTGGAATGACGACAACTCAATGACATAATAGTCGTGCTTTTGTGTTGCCACTTGCATTGCCAAACTATGACCTATATTACCTGCCAAACCAACATTTAGTCCGGCGCGTTTGAGAATGTCAAACACGAGTGATGTCGTCGTTGTCTTGCCATTGCTACCCGTGATACAAATCATTTTAGCCTTTGTGTAGCGTGCCGCAAATTCTATTTCCGAAATGACGGGTATATTCAGTTCGGTTGCTTTGACGATAATTTCTGCATTGTTGGGAATTCCCGGACTTTTTATTATTTCAGTTGCTTTAAGAATCTCTTGTTCTGTGTGTTGTTGTTCCTCAAAAGTTATGTCGTTTTGTTGCAGTATTGTCTTGTACGGCAGTTTTATTGTTCCACTGTCGCTAACAAAGACATCAAATCCTTTTTTCTTGGCGAGTACGGCTGCGCCGCATCCGCTCTCGCCTGCGCCTAAGATTACTATTCGTTTCATTTTTTTTAGAAGGTTGTGTTGTGTTTTTTGCCATTATGGCATTTGGTGGGGCTGTTTTTTTTATCTCATTTTGAGAGTTAGTATGGTTAGTGCTGCAAGCATGAGGCTTATGAGCCAGAAGCGTACAGTGATTTTATTTTCAGGGTGGGGTTGAAGTGGTCGTTGTATGATGGCGTCTATTCCGGCATTGCCTGCTTTCTGGAAGTGGTGGTGCAATGGTGCCATCTTGAACACACGACGCCCTGTTCCGGTGGTGCGTTTGGTCTTTTTGAAATAGTAGGTCTGTATGATTACCGACAAACTCTCAACGAGGAATACGCCACACAAAATAGGCAGCAAAAGTTCCTTACGGCATATAATGGCAAATACGGCAATTATGCCACCAAGTGTCAGACTGCCGGTGTCGCCCATAAACACTTGTGCAGGGTAGGAGTTGAACCACAAAAAGCCTATTGTAGCTCCGATAAATGCAGAAGCAAAAATCATCATCTCACCTATGCCCGGGATATACATCGTATTCAAGAAACTTGCAATATTGATGTTTCCCGACACGTAGGCAAGAATACCCAATGCCGTGCCCACTATACCCGAAGTACCTGCCGCAAGGCCGTCAAGTCCGTCTGTCAGGTTGGCTCCGTTGCTCACCGCCGTTACGATAAAGATGCAGACGAATATGAAAAATATCCAGCCGAGTGTTTCCTTGTTGTCGCCTGCCCATGTGAATAAATCGGCATAATTGAGATTGTTGTTTTTAAAGAATGGTATGGTAGTAACTGTTTCATGTGTCGGCGTTTGAGCTATAGCAGCCACGGTGTTCCCTGCCGCATTCTTGTATTCAATATTTTCGCGTATCGTCACGTCATCGCTTGTCCACATCACAATGCCTACAAGCAATCCTACGGCAACCTGACCTATAATCTTAAATTTTCCATTGAGGCCCTCTTTGTTGTGCTTGAACACTTTGATATAGTCGTCAAGAAAGCCCAGCATACCAAGCAATACCGTGGTGGCAAGCATAAGCAAAATATAAACATTGGTCAGGTCGGCAAGTAGCAGAGTAGGAACGAGTAAAGCCAAAATAATTATTATTCCGCCCATTGTTGGTGTTCCTTTTTTCTGCATCTGACCTTCCAATCCGAGATTGCGTATTGTCTCGCCAATTTGCTTTTTCTGCAGTGTCTCAATGATTTTTTTACCGAATAATGTGGCAGTAAGTAACGCGATGATAAAGGCTGAACCCGAGCGGAAAGATATGTACTGAAACATACCGGCTCCGGGAAAATCATAAACACGGTCGAGATAGTTGAAAAAATGATATAACATATTTGTGTGTGGTTTGAAATTTCAAAAATTAATTAGCCAATTCTTTGATCACTTCATGGTCGTCGAAATGATGTTTTACCCCTTTGATTATCTGATAATCCTCATGTCCCTTACCTGCAACGAGAATGACATCGTTCTCCTGTGCCATAAGACATGCCGTGCGTATTGCTTCGTGTCGGTCAACTATAGTTAGTGTCTGACGCTCTTGTTCTTTTGTGAGCCCTTGTTTCATGTCGTTGATGATGTCTTGCGGCTCTTCATCGCGTGGGTTATCTGAGGTCAGGATGACCATTTGGCTTCCCTTGATAGCTTCTTGAGCCATCATTGGACGTTTGCCTTTGTCACGGTTGCCGCCGCAGCCAATCACGGTGATGAGTCGCGTACTTGGCTTGCGTATGAGATTGATGGTATCTATCACATTTTTCACGGCATCGGGCGTATGTGCATAGTCAACAATAGCGGTCCAACCCTTTGCCGACCGAATAGTCTCAAATCGTCCGTTCACAGGACGGAGCTGACTCATTATGCGCAATACCTCAATACTCTCAAAGCCCAAACACGTCGCAGCACCATATATCGCCAATGCATTATAGGCGTTGAAACGACCGACAAGTGGCAGTATAACTTCTGTTCCGTTGATGACGAGTTGCATCGAGTCGAAATCTTCTTCTAATATATGACCTTTGAAATCAGCAAGAGAGGTCAGCGAGTAGGTGAATACTTTTGCCTTCGTGTTTTGCGTCATGACGAGTCCGTTGCGGTCGTCTTTATTGGTAACCACAAAGGCGTCTTTTTTCAGACTGTCGAAAATGCTTTTCTTGGCATCACGATATGCTTCGAATGTCTTGTGATAGTCGATATGATCTCGCGTGAGATTAGTAAATACTCCTCCGTCAAAGTCAAGTCCGCATATCCTGTCTTGTACAACACTATGACTGCTCACCTCCATAAATGCGTATTCACACCCAGCTTCAACCATCTGATTGAGCAAACCATTCAATTCAAGTGCATCGGGAGTAGTGTGTGTGGAAGGAACGGCTTTGTCGTCTATATAATTGCACACGGTGCTTAGCAGTCCGGATTTATGCCCTAATTGGCGGGTGAGTTTGTAGAGCTGTGTAGCAATAGTAGTCTTGCCATTTGTGCCTGTAACCCCGACAAGTGTGAGCTTGCGGCTTGGATAGTCGAACCATTTGTTGGCAAGTAAAGCAACCGCTTTCTGGCTCGATTCCACGCGAATAAAACAAATCTTGTTTGTTTGCTCAGGAATCTTCTCACACACTATGGCTGTAACTCCTTGATTGACTACATTGGGTATGAAAGTATGACCATCAACAGATGTTCCGTTGACTGCAACAAAGAGCGAACCCTCTGTGGCTTGTCGAGAGTCGAATGTAATAGCTTTGATGTCTTGATTTAAGTCACCTATCACCTCTATAGGCTTCAAATCAATGATTAGTTCTTTGAGATTCATTATTTCTTTTTTTTATCTAAGTTCGAGATATACTGTTCCGCCTACTTGTGCCGGTTTCCCTGCCTGAACACTTTGTTTTACCACTTGACCTTGCCCCTTGATTCTCACCTTCATGCCTGTTGTCTCGATGAGATATATTGCGTCTTTTGCACCCATGCCGATTACGTTAGGAACAAAGTAGCGGTTGTATTCTATGTTTTGAGCATGCATGTTGGAACTTATGCGGACCCAATCGCTTGAGTCATTGCTCAGTCCTGTAGTGCTGATAGATAGTTTGCGTGTTGCCTTGCGAGTGGCTTTTCTGTTTCCTGCTTTAATGCGTGGTGAAAGATTGGGGTCTGCCATGATTGAGTCAAGCGGCACAATACCCTTGATGGCCATCGTGTGTTCGGCTATTTCTTTCACTATCTTGCCGCACAAACTTCCGGCTCCGCCATGTTTCGGATTTTCAATCACGCAGATACATGTGTATTGAGGATTGTCGTAAGGAAAGAATCCGCAGAAGGTAATTCGGTGATATGCTTGGTATTTGCCGTTTTTGAAAACGCGTGCAGTACCTGTTTTGCCGGCAATTTTCACGGTGTCGCTTTGCGCAGCCCGAGCCGTACCATTTTGGTCCCATACAACACTCTCTAAACATTCACGAATGTCGGACAGTGTACTTTTTTTGCATATCTGTGATTCTAATATCTTTGTGTCGTATTTTTTTATCGTTTTGTTCCCTTGTCGGATTTCTTCAACAAGTTTTGGCTCTACCATCTGACCGCCATTGGCTATGGCATTATAGTAGGCAAGCATATAGATTGGAGGTATCTCGACGGAATAACCGAATGCCATGTGCGCCATAGTCTCTTTGTCGTTAGGTATGTTAATAGACACTTCATGAGCACCCGGAATGGCAATCTCAATAGGTTGGGTCAGTCCCATCGACAGCAATTTATTCACGTATTTTTTCACGTCATGTTTGTAGCCCTCAGTAATTATTTTAGCCAAAGCCACATTTGAAGATACGGTAAGTGCCTGCTTTGCTGATATCGTTCCCCATGAGTGTGTGTCGTGAATTGGCTGTTTGGGGTCTTGATATACCCATGTGCCATTTCCTGTTTTGATTGAATCGCCGAGATCAACGATATTGTCGTCAAGAGCAGCCATGAGCGACAGAGTCTTGAATGTCGAACCAGGCTCAAAAGCTTGTGCTGCATAATTTTCGCCCTCATAGTATGTCCCGTCGCTTGCGCGTTTGAGGTTTGTAATAGCCCGTATGTTGCCCGTGGCAGTCTCCATCAATACGGCGCAGCCCCAATCTGCTTGCGAATAATTCAGCTGCTTGTGTAAGGCGTATTCTGTTATGTCGAGAAGGTCGATGTCAAGAGTTGTGTAGATGTCGCAACCATTGACCGGCGGCTGGACAATCTCGTATTCATCTTTTGACGCAACACGCTGGCGAATACTTCTCCCCGGCTCGCCTTTGAGCAAGTTGTTGTAGTAAAGCTCAAGTCCGCTACTGCCATTGCCCTCAATGGTGCCTTCCTTCTCGTTTGTCGTGGCGTATGTGCTGCCTAAGGTGCGGCGTGCCAACGAGCCAAAAGGCTGCTTGCGCTTTTTCTGCTCCGTCCATGTCAGACCGCCTTTATTCCTGCCAAAACGGAAAGGACGAATCTCACGCAACTTCTCCATCTGCTTGAATGTTATCGGAGCTTTATGCAGACGCAATGTCCTGATGCCATTGGTATGAGCATTGGTGATTAAATTCTTGTAGTACTCAGCCGAATTGTCGGGCATGATGTCGTGCATCTCAAGAGCCAATGTGTCGATGTAACGATAGAAATTCTTGCTTGAATCTTTCATCAACCAATCAGTGCACGGATCCATATATATAATGTATGTAGGCAAAGAACTTGCCATCAACCTGCCATCGCACGCGTATATATTTCCTCTGTTGGGTGGAACCTCAACATCTGTCTTTTTCTGTTTCGACGCTTCTACCATCCAACGATCGTACTCCTTTGTCTGTATTTGTATGATTCGTGCTATAATAATGCCAAACAGCACAAGCGCAAAAACGCAAATGCCGAGATAACGAAGGATGATATTTTTTTTCTTGTCTTGCATACTTAATCGTCAAGCCTTACTGCCGGAGTATTGCTCTCTCGAAGCTGACTGTTGTATTCTTTTAGTCTCTCAATAACATGCGACTGACGGCTCATCTCAACTAAATGAGCCGACACTTCCAAGTCTTCATACCTCTTGCTGATTACCTCTTTTTGCAATCTGGCAACCTTTGCCCTCTCTTGCTCGCTGCGATAGCGATTGTCGATATATCCAATCACAAGGATGGCAATCAACAAAATCAATATGCGCTGGCGACTAATCATGTCCCACGTCAACCAATTCCCGTTGAGAATACTTTTCAGCACATTGCCGACCCCGCCATATTTCGAATTGGCCTGATCCTCCTCGTACCTCTCTACTTCATCATCCTTGACAATGATTTGTTGCCATATCTCTTTGATCTTTCCCATCGTCGTTTCATTTCTTTTGAGCAATACGCAACTTAGCACTTCTTGCTCGTGGGTTGGAGTCTATTTCCTGCTCGTCGGCAACAATAACCTTTTTGTTTATCACCTCAAACGGAGTCATTGGGTTGCCGTAAAAATCTTTTTCAATCTTGCCTTCAAAATTTCCACTACGGAAAAAAATTTTCACAAGCCTGTCTTCCAAACTATGGTATGTCAAGACTGCAATCCTGCCGCCTTGTCGCAAAAGCTGCAGACTCGCGTCAAGAAGTTGTCGCAGTGCCCCGAGTTCATCGTTCGTCTCAATACGCAGAGCCTGATAGATGCGCGCATAGTCTTTCTTCTCTTTGTCTTTGCTGCAAAGTGGTGCTATTGTGTTGTTGAGTTGTTCTATCGTGGTGATTGGCTGATTTTGCCGTGTGCTGACAATACGCTTGGCAATTTGCCGAGCATTGTTCATTTCGCCGTAGAGACGAAATATATTTGTCAGCTGTTCTTCGGTGTAATTGTTGACTATGTCGCTTGCCTTTATAGTGGCATTCTGGTTCATACGCATGTCGAGTGGTCCGTCAAAGCGAAACGAAAAACCACGCTGCTCTGTGTCGAAGTGATGAAACGAAACACCAAGGTCGGCAATAATACCGTCAAGCTCCTCAACACCATAATACATCATAAAGTTTTTGATGTATCTGAAGTTGGCATGTATAAAAGTAAAACGCTTGTCGTTCAAAGCATTGACTATTGCGTCTTGGTCCTGATCGAAAGCGTATAGATGACCTTTTGCGTTGAGGTGTTTGATGATTTCTCTTGAATGACCTCCACCACCAAAAGTGGCATCAACATAATTGCCCTCGGGCTTGATGTCAAGTCCGTCAATCGTTGGTTGCAAAAGGGCAGGTATGTGATAGATTGGGGGCATAAAGAAGGGTTAGAAGGTGGGGTTAGACAGCTAATTTTGTTTTTTTTCTGACTGTGGGTAGCAGTCAGAACCATTTTGCAGCGCCCGACTTACTGATTAGTGGGCTTTTGACGGTCCAACATACGGTTTTTAAGTCGGGCTGCAAAATCGGCTTGTGGCAATCGACGCTCGCTGAATTTCTTTTTGTCCCAAAGAGCAAACCTGTCCATCATACCCACGAAAACAAGCTCTTTCTCCGCACCAATAGATTGAAGATTACGCTTGTCGAGAAGTACGCGACCCTGACTGTCAATGTCGAGCCATTGTGCATCGCTCATGAATTGCATCAGGAGAAGCTGGTCTTCAGGATTCCATTCATCAAGAGCCTCTTTCAGTTCAGTCACCTTGGCGTTCCATACGTGCTCGGGGTAAAGCACTAAGCACTCGTTGTCCGTATCTCTACGCATCACGATATGCTTGCTCTCATTTTCAGGGAGCAAACGCCGATAAGTTGCGGGGATAAATATCCTGCCCTTATCGTCAATCTTAGCGTCTATATTGCCAATGAAGGTAGACATTTGTTTTGGCTTGTACTTGTGTTAACTCTTTTTTTTTCTTGGTTAGAAAATTTATAGTTCCTAAGTTTGAGAATAAGTAACTGAACTTTCTCGACTGCAAAGGTACAACTTTTTTTTGATATTCCCCACATTTCCCCACAATTTTTTTTTCAACACTTTATTAACACTAAAAAATAAAGTTTTCAACAAGTTTATTAACAATTATTATTCTCTGCGTTAATTGTTTTTGTTTTCTGAATATTAGTTGTTTATGTGTGAATGTGGTGTATTTGTGGTGAAAAGTGGGGTGAATTTAGTGTTTTCTATTGTTAATAAGCCTGAAAATACATTTTTGAGTTTAACATTCTTTAGCCGATTTGTTTTTGTGCAAATTATGTGTTATCTTTGCAAAGGAATGTCAAGAGTGCTATGCTCTTGCTCGAAAAAAGAAAACTAACAATTAAATATCAATCAATTATGAAGTATGTATGTAATGTGTGCGGTTATGTTTACGACCCACAGATAGGCGATCCTGACAGTGGTATTGCTGCCGGAACACCATTTGAAGAAATTCCTGACGATTGGGCTTGCCCAATATGTGGCGTGTCAAAAGACGATTTCGTACCCGCTGAAGATTAATTTTTTTTAATTTTGAAATGTGGAAATCGTTTTCCACATTTCTTTCTTTTTATTCTTTATATGGCAAAACAAATTACAAATCATGTACAGTGGGTTGGTAAAATAGACTGGCAACTCCGCCAATTTCATGGCAATGAATTTTCTACCCACCGTGGTTCAAGCTATAACAGCTATTTAGTTAGCGGCTCAGAAAAAACGATACTTATCGACACTGTGTGGCAACCTTTCGACAAAGAGTTTGTAGCTCGTCTTGAAGAGACTATCGATCTGTCAAAGATTGACGCCATAGTGATGAATCATAACGAGGTCGATCACTCAGGTGCTCTGCCTGAGTTGTTGCGTAAAATACCCGACACTCCGGTCTATTGTACCAAGAAAGGCGAGGCAATCCTTCGCGGTATGTATCATCAAGACTGGAATTTTGTCAATGTCAAGACCGGTGATAAACTCTCTTTGGGTGATAGCTCGCTGACTTTTATTGAGGCCACAATGCTTCATTGGCCCGACACTATGTTTTCATATTTTGATGGCGATGGGGGTATATTATTCTCCAACGATGGTTTTGGACAGCATTTTGCAACTGAGAGTCTTTACGATGATTTGCAAGACTTGAGTGAGTTGCTCTATGAGGCTGAGAAATATTATGTCAATATACTGAATCCCTACAATATGATGGCAGCTCGCAAGGTGAAAGAGATTTTAGCAATGAACTTGCCTTTGTCGCTTATCTGTCCTTCTCATGGTGTTATTTGGCGCAACAACATATCGAAAATAATCGAGTGTTATCAGCTGTGGTCGAGCAACTATCAGCGTAATCAGGTTACAATTCTTTACGACACTATGTGGAACTCCACTCGTACGATGGCAGAACAGATTGCAGCCGGTATTCGTGAAGTTGATCAAGATGTGTGCGTCAAGTTGTTCAATGTAGCCAATACTGACAAAAATGATATACTGACCGAAGTGGCTCGTGCCAAATGTGTTCTTGTCGGCTCGCCAACGGTAAATAATGGCTACACTTATGCCGTTGCCGGCATACTTGAGATGATACGCGGTTTGAAGTTCAAAAACAAAAAAGCTGCCGCTTTCGGAAGTTATGGCTGGGGTGGCGAAGCCGTCAAGATGATTAATGCCGAACTGCAAGAAGCCGGCTTTGAAATCCTCAATGAAGGCTTGCGTTGCCAGTGGGTACCTAATCAAGAAGCAATAGAGCAGGCACGCCAATTCGGCAAAGAAATAGCAAAAACAATAAATATGTAAAGTATGTGAAATCAAGATGTTTCATAACTCCTACTTTATAATTACTTTATTATTAATATGTCGGTGAGGAGTAGCTGACACAAAAAAAATAACATTATGAAAAAAAGTCTTTATGCCCTACTGATGGTGTCTTTGATGATGCTTGTAGGTTGCAACAAAAATGAAAACAACGATTCCAAGGCAAGTAGTAAACTTGTAGGTACTTGGGAATTGGTTGGCGGAACATTGGATGGTCAAGCAGTTTCGCAATCCGAAATTGAAGAACTGGCAGGCTATCGACTTACCTTTAATAGCGACGGAACAATGAATGTAACTTTAGGTGTTGAAGAGCTAAGTAGTGCGCAAGTAACTGCAACATACGAACTAAAAGATGATATGTTGTATATAGATGAAACGGTGAGCTTCGAAGGTCAAACAATTCATGCTGAAGAGTCATATCATGTTGATAAATTGACCAATTCTGAATTGATTCTATCTAAAACTAAAGACGGAGTAACAGCAACCATTATCTACAAGAAAGTCAGTTAACTATGGTATTTGCAAAATTTAATCACCGCGATAGACATCCTATTGCGGTGTTTTTTTTAAATCTTGAAATCTTCAAATTCTAAAATCTTCAAATCTTGAAATCCTCAAATCTTCAAATCTTCAAATGTTTGTTATAACTGCCTTTTGTGATGAGGAAAAAGAATGCGGCTCCGATAATGTGAAGCACAGCTATTGTCCAGAAAGCAGCGTTGTAACTAATTTGTTCAGTCAGCACACCGCCCAACAGTATGCCTAAGCCGATGCCGAGGTCCCATGAGGTGAGCAGAGTGGAGTTGGCTGTTCCGCGTTCGTCTTTGTTGGCAATGTTGATAATCATGTTTTGCAGTGCAGGCCAAAAATGACCATTGCCAAGTCCGATAAGTATAGCTGAGCCGTAGTAGCCTATGCTGTTTTGGCATACAACGAAAAGCAGGTATCCAAGTGATGAAATAATTACGCCTTGCGCTGCATTTTCTACCATTTTACCCTCGCGTATTGAACGTGTCTTGAGCAGTCGTGCTGTGATTAGTCCGGCAGAGAGCAAAGCAAAATATACACCTGTTCCACCTGTTATGCCGAGAGTCTCTTTGCCATATATAGCAAGATAGTTGGAAAGGACTCCGTAACAAAGTCCGAAAAAAATCATATTTGCACCTATAGCCCATCCTTTGAGCAGGAAGAAACGGTCGAGTGAGATGGCTTTTTTGTCGGGTATGATTTGTCGCTCTGTAGTCTTAATTGTAGCATCGGTGATTAGTCCGACAGTTGCCACCGCAAGTGCGGTGTAGAAAATTATGTCGAAATTGTTGGTGTATTTATAGATGAGTATGCCTATCGTTGGAGCTATAGCACATGCGATGTTGTTGCTTAGTCCATAGAAGGCTATTCCTTCTGCTCGTCGTGATGAGGGCAGGACATCAATAGCCATTGTGCTATTTGCCACAGTGGCTGCACCGAATGGTCCGCCATGTATTGTGCGTACTATGGCAAAAATGAGTATCGAGCCTGCGGCGATATATCCCCCGAAGCATACGCTATATAAAAGCAGCGCAATGAGCAGGACTTTTTTGCGCGGAAAACGATCTACAATAAATCCGCTGAATGGTCGGACAAGTAGTGCTGTGATGGCATAGCCTGACAGCACAAGACCTATCATGTCTTTGTCGGCTCCAAATTCTTCGCTTAGGTAGAGAGGCAACAATGGTGTCATGACAAAAAACGCAAACGACATAGCGAAGTTGGCGGTCATCACCTTCAAGTAATTTCTGTTCCAGAGTTTGTCTTGCATACATTTATGGGGTTCTTCTAAAAAATACTTTCTCTCGTTAATGTGGTAAGAGAATATAGCAATTGTGTTTCTCGGTATGCTGTAAGGCTATTGTGCTTGTTTTGAAGTCACTTGGTTGGCAAGTGTAGATATCTACAAACGACTGTGGGTTGCGGTCGAAGAGAGGGAAAGCACTACTTTGTATCTGCACCATGAGTCGGTGTCCGCGTTTGAAAGTGTGGTTGAATGGAAGGAGTCGGATGTCAAATTCGTTGATTTGTGTAGTGTCAAGCGGAATCGGTATTGCTGTGTTTCCGTTGCGATATCTCGCTCTGAGCATTTCAGAGCGTACCATGAGTTGTTCGCCTTTGGGGCTGACATCGATTATTTTTACAAAAAAGTCGGCATCTTCGGTATTGATTTTGATTGCAAGATGTGCAATAGCTTCTCCTCGTAGTGTGAAATCAGAGGCAAAAGGTGTGGTTGTAAAACTGACGACATCGTTTCTGTCTCTAAGAAAACTTTGGTCTGCATACATATAATCCTTAGAGTCGTTTCGTGCCTCGTTTGATGGGACGGGGTTGGCTGGGTCTGAGATATATGTTGTCTCTCCGTATTTTGGCAGTAGCGGTGAGAGAGTATTGTCTGCATGCAGATAGAGTTGCAGAGTCGGTCGGTGCATTGGGTGTGTCGTCCACAGGTTAGAACCGGTGATGAAAAAGTGGTCGGTTTGTTCTGTCGCTTTGCCGTCTCTAAGATATTGTTCCATCATAGGAATTTCCACTGTTCGTATGTAGTCTTTTGCCGGTGAACCTATGCAGCTGAATTTCCATGCACCTAATTTGCGAGTGTATTTTCGCCATCCGCCATGTGTCCAGGGCCCGATGACAAGTCGGCAATCAATGTCGGTGCGTTGTTGTCGGATGGCATTATATAGCTCGATAGTTCCGTAATAGTCTTCGCCGTCGAATGTTCCGCCCGTAACGAGTACTGCCTGTACTGAGAGTTGCGGTATGTAGCGTCTTGTGTCGCGTTGTTGCCACCATTCATCATAGTTAGGGTGGCTGACCATCTCGTTCCAAAAGTCATTAGGCCGTTTCTCGTTGAGGTGTTCGGTCAGTTTGGCTATTGTTCCGTAGGCAAGATATTCGCCGTATTGTGTTTGGTTGATGGGTTCAGTAGCTGATTGGTCATCCTCGCTTTCTCCGTATTGCATATAGTCGAGGAAACCGCCTGCAGTAGGGCAGAAAGCACCATTGTGATGCATATCATCACCTTGCCACCAGTCGGTAACGGGAGCTTGTGGCGACACAATTTTTATTGCCTTATGACCAGATGTGCCTGCCATAAAGGCGTAAAAGCCTCCATAACTGCAACCCACAACACCTATGTTGCCGTTGCTTTGTGGTATGTTGTGAGTGAGCCATTCGGCAGTGTCGTAACTATCCTGTGCTTCTTGTGGGTTAAGGTGTATGAATGTGCCTTCAGACTGGTAGCGACCGCGGACATCTTGAAACACGATTATGTATCCCTTGCGCAGATATTCCTTCCAATAGTCTTTGTTGAATTGGTCTGGAATTTCTTGCCCGTATGGTTTGCAGCCGTATGGCGTGCGAAGTAAGACGATAGGAGCTTGAACTGTATGTTTGGGCGTATATATTGCGGTGTATAGTTTGACGCCATCGCGCATAGGTATCATTACTTCGCGTTTGGTGTAGCTGTGTTTTGCGAATAGTGTTCCGCTGAAAAATAAGAGAAATGTTGCCATTATTGCAAGGTGTTTCATTGTTTTTTTGCTGAGTTTTTTTGTTTGTCTCGGCATGTGTGCCGAGAATTTGACCAATTTGGAGAATTTGTTTTAATTCACTTTTTACATTTTGTTTTAGGATTATATATTTTTTTTATACTTTTTGACAATTTTTTACTAAGCTACTACCTACGAGATAAGTAGCTATTTTGTTGCTTGGCGGATTTGGTAAAAATAGTACTTTTTGTTAATTTTAGCTTATATTTTTTTGTACACAAACGCATATATAGTATCCTAAAATTATAGTCCTATTCGTTTTAGTTCGTATTCTAAAAAAGTGAGGTGAGTTATTCGCTTTCATTCGTCAAATTTGTTTTCTAAAAAAGGTTCACAAATTAATCAAATTAAACTAATTATTTCGCTTTCATTCGTTAAATTCGTATTCTAAAAAAAGTTCACAAATTAATCAAATTAAACTAATTATTCGCTTTCAATTCGTCAAATTCGTTTTCTAAAAAAAAGTTCACAAATTAATCAAATTAAACTAATTATTTGCTTTCAATTCGTCAAATTCGTATTCTAAAAAAAAGTTCACTAATTAATCGAATTAAACTAATTGTTCTATTCGTCAGATTTGTTTTCCAAAAAAGGTTCACTAATTAATCGAATTAAACTAATTGTTCTATTCGTCAGATTTGTTTTCCAAAAAAGGTTCACTAATTAATCGAATTAAACTAATTGTTCTATTCGTCA
>JAFXPY010000047.1 GCA_017527495.1 Paludibacteraceae bacterium
CTTTTAAATTCATTTTTCGACATAGAAATTCCCTAACGGGAAATCAATGGATAAATATAATCGGCTACCCTATTAAAAGAAAATCGCTACGCGATAATCTATAATATAAAGAAAAAAGATATATTCCTGCAATATTAACCAAGTGGGAAACTTCAGTTAGATTAATAGGTGTTTGTGGATGTCTGTATTCTCTATTTTTCCCGATTCTGTGGTAGGTGAAAAAAATATCTG
The DNA here is from genome assembly GCA_017527495.1 of Paludibacteraceae bacterium. Lineage (GTDB taxonomy): Bacteria > Bacteroidota > Bacteroidia > Bacteroidales > Paludibacteraceae > RGIG6639. The sequence goes on from JAFXPY010000047.1 coordinate 232, forward strand.
CCTGACATCTGTATTTAATCTAAGGTGTGATAAATATACCGCGGCATGCCTATTTTTTTTCTTCATAAAAGTAGTTTGTATGTTGAATTTTTGTTAAATCGGAATATTTTTTGTATCTTTGCAAAGAAATATGTCATTTTGGCATGTTAATAAAATGGAATAATTATTGTAGTAAACAAAAATAGAACTTAAAAGATTAAAAATATGAAAGAAATAAGTAACAAGAAAATTGTGGATAAGATTGTAGAGGCAATACAAAACAAAAAGGGACATCGCATTGTTGTGGTTGATTTGCGCAAGTTGGAAATTGCCCCATGTGAGTATTTTGTGATATGCGAAGGCAACAGCAATACTCAGGTTGCGGCTATTGCTGACGAAATAGAAGATGTTGTTCGCACTGATTTGAAAGTTAAGCCTTTTGCCACCGATGGTCTCGAAAATGCTCTTTGGGTGTGTATGGATTATGGTCAGATTTTTGTGCATATTTTCCAACGCGAAGCACGCGATTTCTATGATATAGAGCATCTTTGGGAAGATGCCAAACTGACAGAGATTAAAGACGAAGATTAATTTTTTTTTCTACTCAAATGGACAATCAACAAAACAACAATAACCGACCTGACAACCAGCAGCAAAACAACAAACCGAGATTTTCAGGTTTGAGCTGGTTCTACATCATCCTGACGATGGTTCTGATTGGCGCGATTTTGTTCTCAGGTGATGATGAGGGCAAGGGACGCAATGTGTCTTATAGTCAGTTGGTAACATACATTGAACAAGGGGCTATAGACAAAGTGGCTATAACCGACAAAAATGGCGTAACGGCTCATGTAGTACAACAAGAGCAAGTCGTCATTTTCGGCAGTCAAGTGAAAGACGAGGAAGCATACGTCCAGACAGACATACCGAGCATTGACGAGTTTGTGAAAAAACTCGATGAGACAAATGCTGTTCGCAAAGAAAATAAGCAGTCTCCGATAGATATATCATTCAAAAAAGACAGAGATTATTTCTGGCTTGTTATTGGCAACTTGCTCCCGTTCATCATATTCATACTATTCTTTATCTGGATGTCGCGCGGCGTGGGCGGTGGCGTAGGTGGAGGAATATTCAATGTAGGCAAATCACAAGCCAAATTGTACGAGAAATCCGACAAAAATAATCGTGTAACTTTCAAGGATGTTGCCGGTTTGGAAGGCGCAAAGCAGGAAGTTGAGGAGATTGTAGCCTTCTTGAAAAATCCTAAGAAATACACCGATTTAGGCGGAAAAATACCTAAGGGTGCTTTGCTTGTGGGTCCTCCGGGAACAGGTAAGACTTTGCTGGCTAAAGCTGTTGCAGGCGAAGCCGATGTGCCGTTCTTCAGCATGTCGGGTAGCGATTTTGTTGAGATGTTTGTCGGCGTAGGAGCAAGCCGTGTGCGTGACCTCTTCCGCCAAGCAAAAGAAAAAGCTCCATGTATTATCTTTATTGACGAGATAGATGCTGTGGGTCGTGCTCGTGGAAAGAATAGCCTTGTTGGAGGTAATGACGAGCGCGAATCAACACTTAATCAGTTGCTTACCGAAATGGATGGTTTCGGAACCAACTCTGGCGTCATCATTCTTGCTGCCACCAACCGTGCCGATGTGCTCGATAGTGCATTGCTCCGTGCCGGACGTTTCGACCGTCAGATACATGTCGAACTCCCTGACCTGACTGAGCGTAAGGATATCTTTTTAGTTCATCTTCGTCCTTTGAAATTAGATAGCACTGTTGACGTTAATTTCCTTGCCAAACAGACGCCGGGTTTTTCCGGCGCCGACATCGCTAATGTGTGCAACGAAGCAGCCTTGATTGCAGCCCGAAAAAATAAAAAGGCTGTAGATAAACAAGATTTCATGGATGCTGTCGATCGTATCATAGGTGGTTTGGAACGCAAAAACAAAATCATGACCGATGAGGAAAAACGCTCTATAGCTTTTCATGAAGCCGGACATGCCACAATATCATGGATGCTGCGTTATGCCAACCCGCTTGTGAAAGTAACTATTGTTCCTCGCGGTGTTGCTCTCGGAGCTGCATGGTACTTACCTGAAGAGCGCCAGTTGACCAATCGTGAGCACCTGCTTGACGAGATGTGTGCAACACTGGGCGGCCGTGCCGCAGAGGAATTATTCCTCAATCAGACCTCAACGGGAGCATTGAACGACCTTGAGCGTGTAACAAAACAGAGTTATGCCATGGTGGCTTATTTCGGTATGTCAGACAATTTGGCAAATGTGTCTTACTACGATTCAAGTGGTCAGTCGCAATATGGTTTCACTAAACCTTTTTCTGAGAAAACAGCTGAAACAATCGATGCTGATGTGAAGGCTATCATTGCCGGGCAGATGGCTCGTGCAAAGCAAATCTTGCAAGACAATGCCGAAGGACATCATAAAATAGCCGAACTCTTGATTGAACGCGAAGTTATCACCTCAGATGATGTTGAGGCTATTCTTGGTCCGCGCCCATGGAAAAGTCGCCAAGACCAAATCATAGAAGATAACGAACAACTTCGAGCACAGTCTGAATCTGAAAAAGAAGAAACAGAGAAGAGTAGTGAACCAACTCAAACTCAGGACGAAATAAATGAATAGTTAAATCTATAAATAAATAAGTAAAGTTTCCCACATGGTTAAATGTTATCGCGTAGCGATTTTCTTTTAATAGAATAGCGGATTATATTTATCCCTTGATTTCCCGTTAGGGAATTTCTATTGCGAAAAATTAATTTAAAAGATATTCCCTAACGGGAAATAAC
>JAFXPY010000048.1 GCA_017527495.1 Paludibacteraceae bacterium
ATTCGTCAAATTCGTTTTCTAAAGTTGTCCGCAGATAGAGCAAATAAAGCATTATTCGTTTTCATTCGTCAAATTCGTTTTCTAAAAAAGGTTCACAAATTAATCAAATTAAACTAATTATTCGCTTTCATTCGTCAAATTCGTTTTCTAAAAAAAAGTTCACAAATTAATCAAATTAAACTAATTATTCGCTTTCATTCATCAAATTCGTATTATAAAAAAGTTCGTATTAATTCGCGTACAAAATTACATTTTTTTATGCTTATAAACAATAGTGTTACAAAAGTTTCCCACATGGTTAAATGTTATCGTGTAGCGATTTTCTTTTAATAGAATAGCGGATTATATTTATCCATTGGATTTCCCGTTAGGGAATTTCTATGGCAAAAATGAATTTAAAAGATATTCCCTAACGGGAAATAACGCTGACTATCAGTATTAATGCTATTAAAAGGGGACCCCTATGGGGTATAATCTAAATAAAAGTTCTACTGAACATTATTGGGAAACTTTAGTAGTGTTAAAAATATTGGTATGATTTTTGTGCATTTTTTTGTAATTGAAGAATTTGTGTTATGGAAACAAAAAAAGATGTTGCTTTGGTGTTGGCTTCAGGTGGAAGTCGCGGTTTGGCTCATATTGGCGCTATAGAGGTTTTGTTGCAGCGTGGATACAACATAACATCTATTGCCGGTTGTTCGATGGGCTCGTTGATAGCCGGTATATATGCTTGTGGCAAATTAGAGGAGGCTCGAGAGTGGTTTTTGTCGATAGACAGGAAGCGTATTTTTGAGCTGACTGATGTGTCGTTGTCTATAAATTCGTTGGTTAAAGGTCAGCGTGTGATAGAGGCTATAAAAGAGTTCGTACCTGATCGTAAGATTGAAGACTTGCCTATTCCTTTGAGTTTGGTTGCCTCTGATGTGGTTCATAATAAGGAAGTTGTGATGGAAAGTGGTAGTTTGTTTGATGCAATACGTGCTTCGATTTCCATACCTATGTTTTTTGAGCCGGTAGAGAAAGATGGTATGCTCTTGATAGACGGCGGTGTGCTGAATGCTTTGCCGTTAAATCGAGTTCGCCGCAAAGATGGTGATTTGCTTGTAGCGATGAACATCAGTGCACCGGATGTGCTTGAGCCGGAGGGTTATGAGCGTCCTCAGTTGCCTAAGTTTATGGATGGAATTGAATTTATCAATAAGTATATTGAGCGCAAAGAAGAAGAAGGCAGAAAGGTTCAGTTGAGTTACACCTCATTGCTTTCGCGAATGACAGATATGATGATACAGAATAATACGGTCATGATGCTTCGGATGTGCCGTCCTGACATCTTGGCTGAGATGCCGATGAATGCCTATCCCACAATGGCTTTCGATAAGGCAGAGGAGATAATTGAGCAGGGCAGGGTGTTGATGTCTGCTGCGGTAGACAAATATGAATCGTCGTTTACTGCTTGATGTCAAGAACGATAGGCAGGTGGTCGGAATAGCCGTCGTGGTCGTAGAAAATGTGTTGATAAGTCCTTCGGGGCTTATCATTTTTTATTAGCCAATCGGCTTTGAATATTCTTGCTTGTGTACGATTGGTGAGTTGTGTTGACACAAGAAATTGGTCGAGGCAGGTCCATTTTTCTTGATAGCAATAAGTACCTTCTGTATCGTTGAATTGGAGCATTAGGTTTGTGAGTGAGGTGATGTGTGGTGAGATATGTCTCGGACTATCGTTGAAATCGCCCATAAGAACTATCTGCGCAGTCGAATCTTTTTGCAATATGCTATCGGTCAGTTGATTTATTCTTTGAAAGACAATCGTGCGTCTATCTTTGGCATCTTGTCCGCCGAGTTGAGACGGAGCATGGCATACAATAGTATGCAATGTGTCGATTTTGAATATTAAGCCTTTGGCGTAAAGAATTTCTCTGGTGCGCAGTGTGTCGATAGGTATGAATTGTTTGTCAAGGAGTTGAAACTGCTCTGGGTCGTAAAGAAGTGCAACATCTATCCCGCGAGGATCGGACGAATCATGTTGTAAGTATTTATATTTGAATTTGCGCAGAGTACTTCGTTGGCAAAGGTCGCGCAGGCAGGTGTCGTTTTCGATTTCGATGAGTGCCACGAGAGCAGGTTGTTGCCATTCACCAGTATTGACTATGATTTGTGATATATGTTGCAGTTTGTGCCAATAGCGGAAAGATGTCCATTGTTTTGAACCATGCGGCGTAAAATCGTCGTCATTAGTTAGGGGGTCATTGATAGTGTCAAATAGGTTTTCGGTATTGTACGACACAATACGAAATGTTTGCGCTTGGCCCAAGCCAAACGCAAACATAAGCAGTAGTATTGACAGATTTTTTCTCACACTATTTCGCGTCCCACATTGTTTTGTGATTCAAACGGGAACAAGCCGTAAAGCTCGGCATCTATGCGGTCGGTGATATAGTTGAAATCTTGAGGGTTGTCGCCAAATTTTATTTTGTCGGCATCGATGATGAGAAGTTTGCCTTTGTATTCGGCAATCCATTTTTCGTATTTGTCGTTCAAACCTTGCAGATAGTCGATTCGTATAGAGGCTTCGTATTCGCGTCCGCGTTTCTGAATTTGTCCCACGAGATTAGGTATGCTTGAACGCAGATAGATAAGCAGGTCAGGCATTTTGACTAACGACATCATGAGGTCGAACAGGTCGCAATAATTCTTAAAGTCGCGTTCCGACATATTGCCTTGTTCGTAGAGGTTAGGTGCAAAAATGCGAGCATCTTCGTAGATTGTGCGGTCTTGAATGATGGTCTCTTTGCTGCGACTTATTTCCACCACGTCTTTGAAGCGTTTGTTCAAAAAATAGATTTGCAAGTTGAACGACCAGCGTGCCATGTCGGCATAGAAATCTTCCAAGTAAGGATTGTATTCGACGGGTTCGAAACGAGGTTGCCAACCATAGTGTTTGGCAAGCATATTGGTAAGCGTTGTCTTTCCGCTTCCGATATTTCCGGCTATAGCTATATGCATAATAATTGATTAACTAAAAAGTCCAAATAGTTCGGCGTTAATCTTATCTGTGATAAAATTAAAGTCGTGGTTGTTATGTTCAAAATCGAGTTGGTCAGATTCTATGGTTAGAACTTTGCCTGTGTATCGATTGAAAATAAAGTCGTCGTAAATTTCGTTGAGTCCTTGCAGATAGTCAAGCTGCATGGTTTGCTCGTATGTCCGACCACGAAGCTGAATTTGTTTGATCAGTTGAGGAAGTGACTTGCGAAGATAAATCATCAGATCGGGTGTGCGCGTCAGTGAGGTCATCAAGTCGAAAAGGTCCATATATGTTTGATAATCGCGTTCAGAGAGGTTGCCGTGCTCGTAATTGTAGCGAACAAAGACATGTACTCCCTCGTAAATGGTGCGGTCTTGAACAAGTGTTTTGAAATGAGTGAGATTGTTTATTTCGAGAACATCTTTGAAACGCTGTTTAAGGAAATAGGTTTCTAAACAGAATGACCAGCGAGCAATGTCTTTGTAGTAGTCTTCGAGATAGGGATTATCAATGACGGGTTCGAAGCGTGGTTGCCAGCCATAATGCTCGCACAACATTCTGGTGAGTGTTGTCTTTCCTGCTCCAATATTTCCTGCAACAGCTATATGCATAACATGCAAAAACAAAGCGCAAAGTTAGTGCATTTTTTTTAGAAATAAAAGTTTGATTGTGAAAAAATTGTATGATTTGCAAAAAAATAGTAATTTTGTACCACTAAAATACTAATTGGAAAAATGATAAAAAAATCGATTGCGTTTTTGTTTTGTTATCTTTGCTGTTCGACAATGCTATATGGTGGCGGAAACTCAAAACTGTATTATTCTGTGACCAAAGTTGAAATTGCGCAAAACACAACTGGCTTTGGGAGTGTATATGTAAGCAATGGTGCGGCATCTAATCATGGAGTGGAGACTCAAAGACTTGATAGTTCTGCAAATTCAGGTGCTGAAGTCAAAGTGAAACTTTGGGCAGTAGCTGACGAGGGAAGTAGTTTTGTCGGCTGGACGCATGATTCCAAACTGACGGCACAAACAATAATTCTTACTAATGCCAATTCTTATTCGGCTACAATAAATGTGTCGAGCAGTCAAGGAACAATAGATACAACAATTTTCTACGGTGTATTCAGTAAATCAGCCTATGTCGATGGAGGAGGTAGCCTGATACTATCCTACAATGACACGGCTCTAACAAAAGAGCAGATTGCAGCTATCAATCCAAATCCCGTAAAAGTTATTTACCCGACAAGTATGAAGGATAAAATTCCGGTGATGCAATGCAAGGAATTAGGAAGCGAGGAGTTTAATGACACACTGACAAGATATTTTGTTATCGGACCGCAACGAAGAGTGCGTTTTTCAAAAGGTAATTTGCAGTTTAATGCAGCTCACGGAACCCATAAATGTGTTGATGGAAAAACAAAAAAGGGTACTTGGCGTTTTGCTGAAAATCAGTTAGATTATGTTGGAAATGCTAAGAGAGGCAATGTGTATTATAACGGAGTGAAGTGCAATAATGATTCTGCCTCAGCCAATTATGATGGCTGGATTGATTTCTTCGGGTGGGGAACAAGCGGCTACGACAATACCGCAAACGACCCTTATGCTGTTAATTACGAGCCATGGTCGAAAAGAACGACAAATGTCAGTGAGAGCTACAACACTTATGGTTACGGACCATCAACCAATATGGAAGATGAGAATTTAGTCGGCACAAGTGCTTATTACGATTGGGGACAATATAACCAAATCGGGACAGATACGGCAGGTACATGGCGCTTGCTCACAAAAGACGAATGGGAATATATTTTGTCGAAAAGAAACAATTATGCAGCTCTGAAAATAAATGCCGTAGTGGATGGAGATACATGTAAGATTATTTTTCCGTCAAAATGGAAAAAGCCCGAAGGAGTGACATACACTGCCGGAGAATCTTATATGAATGAATTGACAGTTGAAGATGTGCAGATCTTGATGTCGGCAGGTGCCGTCGTTTTGCCACACTTGTCCCCCTATATAAATAATGAGACATACCATACCTCTACGGCCGATGGGGTTAAACAGCGGCATAATTTTGCACCCGCTTATGCAGGTTCTTTTGGAGGTATTTTGATGCCTTCTACTTCTCTCCGTTGCAATGGTGGGTATGTCCGATTGGTTAAAGATTTATAGATTAATTTATGCGTAGCACGATAGCCATAGTAGAGCCACGATATGTGGCAAGAGTGGGGTTGGAGACTATTCTTCAATCGTTGTTCCCCGTGGTTGATATTGTGGCTTATAACTCATTCGAACAGTTTCAACAAATCGTATCTTTGCCATCGCGCGAGCGACCATATTTCGTACATTTCTTTGTCAATCAAGATATTTTGCAATATCATGCCGATTTTTTTGCATCAATGCCGCAGATAACCATTTCACTTTGTTATCACAATTTGTTACCCCCGGCACAAAGTCGTTTCTATCAGCTTGATATGAATACCGACGAACATGAACTTTGCAAGCAGATAGTTGAAATGCGTGCAGCCAATAATGCACATATTGACACCACATCACTGCTGTCAAAGCGCGAAATAGATGTTTTGCGCCTTGTGGCAAAAGGAATGATCAATAAGGAAATAGCCGACCAACTTAATATCGGATTGAATACTGTGATTACTCATCGCGCTCATATCACTGAAAAATTGGGAATAAAATCCGTCCCCGCCCTAACGATGTATGCCGTAGTGAATGGATATATCGACTATTCAGAAATATATTCAAGTACTAAGGACTAAGTACCAAGGACAAAAGTTCTAAGTGTGTATAATTCTTTATGGCATAAAAAATGTTGATTAAATAGCGTTTAAACACACATTAAATGTTATTTGGTTATAGTTTTCTACATGTCATAATTATGGCGTTAACGGTTGCATATTAAAATACTATGCAATAATTTTGAATATTTGACAATGTCAACCACTACTTGGTTGTTGTGTTTGTAATCTTGAATATATCTATTATTATTCAACGGCTATCACCGTAATTTTAGTAAGTTGGAAAGTTTAGTTATTTACTAAAGTTTCCCACTAATGGTCGGTAGCACTTTTATTAAGTTTATACCCCATAGGGGTTTCCTTTTAATAGTACTTATATTGATAATCAGCGTTATTTCCCGTTAGGGAATATCTTTTAAATTCGTTTTGTTCGCCATAGAAATTCCCTAACGGGAAATCAATG
>JAFXPY010000049.1 GCA_017527495.1 Paludibacteraceae bacterium
ATGAGAATTTACATTTTGGATCATAAAGATTAGACATTTTTGATGGTAAAAATACGCCAAAATAAGCAAAAATTAAAGCTCAAAAATAGCGGCAAATGAAAATATCCACACCTCATTTTCATAACTCGCTGATATTCAGATATGGTTACACAACAAATATCCACACTTATTTTTTGGAATTTTTAATTTATTTGCCTAACTTTGCTGAAAAAAAATATTAAATTATGAAGAAGCCATTTTTAATATCTTTTATTATTTGTATTTCATTTCCTCTATATTCTCAATATCTATTCTCAATAATTGATAATGACCAGAGTTTTCAAAATAAAGAATGGGTCATGAAAATTAAAGAATGTACAACAACAAAATTTGCAATACCTATTGAGATAGATTTTGAACAAATTATAGAGCAGAAAGATAGCACAAGATTATCTTTTCGGATAAATTTTTATCAAACGGTAAATATACTTTCGCTGCTAATATAGGAAATTTGTCTAATGGTGTTTATCTACTCGTTACACAAATTGATGAAAATAAAATTATTAATAAATTTACTAAATTTTGAGAATCATGAAAAAGAGTATTTTATTCATAACAATGCTATGGCTTTTTATCGCTTGCGAGAAACAAAATGTTATCAATGAAAATCGCACGACACCTACACCTATCGAGAAAGATAGGGAGACAGAAATAGATAGCAGCGAGTGCTATATGCTCCAATCGTTCAATGAGTTAGGAAAATCGATAGATCAATACGACTGCATCGTATTTCAGAAAAACGCAGGACGAACATTTGAGGAAGCTTTTAACAACATGAAACCGGAATTAGATGCATTGGTAAACAGAGATGTTGATGAAGAAAAAAAAGGTGCCAATTACGATGCGACAAAGTGGGAACTTCGTAAAATTGAAAGATTAGTTAAAAACTCACCAAATGAAAAGTTAATATATACATCGATTGAACTATATATGCATTCATTAGTATATAATGCATACACAATCGTACGTCAATATATTGTGATTGATTCCGAGGGTAATGTATATCAAATTGTTGGCCCCGTAGATTGAATTAGTATAAAAATGCAACTAAAAAGTTCAAACTAAATTAATTCATATCTAAAAAATAAATTATAAACATGACAACATTTAATCATAGGACATTAATTATCAAAAGCATACTATTATGTGTGTTATTATTGTGCACACATAATAGTGCTGCAGAACAAGCCATAGAAATCACATTAACTAAGACATTAAATACGAACTTTGATTCATCAGATACCGTAAGTATGTCTGACAACCCTGATCACACCACCACAACACCGCCACAGCCAAATGATATTCATGCTTTTGTTCTTAACAAAACTGTCTTTGTCGTATCAAATAATCAAACACAAAACTATGTCTCTATAGTAAGTTCAACAGGATCATCCATTAACAAAAGCTTTACGGATTCATGTACAATAAATATTCCTAATGCAGGTGCTTACTTTATTTGCATTTTTGCCGGTGAATATACGTATGAGGGTATATTTACCATTAAAGATGAGAAATCAGCAGAACAAGCTGTGATAAATTATCGACCTGACTTGGAATTTATTGCAATTGAACTATTAAATAACATAACACCGGCAGAAATAAACATAGTTGACATTTATGGCAACAATGTCTATAATCAAATATCGCACAATCAAATCACATGGATTGATACAAGCTCTTTACCATTAGGGACATATATTATTGGGATATATCAAAACAAAAATAAAATTGCATCGCAAAAAATTGTAATCAGGTAAAATTAATGTTCAAAAAAGCACTATACATATTATTGTCAATTTATTTATGCTCATGCGCCAAACTACATGATGCACAACATGTTTTACGCCAAGCGGACAGCCTCAAAAACGAAAGTGTAACTTACGATGATAGCGCTCAAATTGCCCAAGCGACACACGTTCTAAACAATATCATCTATCGCAATATCTACCCCGCTGATTATGCTAAAGCTCACTATTATTATGGAAGAGTACTACGTGAGCACAATAATCCGGCTGAGGCGATGAAACACTTCATCAAAACAATAGAATCATCAACAACCGACAACACTATTATTGCTCGTGCATACAACAATATGGGGACAATAAGTCATATCGCCGGACAAAATCAGCTCGCCTTCGATATGTATAAAAAAGCTGCCGATTTTTTTCATGCTAAAAACGACTCTACTGCCTACTACTATGCCCTCAACAGCATGGCGTATGAACTTGCCGAATTACGAAACGGAGAAAAAATGAACCATTTTCTGCAAATGATTCAAAACGAATGTAAGGACACAGCGGTAGTCATTCGAACATTAGAGACAAGGGCCAGATACAACCTTTTAATCCAACAATACGACTCAACTATATATTACGTCAATCTACTTCAAAAACATAACGATTGCGGACCAAGTGCAGTCATGCTCAAAGCGCAAGCCTTTGCTTTCTTGGAGAATAATGACTCTGCTATGCATTATGCCAATCAAATTATGGAATACGAAAATAGAGACAACGACAAAATTAACGCATTATATATCTTAACCCACAATGACTCTACTCTCTCAGCCCAACGGTTATTGCAACTAACATCACAGCGAGAGGACATCAGGCACAAAAAATACGGACCTCTAAAAGAACAACATTTGATTGCAACACAAATACTTAAAGAGCATTTAGACAGCAAAAAAGTTTTTTTATGGGTTAAATGGCTCATTATATTTTCAATAATAGCACTAACTGTCTATATTTTTATCAAAAAAATATGTAAATATCCAAATTCAAAACGGTCAGAAAGCAATAATCTCACCGCAAAAGATATAGAAAAGAAATGCAAACAAATAAGGCAAATAGACGATTTCAAGAGTTTTTTTGGATGGGCAGATTATCAACAAGTTTGTTATATTGTTAATAATGAATTTAATATGCTGGAAAAAAAATTAGACGAAAAAGGTCTTAACGAAAAAGACATACGGCTATGCATCTTAGTGCTTATTGACAAATTCAATAGCAAACAAATTGCAAAACTGCTTTTCTATTCTGAAAGCGGAATTAGGAACTACAAACACAATGTTGCAAAAAAACTTAACACCACAAGTACTAATTTGCGCAAAAAAATTATAGAAATAGCAATAAATTAAAGCATCCACACCCATCCACAGTAAAAAATCCACAACCAAAATCGCTTAGTATATAAAAACCAGCGAGTTAAGAAACCAAACTTTCCACAGTTTTTTCGGATATATTTTATTTTTTAATATTATCTTTGTCTATTGATGCTAATTTTGGACGAGAGTGCAAAGATCTAGCATTTTTTATCATGGAAAAAAGGGAGTGAGACTTTTCATCCTCTTTCTGCTTGTTTTTTTTACCATTACAACCCATAGCATTGTTGTATTTTTAATTTGGAATTAAACAATAGATATAAAAAAACAAAATGGTTGTTAGAACAATACCCTTTAATCTCTTGACAAAATTGACTAAATAACCAATAGATACTTTATATAACTGATGAAGAAAAAATTATTGTTTTGTAGCATATTCCTTGGACTTTGTGCGTTATGGTCATGCAAAAAAGAATTGACATCCGATCTGCCAATCATTACCATTCCTAAGAGTACTCATGCTGATGATACGGTCAGTATGCCTGATTATATGTTCGACATAAATGATTTACCAATTATCACAATTTCTATTACAAAGGCAAACTGGAATCATTACCTGCAAAATTTCGATGAAAACGCCAATAATCGTCAACATGTTCATGCTTCATTTACTATGGAAAAAGGGGATGGCAATATCTTTTACAGAAATGATATAGGCTTACGTCCTCGTGGCAATACGTCTCGTATCCGCCCCGAAGGTTCAAATGGTATGATGCATGACTCTATAAATCCACAGTGGCATCATGCCCATTTTGGAATAAATTTTGTTAAGTATTATACGGGAAAGCCTCTTTGGGGAAGTGATCATATCGTACTGAAATGGTTTAATGGCGACCCTGCCTATTGTCGCGAGATCTATGCCTACGATTTATTTAAGCGCTTCGATGTATGGTCTGCTCCTCGCGCTTGTTATTGCAGACTTTATATTCATGTGGAGGGCGACGCTCAACCTGCATATTTTGGCGTGTACGTAATGTTGGAGGGCGTGAATGAAAGTTATCTGCAAGAACGATATAAACAAGGTCATTTCCCCGATGTCGACGGCAATCTATGGAAGGCAGGATATAGTCTGCAAGGTCAAGCAGATTTATTTAATCCAGATGAAAATCGGATGGGAGTGGCTGACGATTGGTCTACATTTACTTACAATTTGAAAACGAATAAAAAGCATTTAGAAAAAGCGAAAACACAGTTGGCTAATTTCATGAGGAAAATGAGTGAGCTTCCTTATGGTTCGGGGGAACTCAAAAAATGGCTTGAAGAACATATTGACATTGATTTGTATTTGCGCCAACTGGCAGTAAGTGTAACAGTTGGCATGTGGGACGACTATTGGATTTGGGGAAACAATTTCTATTTCTACTTTGACTCACAAGGCAAATTCTATTATATCCCGTATGACTACGACCAGTGTTTAGGAACGGGTTGCATCATTGACACAGGTAAGCAAGACCCACTTCACTGGGGTGAGAGAACAGATGATAGACAACTTGTGGCAAAAATTTTATCAATCCCGGAATTTGAAGATAAATATTTGATGTATCTTAAAAAATTGGCTTCATCCGATGAATTATTTGGCAAAACAGGAAGTCAAACAAGAATTAAAAAATGGTATTACAATATCAATCAATATATTATTAATGACACGGGTGAAGATATGTATTTGAACGATGTTCCTGCCGAATGGACGACACAGCCACTTTATCGACTTTTGAAAAGCAGTGAAGGTATAAACTTTTTTGATACGAAAATTCATACTATTGATTCCATATATTCGGCAAGAATTGTTCAAAAGTAGGCTTTTTGCTCACATTGTACACAAATGTGGTAGCAATTTGCGTATATAGCAAAAAAACATTAATTTTGCAACACTTTTTTAACTTGCAATTAAATGTATTTTGACGAACTACCATTTGAAGATGAAATCCTTGACGCTCTTGACGCAATGAACTTTGTCGAGATGACACCCGTTCAAGAGCAGACTATGCCGATCATAATGGACGGTCATGATGTTATTTCTTGTGCACAAACAGGAACGGGGAAAACGGCAGCTTATATTCTCCCGCTTCTCAACAATCTGCTCAATGATTCTCATAGTGCCGATCATCTCAATGCCATAATCATGGCTCCTACGCGCGAACTTGCCCAACAAATTGACCAGCAAATGCAAGGCTTCAGTTATTTTGCTCCGTTTTCATCAGTAGCTGTCTATGGTGGTAATGATGGCAATGCATGGGACATTCAGAAAAAAGGACTTACACATGGAGCCGACATTGTTATTGCCACACCCGGACGACTCCTCTCACACATGAAAGTGTATAATATTGATTTTTCACACATCAAATACTTCATCCTTGACGAAGCCGATCGCATGCTTGATATGGGATTCTACGACGACATAATGAAAATCGTCAATAAACTCCCTAAATCACGCCAAACAATAATGTTTTCTGCCACTATGCCACCCAAAATACGCACAATGGCAAAACAAATCATGCACGCGCCAAAAGAAGTTAGAATAGCTATATCTCGCCCACCTGAAACCATCCACCAAATGGCATATATCTGCTATGAACCACAAAAAATCAAACTCATAGAGCATATCTTTCAAGACAAAACACTGAGTAAGGTAATCCTCTTTGTGGGCAAGAAAAACGCCGTTCATGACATAACACGCTCACTTCGGAAATTAGGTCTTCGCGCAGACGAGATGCATTCAGATTTGGAACAATCAGCACGTGACCATGTCATGCACGAATTTAGGAACGGAAGAGTAGATATTCTCGTTGCCACCGACATTGTTTCACGCGGGATAGACATAGATGACATTCCGCTTGTGATTAATTACAATGTGCCACGCGATGCCGAAGACTATGTTCATCGCATAGGCAGAACAGCACGCGCAGCCAATTCCGGTGAAGCTATCACACTTATTGGACCAGACGAACAGATATTCTTCCAACGCATTGAAAAATTTCTTGAAAAAGACATTGAAAAACTTCCTTTACCCCAAGGATTTGAGCCGGGACCAGAGTATGTGATAGGAAAAGAAGAAAAGAAGAAAAAGAAAAGTTACAAGGGATATAAGAAAAGAAGTGAGAAGTGAGAAGTGAGAGATCTCTGACTTCTAACAGGCGAAGCCGGTCTAATGTCTTACATCTATTCTTACTTCTCACAGGCTAAGCCGGTCTAACTTCTTACCTCTATTCTCATTTTTTTAACATAAAATTTGGTTAATATAAAAAAAAGTTGTAATTTTGCAATCCGAAAATTTGCCAAATGGGTAAATTTGGTCCCATAGCTCAGTTGGTTAGAGCATCTGACTCATAATCAGGGGGTCCTTGGTTCAAGCCCAAGTGGGACCACTACAATAATGAAAGACTAAGCGCGTTGGCAACAACGAGCATAAGTCAATTATAAAAGAGACGACATTTGATCGTCTAACAGTTTTATAGTCCGTATTTCATTAGTCGAAAGACTAACCGGGGTGCAACGTGAAGCTATTAGACGAGCGGATGTCGTCATTTTATTTAATTTGTAATGAAAATAATTGAAGTAAAACATGTCTCAAAGCAATTTGAAGATGGCAAATTTGCTTTGAATGATGTAAGTCTTTCGATAGAGAAAGGCGAGTTTGTTACTATTTTAGGACCATCAGGTTGTGGTAAGACAACACTGCTGCGTTGTATTGCCGGTTTCCAAGTGGCTACAAGCGGAGACATTTTGCTCAACGGCATGGATGTAACCGAAATGCCCCCCAACAAACGCCCTGTCAACACAGTATTCCAAAAATATGCTCTATTCCCACACCTCAATGTTTTCGACAATGTTGCTTTTGGTCTTAAACTCAAAAAAATAGACAAAAACATTATTGAGCAAAAGGTCAAAGCGGCTCTCAAAACTGTTGGACTATCAGATTATGAATTTCGCAATGTTGACTCTTTGTCAGGTGGTCAGCAGCAACGTGTTGCCATTGCTCGAGCAATCATAAACGAACCGGAGGTGCTCCTACTTGATGAACCCCTTGCTGCTCTTGACCTCAAAATGCGCAAAGACATGCAACTTGAGCTCAAAGAGATGCACAAGAAACTCGGCATCACATTCCTCTACGTAACTCACGACCAAGAAGAAGCTCTGACACTATCAGACCGAGTGGTGGTTATGAATGAAGGACGCATACAGCAAATCGGCACACCGACAGACATATATAACGAACCCCAAAACTGCTTTGTTGCCGATTTCATCGGTGAAAGCAACATACTCAGTGCCACAATGATACGCGACCGACGTGTTGCTTTTTGCGATGCAGAATTTGATTGTGTTGATGAGGGATTTGGAGAAAACGCACCTGTTGATGTGGTTATTCGACCTGAAGATATTTATATTTGGGAAAACACGAAGACATCAATTGCAAAACAACAAGCCGACTATGACCCCGACGACCGCGTTCCAAAAGGAAATTTCACCAAATGGTATGGCACTGTGCAAAGTAGCATATTCAAAGGTGTACATTACGAAATGACCGTTCTCACCGACAACAACTACGAATTTTTAGTACAAGACTACCACGAATTCAAACCAGGAACCAGTGTTGGAATGCTTGTCAAACCTGAAGATATCCAAATCATGCGTAAAGAGCGATATATCTTTAACAATTTTGAAGGCGAAGTACTAAAAAATGGTAAAGTACGTTTCCTTGATGCAGAATGGGAGATTAATCCTGATGATATAGCTCAATTTGAGGCTGGAGATATAGTGAACGTAAAAGTGCCTTTCAAAGAAATAGATCTTCAAGACCACGAAGAGGATGGCGTTCTTTCCGGTGAAGTCCATTATATCCTTTTCAAAGGCAACCACTATGCTCTAACTATAAGAACAGATGAAGGACACGACATTTATGTTTATACCACCGATGTCTGGGATGATGGTGACCGCGTCGGAATACTGATTCCGAAGGAGTCTATACATATTGAGAAACGGCAATCTTAAAACATCGTGCAAAATGGCTAAATTAACTAACATATTCAACAATCGGCGGTCATGGGCAGCGCCATACGCACTTTTTCTTGTGCTTTTTGTTGTTTTGCCACTGATAATGATTGTGTTCTATGCCTTCCATGATGCAAGCGGAACATTTACAGTCCACAACTTTACAAAATTTTTCACCACCAACACCGACCTCAACCGCTTTATTTACTCAATAGGTATAGCAATCATAACCACCCTGATATGTATTCTGCTCGGTTATCCGGCTGCATATATCATGGCAAGTGCAGAATTCAACACTCCCAAAGTGATGGCTATTCTTTTCATTCTGCCGATGTGGGTTAATTTCTTGCTTCGTACTATTGCCACAGCCGAACTATTTTCAATGTTAGGTATGCCTCTGCGAGAAGGAGCCCTGCTTTTTGGTATGGTGTACGATTTCTTGCCATTCATGATTTACCCCATATACAACACAATACAAAAGCTTGACAATTCTTATTTAGAAGCAGCGCGCGACCTTGGAGCAACACCATTGCAGGTATTTACAAAAGTAACACTTCCACTCTCAATGCCCGGTATATACAGCGGCATTGTTATGGTGTTTATGCCCACAGTCAGCACATTTGCAATAAGCGAGATACTCACAGAGAACAACATACACTTGTTTGGTACAACAATTCAGGAAAGCATAAACAGCGGCACAATGCTCAATTATGGAGCTGCCTTATCGCTCATAATGCTCGTAATCATCGGTATCACAAGCCTTATTGGCAACAACGACAATTCAGAATCAAGGGAAGGAGGTCTGCTATGAAAACAAAACATATCATTGCAAAAACATATCTCTGGATACTCATTGCCGTCCTATATACACCAATAGTGATGATTATAGTATTCTCATTCACCAAAAGTAAAGTATTAGGTAACTGGACAGGTTTTTCTATTGATTTGTACAAAAACCTCTTTTCAGGTAATTCAGGAATAGGACTTAATAGCGCAATTATCAACACCATAATAATTGCTCTTATTGCCGCATTTTTTGCCACACTGCTGGGCACACTTGCCGCAATAGGTATATACAACATGAGACAGCGCGAACGCAACATACTGCTCTTCACCAACAACATACCTATGATTAATCCCGACATTATCACAGGTGTGTCATTGTTTTTTCTTTTTGTTGCACTCGGCGTTACACAAGGTATGGCAACAATAATTATTGCACATATCGTTTTCTGCACTCCATACGTAGTCCTTTCCGTTATGCCTCGACTGACAAAAATGAATCCAAACATTTATGAAGCGGCGCTTGACCTTGGAGCAACACCATTCCAAGCTCTTCGTAAGGTACTCATACCGGAACTCTTGCCCGGAATGATATCCGGATTTATACTCTCAATAACACTTTCAATTGACGACTTTGGAGTAACATATTTCACCAAAGGTAGCGGTGGAATCGAGACTTTGTCAACATTTATTTATGCCGACGCAAGACGAGGAGGACTTACACCTGAGTTACGCCCTTTGTTCTCACTAATCTTTCTCGTCATACTGATTATGCTTGTTATAATCAACATCCGTGCGAGCAAAAAAACAAACAAATAATTCACTCAATAACTAAAAAAAATGAAAAAAAATCTGTTTTTGGCATTAGCCATGATTTGCGTAAGCTTGATGAGTTTTGCTGCCGATCGCGCGCACACTCTCAAAGTTTATAACTGGGCAGACTACATCAGCCCGGATGTACTTGACTCATTCCCTAAGTGGTACAAAGAACAAACAGGCGAAGATGTTGAAATCATTTACAACACTTTCGACATCAACGAGAACATGCTGACAAAAATTGAAGTTGGGCATGAGGATTATGATGTTATATGCCCTTCTGAATACATCATTGAGCGAATGCTCAAGAACAATCTATTACAGAAAATAGACACCAATTTTGGCAAAACGCCCAACTATCTTGGCAATGTATCACCCTTTGTTGTTGAGCAATTCCAAAAGATGGCTCCTGATACCGAGACTAAAGTAAGCGACTATACCGTTGGCTACATGTGGGGGACAACAGGTTTTCTATTCAATCCAAAATATGTAAGTGCAGAAGACCTGCAAAGTTGGGGTTGCATTAAAGACCCAAAATTTCAAGGTCATATATACATGAAAGACGCTTTCCGCGACGTATATAGCGTCATTGTTCTTTACGCTTATTATGACGACATCATAGCCGGTAAAGTAACACGCCAAGATCTCGTCGAAAACATCACACCGGAGCGCATAAAAGCCGTTGAAAACGTACTTTTAGACGCAAAAGATAACATTGCAGGTTGGGAAGTTGACTTTGGCAAAGAAAAAATGACACAAGGCAAGGCATGGATGAACCTAAGCTGGAGTGGCGACGCTCAGTGGGCTATTGACGAAGCATCCGAATCAGGCGTAGAACTTGACTATATCGTCCCAAAAGAAGGCACAAACGTATGGTTTGACGGCTGGTGCATTCCTATTTACGCTAAAAACACCAAAGCGGCAAGCTACTGGATTAACTTCATGTGCTCATCAGAAAATGCACTTTTAAACATGGATGAGATAGGTTATGTTTCAGCCATTGGAACACAAGAAGTTATTGAAGAAATGATTGATAGCACATGCGAACCTATAGATTTAAGCTATTTCTTTGAGAGCGATAGTACTATTGATCCTCATTCAATACAAATCAATCCGGTTATGTATCCTGACTTGTCGATTATTGAACGCAGTGCTTTGATGCACGATGCAGCAGACCAAACAGAAGCAATGCTCGACATGTGGACAAACGTGAAAGGAGACAACCTTAACATAACAATAGTGGTTGTTATTGTAGTAGTGATACTCATTCTGTTAGCTTTTGTTGCATATTCTTCATTCACCAAACGCAAACACCAAAGCAGAAGAAAGAGGTGAGAGATTAGACCGCTTCGCTGCAAGAAACAAGTGATTAGACCGCTTCGCTGCAAGAAGCAAGAAGTGAGATGTAAGAGATCTCACTTCTTTTTTTGTCGCCAACACAAAGTAACTAACACAAAGTAATCAACACGAAGTAAAAACACAAAGTAACAAACATTCACTAATCAGCACGAAGTAAAAACACGAAGTAATCAATATTCACTGTCCAACACGAAGTTTTTACACAAAAAGTATCATTTTTTTGCATTATTTCTTATTTATTTTAGCTAATTTTGCAAAACTGATAAAAACGTGAAAAAAATAAATCATTTATGAGACGAACAATACTTCTTTTAGCTGCATTTCTTTGCCTATTCACAACTTTTGCAGCAGAGGTTCCTTATTGCTACTCTTCTGCCTTTGGGTATGGAAAGAGTGCAACAGGTGGTGGCAATGCCACACCAACATTAGTTAGTAGCATTTCCGATTTGAAAAATGCACTTAAAGGTTCAAACAGGGTGATAATAATCACAAAGAGCCTCACCTTTACTTCGATGGTAACAGGTCAAGACCTGAAAAACATCACACTTCTTGCCTTGCCCGGTGTTACACTGACAAGCAATGTAACCGATGCTAACAACTCAGGCATTCTATTTATCAAACGCTCAAGCAACATTATTATCCGCAACATCACATTCATAGGTCCGGGTGCATACGATGTCAATGGCAATGATTTACTATGTTTTGAAGGCGTAACAAACGCATGGGTTGACCACTGCGATTTCCAAGACGGACTTGATGGCAATTTTGACAACAAAAGTACGACAGACAATATAACTGTCAGCTGGTGCCGTTTCCGTTATCTTAAAAGTCCTATACCTGGCGGTTCAGGCGGTAGCGACGACCATCGTTACTCTAACTTGTTAGGGTCAAGTGCTTCAGATGCGCCTTCGGATGGTACATATAATTTCACATGGGCATATTGCTGGTGGGACTATGGATGCAAACAGCGTATGGTTCGTTGTCGCAATGCTTCGCTGCATTTCCTCAATTGCTATTGGAACACCTCAGTGGCAGATTATTATATCGGACCAGAAAATGCTGATGCATACGTTGAGGGGTGCTGGATGGCTAAATTGTCGAAAAATAGTAAAGTTTTCTATGAAAATTTCAGCACTTCATCTGCAAAAAATGGTTTTAAATTTGTCAATTCATATTACGCCGGCGGTTCACTAAGCGACGTGACCAAACGTACTGTCGTTGTTCCTACCTACCCATATACAGCACTAACCTACGACGAGGCAAAACAAGCAGTAAGCAATACCACATGTGGAGCAGGTGCAACACTGCAAATCACCACCGACGGGAAAATATCTTCGTCATGCAATGGCTCTACCACACCGGGTACAGAGCCGGGGGATAATCCGACACCTGTAACAAGCGATTTGACATGGAAAGCCGACGACAGCGACATTGCCAACTTAGGCACACTGACCGAGTCAGTAACCGTACGCGGACTAACTATTGCAGCAAGTGCCGACAAAACCATCACCATTGACGAAAACAGCAAGTCATTTACAGATGGTAACACGACTATCTCTTTTGGTCACCGCATCAAGATGGGTGGCAGTATGGCAGAAACAACTCGCCATTTACGCTTTGATGTTACCGGAAGTTGTACAATAGAAGTGTATGGCATGAGTGCAAACAGCACAACTCCACGACCTATCAATATTGCTGAAGGCACATGGAACAATACTGTTTCCTCAACTGAAGTTACAGGCTCAGAACTGAACCGCATAGTTTATAAACATACCGGCGGTGCTACAACAATATTTATCGGCAGTGGCAATAGCGGAGTCAATCTATATGGGATTAATGTTACCTATCAAGGCCCACAAACTAATTTAACCACAAATATAACTGACGCGCAAAAAGCAGAAAAACGCATTATTGATGGCAAGCTATACATCATCACACCGGATGGAACTGCCTATACTCCACTTGGAATCAAAGTAAGTGAGAAGTAATAAGATAACTAAAGTTTCCCGCTAATGTTCTGTAGAACTTTTATTTAGATTATACCCCGTAGGGATTCCCTTTTAATAGAATTAATATTGATAGTCGGCGTTATTTCCCGTTAGGGAATATCTTTTAAATTCATTTTTCGCCATAGAAATTCCCTAACGGGAAATAAATGGATATATATAATCCGCTATTCTATTAAAAGAAAATCGCTACGCGATAATACTTAACCATGTGGGAAACTTTAATTAGATAAAAGAAAAAAATGGAAATAGTTAATAATATTTTGCTATTTCCATTTTTTTTTGTAATTTTGCAGTCCCGAAAGGTATGTAATAACAAACATTCGGAATTCGGGATGTAGCTCAGCCCGGTAGAGTACACGTCTGGGGGGCGCGTGGTCGCAGGTTCAAATCCTGTCATCCCGACACAAAAGAAGCAACGCTCAATGCGTTGCTTCTTTTGTGTAAGTGAAATCAACCAAATTGGTTGATACATTCCTATATTGGTTGATGTCATTATTCCGTTTTCACCGATGTTCTGCCATCAACATGAGCTTCCATCACTCCTTTCTCACGAACATAATCTATATATAGGTCGCGAATCTTTTTATTGAGCAACTTTTTGTCTATTGCACGCGTAAAAGCAACCATTTCATCGGTTCCTGTGCTTAAATAATCACTTGTTGCAACATAATAAACAGCCTCGGGAACAACGGGCTTACCATTTATTGTAACATCCTCTGCTTTTTCGCCATTGATAGTCATCCTTATGCCTGAAATGCCTTCACCACCACGATGAGCAAAAGTGTTGCACAGATCAAGAATATCTTTACCTTCCATTGTTACAACAACGAGTTCATTGTCAAAAGGCATAAGCGAAAATATCGACCGCATTGTAACATTACCTTGCGGGATATCGCAACGCAGACCGCCAAGATTAACCACAGCAGCATCAATAGCCATTCCCGTCTCTTTAACCGCTATTTCACGAAGAGCATCAGCACTCCAATTCATCAAATTACTCTCCGGCGCACGACGGACAAGGGCTTCAGGAGCAACACCAAGAACTTGGTCCATCACACTATCTGTGGCCTCTTTGATTGGAACAAGATGAGCAATATAAGAAGTATCCTGAATAGCATTTAGAGTTGAATCAATTCTGATTGCTTCGGACGATGAGTGAGTTACTTTCAGATTGCGACTGCAACTTCCAAAAAGGAAAAACAATGAGATAAAGAAAAAATAACGTGTCTTCATTATTGGTAGAAATTTAAATAATTTTTCATTTGAATACACAAAATTAGCATATTTTTTGATTATCTCAAAATAAAAAGTTAATTTTGCAACAAGTTTTAGTCCATGACAGAAAATTACGCTTCGAAAATCGACAGTCCTATTTTTCATCTTGTTGGCGACATTGCCGATGAAATGGGCAAAGAATGTTATGTTATTGGTGGCTGGGTACGAGATATGTTTCTTCACCGTCCGTCAACTGACATAGATATTGTCGTAGTAGGTAGTGGGATTGAACTTGCAGAGGCTGTTGCGAGAAAAGTAGGCAAACGCGCGCACTTGAGTGTTTTCAAAAATTTTGGCACTGCTCAGGTTAAAATAAATGCAACAAAGCAGTCAGAAGAGATTGAGCTGGAGTTTGTCGGTGCTCGCAAAGAGTCTTATCATCGTGAATCGCGCAAACCTATTGTAGAAGATGGCACACTTGAAGACGATCAGAATCGTCGTGATTTCACCATCAATGCCCTTGCGCTTTGTCTAAACAAAGCTCGCTTTGGAGACCTACTCGACCCTTTTGACGGACTATACGACCTTGAGGAGTGCTTAATCCAAACACCTCTTGATCCTGACATAACATTTTCCGACGACCCACTGCGTATGATGCGAGGCATTCGTTTTGCTTCACAACTCGGTTTCTTTCTAACAGAGGAAACATTCGATTCCATCGCAAGAAACAAAGAACGTATCAACATAATCAGCAAAGAGCGTATAGCAGAAGAGTTGAACAAAATTTTGCTTTCTCGCCGTCCATCTGTCGGTTTTAAGTTGCTTGAGAAAACCGGTCTTCTTGCAATAATATTTCCTGAGTTAGATGCACTGAAAGGCACCGATTCCATCGATGGTCGCGGCCATAAAGATAATTTTTCTCACACTCTACAAGTTGTTGACAGCGTCGCCGAAAAAAGTGATGATTTGTGGCTTCGATGGGCAGCATTGCTTCACGACATCGGCAAGCCACGCGTGAAACAATATATTCAAGGTCAGGGGTGGACATTTCATCAACATGATTTTGTAGGACAAAAGATGGTTCCGCAGATTTTCAAGCGACTCAAACTACCACAAAACGAAAAGATGAAATATGTACAGAAAATTGTCGGTCTGCACATGCGACCCATATCGCTCATTGAGGACACCGTTACAGACTCTGCCGTGCGCCGCCTTTTGTTCGAAGCAGGCGATGATATCGATGATTTGATGATACTCTGTGACGCAGATATAACATCAAAGAACGAAGAAAAAGTAAGACGCTTCCACCGCAACTATGTCATTTTGCGTCAAAAAATGGTTGAGATAGAAGAAAAAGATCGTATCCGCAATTTTCAGCCACCTATCGATGGAAATGAGATAATGGACATATTTCACCTCAAACCTTGCAACGCTGTTGGTGACTTAAAGAAAGCTGTCAAAGATGCCATCCTTGATGGTTTGATACCTAATGAGCGCGAAGCGGCTATGCAATATCTTATACAAAAGGCCGATGAAATGGGCATAAATAGTTGATTTGTATCCTTGTCGATAGAACTCGCACTATAACTTCACACCATAAAATATCGCTAAAAAACGTCAAACAATAATTATGGTGTGGAAAATTTAATTACATATTTCTTTCATAGATAAATCGAGGGCTCGCTCCACCGTTGGCGCCATGTCGTAATATTTATATTCCGCCAATCGTCCTCCAAACAAAACTGATGTTTCTGCTTCTGCAAGGTGACGATACCGAGCGTATATCGCGCTGTTTCGCTCGTCATTGATAGGATAATAAGGCTCCATTCCGGGTCTCCACTCAGTACTATACTCTCGCGAAACAACTGTTTTCTGACATTGTTCAACGGCAACGCCAAACATCTCGAAATGTTTGTGTTCTATAATACGAGTATATGGTGTTTCGCTATCTGTATAATTGACAACAGCATTGCCCTGAAAATTTGGCATATTGAGTGTTTCTTGTTCAAAACGCACTGTCCGATATTGCAAGTGACCATAGCAGTAATCATAGAATTGGTCGATAGGTCCGGTAAAAACTATTTTTTTTGCCACACCCGTAAGTTCGTCTCGGTGCTCAAAAAAATCAACGTTTGTTTTTGTCTCTATTCCATCAAGCAAAGCATCTATCAATTTATTGTAACCGCCAATAGGTATTCCTTGATATGGGTCGTTGAAATAATTATTGTCGAACACAAAACGCAAAGGCAATCTTCGAATAATAAATGCCGGTAATTCGGCACATGGCCTACCCCACTGCTTCTCGGTATATGATTTAATTAATGTTTCATATATATCGTGTCCGACAAGCAAGAGTGCCTGCTGTTCGAGATTTTGAGGCTCTCCCTTAATTGTTTGTCGAGCTATGGCTCTTTGTTGTTCAATTTTGGCAAGTGCTTGTTCCGGTGTTGTTACACCCCACATCTGGTAAAAAGTGTTCATATTGAAAGGCAGGTTGTATAGTTTGCCTTTGTAATTTGCTATAGGACAATTAGTGTAGCGATTGAATTGCACAAACTTATTGACGAAATCCCAAACCTCACGATTTGCTGTGTGGAAAATATGAGCACCATATTTATGCACATTGATTCCTTCAATGTTCTCACAATAGATATTTCCTCCAAGGTGATTGCGTCTGTCAATTACCAGACAATACTTACCTGCCTGCTTCATTTGGTGTGCAAAAACACTTCCAAACAATCCCGAACCAACAACAAGATAGTCGTACATGATATTGAAATTTAAAATACAAGGCAAAGGTAATCAAAAAAAGTTAAAACACAAAATAAAATGTCATTATCATGGCAGAGTGATGGAATGTGAAATAAAAAAATGTGAAAAAAAAGTAAAAAATATTTGGTCAAATGAAAAATTATGTTTAATTTTGCAGCGAAGTATATTATACCGCATTGTGCTCATTTGTATAATGTGGTGATAATCAGCCTTCAACCATGAAATCCTGATTGATACCCTATAGTCAGGTAGGTTCGCCGGGAGGCGCGCTTGAAAAACATATTAAAACAAATAAATTTTAGTTTTGTGATGAAACGAATCTCTAACCTTCTATTCTCCATCACGGCACTATTGTTTATGGCCGTGAGTGTTTATGCCCAAGTAGTGCCTACACGCATCACTCTTGATGGTGTAGATGTACTCAACCAATTCACAGGTGATGCCAAGAGGCAGACCTTAGAAAAGGAGTATGGTGCTACAATTCCTCTAATTGATGCCGAAGCAGCATCAGGGCAATCGTTATTAATCACCCAACCCGCAAATGGTGGCGATAGTGCAGTAGTTATTGTTCGTGCCTCTGATGGAACGACAACGACTTATTCTGTTTTGTTCACGCAAAAAGAGCACATCACCACAATCACCGGTTTTGTTGTTGGCGGTACATCGAGTGCTGTTCCAGCATGGTCGGATGGCGAAAAATACGATTTCGATTCCGACAAGAGCAAGATAGTTGATTTGCTTGCCGGCACTAAGACTATACCGGAAATACATGTGCTTGCCGAGCAAATGGACGCACCTGCTGCTGATCGGGTAAATATCACTATCGACATCGACAAGACCACATTTGCCAAAGGCGGAAAGGCATTGATTTCTGTTTATGCCGACAATTCACCAACCAATCTTTACACAATCAACTTCAACGTTGCAGCATTCAGCGACCCATTGCTAACAAGTATTACGTATGACGGCAATGCGTTAGTTCCCAGCGGAGGAGAGTATAGCTATGACAGCAATGAAAAAATCGACATCACCAAACTCGCACTGACAGAGAAGGAGGGGCAAACAGTGCGTTTTGTGCATAAGAGCGACACTCTTGTGCGCATTGAGGTCATAAGCGGAGAAGAGAAGGCATATTACAATATAACATACGGAAAAACAGGACTCGACAAAAGCTTGAGTGTAACACTGAAAGTCGAGACAGAAGCTGTTGTGGAAACAGACACAGAGGTTACATTCAACAAAACAGACAAAAAGACAGATGCCACTTTCAATATGAAACATGGCATTACTTCGTTTCCACAGATTGTCGGTCTTACCAAAGGGCACAAAAATCAAACTGTTTCATATTCATACAATGCAAAAGAGAATCAAACCGACATTGTCGTTATAGCAGAGAATGGCGATTCGGCTCATTATCACATCAATTACGCATTAAGTGCAAAATCAGACCAAGCAGAGCTGACTCACATCGAATTCTGGAAATATGATGCAGGCACTGACACATGGAATTATGAAGAATGGAAACTCGCTAAGAACCCAGACGAAACGCCGCAATTAAATTACGATGTGGCAGGCATTGAAGGTTGGACAGTAAATGTCAATCGTTGGAATTGGAAAGCATCTGATGGTGCTCATGTTGCCGTTTTGCAAAGCGAGACGCTCACCACGGTGTATGTAACATCAGAAAGCGGAAAAAATCAGAATATATACACATTTAATCTAAAAGGTTCAACCGCATTACCCTCGATAGCAGAAATTACACTTGCGGGAAGTCCTATAAGTACCTATGCATATAGTAATCTGATTACATCAAAAGGTTTAGATTTTGGTGCCAATGTATCAGCCAACACGCAGGCATACTTCATATTGCAACAAGGTGACAATGGCATTGAAGCCAATGCTTTTTCTGCAATAGGAAATAAATCGGCAGATCCGCAAGAGAAAGCCACAACAATAGCAGCAACACCAAGCAATATCGCAACACTTGATAAACTTTGGAAATGGGATGCGAGTGCAAAAAGTTGGGCAACACTGACAGCAGATGATTATGATGACCATAACTTTACAGTTTCATTGACCAGTTGGCGCGACACACTCCCTGTGTTCTTCGCAGAGCCTGAAGACCCGAACGCAAAGATTCAAATAACATACGGAAACCATAAAGGTTCAACGATTTTGGTAACAGCGGAAGATGGAGTAACAACTGACACATATACAATAACATACTACCACACTCCATCCAATAACACTGATTTAAAATGGATAGAAGTTAATGGAGATAGAAGAGAGTGGACAGGAAGTGTATGGGTTAACAAAATAACATATGCCACAGGTTTGGCATTTTATCTTGATGATTTTAGCAAAATACCTGAGATATCTTGGGAACGCCACGATAGCACCCAAATAGTTAATGTTACAAACAGAGATTTCAGCGGTGTCACTCTCACCGTTCAACCAGAAATCGGAACACCCAAAAATTACAATTTAACATTCCTCTTGAATACGACCTCAATAGGTGTTAATGTTTTGAAATCACTTGAAATTAATGGAAATATTAATACCGAAGTAGCGGATGGTACAGGAAATGACAACCCGTTTGGATTATCAAACACCGACATTACATCTATTTATGGAACAAACGGATTATTTTTAACCAACTTTGTAAAGACCGCCCCAAAGCAACAATGGATGCTTATTACCAATAATGGTGGTTTCAATAGCCCGAGTGCTATACAACTTTTCCAACAACTACCCGGTGGAGGACTTGATTGGGAAGTCTACCATGTACCAACAACCACATCAGTAGATCTATCCGGAATTGATAAGGGAAGTACATCAACAGAATTTGGACTATTTATAGATCATGATAGAGATGGTGTTTTCAGCCAATATACTATTGAGAGCTCCGACTATATAGATCCACAACATGCTGAAAAAGAAATTTATTTGCCATACGGCTCTAAGGTCATGCCTGATATTGAAGTTAGAGCTATGGCTAACGGGCAACATATAAATATTGATCAAGGAGTTAAGGACCATGGAACGAACAAATTAAGTGGCATTAATACCGCAACAATCAAAATATGGGCAAAAGAACCTTGGGCATATAATGAGATTGAGTTGCAATTTAAAGTTGCCAAAGGCACCAGCACTTCTACTGAGCTTAAATCACTCACTATCAATGGTGACGCTGTTGATTTGGCAACTTATATGGTTGCCGGAAGTACAACAGAGTACCAGCTCAAAGGCGATAGTGTGCCTGATGTTCAATTCCAGAAACTCGACGACGCTCTCGGTCAAAAAGTTGCAATGACCATCACTCCTGATTTGAGCAACTACAGATATGTCTTGAATTTTGCTATCACTGCTGCTGACGAGTCAAAAACCGACAACTACACCATCCATCTCAAACTGCCATACGACGAATCTAATGGTAAGTTGCAAAACCTGACTGTCGGCGGATTTAATACAGACAAAGGCACATACAACGAAAATAAAACGACAGATTGGCCTGGACAATTAGGATTTACCCGTATTCCAAACACCAAATACGACCAATTGGTTCAAACAATTGAGAAAGACAAAGTTACTTACACTGTTACGAGCAAGACAAGTGCTACATTCCCATACACAATCAACTACACAAGCAATTCCGACAACTCAACCCTTACCAAGAACGGCGTAGGCTCTATTGTTGTTGATGGTGCTGATGTTACTATTGACGAAGTGGGCAAGACCATGACTGTCGCCGATGTCAAGACTTTACCGACAAAAATTGTTGTCAATATTGACGAAGAAGGTCAGAGTGTAGCAGTCACTGTGCCTGATCCTGAGAAACCCAACGAGTATCAAATCGTTGTCACAGCTCCTGATGGAAAAAACACTACCACATATACCCTTATTCTCGACCGCAAGCCAAGCACCAATGCTAATCTTATAGACTTACAATATAAAGAAGACAGCTACTTCACATTCGAAGAGGGTACATATTCATACGACATTGCAGGGGCTATCGACCAACCTAAGTGGCAAGTAACCAAGATTTCAGACATCTGGGCAGAAGCACGCAACGGACAGACACTTGCTTTCGACTACAAATCATTTACCGTTGACAAGACAAGCTCATTCTACCAAGCAACATCTCCCGCACCACAGACAATAACTGTTCAACCTGAAGATAAGACAGCTCCGACAAAAGACTACACCATTGGAGTTAGAAATGTCAATTCAACATGGACTTCACTTGACGGCATAGCTATCAATGGCGTACCGGTTCCTGACTTCGACCCCGCACGCACCGACTATCTAAATGGTATTGACGGATTTACAGCAATGGAGGTAGGCGGCAAGGAAGTTGTCGTTACATATAGTTCACGCGATGCTTTCCAAACCATTACCATAACGAAGGAAGAAACATACGTTGAGCTGAAAGTTGAGCCTGAAGGTGGCTCCGGCAGTAAGACATATCATATCGATATCTCTCGCTCGGCCAATAGGCATGAAGCTGATTTCGACCATATCAACATAGGTTCAACAACGATCAACAAACCTGTTGGTTCCGGAACAACATACACTATCCCATTCGGCGACGAAAAACCAAACATTAAAGCCTTTGGCACACAAGATGACCAAAAGATAACTATCGAGGCTCAAGAGGATGGTTCCGACTTAATCACAGTTTGGGCTGCCGATGGTGAAGCTCACAAAGAGTTTGTAGTCACTTATGTTGACGAAGAAATTACCGACAACACTCTGCATGCTCTCTATGTTGACGGCAAGAAAGTAAGCTCAATAACATTAGGCGACAACACCATCGAACGCCTCACTCTTGATGATGCGGAAATCAACTACTTGCCTAACTATCCTGCTCCGCAACAAGTTGTTACTGTGGCAGCAGACAACAAGAGTGTCACAGTCAAGCCTGAAAACGGAAGTGAAGGCTTGTACAAACTCAATTATGTAAAGAGCCTTGAACTAACAGACGATGCTTCACTTGTTGCAATAGAATATGGCAACTATGGTTCGCGCGCAGACAAGATTGGCGAGTCATTCCCGCTCTCATTGTCAACACTGTGTACCGACGCCCGCCGTCCAGCCGATGTTCGTGCTGTTTTGGCTAACAAGCATCAGTCGCTTGATTGGTCAGCCACAACATATAACGAAGGAGGTAAAATAGCCACATTGGTTGCCAATGTAACTTCAGGCAATGGCGAAAAAAACGGTGAATATAAGATATTTGTTGAGAAAGACAACAGCACCGATCTTGAGATGATTAAGATTGCAGGTGCAGACATCACTACTGCCGACCCGTATTCTGCCGATATAACAGACTTGACAAAGCGTAATTTCAAAGTAACAGTGAAAGGCGTCGGACACGATGATGCTGTATCGTTCCCACCAACAGTAGAATTTGTAGAATCAAGCTGCCAGACAAAAGTGGTTACTCCAAATGCTGACAAGACACACTATGAATGTGTTGTTACAGCAGAAGATGGCACGACAACAAGCACATATACTGTTGATTTGGTTCAAAAACAATGTGACATCAAAACTCTTGCTTCATTGTCGCTCGTATTCCGCAAAGGAACTGACACAGAAAACACCATTAAGCTCGTTGAAGGACAGTCTAACTATGCAGAAGAAGGTGGATTTACCAACATGAATAGTACCGGCGTTCCTGCACTAAGCACAACTATTACTTTCGACACCTATCAAGAGACATATCCTGAAATTGAATATGTTTTGACTTGCGACAAACATTCAACCGCAACTATAGACACTACACATAACGACTTAGACTATAAGCAAATAAATATAACCGTTACTGCACAAGATGGCACCTTCCAAGTTTATACTGTCCGCCTGAACAACTTTTTGGACGATGCCGACCAGTTGTCGGGTATAAATCTCAGACCGGACGATAGGTATGATGTATGGCAAAGTGTAGCAGCATCAGGCGCTGGCGAATACATCCCATACTACAATATCGACAAAGACTTCGATGCTGCAGACGGATTTGAATGTACCATCATCTTGCCAATGGACACTTTGTATTCAAAAGTGCTCCGCACTGATAAATTGGCTGATTTCGAAACCAACTGGCCTGAAATAAAACCTATCCCACTCAACGACAAAGTGCAAGTATTTTTTACAGAAGGCTCAGTAACAGAAGATGCTGATTTCCGCTACAAAACTGTTACAATAAAGACATATAAGCAAAGTGATTTATTGTTAGACGGACCATTCCGCACATATACTTTGAATTTCAAAGATCCAAAGTGCAACATCACAACGCTTAAAGATATTCAGCTCAACGGCACAACACTGACAACCGCATTCCCATACAAAGCAGCTGCTGTTTATGAACAGGACAAGACAAAGACATCATATTCAGTTGAGTTGCAACAAGGCATGTCATGGGATGATCTGCCGGAGGTTACTGCCGTGGTGGGCTGCACTCGCCAAAGAATAATCAGTGAAGGTTGGACTCCTGCACTCGCCGACATCACGCCAAGCACAACAAGCGTTACCTACACTATTGTGACCAAGGCCGACAACGACGAAGGTCTCACCTACACTATCACATTTACTAAAGCAAAATCGTCAGTCAACACTCTTGCAAGCGTACAGATTGACAGCAGAGAATTAGTTAATAATGTTGAGAATAGTCCGTACTTCAGCACAAGTGCCAACTTTGACCCTGCAACTACCGACTATACAATCACCATACCTATTGGTGCCACATTCCCTGCAGCTCTGACTTACACTCTAAGTCCTGATCCTGCATCATTCAAAGGAATAGACGACATACGTTCGACAGCAGTACCTGTTTCACCAATTGCACTGAGCGAAGACAAATTGGTATATACCATTGTCGTTACTGCCGAAGATGAGACAACAAACACATACACCTTCACATTTGTCAAAGAGACATCCAACGACAACACCTTGTCGATGATTCAACTCGATGGTCATGATTTGACCACAACAGGTTTGGCTCCTATCATGACAGACTTTGTTACTTCATGCACTCCACTTGCAGCCACATTCGATGCAAGTGTAGAAAACTATGCCGTAACACTTGCCAAAGGAACCAAACCTGGGACCGGCTTCCCGAAAGTAACATTCACGACCAATGAGGCACATGCCACATGGGATTCCACAATGGTATTCTCCGATGAAGATCACCAACTTGTTGTAACCATCATTGTAACACCATTCGACCACTCAGCAACAAAGACATACACTCTCACCTTCAACATTGAGAAGTATGAAATTGCAGACATGCTAAGCGACATAACACTGATTGTTGTTGACAACGGCAACACCAACTATGACGACTACGACAAAGCAAGCATAAAATATCCAACCACATTTGATCCTAATTCAAACATACCACCATATTCGTTGGAATACAATAGTGCTTCTATCGGCTACAATGCACTGACATTCCCGAAATTTGTACTAAATGTTGATCCTAAGTACAATGCCGTTGTTGCCGACCCGGAAGACATTGCTACTGACGACGATTTGAAAAAGCACACTCGCCTCAAACTGACATCCGAATCAGGCGCAACAAAAGAATATGATGTATATGTAACTCTCAAACCGGAAACAGACAATCAGCTTCAGGGCATTACTGCCGGTGGTGTGTCAATCAATGAGTATGAATACACAACAGAACAAAGCATAACATTCGACCCGACAGTTTTGAACTATCACGTAACACTGCCTGCTCACAGCGAGATGGTCAACAACAATTTCTACCAATTCAGTCTCAACGACGCAAAATATCAATTCAAACGTTCAGAAGGTCGCCGCGAGATTGTTGCAGGCAAACAATATGTAGATTCTATCATTGTTCTCTCGCAAAAAGACAGTTTACTCAATAATGGCGTTACCAGAACATATCGTATCTACACCACAATAGAGGATTGCGACATGCACATGCTAAATAAGTTGCTTGTGAAAGTAGGTGATGCCGAGCCTATAGATGTTATTTCTTCGCTTGATGGTGTTGCCACTAAGACAGCCATTTCTTGGGAAGCCGATTGGCCATTAGAATTGCCAATCTGCTTAGACATGAGCGATGTAGAGTTTGTTCCGGTTGCTGAATGTGGCAAGGCATTCGGTCTGTTTGCCGAAACAGGAAGCGATGCGACACTCGTGGCAGAACACCCGGAATGGTTTAGCGCAAGCGGTGACGAGAAATTGTGGAACATCTCGACTTCAATTGACTATACTCCACATAATCCGACTTCAACAATCACAGCGGTAATAACGCTTGAAGGCGCAAAGGGAACTAAAGGAACTTACACTATCAACTTTACTAAGAGAATTGGTTTGGTCAATGTACTTGACAACATCCAAATCAAACGCGCCAGCAATGCCGAACAAGTTGATTTGACACAATCTGCAATAGACGCAAGTAGTTATGTTAAAAGTTTCGGTCTGACACTATCTCCTGATTTTGCAAAGGATGAGAGAAACTTTACTATTGAGATGGAAAATGCCGACACACTGAGTACAGGAGATTTGGCTGGCTATCTTGACACTCTCGTTATTGTTCCAATAGGTAAAAATAATCACTGTCAGGACATCAAAGTTACTCGCAACACAACCGACAAATGGACAGACCAAGTTGTTGTTACGGTTCAGAACCATGCACACACATTGTCAGTTGTTACCTACACATTTAATATCACTCGCAAGAAAAACGACGAAAATCGTCTTGCCGATATCAATATCAACAATGTGGCATACGGCGAAGGCACCGGCTATACAGCATTACCTGCCGACTTTGACAAAGATGTGAATACATATACTATCACTTACGATAAAGGCATTAAACCATCTGATCAGCCAAAATCTGTTGCTCCTGTTGCAATGAAAGGTACAATAGTAGAGACAACATCTCCTGTTGCCCCGACTGCAATTGACAAGACACATGTTGACTACATCATCAACACAAGATCAGAGTCAGGCATTGCTAATCAATACACATTGCACGTTGTTTATCAAATCGACGAGAATGCTGATTTGGAATACCTCCGCGTAGGAGCCAACGACCCTGCAGACAATATTACCGGCAACGAGCTTTCAACTGACGATACCAAAGATTACTATGCCGACAACAATTGGGACGCAAGCACTACAGACTATAA
Source organism: Paludibacteraceae bacterium (assembly GCA_017527495.1). Classification (GTDB taxonomy): domain Bacteria; phylum Bacteroidota; class Bacteroidia; order Bacteroidales; family Paludibacteraceae; genus RGIG6639. The sequence continues at coordinate 26,307 of JAFXPY010000049.1, forward strand.
GCTCTATGTCAAAGCTCACACTGCAGAACCAATACTATTCTATGCTCCGGCTGAATCGACAGCAACTGTTGAGCATACCACAAGTACCAATGCCGCCGGCAATACGGTTCACACCTATATTGTTACAGCCAACGACGACGAGAGCACAAAGACATACACAGTTGAAATCATCAATCTTCCTTGCGATCTGGTTAAACTTGACGGCATATATGAAGATGTAGCCAAGACACTACTCATCAGCGGTTTCAATCCGGAGACAAAAGAATACAACATTCAAAAAGCAAGCGCCGCTGATGTTCCGGCAACATTGTATTACACTCCTGAATGTGAGCACATAAATGTCATTTCATCAGCACGCACCGAAACAGAGGAAACTGACAGATTCAGTTACACATTCAAACTCACCACACAAGCCGGCGACAAGAAACACGGCAGACAATATGTGGTTACCTACTATGTGCTCAAAGAGACAGACGCGACACTGAAAGACATCACCATTAAAGGCAATTCAATTGACTGCAAAACAGCCGAGTGTCTTGCATTTGCACGCCTCACATCGCCTGCCCAGTTCAATGCCGCTGTGCTGACCTACAATGTTACTGTGCCGTTCGGAACTGTGATGACTCAAGAGAACTTGCAGATATTAGGTGTTACAAATAGCACTACAGCAACAGCAAAAACTGAACAAACAGACGACAAGACCTTCACAATCACAGTGAGCGCAGAGAACACAAGTGAAACAAAAGTTTACACTGTCGTTGTAACTCAACGCGAAAATCCAGCATTTGAAGTGTTAGGTCTCAACTATAAGGGCACATTGCTCTACGGCTCTGACGCATTCGACGCCAACAAAGAAAGTGTTCAAAACGAATATCACCTCAGTACAACAGAGCTTAACGCAATTAGTCCGATTAGTTTGCTCATATTGCCAAATATGCATGCAGATAAACTCAGCGATGTTGTTGAAAATGACACTATTCGTGTCCTGACATTCGATGTATATAACGACAATGTAGAAGTTCCTCACCAGACATATACAGTCCGCGTTCTCAACCATCTTGACCACAATGTCAAATTGGCAGATTTGAGAGCAAATGATGTTACAATTGATGGTTTTGAGCCTGAACTTACATCATACGAAATAGTTTGGTACGAAGGCAACACAAAACCTGCAATCACATGGACTCTTGACAATGAGGTATATCAAGCCGCATCAAAGACGACTGATACAGACGAGAAAGTTGTTGTCACTGTTCAGTCTGAATACGAGCAAAAGACAGGCCGCTCAGAACACCGCGACTATACCATTACATTCAAGTCAGAGCCCAAATCGGCCAATGCCAACTTGTTGATGATATATGTTGATGGTAATGCACTCGATTGCGAATCATTGACAGGATGTCCTAACAAAGTAAGAGTAGATAAGGCTTTCTCGGCTGACGATTTAGACTATATAGTTTATGTTCCTCAAGGCTATGAAGGAAGCAAGACAATCACAGCAATACCGGAAAATCCGAATGCCAAGGTTGTTGTTGATGGCAATACTATAACCGTAACTCCGCAATTGGGATATCCGGAAAAAACATATACTGTAACTATACTTACCGAGCCAAGCCATGAATTGGGAATTATAGACATAACAGTTGACGACATACCGGTTAATGAAGTTATTTCTCTCTACTCTTATGATTATACCGTTGATGTTTATCATAAGACAGAAGCCGAGTTGGCAGCAATGGTGCCGAATGTTATTCTGACCAACCCTGTTACTATGCACTTCATTGAGATTGGCGACAGAGTATTTAAAGACTCTATCTACACCATTAACTTAAAAGTTTATAATGACGCCGGTAACGAATTGATATATTATGTTCATGTTATTGACCATCTCGACCACGAAGCAAAGCTCAAAGATTTGACCGTTGATGGGCTGACAATAGACGGCTTTGACGCAGCAGGCAAGACATACACAATAGATTGGTACGACGGCGACGCTAAACCGACCATTGCATACGAGACAAGCAATAACTACCAAGTACCAGATGTCAAACTTGACAATGACAATACTTACTTGCTTGTAACCAAATCAGAGTATGCCGTTGTTTCAGGTGCAACAGAAGAGACCGTACAGCAAATCAATTTCAATCACATAGCACGCAGCGACAATGCCTACTTGACCAACATACAAATCAAGGGTGAAGATTTCTGCACAACAGTTGATTGCGAAATACTTGTTGACAACTCATTTGCTCCTGATAGATTGACCTACAATGTCAGTCTGCCATTTGGTCAGTCACTTGCAGCAAGCGACATCACGGCAGTTACACAAAGCGACAAAGCAACCGTGGGCGAGGTAACTCCTATTGCAGGCGGATTCCAAATTGTAGTTACTGCCGAAGACGGAACGACAAAGACTTACACTCTCAACGTAAGCAACCGACCGAACAACAACATCAATATTGTCGGTATAAATGTAGAAGGTACGGCTATTCCTAACTTCAATGCCGCAACAAAGAACTACACCATCAATATTGCACACAAAGACGAAGCTTACATCAAGGCAATGAGCGTTGTTCCTGATTTTGGTGCTTACACTCACATGAGCTACACAGAGACAGGTCGCATAACAGTGATTAAAGACTCGTCATATCTCGTAACACTTGAGATTAAAGCCGCCGGAGGCGCTACCGACCAATATTATGTTCAGATACTCAACACACGCTCACACAATGCCCTGCTGAACAACATCACCTACAATGGTCTTGACGTGGCAGACCACAAAGAGCCATTGAATGCAGGAATATACAACATAGCACTCTTTACTGGCGACCCGGCTCCGATAATGAATTATGCTGTTGGCGACGAATATCAAACCGTAACACCTGATGCATCAGGCATGCCAAACCAAATGATTTACACTGTTAAATCAGAATACGGCGAGACAAACACCTATATCGTCAACTTTACTTACACCAAGGTAAAGAACAACAATGCTCTCTTGCAATGGATAAAAGTCAATGACGAATTGTTGAACTGCACTGAAAATAGTTGCGAAGTACGCGTAACAGAAGACAATGTGTTCAGTCCTGACCAATTCAGCTATGATGTTACCTTGCCTTACGGTTCAAATACTCCGACAATCACTGCTGAAGCCCAAGACCCGAATGCAAGTGTAAGCATTGCCGGCGGAACAATAACCGTTACTGCTGAAGACGGCACAACAATAAAGACTTACACAGTCAATGTAACCAATCGTCCAAGCAATAATGTGAAGGTAACCAATATTCTCATCAATGGTTCGACACGCATACCTATTGTTGACGGAGTTGTCACCTACGACTACTCAGTTCAACACTGCACCGACGACTACATACAGAACACTCTGACTGTAGAATTGGAGGTTGAAGAAGGTAGTTGGAAAGAAATCAAACCTCGCCAAGACTTGAACTTAGACCATACTGAGTACAAAGTATCACTCAGTGCATACGCCGGTGAGAGAACAGATTTCTACTATCTGAATATCCACAACACATTGTCAAGCAATGCACAACTTAACGCTATACTGCTTGATTTGAATCTGATTAGTGGTTTCGACAAGAGTACTTACGACTACACCATAGATGTCTATAGCGATGAGCCAACACCGACTATAACTTACACCAAAGGCGACGAATGGCAAGATGTGAAGACATCAACCGTAGGCAACAAGACAACTCTGCTCGTAACCTCAGAGGACGGCAAGCAAAGCAACACATACACTGTTACATTCAATGTGCTGACAAAGAGTAGCGATGCTTCATTGCTCAACATACAAATCAAAGGTGCTGACTTCTGCACCACACCTGATTGTGAGATATATGTTGACAATGCATTCCAAGCCGGAACTGAGACTTACAATGTTGAGATTCCTTTCGGCACTACACTATTGACAAGCGATATAACTGCTATATTGCCGGCAGGAAGTAAAGCAACCATAGGTGAAGTATTGGCAGTTACAGGCGGATTCCAAGTTACTGTTACAGCAGAAGACGGAACGACGAAGACTTACACTCTCAATGTAAGCAATCGACAGAACAACAATCTCAATATTGAAGGTATCAATGTTGATGGCGCAGCTATTCCTAACTTCGATGCAAACAACCAGTCATACACTATCAACATTGAGCATAAAGACGATGCTTATATCCAAGCTATGAGCGTGGTTCCTGACTTCGGTATCTACACCCACATGAGTTACACAGAGACAGGTCGCATAACAGTGATTAAAGACTCGTCGTACATCGTGACGCTCGAAATAGCTGCTGCAGGTGGAGCAAAAGCACAATATCAAGTCAACATACTCAACACACGCTCGCACAATGCACTACTCAACAATATTACCTACAACGGACTTGATGTTGCCGACCATAAAGAACCGCTTAACCCGGGTAGCTACACCATCAATCTCTATACCGACGACCCGACACCTATAATGAACTATGCTCAAGGTGATCAGTACCAAACCGTAACGCCTGATGAATCGGGTATGCCAAACCGCATAACCTACTCTGTCGCTTCAGAATACGGCGAGACAAACACCTATATCGTCAACTTCTTGTATAGTCTGGTAAAGAGCAGCAATGCCTTCTTGAGTGACATACAGATTGACGGACAAAGCATATTCATTCCATGTACAGAATGTGTATTGAAAGCCACAGAAAGTCTCTCACATAACACATTTGACTACACGGTTCAAATACCTTATGGCTATAGCGAAGCAAAAGAAATAACTGCCTATCCGACAGAAGACGCCAGCGCAATAGCAACATTATCAGGCAATATGATAACTGTTGTTGCTCAAGATGGTACAACAAACACTTATACCATCACATTTGAATATCTTGATAAAGTGAAATCATCAGACGCTTCATTGAGCGATATTCAGGTGAACGGCAGTAGCGTATTCTGCACCGGTTGCGAGATTTATGCAACAGAAGGACTGACACCGGGCGTAACGGATTACGAAATCATCATTCCTGAAGGAACAAATGTATCAAGCATAACGGCAACAGCAACAGACAATGAGAATGCCAAAGTAACTGTTGTAGGCAACACAATAATAGTAGTTGCTGAAGACGGGACACAAGTTACCTACACACTCACCTTCACCACCCACCACGAGTTTAATATTGACGGAATACGACTTGAAGGTCAGACTGGTAATTTGATTCCAAACTTCGACAAAGAGGCTGTCAATTACACCTATAACGTAGCTCACTACACTCACGACCAAATCATGGCAATGACTGTTGAAGCTTTAATCAGCAACTATCCTTACATGAGTGCAGATCCGGTTGAACGCAATGTACTTGTTCAAGACTCGTCATACATGTTCAAACTGCATGTTGAAGCACAAGGAGGCGACAAGAAAGACTACTACATCAATGTCTTGAACACTCGCTCACACAATGCTCAACTTGCTGACATGACAGGCCTTGGCAACAACACCTTCAATCCTGCCGGAGGCACCTATGCAGTTGAATACTTCAGCGACGAGGAGAAACCGGCAGTCAGCTACACTAAAGGTGACAAGTGGCAAAAGGTTGATACTCTGGCTAACACCGCTACTCAATTCTCTATCCGTATCACTTCAGAAGAAGGTAGCGACCAGACAATACAAACAATCAACTACACCGTCAAGACCAAGAGTAACGATGCAACATTGAGCAACATAACAATCAACGACTCTACATTCTGCACCATTGAAGGTCAGTGCGAGATATATGTAACACAAGGCTTCAACTCAGGCATCTACACTTATGATGTAATCCTGCCATACGGCTACAACAACGATTTCGTTATCAATGCAGTAGCCAATGATCAAAATGCTCAAGTCAGCATCAGCGGAAACACCATTACTGTAACAGCAGAGGACGGCACAACACAAACATATACTCTCAATGTAACATATTCCGACAAGCCTCTCTCTAACAATGCATACCTGAGCGACTTGCAAGTGAGTGGAGTACAAGTTGATAATTTCGACCCGACATATAGCGGACCATACACGGTTATGCTCAACCCTGGTAACAGCATACCGGCAGGCGTACAAATCAACCCTGTCAAGAGTGAGAATGCACAAGCCGTGACCATTGTAGACGCAACAAACATCAACGAACAAACGACAATCAAAGTAACAGCAGAAGACGGAGTAACAGAGATGTACTACTACATCAACTACCAGTACTACCAGTGGTCAGACAACAACTTCTTGTCAGAGATACTCATTAACGACAGTGCGTTCTGCTTGACCAACTGCGAGATTCAAGCAACACAACCATTCTCGCCTGACGTAGAAACATACGAGATTACATTGCCGTATGGTTACACAGGTCCGAAAGTGCTGACAGCAACTGCACAAGATGCCAATGCAACAATTGAAATCAAAGGCAACACAATAGTTGTAACGGCTGAGAACGGCGACACACGCACCTACACAGTTACATTTACCTATCGTGAGAAAGAAGAAGCTGAAGTGCGTACAATATATGTAAATCGTGAAGCAATACCTAACTTCGACATCAACACATTGCAATACGACTACTATGTATATCATCGCACCGAAAGCTGGATACTCAACGACTTAGAGATATGGGCTGATGTTATTTCTCCAACCACATGGGAAGAAATACAACCACGCGAATTGTTCGACAATGGTACAGAGAAATACTATCGTGCAACAATACAAATTGTTTCGCCGTCAGGTATTGCAACCAACTACACAATTCGCATATTCAACGAGTTGTCTAACAATGCACAGTTGAGTGACCTGAGAGTGAATGGTACGACAATAAAGAACTTCGACCCTGCAACTTACGGCTATAACATAACTCTGCCGGCAGGTTCTGAATTGCCTATCGTAACACCGATAAAAGGCGATGAATACCAGACTATAAGTACAGTAACAGAAAACAACCAGACAGTCATCACCGTGACGGCTGAAGACGGCACAGAGGAGACTTATGTCATCAACTACACCTTCGGACCTCTGAGCAACAATGCTTATCTGAACTTGATAGAAGTTAATGATGCAACCCTCGTACCGACATTCGACTCACTCACGCTGACCTACTTCGCTGTAGTACCGGAAGGTATCGTCAACTTGAGCCAATTGACCTACATATTGAGCGACCAAAATGCTACGGCCGAAGTAGAATATGCAGCAGTGGTGGGCGACACAACGAAGATTGTAGTAACAGCCCAAGATGGCGTTACCACTCTCACTTACACCGTGATTTATCGCACAGAAGGCAGTGGCGACATCTGCAATGCACATCTCAAAGACCTTGCATTCTTCGGTGATGGCACCGTGGCTGACTTCTACGATGGCACAATAGATGGCTTTGACAGCCTCATATTCAACTACGACACCATATCAGAAGCAACAGTTGAGTATCTGCTCGATGTCAATAGAGTAAGTGTTGAGGCCATACCTGCCAACGCTGATGCAAAAGTTGAGATATCACGCGCTGCCGACAACGACACCGTAACCTTCACTGTCAAAGTAACCCACCTGATTTGCGAAGAAACCTACACCGTGAGATTCGTTATCGTTCCTTCAAGCAATACCGACATCGACTTGTTAACAATCAATGGTGAGGAACTGATCTACAATGATTGTGAAGCCGAATTCCAAGTTAGCGAACCATTCACACCAAGCGTAACCGACTACAATATCTATGTTGAACCATACATACCTCTTGACGGACGCTGGACAATAGATTGGATTAAAGGCAATGCACAACAAGAAATTACTCTCAACACAGTTGATAATCAATTCGGAGGATTTACTCAGACACTGACCGTTGTGGCAGGTGACGGAACGACAAAGGTTTACACTCTCAACTTCTACCACAAGTCGAGTGAAGCACGACTGAACAACTTGTCGTACAACGGCAATACGGTAGAGATGTGGAACGCCAATGCACAAGACTTCTTAGTACATAGTGCAAGTTCGACTCTTGACCTCGACCTTGTAGGATACGAACGTTGGACAGAAAACGGACGCGAGCTCAACCAAGTTGTTGAAATAAGTCGTGGCGAACACAACAGCATCGTTGTTAGCGTAACAGCCGAAGACTGCCGCACAACACGCACCTACACAATCAATCTTGTGCAATCCGAGGAGACCAACTCATTGCTTATCGACCTCAAAGTGGACGGAACGACAATCAATGACTTTGATCCTGAAACGACCTACTACGAGTATTTCATCAGTAATGATGCCCGCGATAGCATGCCAGACATCATACCAATACCATACGACCCATTTGCCGAGGTAACATTCGACACAATATTCCATAACAATGGCTCTGCATGGCTGAACATCACCGTAACGGCAACAACGGGTGCACAATCAGAATACATCGTATTCCTCGTCAGGACATCAGATGATGACCGCACACGAGCAGAAGTATGGGATGTGGGCATCGTACCTATGGGAGGCGACATCTACAAACTTGCATCACACAAAGCCAATGTTACATTCGGATTGTACGACGCAAACGGCCGACTTGTACAAATGGTTGATGTAATGCAAATTGACAGAAATAGCTCCGTTGACGACCCGAGCTCAGACGGTACATACATCACCGTCGATGCCGACAAAGTATGGTTCTACTGCTTCTTCCAAGACGGCAAGTACCGTATCGAAAGAGGTAAACTGATGCACAGATAATCAAACATTTTGAAACATTAACACAACGAATAATTGAATGTTCTCAGGGTGCGACTGAGTCGCACTCCTGAAGACATTGTGAAAAACTCGAGAAGACAACAGGTCTTGTACTTGTTATTTTGGTTAGAGAATTTATTTCCGGAAAGGAGTTGGAGGGGTCCAACTCCTTTCTATGTTTGCGTATATTAAAAAAATATGTTAATTTTGTAGCGTTGAAAAAAGTATATCACAATACAATGAAATAATGAAACGCCTATTTTACATATTTTTGTTGTTTGTTGCCACATTTTTGTGTGCATGTCGCAACGACAAGATTGAGCCGACTCAACCGTCAGTAGCACCCCAAGATAGCATTGCGCCCAAAGATACTACCGACACCATCGGTCCACTGCCACCCGACACAACTCCCACTCCACCATGCGACCCTAACGACACAGCCCGCAATTTAGCATATCTTTTCGATCTCGAGGATGTTCCAATCATTACAATAAAAGTTACGAAAGACAATTGGAATCAATACCTGCAAAACTTTGACCAGAATTGGAACACACGACAATATGTCCCTGCAGATTTCGTGATGGAGAAAGGCGATGGGCGCATCTATTATCGCAAGAGTGTCGGTTTGCGTCCACGAGGCAACACATCACGCCGTCGCCCGGAAGGAGAAGAATGGCAGCGACATGACTCCATCAACCCTCAATGGCACCACGCTCATTTCGGCATCAAATTTACAGAATACACAGGCGGTCAACGATTCTTTGGCATGGACCGCATAGTACTCAAATGGTTCAAAGACGACCCTGCATACTGCCGCGAGATATATTGCTACGACCTTTTCCGACGCTTTGGCGTTTGGACTGCACCGAGAGCCTCTTATTGCAGATTATATCTTGAGATTGAAGGCGACCCGCAAAAAGCATATTTCGGAGTATATGAAATGATTGAAGGAGTACGCAAAGGCTATCTCGCCGACAGACGAAAAGACGGATATATCCCCGACGAACTCGGTAACCTCTGGAAAGCAGCATATTCAAGCCAAGGTCCTGCCGACCTCTTCAACACCGACCAATCACGCATGGGAGTGGCAGACGACTATTCAACATTCACCTACTCTCTGAAAACCAACAAATCAAGCCTACAATTTGCACAAACCGAACTCGTAGGATTTATCAACGGCATGATGCCACTGCCTTCCGGCTCTGACGAACTGAAAGCATGGCTCACGGAACATATCGACATCGACTTGTTTTTGCGACAATTGGCTGTCAATGTCATGGTGGGCATGTGGGATGACTACTGGATAAATGGCAACAACTACTATTTATATTTCGACTCGCAACACCGCTTCTACTTTATTCCTTACGACTACGACAACACTCTCGGAACAAGCAATATCATCAATGATGCCGGCACACAAGACTTACTCCACTGGGGTTCGCGCGACGGCGACCGACTGTTGGTAAAAAAAGTATTGTCAATAAAAGAATTTGAAGACACATACAAGAAATATATCAAAGAACTTGCTGCCTCAGACGAACTATTTGGAGTCAGCGGAAGCCAGCAACGAATCAGGCACTTCCAAAATATGATTGCACCATATATAGCCAACGACACAGGAGAAGACTTGGAAATCATCGACCAGCCTGCCGTCTGGAGCAACCAACCGCAATATCGACTGCTCTCCGGAGACAAAGGAACAAACTTTTTTGCAACAAAGATTGGAAGTATAAATTTTTAGAAGTGAGAAACAAGAAGTGAGAAACAAGAAGTAAGAAACAAGAGCTGAGAAGTGAGAGATGATCTCTAACATCTAACAGGTAGAGCCGGTCTAACTTCTAACAGGAAGAGCCGGTCTAACTTCTAACAAGTAGAGCCGGTCTAACTTCTAACAGGTAGAGCCGGTCTAACTTCTAACAACTAAAAAAGAGATAATAATAAAAAAACAATATAATAATGAAAACAATTTTTATAACCGGTGGTGCCGGATTTATTGGTTCACATGTTGTAAGACGATTTGTCAACAACTATCCTGACTATCAAATTGTTGTAATTGATTGCCTGACATACGCCGGTAATCTCGAAAATCTAAAAGATGTTGATTCAAAACCAAACTATAAGTTTGAGAAAGTTGACATCACCGACGAGAAGGCAGTCAATGATGTTTTTGCTCGTTATCAACCTGACGGCGTTATTCACCTTGCTGCTGAGAGCCATGTTGACCGCTCAATAACCGATCCGTTTGCTTTCATTCGTACCAATGTGATGGGTACATGTAACCTGCTTCAAGCCGCACGCACCCTTTGGAACGGCAACTGGGAGGGCAAGCGCTTCTATCATATCTCTACCGACGAAGTATATGGCGCATTGTCGAAAACCGACCCTATGTTCACAGAGACGACACGCTATGCTCCTCACTCACCTTACTCAGCCTCGAAAGCATCGTCCGACCATTTTGTTCGCGCTTTCCACGACACCTACGGCATGCCAACAGTCATTTCCAACTGTTCGAACAACTACGGCTCGCACCATTTCCCTGAAAAACTTATACCACTTGCAATAAACAACATACAGCATAATCGTCCAATTCCAATCTACGGCAAAGGCGAGAATGTGCGCGACTGGTTGTTTGTTGACGACCACGCTGCTGCTATTGACCTCATTTTCCACAAAGGCAAGATAGGCGACACATACAACATCGGAGGCAACAATGAAAAAACAAATATTGAACTCATCCGCACGCTTTGCCGACTGATGGACAAGAAACTCGGCCGCGAGCAGGGAACATCAGAAAAGCTAATAACTTTTGTTACCGACCGTGCCGGTCATGATTTGAGATATGCTATCGACTCCTCAAAGCTTCAACGCGAATTAGGCTGGCAACCATCAGTAACCTTTGAGCAAGGATTGGAAAAAACCGTAGATTGGTATCTTGCCAACCAAGACTGGTTAGACAACGTAACCTCAGGTGCCTACCAGCAATATTACGACAAGATGTACACAAACAGATAGAAATAACCTATCCCGACAATGAAGAGGTAACGTATCGCTATAAATACGGCAAGCTGATGCACATAGAGGGGAAGATAGGGAATAATAGTATTGTCTATCTCGATACGATAGAATATGACAATTTTGACGCGCAAGATATAGTAGAATACGGCAATGGATATATCACCGACTATGCGTATAACAACCGCCGTTGGCTGAGTAATTTATATGTCCATAATCAAGACGACAACAGGCCGCTGACATTGCAAGATATATATTATAGTTATGATGGTGTAGGGAATATAACCAATATAACGCAAGACGCTGGTGTTGTGTTGGGTATAAGTGCTAATTATCAAGAGAACTTTGACTATGATAGTCAGAACCGCTTACGACAAATAGATATCTCAAGTGATAGTTTTGGCGACCATGGCGACTATGTGTTAAACTATAGTAAGTCGGGATTGCTAAATAATCGTTGGTGTGAAGATTGGGGGTTAGGAGTTACCTATGGTTATAATCACGACAATGAAAATCGCTTAATAAATCACCGTATCCGTAGTTTGTACGACTTATACAATGACGAGACCTATTTCTTGAATTGGACGGCAGATGGTCAGTCTTACTATACTGCAATCCTCAACACCGCTGAAGAATTACAAAATGATATAGATGAAACATATTATAGTCCAGATGGTTGGGGATACGACCAGTTGCAGTGGGAGTGCATGGATGAGGAGGAGTGGACGATTCAGAATTATGCAGTCAGTGATTCCAATATAATAAAGAAGACACTGAAATTTTTTCCCATACATCAGCCGATACTGCAAGAGCAGCGATACTTCTATCATACAGACCATTTAGGTTCGTCATCATGGATAACGGACAGTTTGGGTATGCCGATACAGTTTATCCATTATCAGCCCTATGGAGAGCTTTACATTAACTATAAGACCACGGCATACGACGAGCGGTTTAAGTTTACGGGCAAGGAGCGAGATGCTGAAACCGACTATGACTATTTCGGAGCAAGATATTATGCGTCAATCTGCCCTTCTTGGATAAGTGTTGACCCATTAGCCGACAATTATCCGGGCCTAAATCTGTACGCCTATTGCGGCTGGAATCCTGTGATGTATGTGATCCGGATGGAAAAAGAGTTCAAGTTTTAGATGTTGATGGGGTTATTGCATTATATAATACTATAGATAAATCAGAACATAAATACATAAATATTGATCAAAATGGGTATGTTATAACAAACCAAGATTATGCTAAATATTCAAATAGTAATAATTATAAAGCGCTATCAGAATTGGTTAAAAGTGATATTAATTATACAATTGAAATTACTGACGAATTAAAGTATAAAAATGAAATGGGCAATATAATATCCATAGAAATGGGACCGATTAATGTTATTCCAAATTGGGGAAAGGATGCTTTTGGTTTTGATACAAATGAAACAGGGTGGTTAGGTTTAACTCAAACGCCAGGCATTTCTGTAGATAAATATGCATCAATAGATAATGATGTCCACATAATAATAAACTCTTCATTAAGTGAGGAAGGAAAAGCTCAAACTCTTTCTCATGAATTATATGGTCATGCTCTATTATTTCAACGGAAACAACCGCATACTCATAATATAATATACAAAATTTAATTGAACAAAACGATTTGTTACGTTATGCTATTTCAATATCTATTTTAGAAACCAAAAAGAATATGAGAAAAAAATGAAAATCAAAATCAAATTATCATTTATACTATTAATAACTTTATTATTAAGTAATTGTTCAATTAAAAAGAATATCTCACATGACTGTGCTCAAGCAAATTTTTTAATGGAACAAGATACACTAATGATCAGTTTTAATGATTTTATTATGCAGAATCTAAAACTTCCGCCAGAAATAGACATCATGGCTTTATTTATAATAAAATTTGATGTGATTGAAAATGGTAAAATAGATAATATATTAATAACATCTAATTGTGACATTTGTAATCAAAGATTATACGAAGTCGTAAAATTAAGTAGTCCTTATTGGAAATTAGAACCATGTAATTGTAAAAAAGGCAAAAGTGTACACTACGAATATAAATATATTGTTTTATAATTACAAATTTATAGGGAACAACTACTTAGTAGATAAGCAATGTCTCTATATGTGGGTAATGGTACAAAAAGGTCGTGCCAATGCCCAGTCTTACTATGCTGCAATTCTCAACACCGCTGAAGAATTACAAAATGATATAGATGAAACATATTATAGTCCAGATGGTTGGGGATACGACCAGTTGCAGTGGGAGTGTACAGATGAGGA
>JAFXPY010000050.1 GCA_017527495.1 Paludibacteraceae bacterium
AGTGTCAGAAATTTTATTACTAACGCCTTTGCTGCTATTGCTGCTTATTGCTATTTCACAAAGAAACCATCACTAAATCTCATCTATGAAACAGATAATCAACTTCTTTTATTCTAAAGTTATATCGAACTCACGTTAAATATTTGCAAAAATAAAGAATAAATATTAATTTTGCACTCGTTTTTTTATCTTTCATTAGCACATGACTATTTCTTTCCACACCTTAGGTTGCAAGCTCAATTTTGCCGAATCGTCAGCCATAGGCAAAGAACTTATTTCACGCGGTCATCAGCGCGCCACACAAAACCAATCTGCTGATGTTTGCGTCGTCAACACCTGTTCTGTAACCGACGCTGCCGACCATAAAGGCCGACAACTCATCAATAGGTTACGCCGAGAAAATCCGAATGCAACAATCATCGTTACAGGTTGTTATGCGCAACTTAAACCACAAGAAATAGCACAAATCACTGGAGTAGATTACGTACTTGGCAATGACGAAAAATTCCAGATACCACAAATTATCGACCAAATAGAGAGCGATCATCTGCTAAAACGACAAGATACCTTTGTAAAGACATCGCCAATTCGTGAAATCAACGCCTTTCACCCATGCATATCGAGCACCGACCGCACACGCTGTTTTTTGAAAATACAAGACGGGTGCAACTATTTCTGCACCTATTGCACCATACCTATGGCACGCGGCAAGAGCCGTAACGCAACAATAGCCGACACCGTTGCACTTGCGCAACAAGCCATCAACAACGGCATGAAAGAAATAGTACTTACCGGCGTAAACATAGGTGATTTCGGACGTTCAACAAAAGAGTCTTTTTACGATCTCATCAAAGCCCTCGACCAATTAGAAGGTGAGGTACGTTATCGTATTTCAAGCATTGAACCCAATCTGTTAAGCGACGAGATAATCGACTTTGTGGCACACTCTCGCCATTTTGCACCACATTTTCATATACCACTGCAAAGTGGAAGCGACACAATATTGAAAATCATGAAGCGTCATTACGACACAGCATTATTTCAAGAGCGCATTGACCACATAAAAAGCGTAATGCCCAAAGCGTTTATCGGCGTTGATGTCATGGTGGGTTTGCGAGGCGAGACGCCAGAGCTGTTTGAAGAATGCAGAGCCTTTGTCAGTCAGCTCAATGTCAGTCAGTTGCATGTATTTACATATTCAGAGCGCGCCAACACACGAATGTTAGATATAGACTATATCGTACCAGCCAAAGAGCGTAAGCGCCGCAGTGATATATTGCATGAGATCTCGGCACAAAAATTAGCCGCTTTCTATGCTGAGCACAAAGGCGAACCTGCCATAGTATTGTGGGAAGGCAGAGTGAAGGGAACTGCAAAAGTAGGCACAGAGGAGTTTGATAAGCAGGAAGGATCGAAATCTTTAATGTCAGGCTTCACGGAGAACTATATTAAACTCACCGCCCCTTACGACAAAACAAAAATCAACACATTCGAGAGAGTAAAAATTTAAGAATATTTATTTAAGTTTCGCATTTTATAACAATTTATAAGTTCTCGGCACTCATACGGCGTTAGCCGTTGCATATAAATAGATATAATCAAGATTACATAACCAACAACCACGAGTGGTTGCACATTGTAAATTAGTCAAATTTAATTCATAGTATTTTAATATGCAACCACTATCGCGGTTGAAAAGAAGAGAAATGGAACCTATTTTTCTATTAATATGAAACCGCTAAAGCGGTTTTTCCGCTTTGAATCAGACATAAACAAGTTCCTATAATTTGATACATTAACTACTTGCTAAACTTGAATTATTTTATTACAGATGAAAACCTATACCATTAAGACTGCTTTTAACTCGATACATTTTAATTAAATTATCTTATAGCCATATTCAAGTAAGAGTTCGTCAGCTATATATTCATCGCTCATACAATGCATATCTGCAATCCCATTGCTAATAAGGTCGTAAGTTTGTGAATCGTAGAATTTCCCTAACGCTTCTTCGTAACTTAAATTTGCACGCTCTGCAAAAAGGCGAACAATGCGAGCATATTTCATTTGCAATATGATAGGATTTGCTTGCATAACTTAAAGTTGCACTGATTTAAGAAAATGTAGATATTTGTTTATAGTTTCTTGATTAGTTATACATATTTGATGGTTAGGTTTTTTAAAACGCAATTCTGCAAGTGCTTGATCACTATTAATAACACCGGCAAAATACAAATCTATTGTATCAAAAACTTGATCATCAGCGATACCACCTTCGATAATATCATAAATTTCATGTGGCATTCCCCTTCTGCAAGCTGTTATACAATCAAGCCATTCTGCATCATATGTTTCAAAAAAATTGTATGTACAATCTGGATGAATATCATCAAACTCATATTCATTCAATATAGCAACATCGTTTCGTCTTTTGAAACGCTCTCCGTAACGCACAGCTTGTAAACGCAATGAAGTTAAATAAAAGCCTTTGCCAAAATCTAAAAACGGACGAGAATGATGGATATCGGGATGCTGTATTTCAATTGTGGATGTGTGAAATAGTTTCATACAATTGCTCCTTTCTTTTGCAAAAGTTGGACAATATCATCAACTATATATTCCTTTGAAAATGTGTGCAAGACATCATAACAAGGTACAATATAACCATCTATCATATTTGTATCTTGCATCATGTGGTATACTTCTTTTGCATTCCTTCCTAAAAACGAAGCTACATTGTTGATACAAAAAATAGTGAAATTGAGCCTTTTGAAATCCATTTTTTATTTTTTCCCAATTAAAACATCTCTATCTAATGTTTGCAAATTTACAATTATTTTTCATATTAACAAAATTTAGTTGATAAAATTCGGTATATTTTGCCGAAACTAAACGCTAAAATAATTTTAGTTCCAACAATATTTCCCTTCTATATCTTTTTTCTTTCCTCTTTTTTTGCATATTTAATATTTTTTTTGTAACTTTGCAAACGATTGATAAAATTCATGAGCAATTCAGCTCAATTCTTACCAAATAAATAGCTAACAACCAATAGTTTATGCTTATACAATAGTGTAAAAAAACTGCTTACCGCTTTTAGAAACTAATCTTTATATTATATATGTATTCACAAACCGAACTCAAAGATCTGAGTGTTGATCAACTTAAACAAATTGCGAAAAATCTCAATCTGAAAATTGGCAGGATGAAAAATCCCGACAAAATCATTGACGCTATTCTTGCAAGTCAAGAGTCGGAACAATCAGTTGAGGCAACAAGCCCTGAGCAATCTCAACACGATGCCACTCCTGCTGATATTCAACAACCCCTTGTTGATGACAAACCGCGCAAACGCGAGCGCATTAAGGTGGTACGCGTCGAGCAAACGAAGGCTTACGAAGCCACCACAGATTCAGCGCGAGCTGTTCAGTCGGTACCGACTATTCAAAACAAAGACATCTCCGAACGCGTCAGAGAGCGAATAGAGCAATATCGTTTGCGCCACGCCAACGAATTAGCCATTGAAAATGACCAAAATGAGTTGGACAAAAAATCCGCCCAATCTAATTTAGAAAATGTGGCGGACACTCAATCGGAAGCTGAACAAACTACTGAGCCAATAGAACAATCTGCTCAGCAAGAAACAGCTCCTGCCGACAACAATCAGCAAGGACAACAGAACAAGAAAAACAAAAAGAACAATAATAATAACAACAATAACAACAAAAAGAGCCAACCAGAGGTTAAGCAAATAGGTGGTGCTTCTTATAGTTTTGAGGGACTTATTGAGGCAGAAGGAACTCTGGAAATCATGCAAGACGGTTATGGTTTCTTGCGTTCGTCGGAATACAACTATGTGAATAGTCCTGACGACATTTATGTCTCACCGCAACAAATTAAGTCGTATGGTTTGAAAGTGGGCGACACTATCAAGTGCAATATTGAGCCGCCTCGTATCGGCACAAGTTTTTTCCCATTGACGAAGATACTGAAAATCAATGGTTGTGATCCGGCACAAGTGCGTGACCGAGTGTCGTTTGAGCACCTCACCCCACTCTTTCCCGACGAGAAATTCCGCCTCTGCACCGGTGTTAAAGACCCATTGAGCTGTCGCGTTATCGACCTTTTTGCACCTATCGGCAAAGGTCAGCGCGGTCTTATCGTTGCTCAGCCTAAGACAGGTAAGACAGTGTTACTTAAAGAAGTGGCCAACGCTATTGCAAAAAACCACCCTGAGGTGTACATGATTGTGCTGCTTATTGACGAGCGTCCCGAGGAGGTTACCGACATGGTTCGTTCGGTTAATGCCGAAGTTATTGCCTCAACATTTGATGAGCCGGCAAGCAAACATGTTCGCGTGGCAGATATTGTTTACGAAAAAGCACGCCGCATGGTTGAGTGTGGGCACGATGTGGTCATCTTGCTTGATTCTATCACTCGTCTTGCTCGCGCCTACAACACCGTAGCTCCGGCATCAGGCAAAGTACTCACCGGTGGTGTTGATGCCAACGCATTGCAAAAGCCAAAGCGTTTCTTTGGAGCAGCGCGTAACATTGAGAATGGCGGTAGTTTGACCATTATAGCAACTGCTCTGACCGACACGGGGTCAAAGATGGACGATGTAATCTTCGAGGAATTCAAGGGAACAGGTAATATGGAACTTCAGCTTGACCGCAGATTGTCAAACAAACGCGTTTTCCCTGCTGTGGATATTATCCTTTCAGGTACTCGTCGCGACGACTTGTTGCTTGAACAAGATGTACTTGCCACGACATGGAACATCCGCCAATACCTCAGTCGCTCAGGCTACACTGCTGTTGAGGCAATGGAAGAACTGAAAAAAATCATGGAGAATACTCGCAATAATGCCGAGTTCCTTGCCTCTTTCAGCGGAATACAATAGAAGATTTCAAGATTTGAAGATTTGAAGATTTCAAGATTTGAGGATTTGAGGATTTGAGGATTTGAAAATATGCGTATATTAATTATAAATGGTCCGAATCTAAATCTTTTAGGCAAGCGCAATCCTGAGATTTATGGCAACAGAAGTTTCGAGTCGTTTTTCGACGACTTATGCGGTCGTTATCAAACCGACATTGAGCTTACCTACCACCAAACCAATCATGAAGGAATAATCATTGATTGGCTGCAAGATGCTGATGGACAATTTGATGGCATTGTACTTAATGCCGGTGGATATACGCATACAAGTATTGCCATTGCTGACGCTATTGAAGCAATACAAACACCAGTTGTTGAAGTTCACATAAGTGATATAAGTAAGCGCGAAATTTTTCGTAAGCACTCATTTTTAACACCTGTATGCAAAAAGACTATCATGGGATTGGGGCTTGAGGGATATGCTCGAGCAATTGAATATTTTATTGGAGAGAAAAAATAGCTCTCTTTTTTTGAATAAATGAAACGATTTTACACACCCATATTTTTATTATTTTTCACTATTGGACTTTGTGCTCAAAACATAGTGAAAGGAACTATCATTGACGGCAACACTCGCGAGGGTCTTGACTTTGTCAATATTGTCATTAGCAAGTCAGGCTCTGACAAAATAGTGGCAGGCACTACAAGCGAAGCCGATGGAAAATTTCAGATTGACAATATTCCTAACGGACAATACACCATAACATTTTCTTTTATGGGTTATATTGACCAACAAAAGCGTATTACTCTCAATGGCTCAACCATCAACTTGGGGAAGATAGTGATGTCAGAAGACAGCAAACAACTTCAAGAAGTTGAAGTTGTCGGTCAGGCGTCGGGTATGCGTTTCGAGTTGGACAAGAAAGTATTTTCCGTCGACCAAAACATTGCCTCTTCGGGTGGTAGTGCTACTGATGTGTTGGAAAACATTCCTTCTGTTGAAGTAGATCAAGAAGGCAATATATCACTCCGCAACAATGAGAGTGTCGAGGTATGGATTAACGGCAAACCTTCGGGATTGACAGCCGAAAATCGCAGTCAGATACTCGAACAAATGCCGGCAGAGACAATTCAAGAGATAGAGATTATCACCAATCCTTCAGCTAAATTCAATCCTGAAGGTACGGCAGGAATAATCAATCTTGTGTTGAAGAAAAATCGTAAAGCAGGCTATTATGGTTCTTACGAAGCCGGTGTGGAATATCCTTGGGGCAGCATATTAGGCGGCAGGACAGCCTTCAACATCAATTTCAATGCCGGCATAGTGGATGCTTATTTCAATGCCGGTTATCACTATATGCACTCTAATGGCGGAACATCATCCGATCGTGTTAACTACGGCGACGCAACTCGCTTGATTCAGACATCGGACAACAATAGAGTTTTCTCAGGAGTATTTCTGCGCGGCGGTATCAACCTGCAAGTAACAGAGAGGTCTAACATCGGTATCTCAGGCTTTGGCATGGTGGGCAGCAAAAACAAATCGCAGAATGCCAACAATTATGTGCTTGCCAACTTGTCGTCAGTGAATTTCAGCAGCGACTATCGTCTGACAGATTACGACATTCTTGACACTGCCAGAATTTATTCGCGCTTGCAAGAGTCGAGCGGGAATCGTCCGGGTTATTCAGCCACCCTCGACTATACCTTCAAGCCAAACAAAAGACATAATCTCACTTTGTACGGCACATATCGCAGTTTTGGGTCGACTGAGACACGGCACTATTCTGTTGTAGAAGATAATCAAACGACATCAAGCAAGCAAACGCAAAACACAAAATCAAGCCCTGCCGACATTGAGTTGAAAGCCGATTATGAGTGGAAACCAACAGACCAGAGCCGTTTGGAAGCCGGCTGGCAAACCAACCTACGCCACGAAGCATCATTCAACAACGCTATCGACGACTTCACAGGTCTGCCAATGCCTGCCTATTTCAGCGACTACGAAAGCAACGAACAGACTCACGCACTTTACATCACATACGGAAATCGTTTTTGGGATAAGTTGTCGATTCAGGTCGGACTGCGAGGCGAGATGTTCAAACGCGACAACTCGTCGATATATATCAATGGCAATGACACAATACGCGACTTGCAAAGTGGCGATACAACGATTTTCCAAGTCTATCCGTCGGTATATATATCATATAGTTTTCCACATGGGCACGAACTGCAAATCAATTACACTCGCCGTGTTGACCGTCCACGCGGACACCAAATCAACCCAAGACGCGACTTTAGTGACTCTACCAACATCCAATATGGTAATCCCAACTTGTTGCCCCAATATAGTTCATCAATGGAGCTCAACTACCTGAAATCGTGGGAAGCACATACGATCTCAGCCGGGGTGTATTATAAATTTGCCGATGGTGTGATACAAAGCATCAGATATATGGATTTGGACGCAATGAACACCACATTTATCAACATTGCCAAACGGCAAGAAGTGGGAATCGAATTGGTGGGCAAAAACCGACTATTCAATAATGTGCTCCAGCTGACCACAACTGCCAATTTCTACTACAACAACATCACCGAAGCAACATATATCAATCCGCTGAAAAACATCAACATAAACATACCTGAGCAAAATATCTTTGTAGGTTCGGTCAGGCTGAACGCACAACTGATGTTCACCAAGACATTCAGCGGACAGATCTCGGCTCGTTACAGCTCGCCCCGTGTTGTGGCACAAGGTCAGCGTACTCACAACTATTCTATCGATTTAGGTTTACGCAAGACTTTTTTCGACAAGAAACTGACTCTTGCTCTACGCGTACGCGACTTGCTCAACTCACGCAGTTTCCAGACGGAGACATGGAGCGAGCAGTTCTGGCAACTCTCAGCGCGTCGCTGGAACAGCCGTACAATAGGACTGACCGTAACATACAGCTTTGGCAACACACAACAAAAGCCTAAGTTCCGACCCGACAGCAACTCTAATGTAAGTAGCGGCGACGACGAAGGTTCGTATGAAGATTAACGACTAATACAACTATACATTGAAACGATTTCTGACTATATTACTCATAGGTTTAGGCTTGAGCAGTTCACTTTATGCCCAGCAACATCGCCCGTATGCCGACGACCGACCTATTCACTTTGGTTTTCTGCTCGGCGTGAATATGATGGATTACAAAATCACGCCTTCAACAGAAATGATTGACGGAGGACTATATGAAGTGCGATGCAGCTCAATGATGCCCGGCTTCTCCGCCGGTTTCTTGACCGACATACGTCTTTTCAAATACCTCAATTTCCGTGTTGCGCCTACCCTACATTTTGGAACACGCACTATGCAGTACAAACTCATTGAAGGCAGCACAAATCTCAAAACAATGGAAGCCTCCGTCCTGAGTTTGCCTATTGCCATTCCGTTCTATCTCAAGTGGTCGGCAAAACGATTAGACAACTACCGGCCATACGTCATTGTTGGTGGAGGCGTGCAGTTTGACCTTGGTGCCGACCATCGCAAAGTTGTTATGCAAAAACGCTTCGACGCCTTCGTTGAAGTGGGTTTCGGATGCGACATCTACTTGGAATACTTCAATCTCTCACCGGAACTGAAACTCTCAATAGGTTTCCCAAATCAAATAACCCCATTCGACGAACGACCAGAATTGTCGATTCCTGATTCCCCATACACAAGAGCTATCGACAAAATGACTTCAAGAATGATAATACTTTGCTTTAATTTTGAATAAGACTTTTCACATATTACTCTGCATATTCCTGAGCATCATTATGTTCAGCTGCAAGACAAAAATCACCGACGACCCTAATGCACGTCTGTCCTTTTCCGCCGACAGCATCAAGTTCGACACGGTGTTTACCAACCAAGGCAGCTCAACAAGTCTGCTGATGGTGTATAACCGCAACAAACAAGCAGTCAGAATAGACCATATAGCACTTGCAGAAGGTGCCAACTCGTCTTTTCGTCTCAATATTGACGGCATAACCAACGAGACATCGTCAGTGAGCAATATAACTCTTGAAAGCGGCGACTCCTTATTTATATTCGTACGCGCAAGTATCGACCCGACAGACAAGAATAATCCCGTGCTTGTTGAGGACAACATATTGTTTGTCCTGAATGGTCAGACACAAAATGTGGCTTTGCAAGCCTACGGGCAAGATGTGGAAATCATCAAAGCCACAATATTTGAAAACGACACTACTCTACTTGGTCTGAAGCCTTACTTGATTTACGACTATGTGGCTATTGACACGGCAAAGACGCTCACTCTCGCCGCAGGATGCAGGTTCTATTTCCACGACGGCGCACAATTTGTAGTCTTTGGCAATCTCAATGCGCAAGGAACACTTGAGAAGCCAATCACGATGCAATCCGACCGTATCGACAACTTATTTGCTGATGTGCCTTACAGCATGGTGGCAAATCGTTGGGACGGCATGTATTTAGTACAAGTTGCAGACAATCCCGAAGCCACCTACGACATCAATCATCTTGAGACCCGAAGCGGAACAGTGGGAATATATTGTATTAACAATTCAATCAACCTACATCCGCAACTTAAACTGAAAGATAGTCGAATTCACAATTTTGGACTCTACGGGCTGGTAGTGCAAAACATGGACGCAACGATAACCAACACAGAGATCTCCAATTGCGCACAATATTGTGTTTATCTTTCCGGTGGCGAGCACATATTCACACACACCACAATAGCATCATATTTCAACAACACCAATGTGCGCATACAATCAGTAGGACATGAAGATGTTGCGGCTGTGTATATTGACGATTTGAATAAATCTTCACAACCGACAAAGGCTTCATTCTACAACTCAATCATCACCGGCACACGACAGAATAATCTTGTTGTTGCCACAGCGTTTGAGCAACAATATTTGGGCGAAATCAGTCATTGCTACTTGCGCAACGACACCATTGACTTGCCGTCGCTAAATGACATCACATACTACCAGAAAGACAATAAAGTGTTCAGAAACGAATACTATCGCTATCAAGAATATGTCGATTACGATTTCACACTTGACAGTCTCTCTCCTTGCAGAAACATTGCCGATAGTGTTATTGCTCTTGACTACCCACTCGACCGCCAAGGCAAGAATCGTTTAGCAGACGGCAAACCCGACTTAGGTTGTTACGAATATTAACGTATCAGCCATATGGCTGATACACAAACCATCAACGATATGGAAATTTCAGAACGCGCGCAATTAATGCCTTCTTCGCCAATTCGTAAATTGGCGAAATATGCCGATGCCGCCAAGCGCAATGGCATACATGTTTACCACCTCAACATCGGTCAGCCGGACATCAAGACGCCCGAATGTGCCATTGAAGCGGTGAGAAATATCGACCGCGACATTCTTGAGTACTCACCTTCACAAGGTTTGCTCTCACTTCGCACCAAGATGGTGGGCTACTATGCGAGCTATGGTATTGATCTCTCACCAGACGAGATAATTGTTACTTCGGGTGGTTCTGAGGCCGTTATGTTTGCCTATATGGCTTGTCTCAGTCCGGGTGATGAGGTTATTGTTACCGACCCGTTCTATGCCAACTATATGGCCTTTGCAATAAGTTGCGGAGCAATAATCAAATCAGTGAAGACAACAATAGAAAATGGTTTTCGATTGCCTTCTGTAGAAGAGTTTGAGAAACAAATCACGCCAAAGACCAAGGCTATAATGATTTGCAATCCAAACAACCCGACAGGCTATCTATACAGCAAACAAGAGATGTTCCAGATTCGCGACATTGTGAAGAAATACAACCTCTATCTTTTCTCAGACGAGGTGTATCGTGATTTTATCTACACAAAGAGACCATACATTTCTGCATGCCACCTTGAAGGCATAGAAGACAATGTTGTGTTGATTGACTCCGTGTCGAAACGCTATTCAGAATGTGGAATTCGCATCGGCACACTCATCACCAAAAACAAGGCTGTTCGCGAAGCGGTTATGAAATTTTGTCAGGCTCGTCTCTCGCCTCCTCTGCTGGGGCAGATAGTTGCTGAAGCGAGTATGCAAACGCCGGCACAATACATGGAAGATGTATATGACGAATATCTCTCGCGCCGCAATTTCCTGATTGATGGTTTGAACCAAATCCCGGGAGTATATAGTCCAACCCCAATGGGTGCTTTCTACACTATGGTGCGCCTGCCGGTTGATGATGCCGAGAAATTCTGTGCTTGGTGCCTGACCGATTTCCAATACGAGGGACAGACAATCATGATGGCACCGGGAAGCGGTTTCTACACTTCGCCTGAAGAAGGGCGAGACGAGGTGCGCCTTGCATATATTCTGAACAAAGACGACCTTGGTAAAGCACTCATTGTGCTACGCAAAGCACTTGAAGCGTATAATGAGAAGTGAGAAGTGAGAAGCAAGAAGTGAGAAGCAAGAAGTGAGAAGTGAGAAGTGAGAAGTGAGAAGCAAGAAGTAAGAAATTAGATAATGGATTTTCAACTAACATCGCAATATAAACCAACGGGCGACCAACCTGAAGCCATCCGCCAACTCGTGGAGGGCATCCGGTGTGGGGCTAAGGCACAAACACTGCTTGGTGTTACAGGGTCAGGAAAGACCTTTACCATAGCCAATGTGATTCAACAGCTCAACCGCCCGACACTCATTCTGTCACACAACAAAACACTTGCCGCACAGCTATATCAGGAATTCAAACATTTCTTTCCAAACAATCTGGTTGAATACTTTGTGTCGTATTACGACTATTACCAACCGGAAGCCTACAACCCTACAACGGATGTATATATAGAGAAAGACCTTGCAATAAACGAAGAGATTGACCAACTGCGTCTATCTGCAACTAAGGCACTGCTTTCCGGCAGACGCGATGTGATTGTTATCTCCTCCGTTTCATGTATCTATGGTATAGGTAATCCGAGTGAGTTCAGGCTCAACACGATTCATATTCGCCGCGGACAAACAATAGTGCGTGATGAGCTATTGCGCCAACTTGTCAATGCCACATATATGCGCAACGACATTGCGCTCGAGCGCGGCAATTTCCGCGTGAAAGGCGACACGGTGGACATATTTCTTGCCTACGAGGACTATCTGCTGCGCATTATTTTTTGGGGCGACGAGATTGAAGAGTTACAAACGATAGATCCGCTCAACAACACAGTGATTGACGACATTGACTCAATCGACATCTACCCTGCATCAATTTTCGTAACTACCAAAGAGACAGCCAAACGCGCTTTGGCACAGATTGAGATAGACCTTGAACAGCGCATCAAATATTTCGAACAGACCGACCGCCCGCTTGAGGCTCGTCGTATTTCAGAGCGCGTGCGCTACGACATGGAGATGATAGAGCAAATGGGCTATTGCCCGGGTGTAGAAAACTATAGCCGCTATTTTGACGGACGCGAACCGGGAACACGACCTTTCTGTTTGCTCGACTATTTTCCGAGTGACTATCTCATGGTTATTGACGAGAGTCATGTCACGGTGCCACAAATCGGAGGTATGTCTGGAGGCGACGCATCGAGAAAAAAGAATCTTATCGAGTATGGCTTCCGTCTCCCCGCAGCAGCCGACAACAGACCTCTGAAATTTCATGAGTTTCAAAGTTTGCAACCACAAACGATATATGTCTCAGCCACTCCGGCAGAATTTGAGCTCAAAGAGTCAGAAGGTATTGTCGTTGATCAAGTTGTTCGCCCTACAGGTCTGCTTGATCCGGAAATTGAGGTACGCCCGTCAACCAACCAGATTGACGACCTAATTGAAGAAGTGCAACAACGAACAGAGCGCAACGAAAGAACTCTGATTGTTACACTACGCAAGAAAATGGCAGAGGAGCTTGACCAACACTTGCGCGAAGTGGCAGGGATGAGGTGCACATATATCCACTCTGATGTTGACACTCTTGAGCGCATACAGATACTTGAAGACTTGCGCAAAGGATTATACGATGTACTGATTGGTGTCAATCTCTTGCGTGAAGGACTTGACTTGCCGGAAGTCAGTCTCGTAATAATTCTTGATGCCGACAAAGAAGGTTTTCTGCGCAACTATCGTTCACTTACTCAGACAGCCGGACGCGCAGCCCGCAACCTGAACGGAAAAGTAATCATGTATGCCGACACCATAACACGCTCGATGCAAGCCACAATAGACGAGACAGCCCGACGCCGTGCAAAACAAATGGCATACAACGAGGAACACCACATCACACCACAGGCTATAGTCAAAGCATTCACCAATCCGCTTGCTCAAAAACCTGCAGAAGAGGGAGCATACATACAAAATGAGGCACCTTCTATAGCAGCCGACCCTGTTGTCAAATATATGACACCTGACGCACTGCGTAAAGCGATTGAAAAGAGCCGAAAAGACATGCTTGCAGCAGCCAAAGACATGGACTATCTCGAAGCAGCCCGCTGCCGCGACGAAATGCTGCAGCTCGAACAAAAACTGAAAGAATTAGAAGAAAAAGCATAAATGCAACAACAAAGAAACATATCATTAGACATTCTTCGCATTCTTGCCTGCATTGGTGTAATAACGATTCACACCGCGGGCAGCGTGAGATGGCATGGATGGGCAGAGCCAAATAGCATTCAATGGAATTTGGCAGGCACATTAGACGCAATGAGCCGTTGGTCGGTACCCATATTTGCAATGCTGACAGGATTTTTCTTTCTCAACCCCGAAAAAGAAATAACAATCAAAAAACTTTTCACCAAAAATATCGCTCGCATTGTTGTTGCACTCGTTGTATGGTCGGTTTTTTACGCGCTGACATTGCACAAACCCATCTATCCTTTTGGCTCGCAAGAAGGACATTTTTGGTATTTGGGAATGTGCATCGGACTATATTTGGCAGTGCCTATAATGCGAATCATTGCCACAAACAGCACTTTGCTCAAATATTTTTGTTGGACATGGTTGGCGTGCAAACTATATAGTTTTATCGGCAAATTTGTTGTCTTACCTTTCGACATTATTGAATTGATCTTTACCGACTATGTAGGATATTGTCTTTGGGCGTTTTATCTATCCACATTGCCCAAGACAAAAACACTGTGCTACACAATGTCTGCTACTACACTTTTGGGACTTATAATCACTATTATAGGATATATCTTTTCTTTGGAAATAGATCCTCACTTTGGCTCATACACATCACCAACAGTAATAGCTACCTCAATAGGTCTGTTCTACCTTTTCTCACACCAAGAAATCAGACTTAGTGAGAAGTGGCAAAGAACAATACAATTTTGCTCAGAATCGACATTTGGCATATATCTGATTCACATGTGGCTACTGATCAACATGTTTTTCCGTGTTCACAGATTTATAGAAACGCCTATTTATGTTGTGCTGATATGCATTCCGGCTGTTTTCTTTATCGGCTGGGCTATAACAGCAATTATCAAACAAATACCGGTATTAAAGAAATGGATTGTTTAATTAAATAAGCTATGACACCAACAATAATTTTCTACATCATTATCGTATTTCTTGTTTTGTCTTATCTGCGTGAAAATATATTCAGTCTGCTCAACCTAAGATACGCTCAAACTCATCCGCTACCTCAAGAGATTAGCGACCTCTACGACCCTGACAAACGGGCGCTTCAACTCAACTATCAGCGCTCCAACACTCACATTCACCTCGTGACTGAATGTGTCAGTTTTTTGGCTATCCTTCTGATGCTTTGTCTTGGCGGTTTTGCGTGGCTCAACGATATTGTTTGCGGTTGGACTGACAACAATATTTTGCAAGCACTCTATTTCTACGGAATAATCTATTTGGCACAATATGTCTATTCAATACCTATCTCTGCATACGACACCTTCGTTATAGAACAAAAATTCGGCTTCAACCGCACTACACCTAAAACATTCGTAACCGACACAATTAAGACAATAGTTCTCAATGTCGTTCTGCTCGGTGTCATCCTGCTTGCAATAGTACTGATTTACAACTATATTCCTGAATGGTTCTGGCTTTTAGCATGGGCTGTCGTTACATTTTTCACTCTCTTTATCGGTCAGTTTTATTCAAATCTTATAGTTCCGCTTTTCAACAAACAGACTCCACTACCTGATGGAGAACTGCGCACTGCGATTGAACAATTTGCAAAAAAAGTTGATTTCAAGCTCGACAATATCTATGTGCTTGACGAGTCGAAACGCTCATCGAAATCGAATGCTTACTTCACCGGTTGGGGCAAACGCAAACGCATTGTGTTGTACGACACCCTAATAAACACCATGACAACAGAAGAAATTGTCAGCGTTCTTGCTCACGAAATAGGACACAGCAAGCACCACCACACTCTGAAAAGCATCATCAGCAGCTCGCTTCTCAATCTGATTATGTTTGCCTTGCTCGGCATAATATTGAAATACGACATTTTTGCACAAGCCATTGGCTGCGAGACAGCATCATTCCATATCAATATGCTTGTTTTTGCACTGCTTTACACTCCTATATCTACTATTTTGGAATTTTGCGAAAACATATCATCTCGCCGGCATGAATACCAAGCCGACCATTTTGTGAAAGAAAATGGTATGGCGCAACATCTCATCACCTCACTCAAAAAACTCACCACCGACAATCTCTCCAACCCAATACCTCACCCTGTTGTCGTTTTCTGTCTCTATTCACACCCTACTCTCTATCAAAGAATTAAAGCACTCAAGGAAGATGAAAAACACTGAAATCGAACATAAATACTTAGTTAGCTCTGTTGCTTATCGTACAATGGCCACAGCTGTGCATACTATCAAGCAAGGCTATCTCTGCACTGATCCTGACTGCACTATACGCATCAGACAAAAAGACGACAAGGCCTATATTACAGTGAAGTCTAAGCCTGCAGATAACTTGTCGCGTTTCGAATGGGAAAAAGAAATTAGTCTTGACGACGCACAAAATTTATTTCCGCTTTGCAAAACAGCAATGATTGAAAAAGAAAGATATATCGTGCCTTGGCAAGAACTGACAATAGAAATTGATGAGTTTCATGGCGAGAATGAAGGACTTATCCTTGCTGAAATCGAACTCCAAACCCCTAATCAAATCATACCTCCTCTACCCGACTTTATAGGGCAAGATGTGAGCCATGACGCTCGCTACTACAATTCTAACCTAATCAATAACCCTTATAAAAATTGGTAAATCATGAAATCACTACTTCTGATACTTTTAGCGGCAGTAACATTTCAAAATCCTATACTCTATGCCGACTATTCCGACCCTGACGCAATACGCGTTGGCAACGAATACTATATGACTGCCTCGTCATTCAACTGCTATCCCGGGCTGCAAATTCTTCATTCTACCGATTTGGTTAATTGGTCGCTCGTCAATGCAGCATTACCCAAAGCCTACGACAAAGAGAAAGGAGTGGAACACGGAAATTTTGTGTGGGCACCATCATTGCGTTTTCACAACGGGCTATATTATATCTTTTGGGGCGACCCTGACCGTGGCATTTATTACACGACAACAAAAGATGTCCGTGGCAGATGGTCAGACCCACAACTCTTGCTTGAAGGCAAAGGGTATATCGACCCGTGTCCTTATTGGCAAAACGACACATTGTATGTGATTCACGCACTTGCAGGTTCACGAGCCGGACTGAAATCAGTGCTTCTTGCTGCCACATTTGTTGACAATCAACTCACCGACCATCGAATTATTTTCGACGGACACCAAAGTCATCCGACATGCGAGGGGCCAAAAATCTACAAACGTAATGATTTCTACTATATTTTCACACCGGCCGGCGGCGTAGCAACAGGTTGGCAATTAGTGTTAAGGAGCAATAATATCTACGGACCATACGAGGAAAAAATTGTCCTCAAACAAGGCTCAACTGACGTCAATGGTCCGCACCAAGGTGCTTGGGTTACGACGCCAAGCGGTGAAGATTGGTTCTTGCATTTTCAGGATGTTGGAGCACTTGGACGAATTGTTCATTTGCAGCCCATGAAATGGGAAAACGATTGGCCGGTAATGGGAAATAACGGAGAACCCGTGAGCAAATATAAAGCACCTGAAGGCTGCAAAAAACAAATAAAGACAAGCAACATAATTATTGAATTTGATTCCACAGCACTCAACTATTCATGGCAATACCCGCACACACCGGATGTGAGATGGCATTTCTGCGACGCCAACAGCAGTATGCTCCGTCTTTTCAGTATGCCCGAAAATGAAGGCAACAACCTTTGGGAACAGCCCAACCTGCTCTTGAGAAAAATTGATGCGCCTAAACTTACCGCCACAGCCAAAGTACGATTCTCACCAGCAACAAAAATCAATGGCGAGCGTTGCGGACTAATCACTATGGGACTCGACTACGCCGGCATAATGATTGAAAAACGCGACAACAGACTCATTGTATATACTATTCAATGCACAAAAGCAAATAAAAAACAAGCAGAACAACTCACAAGTGATGAAATAGCCATCTTGCCAGACGAGTGGGTCTATCTCCGCCTGAAAATAGAAAAAGGAATAGCCACATTTGCCCTCTCAACCAACAACAAATCATTCATCACTATCGGTACACCATTCACGCTCAAAGAAGGACAATGGATAGGTGCCAAATATGGTTTCTACTGCACGCGGCCATCGCTCAAAACACTCAAAAACAACAAACAGCCAACAAACGACGGCGGACACTTAGATATCGACTGGCTCAAAATAGAGTACTGAAAATTCTGAATGCTCAGAATACTCAGAAAATTCGGATGACTCGGAAAATTCAGAATACTCGGAATTTTACAAATTCTTGCAATTTTGTACTTTTTGCTGACATTTTGTAGCATAAAATTGCATTTCCCGGTTATTTTATCTAATTTTGCCAGTAATTTGTTAATTTTGGGTACAATGCTCAAATTTATTGTGTTGTTTTTTTATCAAAAAAAACTAATCATCTCAACAATATGAAATTGAAAAAAATCTTTATTGCATTTGTTATGGCTACATTGTCGGGTTTTGTTTATGCCGACGATTATAGTCACATCACTTTTGTAACTTCTGATGGCTTACAAAGCATTGAATCATCTAATTTAGTGATGAGCATCAGCGGCAACAATCTTGTTGCCACAAATGGTACAACAACCCTCACATTGTCTCTTTCTCAATTGCAGAAAATGTATTTCTCCGACTCAGAAGGTGTTTATACAAGCCTTCAATTGACAGAAGAGAATCAAACAATAACCGAAGTGTTTACCCTTGACGGGCGGAATATAGGCACATTTCAAAGCCTGAGAGAAGCAGTGATAGGGCTCAATAAAGGCTCGTATATCCTCAGACAGGGTCAGAACACACAAAAAATTATCCTACAATGAAAAAGTTTTATTCGCTCTTTTTAGGCATATTGTGCGCAATAGCAACACAGGCACAAATCACATACTCAAACGACACGGTAAATGTCGTTACCGTAACATACAATGGGACAAGTGCCACAGTTGATATTTCAACAAACATCACCAACTACGTAACCCCCACCATTTCAGGTGGTCATGTGAGCATAGTGCAAAGTGCTGATGTCAGCGAGCTGACCTGCGGAGAGATAACCTACCGACTGACAGGCTCTACAACGAATGGTTCTTTCTATATGGAAGGCTCCTATAAAGCCACAGTAAGCCTCTACGGAGTAACCATTACCAACCCATCAGGACCTGCCATCAACATACAAAACGGCAAGCGCATTGACGTTAGTTGCAAAAAAGGAACAGTCAGCACACTAACCGATGGAGCCGGCGGGACATGGAAAGGGTGCCTCATGTGCAAAGGACACCTCGAATTCAAAGGCTATGGCACACTCAATATATATGGCAACACAGCACATGGCATTTGGAGCAAAGAATATATCGAAATCAAAAACTGCACCATAAATATATATAAGGCAGTGAAAGATGCCATCAACTGCAACCAATATTTCTATATGGAAAGCGGTTCGCTCTACCTTGAAGGCTATGGTAGCGATGGCATACAAGTCAGTTACGAAACCGACGACTACGGAGCAATCATTCAAGAAGCGGAAAACACCGGAAGTTTCACGCAGATAGGCGGAACGATAGTTATCAACGGCAATGGCTCAACAGGTTCTGAAGTCAAGACGGAAGGAACACGCACATTGTCAGGAGGCGAATTGCGAATCATCACTGCGCTGAATGTTGTCTTCGAGACCGACGAACAAGTGGCTGTGTATAACATACTCGGCACTCATCTTGGAGTATTCAGCAGCCGTGCCGAAGCGGTCAGCAATCTGCCCAAAGGTGTGTATATTCTCAAATCAAACACTAACACTCAAAAAATAATCCTACAATGAAATCAATTAAAACACTGTTTTGTACACTATTAGTTGTTTGCAACATAGCACTCAACGCACAAACACTCAATGTACAGACAGGAAGTGTAACCTACCAATTCCCGGCATCAACAGCTGGCGAAATGGTGTATGACAATGCAACCACACTGACCATACAAGGCAAGACATTTGCGCTAACAGATATCGACCGAATGTATGTTGACAACAGCGTTGTGACCGACAATCTTGTGAGTGTAAATTACAGCGGTACAACAGCCTCGGTACTCGTGGCAGGAAATGTTGCGCAATATCTCACAATCACTGTTGATGGTGCACACGTCAGTGCTTTGCAAAGCGAGCTTGTGGGTGATGCGACAGGCAAAATAACCTACTCGCTTGAAGGTACAACAACCAATGGTGGTTTCTACCACGAGGGAACATACAAAATTGATCTTGTGCTCAACGGCGTGACCATAACAAACCCGACAGGTCCTGCCATCAACATACAGAACGGCAAAAAAATCAATTTCACGCTCAAAGCCGGAAGCACCAACACACTCACCGATGGTGCGGGCGGCGACTGGAAAGGCTGTGTCCGCATCAAAGGACACACCGAGATGAAAGGACAAGGAACGCTCAACATAACAGGAAAGACTGCCAATGCTTTCTGGGGAAAAGAGTTTCTTGAGTTGAAAAACTGCACGCTTAATATCCTTTCTGCAGTAGGTGATGGCATCAATGTCAATCAACACTTCACTATGGAGAGCGGAGCACTCAATATCTCAGGTGTCGGCGACGATGGCGTACAAGTCAGCTACGAGACAGACGACTATGGCACTATTATAGAAGAAGCGGACAACACAGGTGCAGCCACAATAAGCGGCGGAACAATAGACATCACTTGTACTGCAGCAGGAACAAAAGGTCTTAAAGCCGAAGGTCCGATAAGCATCAGCGAATTCGGTACTGTGCCTAACATAACAATCAAGACAACAGGTGGCACAATAGTTGAGACCGTAAATAGCGTCAAAGACACATCAGTTTGCGTGGCTTTGAAAAGCGAAACAAGTATCAATATCTCCGGCGGTGTATTGACACTGACCAGCACCGGACAAGGCGGTCGTGCTATGACATGTGACCAAACAATAACCATCAGCGGAGGTACAACGACGGCAAGTGCCGAGGGTAGCAACTATGGTAGCAGTTCAGGCGGTTGGTGGAAGCCACAAGCCGGTCCCGGTGGCGGTGGTCCCGGCGGTGGAGGCAGTTCGTCGAACGGAAAGAATGCCAAAGGAGTGAAAGCCAAAGGAGCGATAACAATCACGGGAGGCAATCTCAATGTCTATTCAGCCAACCACGAAGGGATGGAATCGAAATCAGCAATAACCATCAGTGGTGGTAATGTATATGTCAAAGCAGGTGATGACGCTATCAATGCAGCGGGAGATTTCACCATCAGCGGTGGTGTTGTTTACGGCTATTCAACAAGTAATGACGGACTCGACTCTAATGGCAACTTCTACATCAAAGGTGGTGTGGCCATCGGATTTGGAGCCGGTGGAGCAGAGTCAGGCATCGACACAGGCGAAGGACGCTATCTCTATGTTACCGGCGGATATGCATTCGGAATAGGCGGACGCGTTGATGCAACGATAGGCAGTTCAAGCACACAGGCATATATCACCGGCGGCTCGTCTATGGGCGGCGGAGGCTGGGGAGGAGGCGGAAGCTCCTCACAAAGTCTGTCAGGCGGATATGCTATAATCTCACAAGGCAACACACGACTCTTTGCTGTCAAACTGCCTACAACAAGCTACAGCGGGTCGGTGTTCTGTACAGCACCGAGCATGACTAAAAACACAAGCTACACAGTAGGCTCTGCATCGTCTGTAACGGGCACAGAAGAAAACGGATTTATCGAAAGCCCCACAGTGAGCACAGTGTCGAACACAAAATCATACACTGCCAAATAACACTTCTCTGAATTAATACTTCAAGAGTTCAGCCACTGCACAACTGTGACTGAACTCTTTTTGTAATAATTGGTTTAGCAATTATTTGTTTTGTTTATTTTTTTTTGTACTTGAAGCCGAAATAGCGTACCTCAAAGAGTATAAACAACGCCTGATTGCCGATGCCGTAACAGGAAAGATTATGATAGAATAAAAATATGGACAACGAACAATTTATCATCCCGGAATTTGAAAAATACATACGTGCTACAGAGCCGTTGAGCAGTTCAAGACATTGGAGTTTAACCGACAAGTCAAAACCAAGAGCAGCATGAAAAGTTACTTGCGCGTTTATCCGTTCCTCGCAGCTGTGCTGCCGTATAAGAGTATTGAGTGGGAGAAACTGAACACTTATTACATGCTTCTTGTGCATAAGTTGCCTGTACTGAAAGGTGAAGACTTGACACTTGGCCTATTAGAGTCAATCGACTTCGACCAGTACCGCGTCATCAAGCAGGAGGAGCAGAAGATTGAACTTGAAAATACAGACACAGAGATTGACCCCGTGCCCGTCGGTATGGCACAAGAACCACAGGAACCTTATATGGCTAAATTGAGTGATATACTTGATGAGTTCAATCGCATGTTTGGTGGCATTCAGTGGGAACATCCCGAGCAAGCTCGCCGTCAATTGGAAGAACTGCCGACACGCCTATACAGCGATGTGGCGTTTGTCAATGCTGCTCACAACTCCAACCGCGAAACGGCACAGATGCAATGTAACAACTCGCTGATGCAGATTATCACGCAGTTGCTTTCAGAGAATACTGAGTTTTGCCGAAATTACTTCGACAATCCTACATTCATGAACTTCATCAATCAGCGCGTCTTCGACCACGCCTACAACCATGTATTGAGAATATAAGATGACACTTACGCCATGATTTTTTTAGAAAGTCATACCATTTTATAAATGACAACAGCCAAAGGCGGCCTCATTTCTCACTTCTCACTTCTCACTTCTAACCTCTTATTTTTATATTTTCAAGAGGTTGTGTCCCATACGGCGTTTTTTTGTTTCCATATAGAAGCGGTTGTATTTGTTCGGCTCGATTTCGAGAGGCACATTTTCCACTATTTGTATTCCGAAACTTTCAAGTCCTACACGCTTGATTGGGTTGTTGGTCATCAATCGCAGGTGTGTGGCTTTGAGAGCTCGCAAGATTTGTGCTCCGATGCCATAGTTACGCTCGTCGGGGTCGAAACCAAGATGTATGTTGGCATCAACCGTATCATAGCCGTTTTCTTGCAATTTATAGGCTTTAATTTTGTTCATCAACCCTATTCCACGTCCTTCTTGATTGAGATAGACAACAATTCCTTTTCCCTCTTTTTCAATCATCTGCATTGCTTTGTGAAGTTGTTCGCCACACTCACAACGCATAGAGCCGAATATGTCACCTGTTGCACAACTGGAATGGACTCGGCACAAAATAGGTTCGTCAGCTTGCCATGTTCCCTTCACTAATGCAATATGTTCGAGTCCGTTAGACAGCTGGCGGAAGGGGGTGAGCATGAAATCACCGTATTGTGTCGGAAGATGGACTGTCTCGCCTTGTTCGATAAGCGATTCGCGTTCGATACGATATGCAATAAGGTCTTTGATCGTGATTAGTTTCAGTCCGTATTGTTGAGCGATTTGTTCTAATTGCGGCATACGCGCCATTGTTCCGTCTTCGTTCATTATTTCAATCAGCGCAGCAGCTGGGTATAATCCGGCAAGACGCATGAGGTCTATCGACGCTTCAGTATGTCCGGCACGCTGCAGCACGCCTTTACTCTTGGCGTAAAGGGGATTGATATGCCCTGGGCGACCAAATGTGTCTGGCGTTGAAGACGGGTCGGCAAGCGCATGAATAGTGGCAGCACGGTCGTGAGCACTGACACCGGTTGAACAGCCTTCAAGTTTATCTACCGTAATCGTAAACGGCGTACCGAGGACAGAAGTGTTATTGTCCACTTGATGTGCAAGATGAAGTTCGTGACAGCGTTCTTCAGTGATTGGAGCACAAAGCACACCGCGTCCGTTTTTGAGCATGAAATTAACTTTTTCAGGTGTGATGAGTTGGGCAGAGGTAACAAAATCACCCTCGTTCTCACGGTCTTCATCATCAACGACGATTACTAATTTTCCTAATTTGATATCTTCAATTGCTTCTTGAATAGTGTTCATATACTTATTTTTTATTAATTGCTTTTTTGAATTTTCCGAATATAATCATAACACGATTTTTTGTTTTCTCATACACTTTTATCCATGCTTCAGGGTTGAGCAGAGCGGAGTCTGTGGCAGCCTTATATGTAAGGAAAATACCTATTGGGAGCAACACAGCCGAGCTGAGCCACATACCTATCCAAACAGGCCATAATGCCTCACGCGCCATTTTATAGCCGGTGTTGTCAATCAGATAATAAATGATGAACAGAATCACGCTTATCACCACAGGCATGCCTAATCCGCCTTTTCGTATTATTGCTCCGAGAGGAGCACCGATAAAGAAGAAAATCAAGCAAGCGAAAGAGAGTGTGAACTTGCGGTGAAGCTCGATAGAGTGTTTGCGGATATATTCTTGCGAGTCATTAAGCAGCAAAGCATTATACTCAATTTGGTCGCGCATGTTTTTTGCTTTCTCAACAGCTTGACGCAAAGCTCGTTCGCGCTGAATAGGAGTGAAATTGTTATAAATCGAATCGACACTATAACTTCCGGCAAGATAGGTACTGTCTTTTTGAACACGACGTTTGGGAAGTCTGTCTCTTGCGAAATACTTGTTCTCAACCATGTCTTTACTTTGATCACTCGATCGTTTGTCGGCAATTTGATTGACAGAATCTATTGAATTGACCAATTGTGTTACATTTTTGCTCACATGCTGGTCGGCAAGAACAGACTCGTCATAGCGCGAGAAATCGGAGTCGAACTCGATGAGCATATTTTTTTGTTCGAAAGTCTCACGGCGATAAGGCTTTGGTTTGTTCACCCCGCCTCCGCTGTCGTCGCCTTGTTTGAGATTTTCGAAAGTCTCGCCTTTATAGAGTTTAAGTACGAGATATTTGTTGTCGGCCGTGAGGAACAATCGGCCAGAGTCAGCCAATATAACAGAAGCGTCTTGAAAGCCTTCGGTGAAATCATAAATCATCAGGTCGCATAGTTGTCCATTGCTTTTTTTGTCGCGAACATAGATTTTGTAGTTGTTGATACCTCCATAGAATTCTCCGACAGGGATGTCAAGCTCGGGTGATTTTTGTCTTAATGAGAATATCAGGGCCCAAAGTCGGCTTTGCGTAACAGGGAGTACATTATTGGAGAAGAAAAAAGCCATGACAGAAATCAACGCCACGGTGATGGTGAGCGGTCGCATGATGCGAAAGAGCGATATGCCGGCAGATTTCATTGCGGTGAGTTCAAATTTCTCGCCCATATTGCCAAAGCTCATCAAAGACGCAAGCAGTATGGCAAGCGGCAGTGCGAGGGGAACGACAGAAGCTACAGCATAGACAAAAAATTCGACGAAAACACCTAATCCGACACCCTTGCCTACAAGGTCGGTTATGTGCATCCAAACAAACTGCATAAGAAGGATAAAGATACAGATAACAAAGGTCATGATGAAAAGACCCAAGAAATTCAGCAGGATATAGATGTCGATTTTCTTTATTATTCTCATTGTAGTCAATAGTTCCTCATTTGGAAAAACAAAAACATGCGCAAGTCAAATATGCCTCGCGTTTTTCATGTTATCCGATTTTGTTGTTTCTCTACTTTTGTGCGGAGAAAAGGTCGTCTTCGGTAAAACTATATGGCATCAGGCTTTCTGCCGATGGAAACACAAAAGTGCATTTTTTGCCATAGAGAATTACTTTCATCGGTGTCTTGAATTTGTGTTCATACTCGAGCAACACTTGTCGGCATGAGCCGCATGGTGCTGCTGATTTGTCGAGGAAATCACCTCCTGAATAAGCAGCTATAGCAATAGCTGTCATTGCAGTATTCGGGCGGTGAGCGCCGGCATAGAATATAGCTGTTCGCTCAGCGCATAATCCGCTTGGATAAGCGGCATTTTCTTGGTTGCTTCCGCCAAATATCTCACCGTCTTGCATTAGCACCGCTGCGCCTACTGCAAAATGTGAATAGGGAGAATAGGAATTCTTTGTCTGCTCTTTGGCCACATCAACCAAGTGTTTTTCTTCGGTGGTTAGTTCGGAGTAATCACAAACTCTAACTTTTGTGGTAATCTCAATTTCTTGCATAAATCAAAGCGTATGTTTTTCATTATTACTTTAATTATCTGCAAAATTACGCATTTTTTTTGGCAAAAAAAAGCAATGCTTAACATTTTTATGTATTTACTGAAAAAAAACAATGTTATATGGCATTTTTTTTGCCATATCGCAAAAAAAGATTAATTTTGTGGAGTAAAATGTTAATTCGTTTGTTCTGTAATGAGAAATAAAATATCTGTCATAATAAGTTTTTTGTTCCTAAACATTTTCTGTGTTAGGGCACAAGTCTATCAGGCCTACCAGGATTATGTCAGTGTTTTTGCCCGCACAGCTGTCGAGCAGATGGAAGAACATGGCATACCTGCTTCTATCACTCTGGCACAAGGATTGCTTGAATCAGCTGCCGGCAAGAGCGACCTGACAAAGCGTTCGAACAACCATTTCGGAATTAAATGCACCTCTGATTGGACAGGTCCGACAACATCACATGACGACGACAAAAAGGGAGATTGTTTCCGCGTTTACGACGATCCTGCCGACTCCTATCGCGACCATTCGCTTTTTCTCAAACGTCCTCACTATGCCCCACTTTTTGAGCTGAGCAAGACAGACTATAAAGGTTGGGCACATGGGCTGAAACGCTGTGGTTATGCAACAGACCCTGCCTACCCTACCAAACTAATCAAACTCATTGAAGACTACGACCTTGCACGCTACGACAAGATGAAAGCGAGCCAAGTGGAGGAGCCGACAGAAGAGTTGGTTAAGCAATACACATATTCAGTCAAAAAAAAAACGAATACGGTCCTTCCATTCTCCAAAACGACTCAATCCAAACAGACTCAATCGAGCAGCCGACAAAGCACGACTACGACGAGGAGTTCTTCTTCTGAATCATCGATGGGTACGGTGAGTGCCACCCGCGAAAGAAAGATACATAAAGCAAACAAATGCAAGTACATCATCGCTCGCGAAAATGACACATACGCCATCATTTCAAAAGAATACAATATTGCAGAAAGTCGCCTGCGTTCATTCAACGAAGCCGGCAAACTCTCTGAGCCGAAACAAGGTGAGCGCATCTATTTGGAGAACAAGCGCAACAAAGGAGAGACGGCAACACATAAGGTGAAAAAGGGAGAAACAATGCGAGCTATCTC
The DNA here is from genome assembly GCA_017527495.1 of Paludibacteraceae bacterium. Taxonomy (GTDB): domain Bacteria; phylum Bacteroidota; class Bacteroidia; order Bacteroidales; family Paludibacteraceae; genus RGIG6639. The sequence goes on from JAFXPY010000050.1 coordinate 26,652, forward strand.
TCAAGCTGAAGGTATAAAACTCAAGAAACTATACGAATACAACACCATCCCATTTGGCGACCAACCTGAAGAAGGGCAAACAATCCGACTAAAACGATGACATCAAATCATACGATGAGTGTTGGCGAGGCTCTGCAACAATTTCTGAAAGACAACAATCTTAACACTAAATTGAGCCATTTGCACATTTCCGACTATTGGACAAGAGTGGTCGGAAAACTTGCTACACCCTACACTCGCTCGCTTGAGATTAAAGACGACACACTATACGTCAAGATAAGCAATGCAGCACTGCGCAACGAACTTTTCATCAGACGATTTGACATCGTGAACCGAATAAACGAAGAAGCAGGCTACCAAATTATAAAAAAAATACATTTAAGCTAAACAAAAATATGTCGCGACTACTGCTCATAGATGCCTATGCTCATATTTACAGAGCTTACTATGCGTTCATAAATTCGCCAATAGTCAATTCTAAACAACAAAACACATCTGCTGTGTTTGGATTTTGCAACACTCTTGACGACCTTATCAAACGCATCAACCCCACACATATTGCTGTTGCTTTCGACTCCAAAGGTAACACTTTCCGTCACGACATATTCCCGGAATATAAGGCTCAACGCGCTGCCGCGCCCGAAGACATACACAACGCAGTTCCGATAATTAAAGACATACTGAAAGCCCGCAACATAACCATCATTGCCAAAGAAGGTTATGAAGCCGACGACATAATCGGAACTCTTGCACGCCAACTCAGCAAACAAGTAGATGAAGTCTATATGGCCACACCCGACAAAGACTATGGCCAACTGATTGACACCAATGTATTTATGTACCGCCCACGCCATAATGGAGGATATGAAAAATTAGGTGTGCAAGAGGTATGTGCAAAATACGAAATTCAGTCACCCAAACAAATGATTGACTATTTGGGACTAATGGGCGACGCGTCAGACAATATCCCCGGATGCCCGGGAGTTGGTCCAAAAACAGCCGTCAAGCTGCTTCAACAATTTGGTTCTATCGACGACATGCTTCAGCGCACAAGCGAACTCAAGGGAAGTCAAAAAGAAAAGATAGAAAGCAACGCCGAGATGATTCGCCTGTCGAAATATCTCGTTACAATCAACACCGAAGTCCCTATTGACATCCATCTGCAACAACTTGCTATCATTGAGCCAAACATAACCGACCTTGCCACTATATATAAAGAGCTTGAATTCAACAGTTTGCTCCGCGGGCTTAAGCTTAATGAAGCAGAGACAAAACCGCAAGTTGCAAAAAAACAAACCGACCAATTAGACCTTTTCGCCACTTTTGACACTCCTATTGCTGAAGATGATAACCCAAAAGAACTGACATATCAAAACATTAGTGCATTGCAATTTGCAGAGATAACCGGCAAAGCCGAGCAAGTGGCGATGACTATAACTACCAAAAGCGAAAAGATAATCAATGCCGGAATTGACTCCATTCAACTTTCAAGTGATGGAAAAACGATATACCAACTTCAAAAAAGCGATATTGAACAAATTGGCGTTATCAAGTGCAACTGGGTTGGACACGACATCAAGCACCAACTAATGCTCTTGAAACAAAACAATATTGCTTTTGAAGGCAAATATTTCGACACTGCTATTGCTCACTACCTCATTCAACCGGAGTTGCGACACGACATAGACAGTATATGCGAAACATACCTGCACCGCTCTAACAACAACACCTACTCAACACTGCTTGATTTACAACCTATTTTGGAAGCAGAAATTGACCGACTCGACATGCGCTACTTACTCAACGAAGTTGAGTTGCCACTTGTTGATGTTCTTGCCGACATGGAATTGGCCGGTGTCAGAATGAACACCGCCACTCTCAAACAAGCAGAAAAACAGCTCAATGACGAACTCAACCAATTAGCAAAAGACATACAAGAACGCGCCGGACAACAATTCAACATCAACTCACCAAGTCAGGTAGGTGTAATATTGTTTGATGTCATGCACCTCGATCCAAAAGCAAAGAAATCGAAATCAGGCAGTTATAGCACATCAGAAGAAGTGCTCATTGCGCTCAAACATAAAGACCCGATTGTAGAACAGATCTTGGAATATCGCGCTATAAAAAAATTGCTCAGCACCTATATTGAGGCACTGCCGCTACTCATCAACCCACAAACGGGCAAGATACACACGAGTTATAATCAAACAATCACATCTACAGGGCGTTTGTCATCGTCTAATCCTAACTTACAAAACCTTCCTATACGCACCGAACGCGGGAAAGTAATTCGACAGGCTGTCGTTCCTGACGATGATTGTATATTCCTTTCTGCCGATTATTCACAGATAGAGCTTCGTATTATGGCTCACCTCTCACAAGACGAAGCATTGTTGAACGCTTTTCATAGCAATGAAGATGTGCATAGTGCCACGGCTGCAAAAATCAATCATATAGAGATAGCCGAAGTAACACCGACAATGCGTCGGCAGGCCAAGACAGCCAACTTCGGAATTATATATGGTGTGTCGGCTTTCGGACTTGCAGAACGACTCGACATATCACGCACCGAAGCCAAGCAACTAATAACCGACTATTTTGCCTCTTTCCCGCGCGTGGAATCGTTCATTGAAGAAGCCAAGCAATCGGCTCGCGACAAAGGCTACGCCGAAACACTCTACCACCGACGCCGCTACCTGCCTGATATTGAGTCGCGCAACCCGACAGTACGCAGTTTTGCAGAGAGAAATGCCGTTAATGCACCGATACAAGGAACAGCGGCAGACATAATAAAAATAGCTATGGTGGCTATCAGCAGAAGACTGAAAAAAGAAAATTTGAAAACACAAATGATAATGCAGGTGCATGACGAATTGAATTTCAATGTACCTAAAGCAGAGATAGAACAAGTGAAGCTTATCGTTGTGGAAGAGATGCAAAATGTAGTCAAACTCAGTGTGCCTCTCATCGTTGATTGCGGAATAGGCGAAAACTGGCTACAAGCACATTGATATTTACTCATTTGTTCATTTACCAACACGAAGTAACCAACAGTGAAGCTGAACAACATTTACTTTTTGCATGAAAAACTTTTGCATATACATACTGACTATAGCTCTTTTGAGCGCATGCGGGAACAAACCTTTACAGCAACAGACCACAATAGAGAAAGCCGATTTCAATGCCGATTCTGCCTATTTATTTATTAAGCAGCAAGTTGATTTCGGGCCACGCACACTCAATAGTGAAGCACACATGCAATGTGTGGAATATCTTTGTGACAAATTGGCATCATACGGAGCACAGGTAGAAGTGCAGACGGGCACGATGACTGATTATGCGAACAAAGATATTACAATCAAAAACATTATCGGGAAATACAATCCCGACAAAGCGAATCGTATTCTATTGGCAGCACACTATGACTCACGTCCATGGGCGGACAACGATGCCGACATCAACAATAGACACACACCCATACTTGGAGCAAACGACGGAGCAAGCGGTGTGGGCGTATTGCTTGAGATTGCACGACAACTGCAAATCAGCGGAACGACAAAGGGTATTGACATAGTATTTTTTGATGCCGAAGATATGGGAGCACCGCAATTCTATAGTGGCAAAGAAAAAGAAGACGATTGGTGCCTCGGCTCACAGTATTGGGCACAGCAAATCAAAGACAGCAATGCTGTCAATAGATATAATTATGGTATAGTACTCGACATGGTAGGTGCCGGAGATGCCATTTTCCCGCAAGAATATTTTTCACTTATGTATGCGTCAAACAAAGTGAAGGATATATGGAAGACAGCTCAACAATTAGGTTATGGACAGTATTTTGACAACACACAATCCTACCCCATAACCGACGACCATTATTATGTGTCGTCTGTTGCAGGCATTCCATGCGTTGACATAATTCATTACAACACACAAGGTGCACAAAACGGCAATGGTTTTCCTCGTTCATGGCACACAGTGGCAGACAATATGGAAGTTATAAACAAAGCAACACTTGATGCCGTTGGCACAACAGTAATGACAGTAGTGAAATAGAATACTCGGAAAATTCGGAAAATTCGGATTATTCAGAAAATTCGGAATACTCGGATTATTCAGAAAATTCAGAATTTTCGGATTATTCGGATTATTCGGAAAAAAATACTCAAATCGTAAATAGTTAAATAAGTAAATAATATGGTGCTTTTAGAAATCAAAAATCTGCATGCTTCAATCAATGGAAAAGAAATTCTCAAGGGCGTGAACTTAACAATAAATGAGGGTGAGGTTCATGCTCTCATGGGTCCTAATGGAGCCGGGAAATCAACACTATCGGCAGTATTGACAGGCAACCCAGCCTATAAAGTTACAGAAGGGGAAGTAACATTTAGAGGTAAGAACCTTCTTGCTCTTCCTCCTGAACAACGAGCGTTAGAAGGCATTTTTCTTTCGTTCCAATACCCTGTTGAGATACCGGGTGTGTCAATGGTCAATTTCATGCGAACAGCAGTCAATGAACATAGAAAATACAACAACCAGCCTGCCCTTTCTGCCGGTGAGTTTCTGAAACTTATGCGCGAGAAAAAAGCTCTTGTTGAGATGGACAATCAGCTGACCAATCGCTCTGTTAATGAGGGTTTTTCCGGAGGTGAGAAAAAGCGTAATGAGATATTCCAAATGGCTATGCTTGAACCGCGTCTTTCGATACTCGACGAGACCGATTCAGGACTTGACATTGACGCTTTGCGTATTGTGGCAATGGGAGTGAATAAACTCAAGACACCACAAAATGCAAGCATTGTCATCACACACTATCAACGACTACTTGATTATATCGTTCCTGATTTTGTACATATTCTCTACAATGGTAAAATCGTCAAGACAGGTACCAAAGAACTCGCTCTCGAACTTGAAGAAAAAGGTTACGATTGGATAAAGGAAGATTTGAAGATTTGAAAATTTGAAAATTTGAGGATTTGAAGATTAAAATACATTGCTAATGACATCATTTCAAGAATTATACGAACAAGTTAAGGATAATATAGAGACTTATTCTGCTAACTCACTAAACAGACATCGTGCTGCATTTGCCGATATATTGAAGCAGAATGGTATGCCGACACGTCACACTGAAAACTATCGCAATATAGACTTCTCCGAGGCGTTAGACATCGACTATGGCGTCAATGTCAGACATTTGCAACTTCCGGCATCAAGTCAGCCGGCAATGTGCAATGTGCACGGCATGCACTCCGTTGTATGTTGGGTTGTGAACAACCACGTGCAACTGCCTGATGAGATAAGCTCTTTGGGCATAACGGTTTGTTCAATCAAAGAGGCAGAGAAGAAATATCCTGAGCTTATTGAGAAATATCTAAATGTTTTGTGTCTGAGACAAAATGATTCACTTCTGTCGCTCAATGAGATGTTTGCACAAGACGGACTCTTTGTTTATATTCCTGACAATATTGAATTGCAACGACCATTGCAAATCATGAATGTGCTGAATGCCGACCTTGACTTGATGACCTCAGCTCATAATCTCGTTGTAATAGGTCAGAATGCCAAAGCTCAGATATTAGTATGCGAACATGCAGCACAAAACCGACATTATTTCACAACCTCAACAACAGAAGTTTTTGTAGGCAAAAATGCCAAATACGAGCACTATAATCTTGAGGACACCTCATCGCAAATGTGCAAAATCAACAATGTCATCATTCAACAAGAAGAATATTCGGAGGTACTATCCAATGTGATTACTCTCCGCAATGGGCAGACTCGCAACAACATACTTATTGACCAAGTGGGGACACATTGCCAAACTGAACTATGCGGTATGTTTATTGGCAGTGGAGAACAAGTGCTTGACAATTTCACCCAAATCAGTCACTACTCGACCAACGGCAAGAGCAATGAGTTGTTCAAGTATGTACTCGACGACAAGAGTAAGGGCGTTTTCAAAGGACTTTTGAAAGTTGCTCCTAATGCTCAAAAGACAGAAGCCTACCAGACCAATCGCAACATCTTGCTGACCAATGATGCCAAAGTGCGCACTGAGCCACAGCTTGAGATATATGCTGACGATGTGAAGTGCAGCCATGGAGCCACGACAGGTCAGTTGGACGAAAAAGCATTGTTCTACATGCAACAACGAGGAATATCAGAGGCGGAGGCTAAGCTATTGTTGATGAATGCCTTTGTTGCTGATGTAATCAACAACATACGCATCGAGGCACTTCAAGACAGAATACGCACTCTAACCGACAACCGCCTGAGAAACAACGAAGACACAACATGCCAAATATGCCAAAATAGATGATTAACGAAATCGTCATACTGATTATCTCACTCCTTTTTTCATCCTTCTTTTCAGGGATGGAAATAGCCTTTGTGTCGTCGAACAGACTCCGTTTTGAGCTTGAAAAACACGACCAAAGTATTATATCTGCCATCATTACCAAATTCTATAGTCACCCCAACCAATACATCACGACCATACTTGTAGGCAACAACATAACACTGGTAGTATTCTCGCTGAGCATAACACGCCTTTTGCAACCCATACTCAGTCAGCACATCTCAAACGGGTTGTTAAATTCTGCACTCATCACTATCATAGCCACAATCATAGTTTTGATTTTCGGTGAGTTCATACCTAAAAGTGTATTCACACGCAACCCTAACGACTGGCTCAAGATATTTGCTCCTGTGCTTTACATCATCTATGTTTTGCTCTACCCTCTCTCGCTGTTTTCCACATGGCTTGCGGGACTGATACTTAGAATTTTTGGAGTCAGGACAGACAAGATACCTGAGAATCAGCTTTATTCACGCACAGACCTGAACTATCTTGTGCAAGAAAACATAGAGCAACAGGAGAGTCATGGCGAGGTGGAGACCGAGATGCAGATTTTTCAGAATGCACTTGATTTCTCGAAAGTTAAATTGCGCGATTGTCTTGTTCCGCGTCCGGAAATAGTGGCACTTCCATACGACACTGCGACAGACGAGCTGCGACGAACATTTTCCGAGTCGGGTTTTTCTAAAATACCCATTTACAAGCATGACATAGACAATATTGTGGGCTATATACACTCATCTGAGATGTTCCGGCACCCCAAAGATTGGCAACAACATATCACACCTATCCCTATCGTGCCTGAAAATATGGCTGCTCAAAAGCTGATGAATCAGTTTTTGCAAAACAAGCGTTCGATAGCCGTCGTGGTTGATGAGTTTGGCGGTACAGCCGGCATCGTAACCCTTGAAGATATTCTCGAAGAGATATTCGGCGAGATAGAGGATGAGCACGATATGCACGCCTACACAGAGCAAAAAATGAGCGACAACGAATATTATTTCTCAGCAAGACTTGAAGTAGAAGAGATCAACGAGAAATACGATTTGGAATTGCCGTCAAGCGACGATTACGACACACTGGGCGGACTTATATTGAGTCAATTAGGCCGTTTCCCGAAGATAAACGAATCGATTCAAATCGGCTCGTACACAATAAGGTGTTTGAAAATGAAAGGCAACAGAATAGAGCTGGTTAAAATAACGACTTAAAATTTTGTAAAATAAAAAAAAAGTATTAACTTTGCACGCTTTTTAGTGAAAATAGATTTTATAAAATAAAAAAACAAAATTAAACAATGGCAACTTTAGGAAAAATCAGAAGTTGGGGATGGGTTTTGATACTCATCGTTGGTTTAGCAATGCTCGCCTTTATTTTGGGCGATTTATTCACATCTACATCAAGTTTTGCTAACCGCAATGCTCAAAGAGTAGCCACAATAGAAGGTGAAGAGGTGCATATCCAAGATTTCAGTGCATCAATTGAGCAATACACAGAAATGATTAAATCGAACTACAATCTTGACAATTTGACAGAGGAGCAAGCTTTGCAGGTTCGCACCCAAGTGTGGGAAGACCTCGTAACAGAAAAGATACTTCTCAAGCAAGGCAAAGAAATTGGAATCAAGGTTACAGATAAAGAGCTTGTAGATCGTACTACGGGCGACAACCTTCACCCAATGATTGCACGCCTTTTCCCTAACAAAGAAGGTATTGCAACATTCTTGAATTATATCAGTTCGGGCGAGACACCTGAAGATCCGGAGCAAGCAGCACAACTTGAGCGCAACAAAAACTTCTGGCTCTATCAAGTTAATGCCGTACGCAAATCGTTGCTTCAAGAGAAATATATCAACCTGATTCAATCAGGTATTGTAGTGAACAAGCTCGAAGCACAGTATGCACACGACGCAAGCAAAGCAAGTGTTGATGCACAATTCGTAAGCAAACCATACTACACCGTTGCAGACTCATTGGTTAATGTTGATGCCAAACAAGTAAAGACGCTTTACGAAAAACGCAAAGCAGGCTACAAACAACAACCTAACCGCTCAATTCAGTATCTCTCATTTGCTATTGAGCCATCAGAAGAAGACTTCAACAAAGCAGCTCAAACAATTGAAGGCCTTCGTGATGAGTTCACAACATCAGAAGACATCATTGCATTGGTAAACAGCAACTCTGATGTGCCTTACACAGGTCGCAACTACTCAGAGACAACTGTTCCTGAGCAATACAAAGAATTTGCTTTTGCAGGCAAGAAAGGTGATTACACAGAGATTTCATTCCGCGACAATACTTATTCGATGGCTCGCATCATTGAGAACGGCTACACTTTGCCTGACACGACAACTCTGCAAGTTATCGTCTTGAACGAGCGCAACAAAGAGCGTGTTGACAGCATCAAGAACGCCGTTAAGGGTGGTGCTCAGTGGGCAGACCTCGTTAAGGCTTACAACCCGACAAGCGAAGGCGAAGGTGAGTTTGGTAAGTTCAGCGAGGAACAACTCAGTGCCTCACTCTCACAAATGCATTTCCCGGGCGCAAGACATATCGTTGACAGCGCATTCAACCTGCCTGCAAAGAGCGTGTTTGCACAACAAGTAGGTCAAGGCACATACGTGTTCTACATCAAAGAGCAAACAGCACCGACACCAAAAGTTAAACTCGCAGTAATGGCTATTGAAGTCAATCCGTCGCGCGTTACAATCAACAACCTCTACAACAAAGCAAAACAATATGTTGTTGAGAACAACAATAGCGAGAAATTTGCAGCCGCTGCCGAAGAGCAAGGTTTGACTGTCAGAAAAGCAACCAACCTCACCGAAAACGAAAACCGCGTAAACAACCTCGAAAGTGCTCGTCAGATAATAAAATGGGCTTATCAAGCCAAATTAGGCGATGTGAGCGATGTGTTTGAATGCGGTAAAGAATTTGTTGTTGCTGCTCTTGACGAAATCGACGAAAATGAATATATACCTTTCAATGAGAAAGAATTTGAGCTTCGTGCAGAATTAGTTAAAGAGGCAAAAGCACAAAAGATAATTGCCGACCTTGGTCAGTTTGGCTCGCTTGAAGAAGCAGGTCAAAAACTTGGCGACACAGCTCATGTTGCTCAAAACATTAAGTTCTCAACCTACGTATTTGGAAATCAACTTGAGCCGGCTGTGATTGGTGCAGTAAGCACAATGGAAGCAGACCAATTGTCGAAACCAATAGCAGGAAACAATGGTGTATATGTAGTTAAAGCAACAGCTGTTGTTGTAACCAACGACGAGTTCGACGCCAAAGCAGCAGCAGAGACACAAAGCCAACAAATCTCACAACAAAAGCTGAACGAGATATGGACACTTATCAGACAAGATGCTGACATCGAAGATAATCGTTCAAATTTCTATTAATTCAGCATATAAATTGTTAATACAATACATGTACTTGCGCAATGCCGATTAGAAAGTCGGCATTGTGTTTTATCAATAAAACGGAAAATGATATATTTTCTCTCCGATGCACATATAGGTTCATTGCTTAGCGGTGATTCGTCGGCACATCAAAGCCGTATCACCGCTTTTCTTGACCAAATCAGGCATGACGCAACACAAATCTTTTTGCTTGGCGATTGGTTCGACTTTTGGTTTGAATACAAACGCACCATACCAAAGGGCTACGACCGTATGCTCGGCAAACTTGCCGAACTGACAGACAGCGGTATTGAAGTACATTTTTTTGTCGGCAATCATGACATGTGGACTTTTGGCTACTTGGAGCAAAGCATAGGGCTCAAGGTTCATCATCATGAAGAGATAATGACTCTGTGCGGCAAACGCTGCTTTCTCGCTCACGGCGACACACTCTACACGCACAACAAAAAATTCATGGCACTGCTCAGAGTGTTCAAGAGTCCGTTCAATCAGTGGCTCTTTCGGAATGTGCTGCCTGCCAACTGGGGACTGAAAATGGCATTTAAGTGGTCGAAAAACAGCCGAGAAAAAGCCTTGAAATACGCCCACCCATACAGCGGAGAGGACAGAGAACATCTTGTTTTGTGGGCTAAAGAAAGAGAAAAAACAGAGCATTTCGACTATTATATTTTCGGCCATCGGCACATTGAGCTGGATTTGATGCTGAAGACAAAAGCAAGAGTAATAATATTAGGTGACTGCTATAGTCTGTTCACCTATGGCAAAATGAACGAAAACGGAGAATTTATTTTAGACAATTTCTAAATCATAGCAAAAAAAAGCGATACATTATAATCAACAAAGATGCAACACACAAGAGAAGAACAACTACAAGCCTTCAATCGTCTGCTTGACGTGATGACAAGACTTCGCAAGGAATGTCCGTGGGACAGAAAACAGACTTTCGAGAGCCTTCGCGCCAACACGATAGAAGAAGTATATGAGCTATCGTCTGCCATCAACCATAAAGACATGCAAGAGATATGCAAAGAATGTGGTGATGTGCTTCTGCATATTGTTTTCTATGCTCACATGGGCAACGAGACAGGCGATTTTGACATTGCCGATGTTTGCAATCAACTCTGCGACAAACTCATCTTCCGCCACCCGCATGTCTATGGAGAAGCAAGCGCACAAACGGCAGAATTAGTTACACAGAATTGGGAAGATATAAAACAGAAAGAGAAAGGCGGCAACAAAACAATACTGAGCGGAGTGCCCGAAGCTCTACCTTCTGTGATTAAAGCACAACGCATACAGGAAAAGGCTCGCAACGCCGGGTTTGATTGGGAAGAAAGAGAACAGGTGTGGGACAAAGTGAAAGAAGAAATCAATGAGTTCCAAGCGGAAATCAACAATATGGACGCCGACAAGATGGAAGCCGAGTTTGGCGATGTCATGTTCAGTCTTATCAATGCCGGCAGATTGTACAAAATCAACCCCGACAACGCACTCGAACGCACCAACACAAAATTTATCAAACGCTTTACGTATTTAGAACAAAAAGCCAAAGAGCAAGGTCGCTCACTACGCGACATGACCCTCGCCGAGATGGAAGAGATATGGCAAGAAGCAAAGACGCAAGCTCTATGATCAAAGCCGTTTTTTTCGATATGGACGGGGTCATTTTTAATTCTATGCCCCGTCATGCCAAGGCATGGGAAATGGCAATGCATAAATACGGGTTTAACTTCAACGCTTACGACGCCTATCTCAATGAAGGACGAACAGGTGCGTCGGTAATCAACGAGTGTTGCGAAAACACTTATCACCGTCAAGCGACACAGCAGGAAATCGAACAAATTTATCACGCCAAAACAGAAGCCTTCAACTCTTTCGGTATGCCGGAACCGATAGAAGGAATAAGCGATGTACTCCATTTCTTGAAAGAACATGGAATACAGATATGGATTGTAACAGGTTCGGGGCAACATAGTCTGATGGAAAGACTTGACAAACATTTTCCTGCCATCTTTTCTCGAGAGCGAATGATAACAGCTTACGATGTCAAGATTGGAAAACCGGACAAAGAGCCTTACTACAAAGCACTGCTCAAAAGCGGTGTTGAGGCAGAAGAAGCCATCGTGGTCGAGAATGCACCATTAGGCGTTAAATCTGGCAAAGAGGCCGGACTTTTCACAATAGGTGTCAACACAGGCATTCTCGACCCTAAGGTACTAAAAGAAGCAGGAGCCGACCTCGTCTTACCCGACATGAAACAGCTATTAGAGTATTTGAGAGATTTGAAGATTTGAAGATTTGAAGATTTGAAGATTTCTGAATACTCCGAAAATTCAGAATACTCAGAATACTCCGACATTGAATATTTAGCAACAATGAAGCGATTTTTACTTTACATATTATTTTCTTTTTGCATAACGTCATCACTTTTTGCAAGTAAAAATATCAATCAGCAACAACTGACCGATTCTCTTCGCTCTTTTGCAAGCCGCTATGCTGTTTTAGAAATGCGTGTGAGAATCAAAAAAATCCAACGTTCTGCCGGCACTGTCCGCATAGAGACAAATCCTGCTTTAAGTTATCTCTCCTACACACCCGAACGCGTCAAAGACCTAAAAGACATGGTGCGCCGCACCTTAGGCGTCAGTTTGGACACGAAAATCAAGATCTACACCGACGGCTACGAAATTGAGAACCTTATCAGCTCTCAATACTTACCAGAAGAAAAAAGGCGTACGCCCTATCTATTCACTTACTCAGAACAGCCCTTAACACGCAACCTCTCTCTGCCTTACGAAGTAACCAATGGTCTCCAAAACAAACATATCGCTCTTTGGGCAAGCCATGGACGCTTTTTCGACCAAGAGACTAACCGCTGGAAATGGCAACGTGCCAATCTCCTCGAAACAGTTGAAGACCTGCTTACAAGTTCGTTCACCATGCCTTTTCTCGTTCCTATGCTCGAGAATGCCGGTGCCATAGTCATACAACCGCGCGAACGCGACACACAAACCAACGAGGTCGTCATGGAAAGCAACGAAGCCATTGGCAACGACAAAAAAGCATGGTTCCTGCCCAACATACCTGAGAGCGGAAATTATGCCGTATATGCATGGTACGAGCAAGGAGACAACATGAACGATAATGTGGTCTATACCATAATGCACGGCGGACAAGAAACCAAAATAAGCGTCAATCAACATATTGGCGGGCACACATGGATTTATTTGGGCACATATTTTTTCGAAAAAGGGCAAGACGAACATAATGGTGTCAGAATCACTAACCTTGGCAACTTGCGTACAAATCGATTGCAACATTGTCGTATGAAGTTTGGCGGTGGCATGGGCGATATTCCTCGCTTTGCAAAAAACGACACAGCCCCAGCCACAACGAGCCAACTGCCACGTTGGATGGAAGGCTCACGCTATTGGCTGCAATATGCCGGCATACCTGACTCTGTTTTCCTCTTTTCGGAAGGCAAAAGCGACTATACCGACGACTTCACAAGTCGCGGACGATGGGTCAACTATATCTGTGGCGGCTCAGTGGTTAATCCCGATAATATCGGACTTAAAATACCTATCAATTTAGGACTTGCATTCCACACCGACGCAGGTACATGCCTCGGCGACACAACGATAGGCACACTGACAATCTACACTATTCACGACAACGACAAACACACCACAACACCTATCGGGACAAGTCGTATGACTATACGCGACTATGCCGACTATGTACAGACACAGGTCGTGGAAGACATACGCCGCGTGTATGCTCCTGAATGGAACAGACGCGAATTGCGCAACTCATCTTATAGTGAGACACGCAACCCCGTCGTGCCTACGATAATTCTTGAATCACTATCGCACCAAAACATAGCCGACATGCGCTATGGTCACGACCCAAGATTTAAGTTCTTGCTCGCACGCGCTGTCTATAAAGGCATTGCCAAATATCTTGCCGAGCAAGAAAACACCACCTACACCATTCAACCCCTTCCCGTCAATAGTTTTGCAATCGAACGACGCAACGACAACCTTCTCCACCTCTCGTGGAAAGCGACAACAGACACTCTCGAACCAACGGCAAAACCTACTTTCTATATTGTGTACGAGCGAACAGATGGCGACTGGTCGCAAGGCATGAAGACAACACAGAACTATATCGACCTGCCTATCACAAAAGGGAAACTGACAGAATATAAAGTTGTGGCAGGCAACGATGGTGGCATCTCTCTGCCAAGCGAAACTCTCGCAGCTCACATACACCCCAAAGAGAAAGGAACAGCACTGATCATCAACGGCTTCACACGCCTCTGCGCACCGGATTATATCCATTTCAACGACACTCTCAACGGCTTCGACAATCGCACACTCGGCATTGCATACCAAAACGACATATCGTTCACAGGCTTTCAGTACGAATTCAATCGCACACTGAAATGGAAAACAGATGACGACCCCGGTTTTGGAGCAAGCCATCAAAACTATAACGCCACTCTCGAAAAAGGCAACACATTCGACTACCCTACCACACACGGACAAGCAATAGCACAAGCCGGCTATTCGTTTGTGTCACAAAGCCTTGCAAGCGTACAAAGCAATATAGACCCTGCACGATATGCCTTCGTAGATGTGATTTTAGGCAAACAAAAGACAACCACACTGGGCACACAAAAAATCACAACCGACTATTTCATCTACCCCGACAACCTCAAAAATGCTCTCACACGCTATGCCCAACAGCACGGCAAGATACTGCTCAGCGGAGCATACATCGCAACAGACATCTTCAGTAACGCACAATCTTCGCCAACAGACCAACTCTTTGCACAACAAGTCCTGCACTACCAAACACAACCTAATGCAACTACATCTGCGACTATACATAATCAAACAACAACATATACCCTACTCACTCAACCCAACGAGACACGCATACCTGCCGAACATACTGACGCTATAATGCCATACGGCGACAACACCACACCACTGCTTTTCTATCAAGACCAAAAGAGCATTGCCGCGATATATCACTGCGGCAACCATCAAACAATAGTCTTGGCTTTCCCTATTGAAAGCCTGCAGACACAGCAACAAATCGACGACATTATCAAACACTCAATAAATATCTTTGAACAATGAGCAAGAAAAAACAACTACCTGAATTTCAGAACATAACCATAACAGGTATTGCCGCTGAAGGCAAAGCAATAACACGCATTGACGACTATGTAGTCTTTGTGCCATGGGTAGTGCCCGGAGATGTGGTTAACCTAAAAATCACAAAGAAAAAACACAACTACATGGAAGGGACAGCAACAGATATTGTCAGTCCTTCACCGATGCGCATCGAACCGAGATGCCAACACTTTGGCAAATGCGGTGGCTGCAAATGGCAAATCTTGCCCTACGAGAAACAAATCGAATACAAACATCAGCAAGTCGTTGACGCACTCACACATATCGGCAAACTCAACTTGCCCCGGATATCACCCATCAAAGGCTCTGCAAAGATATACGCCTACCGCAACAAACTTGAATTTACCTTTTCGGAACAACGCTGGTACTCATGGGAAGAGATAGAAGCCGCAGGAGGTATCGACAAAATAAACAAGCAACCCGGATTAGGGTTTCATATCTCAAACAATTTCGACAAAGTGCTCGACATTGAGACCTGCTATCTGCAAGACGACATCAACAATCGCATACGAAACGAGATACGCCAATTTGCGCTAAACAACAATCTTTCATTCTTCAACCTGCGCAGTCAGACAGGTTTTTTGCGCAACATAATCATACGCACAAGCAACACACAACAACTTATGCTCATTGTCGTAATGACAACCGACGACAAAGACAAACGCGAACTCTTACTCAGTCATATAGCCAACGAATTTCCTGAAATAACATCACTTCTGTATGTGATTAACGGCAAAGCCAACGACACCATAACAGACCTTCCTGTTTATGTCTTTAAAGGCAACGACCACATAATTGAACAGATGGAAGATTTGCAATTCAAAGTTGGTCCTAAGTCGTTCTATCAGACCAATACCGACCAAGCCTACGAGCTATATAAAGTGGCACGCCAATTTGCCGAATTGACAGGCGATGAATTAGTGTTCGACCTCTACACCGGAACCGGTACAATAGCCAATTTCGTGGCTCATCAGGCAAAGAAGGTGATAGGTATAGAATATGTGCCTGAGGCGATAGAAGACGCAAAGGTCAATTCTGCAATAAACAATATCGACAACACACTATTCTATGCCGGTGATATGAAAGATATTCTCAACCAAGAGTTTATTGACCGTCACGGCCGACCGGATGTCATCATTACCGACCCACCTCGTGCCGGCATGCATCAAGATGTTATTGATGCCATTCTCTATGCCAAACCCAAGCGCATAGTCTATGTAAGTTGCAACCCTGCCACACAAGCGCGCGACCTTGCCTTGCTTGAAGCAGAGTATGAGATAACCGCTGTCCAACCGGTAGATATGTTCCCCCACACCCACCATGTGGAAAACGTAGTACAGTTGAAAAAGCGGTAGAAACATTTATTACCGTCCGATAAAAAGTGTAGATACGCTTATATATTATTGATAACTATTAGAATATAGCGAATATCAAAATAGAGAGCTTACTTTTGAAGTGTATCGCGTAGCGATTATCTTTTAATAGAATAATCAGGTTAATTACAAACTTATATCCCGTAGGGATTTTCTTTTAATCTCAAAATATTATCGTTGGATTGCAGCGTACATAAGGATAAACTACCATATACAAGTCTGTGATAATTACGTATATAAATGCTATCGCCTCCTCGGATTACAAGCGCAGACAAAGCATAAAGTACATTACAAGCCTCGTAAGATTAAAGACCGTTATCCGAACCTTATTTACTCCACTTGGAAAACTGTTGACAGACCTTTGCTGGTTGTGGTGTCAGATATGACAGCATTCAAAATTGGCTATATACTTAACATTCTATTTTGATGTCTTTACAAAGGAAATACTGACTCACCAAGTTGCTGACAAACGCGGTTCAAAATGGCAGTATATTAAAGGATTAGAAGAGATCGTAACACGTATTAAGGGATTGGTTTTACCTGTCGTATTACATACTGACCAAGGCTCTGTATATGCTTCAATGGCTTATAACGAACTGATTAAAGATACCAACATTGTAAGGTCTATGTCAAGAGCAGACAAAACAACGGACAATCCGGTAAATGAGGCACTTAATGGTTGGATTAAAGAACTGATGCAAGACTTCAAATTTGCACAATGCCGTACTTTTGAGCAAGTGAAAACAATTATTGAACAATACGTAAAATACTACAATATGCAACGACCATGTTATGTTATAAACTATAACACACCTGATGCTTATAGACGCAAGTTCTATAACGGAAAATTACCGAAAAAAAATGAAAATAGAGGCGTATAGATATATTAATGAGGCAAATGAAAGTTTTATTAACAGTAACATAAATGCTCATTTAGAATTAGCCTATTTAGGACAATCAAATTATAATGAAAGCCCATATTCTTGGGATGATATTCTCAATCACTTTTCCACTCGGGCGAAATGATATTGGTTTTTGCTATATTCTTGTTCGGTCAGTATCAAACTGTCAACGGTCAGATTTATAGCCTTCGAATCAACCTCTTCGCACCGTTTCATAATCACGTTCCACCTCTTTGGCACCAGAACTTTGCTCATAGTCAGCACATGAAATTCAATCATCTTATTGCCGTCACGCTTCCATTTGAACCAACCGTTGCCATGATATGACAAATCCTCTTCAAACACACCCTCATTTTCCTGCCACTCCTTACCCAAATAATAGCCGTCATCGGCATAATCGTCGTAATAAGCCTTAAACCACAGCGGATTAGACGCTTCTCGCCATAGCCCGACAAGATAGGCGTCTGCCGGTCTGACAGCATAGTCATACACTGCATCAGTCGGATGCTCATCATCAACAGTATCCTGCTTTTCTGCTTTATTACGTATAAGATAGACAGCCAAAACCACAACGGCAGCAATTATTGCAATAATAATGATTATCGTTTTCTTTTTCATTTGAGGACAATTATAGTTGCTTGTCGGTTATCCATTTTAGGCATTGTCTTGCCAACCGGTGCGTTGATATATGTCGGGTCACAAACGATGTATTTGCGGTTTTTGTAGGTCAGATAATCACCGCTGACAGGTTTGCTGAACGCTACTGCTGTTGCGAGATGTCCCGGATAATAGAGCAATACAACATCAAGCCCCATAATATCACGCACGAGACAAGAAAACAATATTGCGCGGTCTTCGCAATCGGAATATGGATAATAAAGTGTTTCTTGGGCGAAGAAAGCACGGTCGCGGCCCCATATCCGGTCGTCATAACCATATTCAAAAGCCGTCTGCACCCAGTTGAGCAGTATATTGACTGCGTCAAGTTCAGACATATTTCTCACCACATTACGCAGAACGGGATAAAGAGCATCCTTGATGTTATTATCAAGTGGTGTATTAGCGTATGCAGCCCAGCGCGTAGTGAAATCATTATTGACGGAGGCGGATGGATAATTGCCCATGAAATCAAGCAGGTTGCTATTAACACTGACCGATGCAGTTACGCCCTTGCGTGACGTCAGTTTGCGTTTGGGTGTCGGATTATCGCTAAAACTTGGTAGCACGCTCATCTGAAGGCAAAGTGATTCCTCCTTTTCATACTTAGAAGGACAAATATACATGCTCTTGGCGGCATCATCACCTACAACATAGAATTTGATTCCATCGAGAATAAAATACGACGTACGATATATAGTGTAGTCGCTTGCCACAAGCAGATATAATTTGCTTTCCGTCCTGCCAAGACGCACCCGATAACCCGACTGGGTCATCAGAAAGGCTTGTGCCAACACAGCCTCATTTGTCATGCCATACTGTTTTTGCGTTATTTGTTTGAGCATCTCCATATATGCCCAGTCGCAAAGCGAAAGTCTTTTGCGGGTATCCAGCGCGGTTTTTACAGTGTTGTCATACTGTTTGGTTGATAACATCTGCCATGCATCTGCCAATTCATTTTCAGCCAGTTTTGAGACTTTCAGTTTGTCATTCTTCGGAAAGGCCATTGATATCGGTGTACCATAAAACGATATACTGACATTGGTATGTTGTGACATACTTTCCTCATTTATGGGTGCAATTGGTTTTGGGGCAGGCTTGGGTTTCGGCACGACAACAACTTCGGGTTTCACCGGAATTGGTTTTGGTGACGGAGTTGGCAGAGGTTTAGTATCGGGTTGAGGTTTCATATCCGGCACAGGTGTAGAGTCTGGTTTGGGTGTTGTTTGTGGTTTCGTGTCAGATAGCGGTTGCGGTTGTGGCGCTGGTACTGTATCTTCTTCAGGGATAGGTCTCTCATAGATAACAGGCGGCTGTGTCTTCTCATCAACAGGTATGTCAGCCGGTTGGGCGTCCATTGCCTGCCACGCCTTACGCATAAAATTAGCATAATCTTCGTTAACTTTCTTGCGGAAAGCATCAAACTCAGCCTGGTTGTCGTGCACAAACTGATTATAATGGTCGTTTTGCTGCTGCACAAACTTGTCAAAATCACTCACCTGAGCATAGCTCATCAAAGCAATAATTGACAAAACGATTATTAAGACAGTCTTTTTCATATATATTGAAAATTATTATTAATCACTACTCGGTACTTGGTTTTATCTACTCTCCAATAAGATGTTCTGAATAGTTAATCAGGATACCTTTTTGCATCGTTTTTACGTAATCTGACGTTGAGCCATCAATAGTGAAGAAACCTATTTCGCTTGAGGAATAGCGGCTTGGAAATGCCATGATTGCCTTATCACCATCGTCAGGACTGCAGATAAGCCAACTTCTGACCGACAAGAACTCACCGACAGGCAGTAGATTGATAGACGGGTACTGACGATACGCTTTCTCTATAATCTGCGACATCTCAAGGAACATATTTCGGAAATCGTCATATTTTATATCATTAACCGATTTGTTGTTGTCGCCGATATACTTATTTCGCACTGAATCTAACTGAAAAGATAACTTTTCCACATCTTTTCTGACGCGATAAGAAACTGTCGGTCGGACATCGTTTTGGCTGAAGTCATCGTTTTTCAGGCTACTGTTGCGATATTTGGCTACCATAGCCTTGAATTTCTTGGGGTCTTGGCTGCGTGTCTTGGAAAAATAACGTTCCAACAATATAGTGTTAATTATCTCACGGTCGTCTTTAGTTGCCCAAACTGATTGTTCTTTTTCCGTGCCCCACTCTTCGGCTTTATCTTCCATATATTTCTGCTGAAGCTGCAATAACCTAGGTTCTACAATATCTCCGAACAACTCGTTCATAAGGCTGAAGAGCCGTTGTTCGACCTCTTCTCTCGGGACGTTGTTGTCGAGACTCTCAGACAGAATTTTCTTTCTGCTCTGCCTGTATTCAAAATTCTTGCGATTGAAGAGCATGAGTGTGTCCCTATAGTTTTTATAACATTCGGCAGAGAGCAGCCATTCCTGCACGGTCATATTATATGCCAAGGTATTCGGTCGGTAATACGAAATCATAATCGGGCAGCCGTGTTCAGCCAAGTCAAGCAGGTTGAGGCACGAAACATAGAACTTATGCGGATTGCTGACCAAGCCGTAATACAGCACATCTTCCAATATGACGATAGAGTCGCCATGCGAAGCACTGAGATACAACTGATTGATGTCGGTCAGGAACTCCGGAAACTGTCCCAAATAGCGTGTTGACAACGAGTTTTGTATCTTCAGCAGGTTCTCGGTTACTTCTTTCGACTCTTGAATGCCGCTAAACATCTCTATGCCGAAAAGTATTAACGACAAGAGCAGCGCAAAAGCGGCTGAATTGGATATGATTTTAAGAACATGACCAAACCGCTTCTCGCGAATCTTGGTCCAAAAATTTGAGACTGACATATTATTTACTATATAATTTCTCAATAAACACGAACATATAAAATATGGGTTAATTATCGCTTTACTGCGGATTTTCATGTAAAATCTGCAACTCTACTGCGGATTTTGCGTGAAAATCAGCAGTAGAGGCTAAAAATAATGTTTTTCCCACGGATAGAACGGATTTGTTACGGATTAACACAGATTAGCTATAATCCTATTATATAACCGGAAGACGAATAGGCAACATTTCCAAACTCGCTAATAGCATATATTCTATAATATATCATTCCTTGCCCTTGAAAACCTGTTACTGTAAATGTAACATCACTACTTGACGGAGAACCATATCTGTTATCTTTTGCCAAATGGTTATCAATTGTCGGCGATTGAGTTGATATGCTATATACCACACCATATTCAACAATTTCAGCACCTAAAGCAGAAATCTGTCCATATATAGTTGCACTATTGCCGTTATATGTAGGTTGTTGAGAAATCTTAACAGTAAGTGTTACATTCTGTGTCTTAAAGTTATCCGGAATACCATAAGTTATACCATTCCCATTAAGGGCATAAACATTGTAATAGTATTTGGTGTTCGGCTCAAGACCTGTTATTGTACTGCTGAATTGCCCTGATTTTACATTTGTTATAGTAGTATATTCTGAATTTTCTTTAGTCGGACGACTTATATCTTTGCTGTAGCATACACCACACTCTGTAATTGTGAAACCGCCATCATCAGTAATATTACCTACAATCGTTGCAGACGTGGCAGAATTGACAGATGCACCACGATTTGTAACCTTAGGTTTACCATCCGGAGTTGTAAAGTTTTTTGTTTCTCCTTTTCCAGGCTCATTTACACTACCATTATAAGCATAAGCATAAAACGAATATGTTGTACCCGGTGCAAGTTCACTTGTCTTTATCGTGCGCGAAAATTCTCCGCTTGATAATGGTGCCTCGTAGTTATATCCATTATTACAAATAAATCCGCATCTGGTAATTTCATAACCTCCATTATCAATAATTTTTCCTTTCAATACAATTGAACCATTTGCTACAGAAGCATCATAAGTAAAAACTGTAGGAACGTCTGCTAAAGTAGTGAATGGCAGAGGTTCACCATAGCCTGGGATTCCACTATTATTGAGCGCATAAGCAGTATAATAATACTTTGTGGCTCTATTCAAACCGGTCAAAGCACAAGTAAATGAACCAATACCACTTGTTTCTGCTTTAACAATATTTGAATTATCTAATGTGGGCTTCGGATTGGTCGCACTCCAACATATTCCACGCTCTATAATGGGACTACCTCCATCTCCGGTCACACTACCACTGCATATAGCTGTTTTTTTTGTTACAGCAGTAGCATTTCCGGTTATAACAGTCGGCTTATCCAAATCAATCTTATAAGGCATTTGATTACTATACCCCGGAACATCAGCAGAATTAATTGCATAGGCTCTAAAATAGTATTCTTTGTTGCCCTGCAAACCATCTATGTGAATAATACACTCTCCATTAACTCCTCCATTATCATTCTTTATTTTTGTATCATTGATAGTAGGATTTTGCTTATTTGCATAACAAACACCATGTTCTTTTATTGTTGAACCGGCATCGTCAGTAACTTTATATTGGACATCAACGCTATTGTAACTTGTCTGTGTAACATTAATAATATCTAATTTAGGTTCTCCTGAAGTAGTAAGTACAATCTCCTGATTATCACTATATCCATAATCATAACCATCAGCATTCTTTGCATAAGAGCGGAAATAGTAAGTAGTGTTAGGTAATAATCCGCTTATAGTAGATGTAAACGCACCATCGCCAGTTCCATCTTTTGTACGCTGTGAATTTTGACCAACTTCAGGCATTTGCTCCGTTGACCAGCAAACACCTTTTTCTGTAATTGGCGAACCGCCATTGTCTATGATTTCGCTTTTAAAACTTACTTGCAAACCATTTTCTCCTGTTTTAGTAATTTTTAATTGGGGACGACGAACCTCTCTGGTTACAAAAGCGATATGACTACTATAAGTGGTATCTATCTGACTGATTGCATAAGCACGAGCAAAATAAGTAGTATCATCTTTCAAGCCTGTAAAGGTATGAGATATTCTATTAAGTTTTTCAACATCTTTCTTTTGAAATGAAAACTTTTGTTCTGAATTAGTCAAGTCCGGTATATTTTTAGAAGACAAAACGAACCCGAACACACTATATTCCGGAATACCGGGGTCTAACACACTACCAACGAGCGTTGCTGAATCATAATTAACTTTTTCGGCTTCATACAAAACTATTTTCGGTGATTTATAATTCAATACCTTTATCTTAATTTCTTTACTAACATTGTCTTGAGATTTGACAAATAAAGATGATTCATTCGTCCCCTCGTTCAATTTAGTTCTATCAATAACTACCATTACAGGCGCAGATTTACCTGACTTGATTTCACCTGACGATGGCGACACTTTTGCAACATAGTTCGACTTATTTTCATCAACTGACCAAATTAGTTTATCAAAGCCATTGTTACGGATGCTGAAAGAACGTGTAACATCTTGATAGCCAAAAATGAGTTCTTTCAAATCATCACCATTTTCATCTATAATTTGAAATGAAGACGGTAATTTTTCTAATTGTATAAAAACCGGAATATCATTAGAATTTACTATAACCTGAAGTTCTGTTTGCGGCTTGTAACCTGATTTTGAAACTACTAAAGTATAAGTACCGGCTTTAAGATTAATAAAAGAAAATCTGCCATCATCACCGGTAACTTTAGTTTCACCTGTCTTAACCAATTGAATTAAGACATTCGGCAAAAACTGACCTGATGCTTTGTCGCTTACAACACCAACAATAGAGCCTAACTTAACTTCTTCTTTTTGGCATGAAACACAAAGCAATACAAGCGATATAAATAATAAAATTTTTGTTTTCATAACAAATAAAATTAATCGGTTTACCAAACAATTAACTGCTTGGTAAACCGAACACACTTATTCTTTTTCCATAGTTAAATGAACATAAGTACTACTACTTCGATTAATCTCAAAATTTCTCGTATTTGGTTTATAACCACTTTTCTTTGCTGTAAGTATGATACCCTTATCATTATATTCAACATTTGGGAAAGTAAAGTTTCCGTCATCGCCAGTATAACGACTTTCAGCATGCCCTACTATTGTAAGCAAAACATTTGCTAAAGGTTCACCTGTTTCAGAATCGCAGACAAAACCATTTATGGTAACAGTATTATCTACTATCACTCTTGAGCAAGCAAAAAATAACAGCGGCAAACATAACATTGCCAATATAAAAAGTTTTTTCATATTCTATAATTGTTAAAAATTAATACTCATAGCTATACCAAGACTATTATCTATCGGTGAATAGATTGGTGTAAATGCAAGACTTTCTATTTTTTTATTAATTGCTTCATCTGTCGGACGAGCAGCAATCACATCAATAAGACTATATAAATATACAGCAGCAGCTAATCCAATAAAACCATATCCTACATTCTGCCACGAATTAGCTCTTTGAGCATACTCTGTTTGATGTTTGGGGTCGTTAATAATTAGTGTTTCATTGGATGATTTCATGGCAAATGAAGCTATAATTCCACCAACACCTATTACTTCACCACCCAACATTAAACCGCCTTTAACATATTGTCCTTTGA
Organism: Paludibacteraceae bacterium; assembly: GCA_017527495.1. Classification (GTDB taxonomy): domain Bacteria; phylum Bacteroidota; class Bacteroidia; order Bacteroidales; family Paludibacteraceae; genus RGIG6639. The sequence goes on from JAFXPY010000050.1 coordinate 51,120, forward strand.
CCATTTGCCCGACACCCGGAACAAAGACAGAAGCTGGTATGGCTGCAGCTTTGATTTTACGAATAGCTCGCTGGCGAAGCTCCTTTGTCGCATTCAAGATTGAGTCTTGAATTGTTGTACTATTACAATCGCAGTAATCAAATTTTGGCAAATCATTAGCGGATACTTGAAATAGAAAATAATAGACTATTTTACCATATTCATTTTCTGTATAATCGCATTTCTTTTCTACCGCTATATACTCTTTATTATCAAAATCAGCTCTTTCCAATGTTGTTTCATATATCCAACCCCTTTTATGACAAATACCAGCCCACCTTGCTAATTTTGTCGCTTCTCTTAATGCTTCATTATAAGTTGAAGCATTATCAATTTGAATTACTTGATAAAAATAAGTATTATTACTTTCTTTTGGTTTTTGAATATGAACCCAATCCGGTGCTTGAGCCATTATAGAACTAACTGCAATAATAAATAGAATCAATGAGAAAATGTATCTTTTCATAACTATTTACTTTTATAAAATTGTCTTTAGAAATTAATATACATATTTGTTTTGCAAATGATATAAAAACACTTGCAAAACAAACATGTATAATATTTATTCTCATACACGATTGAAAATTCAAAAGGACAATTTTACTATTTGTAAGTCTCGCTAATAGCATTATGAATTTGCTCTTTGAATGTACTTGCATCATCAACAAGTTCTTGCTTCTCCAAAGCCGTCGCAACTGCATTAACAAGAGCATCTTCTGGTATTTGTATAGCTATATAATATACATAAACATCCTTTTCCTCGTCATATTGAGAGTCATAACATGCTTGGCGAGCATATTTATTCATCTGAATTTTAACAATATTGGTAGTGATGCGCTGTAAATCAGACTCGTCTATTTTTTTTCCAGATATTGTTTTCCCTGATTGAGAATAATATTGAGTCCCATGCTCTATAATTCCCATAAATCGTGAAGCTATATCATTAATTGCGACATCATTAGCTTCTTGTTTGGCATCTCTTTCCAACTCTCTTGGAGCCGAAATTCCTAATCCAGCAAGATATTCTCCCGGTTTATCTAAAGATTCGGCATAACATGGTTTTTCAATTCTCTGACGTCCATTTCTCATTTTTGGAGTTCTTGCAGAGCTTTGTTCATCTTGTTTTTCTAGTTTTTCATTTGCCCTCTGTGAATTGTAGCCACTTTGCTCAATATTCCTATCCATCGCATCAAGTTTAGCTTTATTCGCTCTCTCGGTGGAGTCTTTAATGAATTGTTGACGAGCTTCCCATGCGGCTTTTTCGGCTGCTTTACGCTCTTTGCGCGACTGGGCTTGCGATGGCATGGCAACCATCAGCAGTGCCATTGCAAGAATGGCGAAAAGTTTTGTTGCTTTCATTGTTGTAAAAAATTTAATTAGTTCGTGCCTACTCACTCGGCTTTTCGGCTTACTCCATATAGGTTGTTATATATGGTATGTTAACCATATTGAAATCTTTATTCATTCTTCGTCTTGTTTGTCTATATATTCTTGCATTTGTTTCTTGAATTCTTCCTTGCTTTTTTAGTCAATTTTTATATCTATCTCGCCATTTTCTTTTGACATTGTATTTATTCCCACTCTTATTGCTGCATTTACTATATATTTGCGTTTTTCTTTCTTTATATGTATGCAAACCAATTGCGCTCTACTCATATAATCACCATAATAATCAAGGTATTCTATGCTATCTACCCAATGAGTTATAGTGTCACGATACCAAACATTATGAGGTGATCTACCGAATATTGCACTAACTCCAACTATCTTTGCCTTGATTATTGCACTATCTAATCTTTCGTGCTCTACTATTGCATGTTCAACCATATATTTTGCATTATCAAACGAACATTCCATGCATGGGAAATTATACTGCGTAGTGTCTTTTATGTTCGCACTTCTAAATACGGTTCCTGATTCGTCAAAAACGAAAGCTGGTTTCACTCCATCTGCCCATACTATTCTGCTGATTACCTCATTAGCCGAATCTGACGCATAGAAAATGTCTTTACTATTTTGCATTGCTTCTCTTGCTACTTCTTGATTGTGTACATACCAATCAGGTAAAAGAATACTTCGTTGTTTCGAACAAGAAATAGCAATCACAGCCGCCAAAAATAAAATAATGATGTGTTTCATATTGTTCATTTATCTATGTTATGTTTAGATATATACACAAAGAAAGCGCAGACCTCGTGTTGTTTATTCACAATTCGAGGCCTTCGCATGCCTAAGAGTCAAAACAAACAACAGGAAACCTACGCCGATATGACAACTGCTTTGACAGAACGCCAAAGACAAGGTATAGTCACACCCATAGGCATCTATTGCTCACTTTGGGTTGCGACTCTTAATAACGAAAGTTGCGAAGTTTCGAATTGTCAAACACAAAGCGTCAATAAACGCAATTCAATATGTCCTAAAATCCACTCCCAAAAGAGACATATTCCCTTCGGCGCAGATTTACACTGCAAAAATACTATATTTTATTAAGATAACAAAAAAAATCTTAACCTTTATTGCAAAATTTCAAGATTTGAAGATGTGAGAATTTGAGGATTTCAAGATTCCAAGATGAAAAAATAACAATAGCCAACAAATTACACAAAGAGATTTTTTCTACTAATTTACCGAATTGACACGAATTTTGTTTAGGTCAAAAATTAAGAAAATTTAAGTTTCGCATATTAATAGAATTTTAATATCTCGGCGTTCAACGGCGTTAGCCGTTGTATATAAATAGAGCTAATCAAGATTACAAAACCAACAACCACGTAGTGGTTGCACATTGTCTAAAATTCAAATTTATCGCATAGTATTTTAATATGCAACCGCTATCGCGGTTGAGAGATAAGAGAAGAATTAAATTTTCCTATTAATATGCAACCGCTATCGCGGTTGAAAAGCAATTGATAACCCTATATCTCTTACTCCTAACAATGTGGGAAACTTTAGTATATAATATCTGAAATTTGCATATAATTCATAATAATTTTTGATTATAATAAAAAAAACTTATAATAATTTTTGATTATAATGGAAAAAGTTGTATCCTTGCCGCGAAATTAAACAATCCAACATAATGCGTACCATCAGTTTTATGGTAAGAGTTATTTCTGGCGTACGCAGCAACAACAGGAAATTGACTACATCGAGGACATAGACGGCGTGCTTCATACGTATGAATTCAAGTGGAACCCGGAGCGGAAAGTGCGCCTGACGGACACTTTTGCAAAGAACTATCCGAACCATACTTTTTCGGTTATCAATCCCGATAACTATATGGATTTTATCAGAATCTAAGCTAACGTGAGTTCGATATAACTTTAGAATAAAAGAAGTTGATTATCTGTTTCATAGATGAGATTTAGTGATGGTTTCTTTGTGAAATAGCAATAAGCAGCAATAGCAGCAAAGGCGTTAGTAATAAAGTTTCTGACACTCCG
>JAFXPY010000051.1 GCA_017527495.1 Paludibacteraceae bacterium
ACCCTATCAACAACTCGCACGATGTGAGTTTGAGGTATCAAAGCAGATAAATATATAGGAAAATGTGAGTTCGATTTGCTCGTTTCAGATTTTATTGCTAACTTTGCCATCGTTATATGTTTTTTTTCTCACCACAAAGTTACAAAAACTTTGTCATATAACCAAGGCTTTCTTGTTGAAAATTAGCAAGAAAGCCTATTTTTTTCCAATCAAAATACGACTACCATTCACAAATTCTTACAGACATCCATTCGCCGATCGTATACATAAAAAAACTGCCTAACAAAACTTGTTAGACAGCCTCACCATCTGCGTCCATTGCCCCGGATATTATCCGCGGACTTTGTTTCTTGCGTCCGTAATAATCGTACCCTTTGGTTAAGAATTGTATTCGGGCAACGGCTCTAAGAGCCGCCAGCTTTTGATGATTTAGTGCTCGCGGCTTCCCGCGAGTTCCCTCTCGCTTTCCCTCCGTATGTTCATTATTCAGGATTCTATCCCGATGATTTTTGCTCATTTCTCCATCAAAATCAACTAATTCCACACTTTCATGCTCTAAAACTTGCATATGTCAATATTTTTTTGTAACTTTGTACGAAAATCGCGCAGAGAATATACTATGGCATTGCAACTTGATTTATATTGTCCTATATGCATAGCAGAATTAGTTAGAAAAGGCATCAAAGATGGGATAGAATCTCTGGAGCCTTTGTTTTCTGATGCCTATGAGGTTATTAATGATGGAATATACCATACTCATTGCAGCAAAGGACACGAAGGAATCGTTATATTGCAAAATCTACAATTTGAGTTATTATATGAACTCGCTGTAAATGCAATAGCTGATTGTTATTATCGTGAAGCCGTTGCATCTGCCACCGCGGCAATGGAAAGATATTTTGAGTTCTTTATTAAAGTTGCCAATGAGATACAAGGAATAGATATTCAAGCCTTCAACAAAAATTGGAAAAACGTTTCTAATATGTCAGAAAGACAATTAGGAGCATATATTTTTCTATATTCAATAGTACTTAAGAAAGAAGCGCAGTTATTAAGTAATAGCCAAACTGCTTTTAGAAACAGTGTTATTCATAAAGGAGAGTTCCCCACGAAAGAAAAGACCATTGAATATGTCAATGCTATTTATAATCTAATTTTGGATTCTCTGACGCAGTTAATAGACTCATATCCAGAGCAAGTAAAGAATACGTATGAAGTTAATTTGCCGAAATATAACAGAGCTGAGGACGAGGACACATTATCTATTAATCATCCTACTTTGATTAGTGTAATTGAGTTAGCGTCTTCTAAAGATTCATTTAAAGAGAGAGGTCCTGTCGAAGAGCAAGTAACATTCGTTACCAATAGAAGAGGTCGGCAACGATTAAGATTTGCCCATGATGTTAATGATTTGATAAGTGAAGAAGAAACAATTGCAGCAAAAAAAGCATTGCTTCAAAATAACGAGAACATTACATCGAATGAATACCAATTTCAAATCGAGACGGATTTGTCTATAGATGGATGTATAGATATTATCGAAAATGATTTTAATGAATATGAGGGATTATTAGGATGGCTTCACGAGAAAGCACCAGAACACTTTCGCAATGATATGTTGACTGTAGGTTGGGCTAATTTACAGACACATTCAGAAATCTACATGCAGTATTTAAGGGCAAGAGTTTATAAACTTATGTCGGAAAGTAATCCTACAGATGAAGTGTTGAAAAATAAGTATATTGAAGCGGAGCGTAAGTTAGAGCAATTCCACCATAATCTATCTGTCGCAGATTAATTCACTCAGAAACGAATTTATAATAAATATGACCCCTATACAACAACAAAAAGCAGCTAAAGCATTTGCAGAATTCTGGCAAGACAAAGGCAATAAAAAAAGCGATGCACAAGCTTTTTGGTTCTCGTTACTCCGTCAGGTCTATGGTATGGAGAACCCAGAGAAAGATGTTGAAGTTGAGAAGCGAGTTCCTCTTGACCATACATCTTTTATTGATGTTTATATTCCTTCCACCAAAATACTGATTGAGCAGAAATCAATTGACAAAGATCTTAGCAAGGGTTATAAACAGTCAGACGATAGAATCCTTACGCCGTATCAGCAAGCAAAACGCTATGCCAATGAACTGCCACGCCGTGAATATCCACGTTGGATTGTAGTATGTAATTTTGCCGAGTTCTGGGTATATGATTTAGAGCGTCCGCACGAAGAACCATATAAGATACTGCTCGCTAATTTGGAGAATGAATATGAACGCCTAAACTTTTTAGTAGATCAAGGTGACGAACATATCAAACAGGAACAAAAAGTATCTGAAGAAGCAGGTAGATTAGTGGGGCAGATATACGATGCATTATTTGCACAATATCATGATCCGGAGAATCCTGAAACACTCCGATCGCTCAATATTTTATGTGTACGTTTAGTGTTTTGTTTATATGCTGAAGACGCACATTTGTTCGGAAAGCGAACAGCATTCCATGATTACCTTGCCCAATATCCGGCAAAGGATATTCGCCGAGCACTAATAGATTTATTCGATGTGTTGGACACTCACGAAGATCAGCGCGATACGTATCTGGATGAAACGCTCAAAGCATTCCCTTATGTAAACGGTGGTCTGTTTAGCAACGATACACGTTTAATCATTCCTCAATTTACAGAAGAACTAAAGACATTGATCCTCGCGAAAGCATCGGATGATTTTGATTGGAGCGAGATTAGTCCGACTATCTTCGGAGCAATTTTTTGAAAGCACCTTGAACCCTGACACACGTCGTTCGGGAGGAATGCATTACACGAGCATTGCAAATATCCACAAGGTCATTGATCCGCTTTTCTTGGATGCTCTCAAAAAAGAGTTCCAAGCGATAAAAGCGATTACTCTGGAAAGACAGCAGCGACAAAAATTAGATGCATTCCAAGACAAATTAGCATCCCTAAACTTCTTTGATCCTGCCTGCGGTAGTGGCAATTTCCTTACTGAAAGTTATGTATCTCTACGCCGATTAGAGAATGAAGTTATTACTTTTAGAGAAAAAGGGCAAGGTACTTTAGGAGACATAGCTAATCCGATAAAAGTAGATATTCACCAGTTCTATGGTATTGAGATAAATGATTTTGCAGTTTCAGTAGCAACTACAGCCTTATGGATTGCAGAACAGCAAATGTTGCAAGAGACACAGAAATTAGTTTCCTTCAATGTGAAACCGCTTCCATTAAAAGCATATCATAACATTCACGAAGGAAATGCTTTGCGCACCGATTGGAGCGAAGTGATTACACCTGAGAAATTAGACTACATAATAATCCGCCCTTTGTAGGCTACAGCCTCCAATCCAAAGAGCAGAAAGAGGACATTCTTTCTATCTATGTGGACGAAAAAGGCAAGCCATACAAAACCGCAGGCAAAATAGACTACGTAGCAGCATGGTATTGGAAAGCCGCCGAACTCATGCAGATAAATCCTGTCATTCGTGCGGCACTTGTATCTACCAATTCCATTACGCAAGGAGAGCAAGTAGCTGCTATTTGGAAGCCACTCTTTGACCGTTTCAACATCAACATAGACTTTGCATACCGTACGTTCCGTTGGGATAGTGAGGCGGATATTAAAGCTCATGTGCATTGTGTCATCATCGGTTTTTCTTCGTCTGTTAGCCTGGCATTGGATGCCGGAAAATCTTTGTCGGCTGCTTCGGGCGTTAGCTCGAAGAGAATCTACCTCTCAAACGGCCAATCCGTTTCTGCTTCAAATATTAATCCATATCTTATTGACGCACCGGCTATATGGTTGGAAAGTAGAACGAAACCTTTATGCAATGTCCCGCAAATGAGCAGCGGAGGCAAACCGGTCGAAGGTGGATTCCTTATTTTATCACCAGAAGAGAAAGAGGAATTACTTAATAAGTGTCCGCAGATAGAGCCGTATATACGCCCTTTTACCAGCGGTGATGACTTTATCAACAACAAGAAAAGGTATTGTTTGTGGTTGGTGGACTGTCCTCCTAACATTATGCGTTCCTCTGCTGAAGTTATGAGCCGAATCGCAAGTGTCCGCGAGTTTAGGGCTGCAAGTGTAAAAGAAGCCACACAAAGGTGTGCAGATACACCGGCATTATTTATGGAGATTAAAGAACCTAAAAGCAATTATTTGCTTATTCCGGCGACTTCTTCAGAAAAACGTAAATATATCCCAATCGGGTATGTAGATAAGTCCGTTATACCCAATAATGCCGTGCAATTTGTTCCAGATGCTTCACTATACCATTTGGGTATATTAACGAGTAATGTACATAATGCGTGGATGCGGGTGGTTTGCGGACGATTAGAAATGCGATATAGGTATTCAGCAAACATTGTTTATAATAATTTCCCATGGCCAAATTCCACAGAGGAACAGAAAGCCAAAATCGAACAAACAGCGCAAACTATTTTGGATGCTCGCGCCAAATATCCCGATAGTAGCCTTGCTGATTTGTACGATGAGAATGCTATGCCGATTGAGTTACTGAATGCCCATCGTGAGAACGACCGTGCAGTCATGGCTGCATATGGCTTCCCCATTAAAATGACCGAACCCGAATGTGTCGCTAAACTCTTTGAGATGTACCAAGAATTGACTAAATAAAAATCAATATGTTGAGAGAACTAATAGAAGAAGGCTATCTTTTAACTCAAAGACCAGAAATTAACATGTTGAATCAGCCTACATGGGTAAATGGAAATCAACATGATGAGTTTCTAAGATGGGAGATGAAAGCATTGCTTTATATTCAGCAAAAATATAGAGGAAATCCCATGATATTGGAATTTCAAAAGATTATTAATGATGATCAAAAAAATTGCTTCATAAAAACTCTCTATTCACTAGTCGGAATATTGGAAGCATTTGAGCAAATTCAACCTAAGGTCGTTAATATTGATTATGACTTAATTATCAGCAATATAATAGAGCATTTTAATACTTGTGCGATTCAATTAAAGAGACGACATGCAGGTAGAGACACTTTAACTATCAATGATGAATATGACGTTCAAGATTTGCTACATGCATTGCTTAAATTGCATTTTTCGGATGTAAGACCGGAAGAATGGACTCCTTCATATGCAGGTAATAGCAATAGAATGGATTTCTTGCTCAAAGAAGCGCACATCGCTATTGAAGTTAAGATGACTAGAGATAATCTGAAAGACAAAGAAATCGGTGAGCAACTTATCATAGATATTGCTAAGTATCAGCAACATCCAGATGTTGACACGCTATATTGCTTTGTCTATGACCCGAATACTATTCTTCATAATCCGGTAGGTCTTGAAAATGACCTAAACAAGCTATCAACAGATAATTTTTCGGTGAAGGTCTTTGTTCGCCCAAATTAGTTTTGTGTTGTATCACTCAAGAACTCCGCACCATCACATTTTTTAACGTAATGGAAAACAAGAGCGAAATTGATAATGTCGTTGATGAGTTACTTGAACTTATCCCCATTTTATTTATTATGTCAGATAAGTTTGTGACTGCTTGTATTAACAGCAAGTATCAGTTACATTGGAGTCTTGCACATTTAACCCCTGCTGTCCAAATGTTTGATCTGCGGACAGAAGAACAAAAGGCTGAAGATAGTTTTAGAACTTTCTGCAAGTCCATCTATTCTCCAAGAGGAACTGTTCTTTACGAGTTTATTGTATCAGTTATAAAGTTGTATTATGACAACACGCATACAAAAATTCACTTAGAATAGCACTTCGTGATATTGGTATATCTAATTTTGCAGAACTTAATCAGTATGCCGATGATATTCCTGTATCAAGTATAGTGGAGGAAGATGTTTTAGATTGGAAAGATATCAAAAATGACATTATAAAGTTGGAGAAAGATTGTCATAGAGCCGAAACAACGATTGATTACCAAAATATAGGGAATTCATGTAGATATCTTCTTATAAAGGTCGCTAAATGGGTGTATAATCCCAGTATTCATGGAGCACTAAGATATGACGGATTAAGATAGGTGACGCTGATGCAATAGGGATGCTCACTAATTATTTTTCGAATAAACTTCAAGGTGACAAAAACAAGAAACTACGTGCATACGCAAAGGCAACAAATGATTTAGCTAATGAGTTAACTCATAAAATAACTGCTCAGTAACAAGAAATGCTACTTTCCGTTTCTGTAACCATTCATCTTGTCTATATTATAGGCATGATTGATGGTAGAATAGACTAGTATTTATCTTCTTTCGTATTATAGGCAAATGCCATTTGCCGCTCAAAGGCTTTGTCCATTGCCGTCGGATACTATCCGATACCTTCGTGATCACCTAATCACGTGCGCACGTGATAACGATACATCAGCGTCCATTTTGCTGGATACTATCTGGCGACTTCGTCCATTGCGTCCAAATTATATTTGGACACGGCTCTGCCGTCCTTTTCTTTGTTGTTTGTTCCGACATCTGATGTCGGTTTTCAGTGCCCTGCGCTCGCTCTTTTGCTACAACCAACGATGGGGTTTTTAATGTTTTTTCTAACCACACACCATAAATACACCTCAAAAATCGAATTCATATGCCAAATTTTCAAAAAATTTACAAAAAAAGGGCATTTCTCTTCAAAAATATTTGCACAGTTCAAAAATAAGTTGTAATATTGCAAAAATTTTTCAAATACGGCACTTAAAATAGAATTTGACACAAAATAAAACACTCCGCAAACGGAGCACCATAAGGACCACTCCTTATGATAAAATAATAGACACATCAATAAAAAAATAACTAATCATTGGCTTAAAACCAACAACATGGAACAGAATCTTATCAACGCGCTACTCGCAATCGAGTTAGAGAATTTTTTCTCTATTAAGAACAAAATCCGTCTCGATTTCCGCGCTGGCAACATCCACACTGCTGCCGCCAAACTATTGTCAGACAACATCTTCGAATGGAACGGACAGAAAATCTTAAAGACCGTAGGACTTTTCGGTCCAAACGCTGCTGGTAAGTCGAACATCATGAAGGCGATTAACTTCTGCTGCCGTATGATACTCGACTCGCATGCACACAACCAAGGTATTGTGTTCAACTTTAAACCTTTTAAATTTGACGGATGGGAGCAGAAGCCATCCACATTCTACATTGATTTCGTATGTCAAAATATTGAGTACGAGTATTCTTTCAAATTAACGACTACGGAGATTTTGGAAGAATCCCTATATTATTACCCCAACAACCGCAAGGCTAAAATCTTTGAGCGCAAAGGCAACAAGTATTCCTTTGGCTCCAAAGGCATCAATCGTCCCGCTGAAGTAGCTACTGGTACCAGCTCAACCCAACTCTATCTGTCTGTAGCAAGTAAAATGGATAGAAATATCGCCAAGAGTGTGTATCTCTATTTCTTGCAGACTTTCTTACTCGGATTGGTACAAATGCAAGATGCAAGTATCGAAAATTTGTTCAAACAAGAGAAGAAAATTATTTTGAAAGCGTTAGAGGTATGCGATAGTGATATCTGCGATATTGCTGTTGAGCATAAGAAAGGATTTGCTCCTGTGCCCACACCATCACTTGACGGACAGCAGATCGGCTTCCAGATGCAACCTATTGATATTATGCGATTCCGTACGTACCACAAAAACAATCCGAATATCCCGTTCGACTTCGAAACAGAAGAATCCAATGGTACCAAGCGTATTTTTACCATCCTTATTCGTTTATTGGATGTTGCTCGGAATAAAAAGTCTATGATGATAGATGAATTTGACACCAGTATGCACCCTCATCTAGCGCAATTCGTAATTGACCTTGTACATGCGTCCGAGTGTTCGCAACTGCTCTTTACTTCGCACAATGCTGCACTCATAGATATGGATCGCTTCCGCAAAGACCAAATCTATTTCATCAACAAGAAAGTGGATGGCTCTACGGATGCTTATTCATTGTATGACTTTAAGGATTTCCGCGAGACCATGGATGCCACGAAGGGATATTTAACAGGGCGCTTTGATGCGGTGCCGATTATCACATCTTCTGTTATGTCACTTAAACGTTTGCTGAAAGGAGGCGATAAATGAAACCCAAACGACCACATCGACCAGATCCGCATGGGCTGAAGATGCAGCCTGTCTTCCTAATCTTTTGTGAAGGAGAAACAGAAGAAAGTTATATCCACATGTTGCAACGATTCTATCGTGCACAAATTCGAGTTATAACGCAGGTGGAGGGGCAAAGCATCTGTCAAAATCTCATCAAACAACGTAGGGAGAAAATACGTGTCAAGCCAAACGAAGTCATTGAGACATTCCTTATGTATGATTTGGATGTAAATGAGGTGAACAAGAAACTCTTTGAGTGCGATGCTATACCTCTATTCTCTAATCCATGCATCGAATTGTGGTTTTTGCTACATTCTAAAGAACAAAAAACGGCTGTTGCTACAGCTGAGGTCTTGCGAGAACTGAAAAAATCCGATACTGTGTGGCGCACTTATCAAAAAGGAGACTTGACCATAACACAAAAAAAAGTACTTTGGAACAATCGCATGAAGGCCGTCAAACAAGCAAAAGAATTAAAGAAATATGCTAACCCTTCATCCGGTATCTATCTGCTCATAGAAAAACTGGAAACAACGAGACAAACAATATAATGCCTTCTGACATTGACATATCTTTCGGGAGAGACTGGTTCTTGGAGAAAGGATATTCTTTTGTTGCTTGCGAGAATAAATCTCAGCGCGAGAGGCTGCGGAAGAAATCACGCGAGGTAGTCACTACTGAATTTGCCGAAGCCTTGGACGCGCAACTAAAGGCACTCGGAATAAGCGGTTATACCATCCAAGCCGTTACGGAACATAAAACGCGTGAAGGAGTTGAACCTATTGACAGCGATAAAGATCCTACTGTATTGCAAGTGTATTACGAAAGCATTATTTCCCAAGGAGAAGACTACGTAAAGCCTATGGTAAAAGTAGAAATCAGCTGCTTGAGTCTTTCCGAACCTTTTGCACCGCGTCCCATCAGTTCCATGATACACGAGCGTTTCCCTGAAGCTGATGAGGATTGCTCGTGCACCATCAATACCGTTTCGCCGGAGCGTACTTTCCTTGAAAAGGCGTTCCTGCTCAACGAGGAGTTCCAAAAGGCGAAACCACGTACACGCCGCATGAGCCGTCACTACTACGATTTTGAGAAACTGATGGACACCGAGTTTGGCAAAAAAGCGTTGGCTAATCATGATTTGTACAACAATATCATAGAGCATCGTCAGAAGTTCTATAATTTACACTATGTGGATTATGAGAAGAACCGCTCCACAAATATCTGTTTCTATCCTCCGCAAGAGTTGATAGAGGCTTTCCGTGCAGACTATGCAAATATGACTACCGCCTTCATTTTCAAAGATGCACTTGCCTTTGATAATCTAATGAAACGTATTACAGAATTACAAGAACGATTCTATAACATGCAATAATCATAAAACGGTGCTGAATAGAATCCGTTTTTTTCTGGTAATAACTGCATAATGGTTTTGCGTTAATAGTGAATAATATTCAAACTAAATTATATGTCAAAGAAAGTAGTTATTCTCTCGACCTCACTGCGTGCGGGGTCGAACAGCCACGCGATGGCGGAGCAGTTTGCCGCAGGTGCCAAAGCGGCAGGTAATGATGTGGAACTCATCTCGCTTCGAGGCAAGGAAATACGCTTTTGTATCGGATGTCTCAAATGTCAGGAGACGGGTGCGTGTGTATTCAAAGACGACGTGCCGAAAATCATGGAGTCGGTGCTGGGCGCTGATGTTGTGTGCTGGGCAACGCCGATATATTATTACGAGATGTCGGGGCAGATGAAGACGCTCATTGACCGTATGAACGCCATGTATCCGAAGGACTACCGCTTCCGCGACATCTATCTGCTGACCACGGCTGCCGAGGACGAACCATTTGTGCCGGAGCGTGCCGAGAGCGGTTTGCAGGGCTGGATCGACTGCTATGAGCGCTGCTCTCTCAAAGGGCATCTGTTCTGCGGCGGAGTGAATGGTCCGCGTGAGATAAGCGGTAACCCGAAACTGCAAGAGGCATACGAATTAGGCAAAACGGTGTGATGAAAGGTGGTTCTCAGTCAAAAATTATTCCCAAATGATTTCAAAATTTTTGTTCACAAATTGAACAAATAAAGCGAATTGGTTTTCCGGCGAAAACTACCCCAAAATTACAGCAATAGCGAAACTGGCACAGGATTTGTAATATAAAGGTTATCAATGTTTCACCATCTAAAACTCAGTGCCTTATGAAAACAAGACTGCTTACTCTTTGCTTTGCCCTGATGGCAAGCCTGACGATGTCCGCGCAGTATGTCGTGTCGGACAAGTACGACCTCTGGTTCGAGGATACGAACAACGAGATGGCTACCCGCAAACCGGAGTATTGCACCGAGCACTACCAGGACTTGCGCAACGGCTGCCAAGTGCGGCTTTCCGGCAGGAAGGTTTATATTTACCGCAACGGCTATTCCTTCCTCTACGGCGATGAAATCAACGTGCTCTACAACGGCTATTACCGCGTCCGCCGCGGCAACACATGGTATCTCGCGGATGAAGACGGCGACTTGGTGGATGGCATCTACGGCAAGGAGATATTGTATTATCCGTTTGGATACGTGACCATTCAGCGTTCGGGAGGCTACTGGGACATCTACCATTGTTCGGGACGCAAAGTAGAAACCTATTCCTATGAGATTCCGCAAATGTTCGGAAATGGCTATTTTTGCGTCAAGCAAGGTTCAAATTGGTATGCTGTGGACGCGGATGGCAACAAGATTGATGGCGTTTATGGCGATGATATTATCCTTCTCAACAATGGTACATGGAAATGCGTCCGGGGAAGTTATGTGACGTATGTAGAGTGATTCTTTCGCAAAAAACGTACGTGGTTGTTGGTTTTGTAATCTTGATTATATCTTAATATGCAACGACTAACGCCGTTGAACGCCGAGATATTATAATTCTGTTATCATGTGAAACTTGAATAAATATTTTTAGTATCTACTTTTATTAGCTGCTAATGTTTTTAGCCAGCTGACAAAATAGCGTATTCCGGCAATGATGAGTGCCATACCAAGTCCGGGATAGAATCCTGCAAAAAATTCAGCAGGCATGCCGGGAATAAATTTCAGACTTATGCCCACCCCCATCATAAAAAAGATAAGGATGTAGCCTCGCAAATCGAAAAAGGCAAATAACGATTTTTTGCGTTCTGGAAAAGAGAGGATTCGATTGGTGTATCGCTTTACAAAATTATTGAACATCAGAGAAAAACTAACCACTACAGCAAGAGCAATCAACACAAGCCACCACACTCGCTGCGGTGCTGTTTGCTGCACTTGTTGCAATGCTTTTAGGCCGGTGATAAAAATTTTTACGCCGGGTCCAAGCCAGCACAATACTTGCATCAAAAGCAAGTGTTCACGATTGACAGGTATGATTTTGTCGGTATTTATTTTTGTTGTTGATTGATTTTCTGATATACTACTGCATTTTCATATTTTCCATTGTAGAGTACCCAATCTTTGAGTTCTGCCACCGGTTTGTAACTTAGTTTTGTGAATAGTGCATTGCTGCTGACATTATTCTTTGGCACGAAAGCAAACAATTGGTGCATGCGAATAAATTCGAAGGCATATTGTTCGAGGAGTTGCAGGGCTTCGAAGGCATACCCTTGATGACGATATTTTTTATCTATAAGCACCGCCACACCGGCTTTTCCTATGCGTGGTTCGAAATTATATAAATCAGCACACCCTACACTCTCGCCGTCTTTTGTTTCGACAATGAAACGAATTTGCAGGTCGTAGTAGATATTATGGTGACTTTGTGTAATATACGTTTTCAGTTGTGCTTTAGAGAATGGATTGAGCGTACTTCCTACCTCCCATATTGCGGTGTCGTTTTCCCATAGATAGAGTTGATCTAAGTCTGTTGGTTCGAGAGCACGCAGCCGAAGTCGTTCTGTTTCAAGCATAATTATTTACCTAATAATCGTTGAAGAAAAGATTTTTTTGGTTGTTTGACTTCCGGCATAACACCTTGATATGGTATCCATGGTCTTCCCGACATAATCATTTGATAAATAATTCCCCAGTCGGGTATTCCACCGAGATTACGGTCGTCAATCCAAAGGTCGGCAGTCAGTTTGCGCGGAGCAAAGTGTTCTGGCACTTCTTCGGGATAATTACTATTTACGGCATAAAATTCAAGTCCTCTTTCTTTGCAGAAATCGACTGCTTCTTGAAGCAGTTGTCCCTCACGCACTGTCCAGAGTATAAGTTGGTGATGACCTTCTTCTTGAAGTTTTTTGAGTGTAGCGATTGCAAATGGTCGTTCTTTGCCAATGCGCGGATATTCATGGGTAACTATAGTACCATCAAAATCAACAGCTATAATCATAATTGTTGGTCGTCTTGGTCGTTAATTAAATCGAGTTCAATGCGTGCTTCTTGCGGTTTGCAGAAAACAAGAGCAACAGCAGATATTGCAGCACAGTAAATCATTGGCAGATGTTGCATTAAATAAAATGCAACAATGCCTATAATTAAACCGGCACCTATGACACACAATCTCACTACTGCATAGCGAAAATACTCATTATATCTCAGTTCGTCCTCTCGTTTTTTGAGTGGAGTTATTTTGCGTTTGAACCACCACAGCCCTCCGGCAACAGAGATGAGCATATAGCAAATGACGATATAAGAAACAATGATTCCATTTTGTTCAGTAGGTGAGATATGGAAAGTCAGAAATTTCATGCACAACACTACGGTTATTACGGCAAGAGCAAGAATGCCATAATAGCACCACTTGAGCCGATTTGTTGTTTGATTGAGAGTCATAATTGTTTAGTTTTTAAATTCCACACGATTCAGGATTGAGCGTCCGAGCGTCACTTCATCGGTATATTCGAGTTCATTACCAACAGCCACACCTCGCGCCAACATAGTTATTTTGATATTAAATTTAGCTATTTGCCGGAAAATATAAAAGTTTGTTGTATCTCCTTCCATTGTTGCCGGCAGAGCAAAAATCACTTCTTGTATATTTTCAGGCTCAATGCGTTCAACAAGCGATGCTATTTGCAAGTCGCTTGGCCCTATACCATCCATTGGAGATATGACACCGCCTAACACATGATAGAATCCGTGGTATTGCCCTGTTGACTCAATCGACATAACGTCGCGTATGTTTTCAACGACGCACAGAGTCGTTGCGTCACGCTTAGGATTGGCGCATATACTGCATATTTCTGTGTCAGAGATGTTATGGCATTTCTTGCAATAGCATATTTCTTTTTTCAGTTTGAGCAGTGAATTGGCAAAATTTTCTGTCTCTTGATCATCACCTTTGAGCAAGTGCAAAACAAGTCTAAGAGCTGTTTTACTTCCTATTCCGGGAAGTTTGGCAAATGAATTCACTGCATTTTCAAGCAATATGGATGGGTATTCTGTCAAAATTATATATTTTTTTCAAAAAAAAATGTGTAAAAATTTGGTTGTTAAAAAAAAATGTTGTACCTTTGCAGTCGCTTTTGAAAGGCAAGTATCGAGATGTAGTTCAGCCCGGTTAGAATGCCTGCTTTGGGAGCAGGAGGTCGTGAGTTCGAATCTCGCCATCTCGACTTAGAGACAAGTTGCAGACTTGTCTCTTTTTTTATATTTGGTCAATCTGGTCCATATACACTTCGAGTATTTTAACTTCCTGACTTGTTGGGCGCAAAACAACATCGTTAAGCACGGCAGGTATGAGCACTGTCTCACCTTTTTGAAGTGTGCATGGTTCTGCTTCTGTTTCAATCAAAAGGCTTCCTTCGAGGCAAAGATAGACAACAAAGGAATCTAATTTTGCATAATCACGCTGTATGGTGCGATTGAGAGAAATAATATTGGTTGTGAAATACGGACATTGCACTAAATTGGTTGCGCCATTTATATTCAGCGTATAGTCAATCTGTGGTGTGCTGACAGAGAAATCGATAATGTCAAGTGCTAAATCGGTGTGCAGTTCTCTTGTCTTGCCGTTTTCGTCTTTACGATTATAGTCGTAAATACGATATGTTATGTCGCTTGCTTGTTGTATTTCTGCCAATAGTATCCCTTTCCCTATGCTATGAATAAGTCCGGGATGAATAAATATGACATCTCCTTTTTTGACTCTTATTTTTTTCAGAAGAGATTCTACTTTGTCGTTTTGGAGTGCTTCAAGATAGGTTTGTTTGTCACAATTATCTGCAAATCCTACAGTAAGAGTGGCATCGTCCTCAACATCCATGACATACCACATTTCCGTTTTACCCATACTGTTATGTCTCGTCAGAGCGGTGTCGTCGTCAGGGTGTACTTGTATGGATAGGTCGTGATTGGCGTCAATAAATTTGAATAGAAGTGGGAATTGATTTCCAAATAGCTCGTACACACTGTCTCCAACGAGGTCCGACATATAGACTTCAAGTAGGTCGTTGAGTTCGTTGTCGGCAAGGAAACCATTTGCAACAACAGAGACATTGTCAGGTACACCTGACAGTTCCCAACTCTCGCCTATATTAGTCTTTCCTTGGAGTTGTTTTCCGTATTTTTTCAGTTTCTGTCCACCCCATATCTTTGTTTTTAGTATGGGGCGAAACTTCAGCGGATAGAGGTTCATACTTTCTTGCTATTCAGATAATTTTGATTCTTCAATTTGTTGTTCTCTTTTGATTTTTAGTTTTTGCTCCCAACGCCACACGCTTTGCAGTGTGTTTTCAACTGTTTCTTGCGCTTTCCAACCCAAAACTGTGTTTGCTTTTGTCGGGTCAGCCCAAACTTGTTCAATATCCCCTTCCCTTCTACCTACTATTTTGTATGGAACTTTGACATTATTCACTTGCTCGAATGTCTTGACGATTTCCATTACCGACAGTCCTCGTCCGGTTCCGAGATTGAACACCTCAACTTTTTCTTCCATCTTGTCCGACAACATTCTTTGCAGTGCCACGACATGTGCTTTTGCCAGATCAACAACATTGATATAGTCGCGTATGCATGTTCCGTCAGGTGTGTTATAGTCGTTGCCGAATATTTTCAATTCACCGCGCAGTCCTATTGCAGTTTGCGACACAAATGGCAAGAGGTTGTTAGGCACTCCTATTGGCAATTCTCCTATTTCAGCCGAAGGGTGTGCTCCGATAGGGTTGAAATAGCGGAGCATAATGGCATTGATGCCGATATTGGCATGCACTGTGTCGTTGATTATTTCCTCATTGATTTGTTTTGTGTTGCCGTAAGGTGATGTGGCCGGCTGGATAGGTGCCTGCTCGTTCACGGGCAAATCTTCCGGTTTGGGTTGTCCATAAACAGTGCATGACGACGAGAAAACTATATGTTTCACATCGTGGCGTGGCATGAGTTCGAGAATATTTATCAGCGATGCAATATTGTTGCGATAGTAGAGCAAGGGCTTTTCCACCGATTCTCCTACCGCCTTGCGGGCGGCAAAATGAATTACCGCCTGAATACCTATATACTTAATAAATATTTTGTCGAGGGCAACATAGTCAAGACAATCAACATTTTCAAAATATGGCCTTATGCCTGTTATTTTTTCAATGCCGTCAAGCACTTTCACTGTTGAGTTGGAGAGGTTGTCAACGATGATTACTTGATATCCGCTCTGAAGCAGTTCGACAACGGTATGTGAGCCGATATAGCCCATTCCGCCGGTAACTAATATGAGAGGGTGTTCGGGTGTGTGTAAATCAACTTGTCTCATTATTTTGGTTGTTTTATTTGATTTTAGAATAATTTATAGGGGTAAACACCTTGTTTGATTAATCCATTGATTTTCATCACTACTTGGGGTTTGTCTTCTGCATAAGTTACTCCAAACCACTTTGATGTTGTGTCGAGTACTTTGCATGTGATTGTTTTGTTTTGTATCAACTGATTAACCAATGTCGGTATGTAAAATTCCGACTTCAGTTCTTGTCCGTGTTGCGAGAGGAATAGTTTGAATTCATCCTCGGCATATTGGAAATACTCTGGTGTGAAGCCCCACATATTCATCGACACCGGCGCATTAGGGTTGAGCTCGACATCTTGGTCGTTTTCGTCGGTATAAACGACTTGTCCTGATTTGTTTTCAATCTTGGTGCGTTCTGTAACGGATGTAAGAAAATCGTTTTCGTCTTTTTCACACACTCCACGGCTGACAGTGCCATTCTCCGACAATGTGTTGGCGACACGATATCCTACCATGCAATATTGATTTTTCTTACCTTCAACAGACTGCAGGAATCGTGCAAGAACTTCAAAGGCATCTTTCCCATAGAAATCGTCGGCATTGATGACAGCAAAAGGCTCATTAATCAGGTCTTTGCCCATCAAAATGGCATGATTAGTACCCCATGGTTTTGTCCTTTCCGGATTATACGTGCAACCGGCAGGAACTTTGTCGATAGATTGGAAACAGATCTGACAATCTACTTTATTCTCAAATTTTTTGAGTACTATTTTTTTGAACTCTTCGGCGAAACTCTCTCTGATGACAAATACTATTTTGCCAAATCCGGCTCTAATAGCATCATATACAGAATAGTCCATTATTGTTTCTCCATTAGGACCAAGTCCGTCGATTTGTTTCAAACCACCGTAGCGGCTTCCCATTCCGGCAGCGAGAATTAGTAATGTTGGTTTCATATTTCTTTATTGTACAATTATTTTCGTTGTTTGTTTGCCTACCTGAACAAGGTAAAGCCCCTGACGCGGAAGGCTGATTGTTGTGGCTGCTTCATCAACGTTTTGCATATAAACTACTTGTCCTGTGATGTCATAAATAGCAACCATTTGTTCTGATGGTGTTGTAATAGTCAAGTTCAGTCCTTCTGTCTCAATGCTGAAATTAAGCTCTTCAACAAGATATAATCCTGTCGGAAGATGATAAGGCTGATTGATTTTGTCGCCCCACAAATAGCGATAGAGATCAGGCAGGTCAATGAACGGATTGCGATTGCCTTGTTTGTTGTGAATATCGTTGTTTCGTTTGATTTCTTTGTCTGAAATAGGGTCTTGTTCTGCCCATTGCAGCATAAGTTGGCGCGCAGCGCTTGTGAATGTTGATACGCCACCTGAAAAGCTAAACATTTGACGTCCACCGTTGGCAAGGTTGAGCTGAACATTTCTGTATGTTGTTACTACATAGAAATACACACGCGCCACATCGCCTTTGTACTCATCAGGGACTTCAAAAGCCGTAACATTTCCGAAGTGCTCACTTCTGCCCAATCTGGCACCGGCATTATTGGTCCACGAATTTGACACTACATTATCTAATGGGTTGTTGCCTCTTTGTGAATTGGCAAGATAGTCAGTAGGAAAAACATGAACCAGGTCGGAATTAAGTGCATAAGTATCATAGTCATCAGTTGTTTTGGCCCACCAACTTCTTGGCACAAGGTGCTCACGATTATAACAGCTGCACTCACCATAGGTACCGGAGCCGCAATAATCATTGGGAACAAAACTACAATTCGAGTAGATATCAACCACATTCCCGTTAATGATATCTATCTTGATTTTGTCAGCTCGTATTTTATCATAACTCAACTTTGTATGATTTTGCCCTAAAGCCATCAAAGCGTTGAAGAGTTCTGCACCTGCTTTTCCTTCAAGCGATGCATAGTGAGTCTGGATATTAACAGCACCGGCTGTTACTGTCAGACAAATAAATAATGCGGTTAAGATTTTTCTATCCATGAATATTTTTGTTTGATTAGTTTATATTTTTGTTCTGTTTTTTCCTTAAATTCTTTTGCTTGTGCCGTGTCGGGGTGCAACATAACATGATTCTGCATTCTCCACACTTGTTCTGCATCCTCGATTTGTTGCTGCGCTTGCGGCGTGAAACTCTGCTTTTTGTATTGCTGCCAAATATACTCAACAGCTAAGTCTGATGGATGCAACATATCTTCAGCATAAAAACGATAGTCACGCAACTCATCCATCATTATTTCATACGCCGGAAAGTAATCAACGCCTATTTGCTCTATTGCAAGATGAAGTATGGCTTTGCTCAGTTGGTTATTATGCAATCCGTCTTTCTTGTGGCGAATGGGTGAGACCGTGAATTGAAAATTGGCTTCGTGGTTTTCTTGCGCAATTTTACTCCATGTATCCACAATCTCTCCGACTGTCAATCTTTGTCTCACAAACTGCCGTGCCGGCATTTTATGACAATTCGACACTACTTCATCATCTTGCAAATAGACATAAGCCGTCCCAAATGTTACTACAAAATTAACTTGTTTGCTCCGTCTTATCGTTTGTCGTACTTTCTGCAATGTGTCATTAATGTTACTGAGTGTTTGCTCTTTACTCACACTTGAAAACTCGCCATGGTGCAGCATAGAGTGGTACAATCCATCGTAATACACAAGATCCGCTTCTGTAAATAATTCATCGCTCTTGAGCCATTGCATACATTTTGCAATCGACATTGGGTTATATTGCACTCCAAAAGGATTTTCCACCACATTGATATAGGCTTGTCTCATTTTTTGCGCTATATGTTGCGAAAAACAAGAGCCCAAAAGCACGAAGGTATCCTCAAAATTGTAGAGTCGCTTCTGCGGTACGATATCAACAGGTGTGGTCAGCTGCATTTTGGCTAAAGCGTATTTCAATCACATTGTTATGTTGCACAAGTGTGTAATTGTCTTGCGAAAAGGCCTGCTGCAAAATCTGCTCCTCAAGCAATTGTGTCGGCGTTCCTTGTTTCAAGCCCTCTCTTGTCATCACCCAAAGTTCGTCGGCTGTCTGTAACGCAAGATTCAAATCATGTGTCGTGCAAATAATTGTTTTGTTTTGCCGGTGAGCCAACTGTTGCAAAAGGAGCATAATATTAATTTTGTTCGGAATGTCGAGGTGTGCCGTTGGTTCGTCAAACAATATATTTTTTGTGTCTTGTGCAATAGTTTGGGCTATCAGTGTGCGTTGTTTCTCACCATCTGAAAGCGAATTATATGTGCGCGAAGCAAAAGGCTCTATATGCGTGAGCAACATAGCATTGTCAACACTCCGATTGTCGTCTGCAGTCAGCTGTCCAAGTAAATTAGTGTGCGGGTAACGCCCTAATTCCACGACTTCTCTGACCACCACATCGCTCACAGTGTGAGTATTGGTCTGAGTGATAGCAATCATTTTTGCCCGATGATAATTGTCCAGAGTAGTCAAATCAGTATTGTCAATCTCCACTTTCCCTTTCAATGCCGGTATCAATCCAGCAAGTGTTTTCAGTAGTGTTGTCTTTCCGGTGCCGTTAGTACCGACAAGACATATCAATCGATTTTCGCCGGCCACGATGTTGAGATTAGATTGTATGATTTTGCTTTCGTAGCCAATAGTGAGATTATGTGTTTCAATCATTATCTATTTAGTGTTTTTGTCTATCACATCAAATCCTTTTCCATAAACACCTATCGCAGCACTCTGTGACACAAAGGCATTAGGGTCGATATTTTTAACAAGTCGGAATATCTGAGCAGACTCCGACTTACGTGCCAAAACGGTTACAACTTTCATCGGTTGTTTGGAGTACCATCCCATGCCATCAAGAATTGTTACACCACGATTGACCTGAATATTTATTGCCGTGGCTATCTCCTCATATTTGGTTGAAAAGATAAAGAATTGCACAGACTGTCTTGTGCCATTAACCACATTGTCTATCGTTGTTGTACTGCAAAGCAACAACACCAAACCTTGCACAATGCGTTGAACAGATCCATCTGGCAAAAGGATTGATGAAATAATAATGAATATATCGCAAACGAAAAGTCCGCGTCCGAGCGAGATATGTCGATACTTGTTCAGAATCATAGTGATTATGTCTGTTCCACCTGATGTGCCGTTGTTGAGAAAGACGATGCCTATTCCCAAACCGGCCATCAAACCACCCACAACACATGCCATAAACACTTCATTAGGGTTTATTATTGTCAGTGCTATTTTTCCTGTCTCGAGCATAGTTCCTTGCTTTATTCCTGCATCTATCATTTCTTGTGTCATTGGCTGTGCTTCAGGAATTATAGCAAGCCATAAGGCAAGAACAGAAACACCATATATTGTGCGTACGCAAAACTTCCAGCCAAGAGTATTAACTGCTGCAATAAGCAAGAAACCATTGATAAGTATTGTCGTTAAAAAAACAGGGATACCTTCTGTTCCGAAAATAGGCAACATCACACCTTTTGTGGCATAGTAAATCAGGGCACAAATACCCGTAACACCGCCACCGACAACATTGAACGGCAGAACCATGAATTTCCACGCCACAGAATAAAGCAACAGGCCGAAAGCAATCAATACATACTCTCTTATTGTGCGCGAGACAGGTGTACGCATTTGCTGCTCCAACATTGCTTTGAAGGCCTCTCTGTCGGCTTCTATTTTTTTTCTGTCTATTGCCATACTATAATTTTGCAATTAAGTTTCTGTCGCCGAATCCATTGTCCACTCTTGCCACCGGCACTTGCATTTTGTTTTCAGCCACCCATTCTGTTGGATAATATGCTTGCATACGGCTATATGGATGACTCCACTCTTGCATTGCTTCATATTCAGGGTGTGGAGCATTGAGCAAGAGATTATCGGTCTTGTCTGCTCTACCCTCCTCTATGTCTGCAATCTCCTGACGAATATGTATCATTGCGTCAATGAACTGGTCGAGTTCGTGTTTGTTTTCCGATTCTGTCGGCTCAACCATCAGTGTGCCATGCACCGGGAACGACAATGTAGGCGCATGATAGCCATAATCCATGAGACGTTTTGCAATGTCTGTTTCTGTAATGCCGACAGACTTAAATTGGCGGCAGTCTAAAATCAGTTCGTGCCCTACACGACCATTCTTTCCTTTATACACAATAGGGTAATAAGGTTCGAGTTTTGCTGCAAGATAGTTGGCATTGAGTATTGCCACTTGCGATGCGTGTTTCAGACCTTCGCTACCCATCATCTTGATGTAACCATAACTGATTAGCGAAATCAACGCATTGCCATAAAGAGCAGATGAGACACGACAACGATTTGCCGTAGGTAAAGCACGGCTCAACGCATTAGTAGCACACACAGCTCCGGCACCGGGACCGCCACCACCATGAGGAGCGGCAAAAGTCTTGTGAAGATTCAAGTGGCAAAGGTCGGCACCTATAGTAGCAGGATTGGTCAAGCCAACTTGCGCATTCAGATTAGCACCATCCATATAGACATATCCGCCATATTTATGAACAACTTGGCACATCTGCTTAATGTCTTGTTCAAATATACCATGAGTTGAAGGATATGTTATCATGCATCCGGCAAGTGTTTCGGCATACTGTTCCGCTTTTTCTTTCCAGTCTTGCAAATCAATGTTTCCTCCTTCGTCGCATCTCACCGTAACAGGAGTAAATCCGGCTTGAACACTTGATGCCGGATTTGTTCCGTGAGCAGACTGAGGAATAAGAATTATATTGCGGTGAAGTTGATTGGTGAGTTTGAGTTGCCGACGAATAGTTATCATACCCGTGTATTCACCTGCAGCGCCGGATGTCGGTTGGAGCGTACAAACATCAAATCCCGTAATCTCGCAAAGCATTTGTTTCAGCTCACTGACCATAGTTTGATAGCCCTTGGCTTCAAAACTTTTGTCAAGCGGGTGACAATGGGTGAAACCGCTGAAAGTGATTGGTATCATAGCAGCAGCAGGATTGAGTTTCATTGTGCAACTGCCAAGTGGTATCATAGAGTGAGTAAGACTGATGTCTTTGCGTTCGAGTTTTTTGAGGAAACGCATCATCTGTGTCTCTGTATGATTTTGGTTGAACACAGGTTGTTGCAGATAATCCACTTTGCGTTCGTTTTGTTCGTCTATAGCCCAAAGGTCTTGCTCCAACTGCTCTGCTGTGATTTCCATTGCCTTACCTTTTTGGGCTCTAACAAAGATATTAGCCAGAGTGTTGAACTGCTCAAGAGTCATACCCTCACCTATATTGAGCGAAATGATGTGATAACCATCAACACCAAATGAAAATTTGGCTTTCTTGAAATGTTCAAATATATAATGAAATTGATTCACACTTTTGATTTCAATTCTGAGTGTATCGAAGAACTGGTCGTTGAGTTGTTCGTAGCCGAAGGCCTGCAACAACTCATTGAGATATACAGCCTTGGAGTGTATTTCTTTTGCAATATTTCGAAGCCCTTGTGGCCCGTGATAGACACAATACATTGCAGCCATAATAGCCGTCAGAGCCTGAGCTGTACATATATTTGATGTGGCACGCTCGCGCTTGATATGTTGTTCGCGAGTCTGCAAAGCAAGACGATAGGCAGGACGACCATATTTATCTTTGCTTAATCCGACAATACGTCCGGGCATGTCGCGCTTGAACTCATCGCGCGTCGAGAGATAGCCAGCACTCGGACCGCCAAACGACATTGGAATACCAAATCGTTGCGTCGTACCAAAACAAATATCAGCCCCCCATGATGCAGGCGTTTTAAGCAACGCAAGAGCCATCAAATCGGCACCAACGGCAAGTTTGCAGTTGTGCTCATGAACTTTCTTTGCAAAAGATTTGTAATCAGGTATATTACCTTCGCTATTCGGATACTGAACAATAGCACCAAAATAGGACTCGTCAAAAGACTTGTTCTCAAACATTCCAACAGATATTTCTATGCCCGTTGCTTCTGCTTTGGTGCGCAAAACTTGCAGAGTATTGTCGAAAACACGAAAATCAACAAACAACTTATTTGCACCTGCTCTGACTTGTTCTTTCGTACGCAGATTGAACATCATGTTCATTGCCTCAGCGGCAGCTGTTGCTTCGTCAAGCATCGAGCAGTTGGCAAGTGGCAGTCCAGTAAGGTCCGACACCGCTGTTTGGAACAAAAACAAAGCCTCAAGACGACCTTGACTTATCTCGGCCTGATAGGGAGTGTACGAAGTGTACCAAACAGGATTTTCAAGCACATTGCGTTGAATAACAGCCGGCGTAACTGTCTCATACCAGCCTTTGCCTATCAGACTATATGATTGAGTATTTTCCTGAGCCAATCGAACGACATGTTCCAAGTAGGAATGTTCGGGCATAGGCTCTTCCAACGACAAAGGTTGTTTGAGCAAAATATCAGAAGGAATAGTCTGTTCAATAAGTTGTTCGAGCGATTTAACTCCAACACTATCAAGCATTTCACGCTGCTCGCTTTCGTTAGGCCCAATGTGCCTTTGTTCCAAAAAATCCATAAAGTTTGAAAGTAGTTTTTAGTTATTATTTCAAACTGCAAAGATACTAATTTTATTTGACAATGCAAAATATTGTAAAGTTTTGTTTCGGAATTTTGAAAAGAATAAGCAATAGCCTAAATATATTTGTATATATCGTTAAAATTGACTAATTTTGCAACTTGATTTTAAGTTTATTTCATTCAACATGGATTGGCTAATTAATTTATTTACTCAACACTCTGTAGCACAAACTCTTGTAATTTACTCTATCGTTATTGCCTTAGGCACATGGCTCGGACGCTTCAAAATAGGCTCTATCTCGCTTGGCGTAACATTTGTTCTCTTTGCAGGCATTCTAATTGGTCATTTAGGTTTTACGGTTGACAACCCTACTCTCATTTTTCTTCGCGATTTCGGACTTATTCTGTTCATTTTCTCTATTGGTCTGCAAGTCGGACCTACATTTTTTTCTTCACTTCGCCACAACGGCAAGACACTCAACCTCTATGCCTTAGGTGCAATAGGGCTGAGTCTGATATGCACCGTAGGTTTATATTATGCACTTCGACAATACATCAGCCTACCAATGATTGTGGGCGTTATGTCAGGTGCCATAACCAACACACCCGGGCTCGGTGCTGCGCAAGAAGCTATGACACAACTCGGTATTGACGAACCTATTGCTCTAAGCTATGCCGTGGCCTACCCTATCGGTATTCTCGGAGCTATTCTCTCTGTGATTGCAATACGCTTATTGTTCAAAATAGACATGAACACTGAAGAACAGTTAGCAAACAAATCGTCGAAAAACGCAGCGGAATCACCACATAAATTATCTATCAGAATAACCAATCCTGCACTTGACAACCTGAGTCTTCAACATTGTCAAGACCTGATTGGAAGGAGGTATGTTGTCTCGCGTATGGTGCACGACGAACACACTTCTATTCCTAATGCTGACAGCATATTGCACGTAGGCGATTGTGTTTTGGTCATCTGTTCCGGCGACGACAAAGAGGCTGTCTTGGCTTTCTTTGGTGAAGAGATAGAAATGAATTGGGACAAATGCGACTCTGAATTAGTCAGCCGACGTATTGTGATTACTCGCGACAATATCAATGGCAAAACGATACGACAACTTCATTTGCGTACCACCTACGGCATCAACATAACACGCGTCAACCGCTCGGGTATTGACCTTATTGCACAGCCTGAATTAGTCCTGCAAATGGGCGACCGCGTGATGGTGGTTGGCGAACAAAAAGCAATCGAAAAAGTAGAACCCATACTCGGTAACTCACTGAAAAAACTCAACAACCCGCCAATCATAACATTGTTTTTGGGAATCTTTGTCGGCATAATTGTAGGTATGATACCTATTCGTTTCCCTGACATGCCGACACCGGTAAAACTCGGTTTGGCAGGAGGACCACTCGTTGTCTCTATTCTTTTAGGTGCTTTTGGTTATCGTCTGAAATTAATAACTTACACAACACAATCTGCCAACCTGATGATACGCGAGATAGGTATAAGTCTGTTCCTTGCGTCAGTCGGCATCAATGCCGGTGGCGATTTCGTTGAGACTGTCTTGTCAACTAATGGCTTACTCTGGATGGGACTTGCTTTTGTGATCACCTTTGTTCCGCTTGTTACAATAGGTATCCTTGCTCGCAAAATATCAAAAATGAATTTCATCACCATAATGGGACTCTTGGCAGGTTCAACGACGAATGCGGCATTGCTTGCCTATACATCTAATCTCTCGTCAAACGACCAAACCGCCGTTGGCTATTCAACCGTCTATCCTCTCACTATGTTTCTGCGTATCGTCTGTGCACAAATGCTCATTTTGCTCCTTGCATAACACTAATATGCCTAATTAATACCACGAAATGTATTTTAGAATACGAATCGAACGAATGGAAACGAATTTTTCTGCTTTCTCTGTTTTCTCTGTGGACGACTTTTAGAAAATGAATCTGACGAATAGGGGAGAAAAATTTGTTTAATTCGTTTAATTTGTGAACCTTTTATAAAAACGAATCTGACGAATAGGGGAGAAAAATTTGTTTAATTTGTTTAATTCGTTTAATTTGTGAACCTTTTATAAAAACGAATCTGACGAATGGAAACGAATTTCTCTGCGGACAAATTTGTAGAAAACGAATCGAACGAATAGAAGCGAATTTCTCTGCTTTCTCTGCTTTCTCAGTGGACAACATTTAGAAAACGAATCTGACGAATAGGGGAGAAAAATTGTTGATAATTGATGATAATTGACGACAAACAAAAAAATAGTCATCAATTGACATCAATTTGACATCAAAAGATAATTGACGAAAAACAAAAATAACGGTCATCAATTGACATCAATTTGACATCAAAAGATAATTGACGAAAAACAAAAATAACGATCATCAATTGACATCAATTTGACATCAAAAGATAATTGACAAATAATTGACGATAAACATAAAACTCTGCCCTCTGCGGACAACTTTTAGAAAACGAATCGAACGAATAGGGGAGAAAAATTTGTTTAATTCGTTTAATTTGTGAACCTTTTATAAAAACGAATCCAACGAATGGAAACGAATTTTTCTGCTTCTCTGCTTTCTCTGTGGACGACTTTTAGAAAACGAATCTGACGAATGGGGGAGAAAAATTTGTTTAATTCGTTTAATTTGTGAACCTTTTATATAAACGAATCGAACGAATGGAAACGAAAAATTGTTGATAATTGTTGACAAAACAAAATTCGTGTTTTATGTTTCGCAAGTAAATAAATGCAAACTAAATTAGGGAGAGAAATAAAAGTGGGGGGCAACGGCAATAACATTTCCGCATTTATATAAACGGCTACAGATGTTTAAGAACATGAAAATTCAAGAAAACGACTAACGTCGGATAATATCCAACACAACAAACAAAATTGTCTTGAAAAAAATGTTTTCCATTGTCTTTTATTGTTTTGAAAAAAATTGTCTTCTGTAAAAAAAGCGTGGCATACCTTTCGGTACGCCACGACATTGAATATGATTGTTTTTTTTACATCATACCTCCCATTCCTCCGCCCATTGGGGCTTGTGGAGCAGGGTTCTCTTCTTTCTTGTCGGTGATGACACACTCTGTAGTGAGGAACATTCCGGCTATTGAAGCCGCATTCTCGAGTGCTACACGAGCCACTTTGGCAGGATCGACGACACCGGCTTTCAACAAGTTCTCATACTTATCTGCACGAGCATTATAGCCAAAATCACCTTTGCCTTCGCGCACTTTTTGTACTACAACAGCACCTTCTTTACCGGCGTTGATAACTATCTGACGCAAAGGCTCTTCAATAGCGCGTTTAACTATTTCGATACCTGTCTGCTCATCGTCATTGTCGCCTTTCAGACTCTCAAGAGAGTCAAGAGCACGAATATAACCTACTCCACCACCAGGGATAATACCTTCTTCGATGGCAGCACGTGTTGCACTCAAGGCGTCATCAACACGGTCTTTCTTCTCTTTCATCTCAACCTCTGATGCAGCACCGACATAAAGAACAGCCACGCCGCCTGAAATCTTGGCAAGACGCTCTTGCAGTTTCTCTTTGTCGTAGGTGCTTGTGGTGTTCTGCATCTGTACTTTGATTTGTGCAACACGAGCAGCAATAGCATCTTTATTTCCCGCACCATTGACGATTGTGGTATTGTCTTTATTGACAGTTATCTTCTCTGCTGTTCCGAGCATATCAAGTGTTGCATTTTCGAGTTTTATACCGCGCTCTTCAGAGATCACTGTACCACCGGTCAGGATGGCAATATCTTCAAGCATCTCTTTTCTGCGGTCACCAAAGCCCGGGGCCTTAACAGCACATATCTTCAACTGACCACGCAGACGATTAACAACCAATGTTGTGAGAGCCTCACTGTCAACATCTTCTGCAATAATCAACAACGGACGACCGCTCTGCACTGCTGGTTCGAGAACAGGAAGGAGTTCTTTGAGGTTACTTATTTTCTTGTCGTGAATAAGTATGTAAGGACGATCCATCTCAACCTCCATTGTCTCTGTGTTAGTGACAAAATATGGTGAGATATATCCGCGGTCGAATTGCATTCCTTCAACCACATCAATCGTTGTATCTGTGCCCTTGGCTTCCTCAATGGTGATGACACCATCTTTAGATACTTTACGCATTGCATCGGCAATCAACTTACCTATTACGGCATCATTGTTGGCTGATACTGTGGCTACTTGCTCGATTTTATTGTAGTCGTCGCCAACGACTTCTGATTGCGATTTGATATGTTCAACCACTTTTGCCACTGCTTTGTCTATACCGCGTTTGAGGTCCATAGGATTAGCGCCTGCAGTTACATTTTTCAGTCCCACACCTATTATTGCTTGTGCAAGTACTGTGGCTGTAGTGGTACCGTCACCGGCTTGGTCGCCTGTTTTTGAAGCAACTTCTTTAACTAATTGTGCTCCGAGATTTTGTTGTGCATCATCAAGTTCAATCTCTTTTGCCACTGTTACACCGTCTTTTGTGATGTGTGGAGCACCATATTTCTTGTCGATAATCACATTACGACCTTTAGGTCCGAGTGTTACCTTAACGGCATTTGCCAATTCGTCAACACCTTTCTTGAGTTGTTCACGAGCCTCTACATTATAAATTATATCTTTTGCCATAATTACTTTGATTTGATAAGTTATGATTTGAAAATTTGATGATTATTCTACCACTGCCAAAATGTCATTTTGACGCATGATGATAAATTTTTCTCCTTCAAGTTCGAGTTCTGTTCCGGCATATTTGCCATACAAAACACGGTCGCCAACTTTGAGCACCATCTGCTCATCTTTTGTTCCATTACCAACGGCAAGAACCTCGCCTTGCAATGGTTTTTCTTTTGCACTGTCCGGAATGATTATTCCGCCGATAGTTTTTTCTTCTGCTGCTGCAGGTTTTACCAAAACTCTGTCAGCTAATGGTTTTACATTCATGATTATATTTTTTTATGTTAATTTTTCTTTTTCTATTCGAAATATTAACATTTTCCGTGCCAAACAACGAATGCTGACATTTTGTCAGTAATCGACCTATTTTTCTGAAAACGAATCGAACGAATTGAAACGAATTTCTCTGCTTTCTCTGTTTTCTCTGCGGACAACTTTTAGAAAACGAATTTGACGAATTAAAGCGAATAATTGTTTTTAATTGTGCATAATTGTGGGCTATTCTTTTTATGTCCAAAATTGAGAAAAATTAAAGAAAAATTTGGGGGTTCTATTTTTATTCCATTTTGGATAATTTTTGACCAAACAAAATTCGTGATAATTCGGGTAATTAGTAGATAAATAGTTTCGTGTAATCTGCGGACAACTTTTAGAAAACGAATCTGACGAATAGGAGGGAAAAATTTGTTTAATTCGTTTAATTTGTGAACCTTTTATAAAAACGAATCCAACGAATTGAAGCGAATAATTGTCTTTAATTGATGATAATTGATGACAAAAAAAAAGAAAACGAATCGAACGAATAGGGGAGAAAAATTTGTTTAATTCGTTTAATTTGTGAACCTTTTTATAAAAACGAATCGAACGAATCGAAGCTAATTCTCTGCTTTCTCTGTTTTCTCTGCGGACAAATTTGTAGAAAACGAATCTGACGAATAGGGGGGAGAAAAATTTGTTTAATTCGTTTAATTTGTGAACCTTTTATAAAAACGAATCGAACGAAT